>NZ_CP130613.1:2606224-3257781 GCF_030623445.1 Pseudogemmatithrix spongiicola
GCCGAGACGTTCGGACCATGGTCGGTGAACAGGCCATGCGCGGCGAACTGCTGCTGCAGCCAGGCCATCACCTCGTGCTCGTGGATGGGCGTGCCGGCGGCGATCGCGGCGCCGACGCGGGCAAAGGCCGCGTGCGCGAACCCCCGCAGCAACTCCGCGTGCTCCCGATGCGACTGCGTCTCGGCCTCGGTCCACACAGCGAAGAACTGCGTGACGAGCTCGCCGCTCGAGACGATCTCCGCGCCGGCGGCGCGCACGAGTTCAATGACGCCGGCCGGCACGCGGTCCACCACCGGCACGGCATCGCCCGCGGCGTACTCCATCGCAATGCGCTTGCCCTTCACCAGCGTGGGCAGCAGCGCCTCGAGGTCGCGCCACGCCGAGTACACGTGCGCGGGCCAGGCGGCGGGCCACTGCGCCCACGGGCCGGGCTCGATGGCATGCTGGATGGCCTGTGGCGTGCCTTCGGCGGGAATCCACGCGAAGATGCGGCGCGTCACCATGCCGCGGATGCCGAGCACGCCGGCGGCGACGGGATTCAGCCCGCGGAAGTCGTAGACGAGCCAGCCGTCGAGCTTGGCGTCGCGCAGCGCAGCCTGCAGCTGGGGCAGCGTCGAGGTGCTCAGCATGTCAGCGCACCGCGCGCCATTGGGCGCGCCATTCGCAGGTGCCCTCGCCGCGGGAGGCGCAGCGCACATGCTCCACGGCCCCGACGCCATCGACGAGCTGCTGCATGAGTTCGCGCAGCGCCGCTTCGTAGAAGGTGCAGCCGACCTGCTTTGCGGCCGCGTCGAGGGTGACCGAGGACTTCACGTCGAGGTGGATGGACGCCCCGACGCGCCGCACGTCGCCGCCGAGGTAGCGCTGGCCGATCTTGCGGATCTGCGCCAGCGCCAGCGGCCGCGCGAGCAATGACGGCAGCAGGTGCGTGAGCTTCTTGGTGAGGGCGGGCACGCGCTGGTACGTCCGGCGCGCGACGTTGCGACCGGCCTCGCGGAAGACCGCCTCGGCGTCCGGTCGGCGCCCAATGAGGCGCGCGATGCCCGCCGCCTCGTCCTCGGTTGGCCGCTGGCCGCGCTTCACGGCCTCGTGGTACCGCCGGATCTGCGCATGCACGGTATCGCTCAGGCCGAAGCGCTTGATGCGCAGCTCCTCGACGAACTCCGTCTCGAGTTCCTCATCGGGGAGGTCGACGGTGCGGACCGCTTCCAGGAGCGCCAGCGGAACGAGGGGATCGACGGTTGCGGACACGGCCTGGGGGTAGGAGTCTTACTGGGAACCGTGGCGGAACTTAATGGTTGAGTGAGTGTCCGTGGCACTCCCAGCACGACGATCGATGCAAGACACGCTCCCCCCGACCGACCCTACTGCAGACTGCACTGCGATCCGCGCCCATGTCGATGACGTGGTCGCGCAGGAGGCCGACGCCGTGACGGTGGCTCGGGTGGAAGCGCACGCGGCACGCTGCGCGGCGTGCCGGCACGTGATGGCGGCGGCGCGGGCGTACCGCCGCGCGATGCGCCGCGTCGGTGCCTCCGAACGCGCGCCGGCCACGCTGCGCGAGCGCGCCATCACGTTGATGCACGAGACGCGCGACCCGCGCGGACCGCGACCCTGATCCTTCGCGGGCTGGTCGGGCTCCTGGCCGCCGCGGTGGTGGCGAGCCTCGCCTGCCGCGCCCACGCACTCTCGAAGAGCGGTGCGATCGCGGCCGTGCTCGTCGGCGCGACAAGCGCTGCGGCCGGCTGGGCGTGGGCCGTGCTGCTCATCGGCTGGTTCGTGGCGTCCAGCGCGCTCACGCGAGTCGGGGCGGCGGCCAAGCACGCGCGCACGGCGGCGACGTTACCCGCGACCAGCGCGCGCACGGCGACGCAGGTCGTAGCCAACGGCGGCGTGTACGCGATTGCCGCTCTCGCCGCGACGCTGAGTGGCACCGCGTGGTGCAGCGTCGCCGCGCTCGGGGCACTCGCCGCAGCGGCCGCGGATACGTGGGCTACGGAGATCGGCCTGCTCGTGGGCCGAGCACCGCGCAGCATCATCGGCGGCGGCCCGATGGAACCGGGCCTGTCCGGCGGCGTGACGTGGCCGGGAACCATCGGCGGCGCGGCGGGCGCGTTGGCCGTCGCGGGTGCGGCGGTCGCCTTGCAGCTCGCCACGCCGGCGGTGCTCATGGCCATCACCGGGGCCGGCATCGTCGGCGGCCTCGGCGATAGCCTGCTCGGCGCCACCGTCCAGGCGAAACGCCGCTGCGCCCGCTGTGCCCGATGGACGGAACGCGCCACGCATGACTGCGGCGTCGCCACCGAACACGGCCGCGGCTGGCGCTGGATGACCAATGACACCGTCAACCTCTGCGCGACGTTCATCGGGGCAACGGCGGCAATCTTCTTCTTGATTCCTTAAGCTATGCAGCACGTGACCCTCGATCCCACGACCTTCCGCGCCTCGCTGGCGCGCTTTGCTTCCGGCGTCACCATCGTGACCGCGCGCGACCGCGACGGCCATGATTTCGGCATGACCGTGAGCGCCTTCTCGTCGCTCTCGCTCACCCCGCCGATGATCCTCGTCTGCATCGACAACGGCGCGTCGGTCGCGCCGGTGCTCGAGCACTGCGAGACGTTTGCCGTGAACATCCTCGCCGAGGGGCAGGAGGCGCTCTCGCGGCGCTTCGCCGAGCGCGAGATCGACCGCTTCGAGGGCGTGGACCTCACGCGAGGCGAGACCGGCGTCGCGCTGCTCGGCGGCACCCTGGCCTCGCTCGAGTGCGCGGTGACGGCGCGGCATCCGGCCGGCGATCACACGATCCTCGTCGCCGAAGTGCGCGCGGCCGAGCTGCGCGAGGGGAATCCCCTGCTCTACTATCGCGGGGCGTATCGACGGCTCGAGCCCTGAGCGCCGCCGGCCTGTAACGCAGGGCCGCCGCGCCGCGTAGTTTTCGGCCATGACCCTCGAGCTCGAACGCGAAGACGTCGTCCAGAAGCTCTGCGCCGCGTACGCGCGCGACCAACTCACGACGGGCGAGCTGGAAGCGCGGCTCGAGCGCGTGTACAAGTCGGCCGATCGTACGCAACTCCTCACGGTGCTCGACGGCCTGCCGGCGATCCAGGTCGCGCGACTCGGCGAAGTGCCGGTGCCCGTGCCGAACGTCGCGCCGCCGGCTCCGCGTCCGGCGCCCATGTCGCCGAGCGACGGCCAGCTGCGCAGCGGCCGGCGCCATCAGGGCGGGCTCGGACCCGGCGAGAAGCGCTACGCGGCGTTCATGAGCGAGATCCGCAAGGAGGGCGCGTGGTCGCCGACGCCGGTCATCGTGGCGAACACGATCATGGGCAGCCTCGTGCTCGACTTCCGCGAAGCCCCGATCCCCGCCGAGGGCGTCGACATCTACGTCGACGTCATCATGGGCGAGCTGAAGGTGATCCTGCCCCCCGGACTCCCGGCGGACGTCGACTGCTCGACGTTCATGGGCTCCGTGTCCGACAAATCGAAGGCCGGCGTGCCGGGTGCGCCGACCATCCGCGTGACGGGGAGCACGATGATGGGGGGCATCACCGTGGTGACGAAGGTACCGCGCCGCGAGGGCGAGAGTTCATTCCGCGCGCAGATGCGGCAGTGGCTCGGCAGCGGCGAGTGAGCCGCTGCGGGGGCCGGTCCTACGGTCCCTGCGAGAGGTACGCGTCGGCGTAGCGGACGATGCTCTCGTCGATGATGCGCATGGCCTCATCGCTCTTGCCCCAGCCGACGACCTCGACGCGCTTGCCCTCGAGGTCCTTGTAGATCGCGAAGAAGTGCTCGATCTCGCGGAGATAGTGCCCGGGGAGGTCGGCGATGTCGAAGTACTCACCGTGCATCGGGTCGTCGACGGGCACGGCGAGAATCTTGTCGTCCGGCTCGCCCTTGTCGAGCATCTTGAGCACGCCGACCGGCCGCACGTCGATCAGGCAGCCCGTGAAGGTCGGCTCCTTGATCATCACGAGCACGTCGAGCGGGTCGTTGTCCTCGTGCAGCGTGCGCGGGATGAGCCCGTAGTCGCCAGGATAGTGCACCGCCGAGTAGAGCACGCGGTCGAGCCGGAAGAGTCCCGACTCCTTGTCGAGCTCGTACTTGTTGCGCGCGCCCTGCGGGATCTCGATCACCGCGGTGACGACTTCCGGCGCCTGACGGCCCGGCGGCAGGTCCTTCCAGGGATGGATCACCGTGCGCGCTCCATCGCCTCGCGCTTGCGGGCGACGGCGGCGCGACGGAGGCGGATCGAGAGGGCGTAGCCGACGAACATGGCGATGAGCGCGCCGTACGCCACTTGGTAATAGATCGCGTTCTCTGGCATCAGGACTCCGCGGTGGTAGCGTCGAGCAGCGCGTCGCGTTCCGCGGCGAGCGCCATGCGCTGGCGCACCAGTGCCATGTAGAGCACCGTGAACGCCCCGAGCGCCAGGAAGAGCGTCGTGATCATCACCGCCGGCATCTGGATGCCGGTCGGATTGGCCACGATCGGCGTCGGGTGCTGCGTGCGGAAGAGGTAGACGCTGAGATGGATGAACGGGATCAGCAGCGCGCCGAGGATGCCCACGACGGCGCTGTACCGCGCCCGGGCCTGGCGATCATCGACGGCGCCGCGCAGCACGAGGTAGCCGAGGTAGAGGAACCAGAGAAACAGCGTCAGCGTGAGGCGGGCGTCCCAGACCCACCAGGCGCCCCAGATCGGCTTGCCCCAGAGCGGCCCGGAGACGAGGACGCCGGTGGTGAAGATCACGCCGACTTCGGCCGAGGACTCCGCGAAGCGATCTAGGCGCGGGTCCTTGATGAAGAGCCACACCCCGCCGGCGATCGCCGTCAGGCCGAAGGCGAGGAACGCCACCCACGCCGACGGCAGGTGCACGTAGAAGATCTTCTGCGCCATGCCCTGCAGGCGGTCAGGCGGCGTGAAGTAGATGGCGCGCACGAAGGCCGCGGTCATGAGCGCGACGGCGGCGACCATCAGCCAGTCGATGCCGCGGCGGGGGCGTACGGAAGCGGGAGCAGTCATCAGGTCAGTCTTCGAGCGTGAACGGGAACGTCAGCATGCAGGCGTACAGGAAGACGAGGTCGAAGGCGAGCAGGATACGGAACCAGCCCAGCGACTCGTCCACGGGGCGTCCCGCGAGCAGCTTGGCGGTGACCTGCGCCGCCGGGAGCACGATCGGGACGAAGAACGGCAGCGCGAGCACCGGCAGCAGCAGCTCGGCCATGCGCGTGTTGGACGTAATGCCGGCGAACAGCGTCCCGACGCAGGTGAGTCCGATGGCCGCGAGGAGCATCGCCAGCGCCAGCGGACCGACGACCACCGAGAGCGGCAGGTTGTAGAACAGCGCCAGCGCAGGCAGCGCCACCACTTGAACTCCCAGCACGAACGCGAAGTTCGCCAGCGCCTTGCCGAGGAAGATGGACTCGCGCGCGACCGGCGCGACGAGCAGCGCGTCCATCGCGCGTTCCTGCGCCTCGACCCCGAAGCTGCGGTGCAGGCCGAGGAGGCCGGAAAACGTAAACGTCACCCAGAGGATGCCAGGCGCGACGTCCACGGCGGCCACGGCGGTGGGATCCCAGGCGAAGTAGAAGATCACCAGCGAGAGCAGCGAGAGCACCAACGCCGAGAGGAACGCCGAGCGCGAGCGGAACTCGATGGCGAGGTCCTTGCGGGCGATCAGCCAGGCGGCGCCGAGCAGGCCGGGGGGTCGGTTCATGCGAAGAGCTCCCGGTATTCGGCGGCGTAGCGTGCGACGTCGAGCCCCTGCGTGGGCTCGTGGCGGACAAAGCTGCCGGCCCGCATGACGGCGGCGTGCGACGCGACGGCAAGGCCCTCGCTGAGCGCATGGGTGACGACGACCAGCGCGGCACCGGCGCTGCGGCGCTCGAGCAGCAATCCGGTGAGGGCGCTCGCGCCCTGTTCATCGAGGCCGGTGTAGGGCTCGTCGGCGAGCAGCACGTCCGGCCCATGCACGATGGCGCGGGCGATGGCGACGCGCTGCTGCAGGCCGCGCGAGAGCGCCCGGACGGGCACGTCGGCGCGGTCCGCGACGCGCAGCTGCTCGAGGGCGTGCTGCGTCACCGACTCGGCATCCGGCACGCCGTGCAGCTGTGCCGCGAAGCGCACGTTCTCGCGCGCGGTCAGCGTGTCGTAGAGCATGGTGCGGTGCGAGATCAGTCCGACGCGGGCCCGGGCATGGGGGGCCGGGAGCGCGGCGCCGGCGATGGCCGCCGACCCGCTGTTGGGCTTGAGCAGGCCGGCGAGCAGCCGCAGGAGCGTCGTCTTGCCGGCCCCGTTCGGACCGAAGAGCGCGAGGGCCTCACCGGCCGCGATGCCGAAGGAGACGTCGTTGACGGCCTGGCGCGTCCCGAAGGCGCGCACGAGGCGGCGGGCTTCGAGCAGCGGGGTCACGACTTGCGGTCCGAGGCGAGCGGCATCCTCGGAAAGTTACCCGCGGCGCCGTCCCGACGGGACGGCGCCGCCCAATCAGCCCGTGCGCTCGATGTCGAACAGCGGTCCCATCCGTGTCTCATCGAAGAGGCGCTCGACGGCGCTCGGCACGGCATGGAGCCGCACACGCATGCCGCGCTCGCGCGCGCGCTTCTGAAGGAGCACGAGGACACCCAGCCCGCTGGCGTCGATGTCGACGACGGCCGAGAAGTCGAGCTCTACGCTCGCGGCCCCGGCGGCGAACGCCGCGTCGAGCGCCTGCAGCGCTTCGGTGCGGAACTCAACGCGAGTCTCGGTGGTGAGATGGGGCGGACAAGCGAGGGGAGCCATGCGGTCCACGTCCGTGGCCAAGGTGGGTGATGCGGTCATTGCAGCGTCCTCCAAGTGAGAGGCGTGCCCACCACCCGACCTTCGTTGCTCCCGTTGTCCCCGCGTCTGGGTCCTGCGATGCGGTCACTTCGGCAACCGGACGATCTCGAGAATCCGAGACTCCTGGCTTTGCGTCCCCGCCTCGCGACGGGTTTGCTCTTGTCGGTGTGGCGAACTGCACGCCACAGACATGGAATGGCGAGATGCGTGCCAGATTGTGCGATTCGTAAGTTGCTGTCCTTACTCGACTTATCGTGGTATCACATCGTGATTTCTTCGGTTTTTCGTGCAGGGCGCGGCACTTCTGGCAAAATACGCGTCGGTGTCGATATTTACGACAGAACTGCCTTCACCACGAAGGCACGAAGACACGAAGGCTGGCAGATCCTCACGACCAGGCTTTGACTGGGACCGCACCCGCGCACCCGACCACTTCCTTCGTGGCTCCGTGTCTTCGTGGCTGTCGCCCTTCCGGGGCACAGACGGAACGCGACGAAACCGGTGTACCGGCGGACGTGTCGCGTTAGGATTGACCCATGACCGAGATCCGCGACCTCCTCGTTGAGACCCGCTCGTTCCCGCCGCCGCCGGCCTTCGCTGCGCAGGCTCACATCAACGACCGCCGCCTCCACGACGCCGCCGACGCCGATTTCATCCAGTACTGGGCCGAGCAGGCGGCGACGCTGCGATGGACGAAGCCTTGGGACCGCGTGCTCGACTGGCAGCCGCCGCACGCGCAGTGGTTCCTCGGCGGGCAGCTCAACGTCAGTGCGAACTGCCTCGACCGGCATCTCGACGGGGCGCGCCGCAACAAGGCCGCCATCGTGTGGGAAGGCGAACCCGGCGACCGCCGCACGCTCACGTACTGGGAGCTCGCGCGCGAGGTGCGAACCTTCGCCAACGTCCTCAAGGGACTCGGCGTGCAGAAGGGCGACCGCGTGGGGATCTATCTTCCGCTGGTGCCCGAGGCAGCCATCGCGATGCTCGCCTGTGCGCGCATCGGGGCCATCCATTCCGTCGTCTTCGGCGGCTTCTCGCCCGAGTCGCTGCGCGACCGCATGAACGACGCGCAGGCCAAGGTCGTCATCACCGCCGACGGCGGCTACCGCCGCGGGCAGATCGTGCCGTTGAAGCGCAACACGGACAAGGCGCTGGAGGAATGCCCGACCGTCAAGCACGTGGTGGTCGTGCAGCGGCGCACGTCGGGGCCGATCACGGAAGCGCACGTGGACATGAAGGAAGGCCGCGACCACTGGTATCACCGGCTGATGCAGCATGCCAACGACCAGTGCGCGCCGGAGCCGATGGACGCCGAGGACGTGCTCTTCATCCTCTATACGTCGGGCACGACCGGGAAGCCGAAGGGCATCGTGCACACGACGGGGGGGTACCTCACCGGTGCGGCGAGCTCGACCAAGATGGTCTTCGACCTCAAGGAAGAAGACGTCTTCTGGTGCACCGCCGACGTGGGCTGGATCACGGGGCACACGTACCTCGTCTACGGCCCGCTCGCCAACGGCGCGACCTGCGTGATGTACGAAGGCGCGCCCGACTGGCCCGAGCGCGATCGCTTCTGGAGCATCATCGCACGGCACGGCGTTACGGTCTTCTACACGGCGCCGACCGCGATCCGAGCGTTCATGAAGTGGGGCGTGGAGCATCCGCGGCGGCACGACCTCTCGACGCTGCGCCTCCTCGGCTCCGTCGGCGAGCCCATCAACCCTGAAGCCTGGATGTGGTACCAGGAGCACATCGGCGGCAACCGTTGCCCGGTGGTGGACACCTGGTGGCAGACCGAGACCGGTTCGATCGTCATCTCGCCGCTGCCCGGGCTCACGGCCACCAAGCCGGGTTCGGCGACGCAGCCGCTGCCCGGGTATTCGGCAAAGCTGATGGACGCGCAGGCGAACGAGCTCACCAGCGGCGGCGGCTTGCTCGTATTGACCAAGCCCTGGCCGTCGATGCTGCGCACGATCTGGGGCGATGACGCGCGCTACGTGGAGACCTACTTCTCGAAGTGGGCGGGGCGGCCCGACCTCTACTTTGCCGGCGACGGCGCGAAGCTCGATGCCGATGGTTTCTTCTGGCTGCTCGGCCGCGTGGACGACGTCCTGAACGTCGCGGGGCACCGGATCGGTACCATGGAAGTCGAATCGGCGCTGGTCGAGCATCCCGCAGTGGCCGAGGCGGCGGTGGTGGGCAAGGCCCACGAGCTCAAGGGCCAGGCGGTCTGCGCGTTCGTCACGCTGCGCGACGGCTTCCACAAGAGCTCCGAGCTGCGCGACGATCTCCGCGAGTTCGTGGCGAAGAAGATCGGCGCGTTGGCGCGGCCGGATGACGTGCTCTTCTCGGCGGACCTGCCCAAGACCCGCTCGGGGAAGATCATGCGGCGCCTGCTGCGCGACATCGCCGAGGGGCGGGCGCTGGGGGACACGACGACGCTCGCGGATCCGAACGTAGTCGCGGCGTTGAAGGAACAGTACGAGAAGGACGAAGGCTGAACGGCGTTCACCACGAAGGTACGAAGGGAGCCGCAATAGACTTTCGGGCCCGCGACGCCCAAGAAGCAATGCTTCTTGGGGTCGCGGGCCCGAACGATCGTCGCGAGGCCCTTCGTGACTTCGTGGTGACCGCTGTTGCCGTTAGTTCCGCGGCGGCTGGGCCATGGTGGTCGCCTGCGCGAGCGCGGCGTCCACGTAGCGCTTGAACTCGTCGTACGGAATCGAGCCCTCGACGACCTGCCCGCCGATCACGAAGGTCGGCGTCGAGCGCACGCGATAGCGGCCGGCTTCCTCGCGGTTCGCGAAGATCTGCGGCAACATGCGGCCGGAGTCCACGCACTCGCTCCACTTGTCGACATCGAGGCCGAGGCGGTCGGCGTAGCCCTGGAAGATGCGCTTCGGGTTGCGCGAGGCCTGTGTGTTCCAGTCGAACTGGCCGGCGAAGATCAGGTCGGCCATCTCCCAGAAGCGACCCTGCTCGTTGGCGCAGTGCGCCGCGTTGTGCGCGGGCACGGCGTTGCGGTGCATCTCGAGCGGCAGGTCATAGAAGCGGAACGCGACCTGCCCGGTCTCGACGAGGCGCTTCATGACGTCCGGCGCCGTCACCATGGCGAAGTTGCCGCAGGCCGGGCACTCGAAGTCGGCGAACTCGATCACCTGCACGGGCGCGTTCGGATTGCCCTTGAGGATGCCGGCGGCCGCGACCCGCGGCAGGCTGGCGGGGTCGATCTGCTGGACGGCGCGCGGGCGCGACACGACGTACCCGATGGCGGCGACACCGACCACGGCGACGACGGCGACGATCGCGCCAAATGAGTTCTTGGAACCGGACGACTTACGGGCCACTGGATCTCTCCGGGAGGGACACATTGTGACAGGAACCCCCGCAAACTATCCGGTTTGGTGGGGTAGGAGAATGGCAGAGCACCGATTAGCTTTCGACGATGGGCGGAACGAACCGTCCATTCTCACCTTACACGGGACGAGATGAGCCGACAGAAGAATCGCGGTCCGGTACGGACCGCTGCGACGTCGCCCTTCGACGACGCGCGCAATGAGTTGTTCCAGCACATCATGAGCTGTGGCGTGATCGGTGCCCTTCCGGAGCACCAGACCGAGTGGTTCAACGAGACGATGCAGTACTTCTCGGAGCGGTATCACGAACTCAGCAAGCAGCAGATTGCCGACCTCCGCGTCCTGGGTGAGCGCTTCGCCGCTCCGCCGGTGCGGAAGTCCGCGACGGCAGACGCGGTCAGCGCCGCGTGATGTCTGAAGCCCCGGCCGAGCGCCGGGGCTTCATGCGTTTGGGGACTTTCGCGGGCTAGCGATAGCCGTCGCGGCGTGCGCTGCGCCGCACGAGGCCGACGCGCAGACCGCCGCCGAGTCCCACTTCGAGCGCCCAGGCGCGACCGTTGCGCGGCTGGGATTCGACCCCGGCGAGCACGAGCAGCTGGGGCGCCTGCGCGCCGACGCCGCCGCCCAACTGCGTCGTGCTCAGCCCGACGCCCCCGTACAATCCACGGCGGCGCTCGGCGAAGGGATCGAGCAGGAAGCGCACGGTGGCGTCGGCGCGAACCTGGCCGATCGGGGCGGAGGCATCGCTCCAGCGCGCGCCGCCGGCAATGGCCCCGCCGATGCGCACATACCAGCCGGCCCGCACGTTGACGCCGAGCCCCACCACCGCCCCCGGCGCCTCCGCCGCGATGCCCTCGACGCGCAGTTCCCCCTGCGGTCGCAGCGGGACGCGCCGCGGGTCGTCGGACGACGCAGATTGCGCGCCGAGGGGCGCAGCGCAGGTGAAAATCAGCAACAGCCGTCGCATTCTGCAAGCTACCGCGGCGCGCCGACATGACACCACCGCTTGCCCCCCCTAGTTTCCACGGGGTAGCTTCGCAGGGTCCCCTCCCCGCACCACCAGAGGCCACGATGCCGGATACGGTCGCGCTGTTGCGCGGCGTCGCCATCTTCCAGGACCTCGACGACGGCGAACTTGCGCGCGTCGCCGAGGTCTGCCGCACGAAGGAATTCGTGAGCGGCGAGTACATCTTCAAGGAAGGCGAGGCCGGAAACCGGCTCTACCTCATCTTCGAGGGTGAGGTGCGCATCTCGCGCGTCGTGCCCGGCAGCGGTGAGGAGGCCCTGGCCGTATTGAAGCCGGGCGCCCTGTTCGGCGAGATGTCGGTGTTCGACCGGTCCGAGCGCTCCACGGACGCGATCTCCAATGGCGGGACCAAGGTGCTGACGATTTCGCGCAGCGACTTCGAGCTGCTGCTCGATTTCAACCGCGAGTTGGCGTACAAGGTGCTGTGGAGCTGCGTGCGGCTGCTCTCCGGGCGGCTGCGCGCGACGAATGACTCGCTGCGGTCGTTCCTTGCCATGTCGATGTTTTGATACTGCAGTAGTGAGTTGGGAGTTGCGAGTTGAAAGTGAAGCGCAACTGCTCTCCCAACTCACAACTTCCAACTCGTAACTGCAGTTCTCGTCTTCCCTGAACCATTGACGCTCATGTCGATTTCCACCCTGGGAGCGCGGCTGCGCTCCCTTTCGTTTGTCGGGCTCCTGTCGTTGGTTGCGCTGCCGATGGCGGCGCAGGCGCCGTCCACCATGGGCCTGCAGCGCGACCCGCGGATCGCGGCGGCGCTGGCCGACGTGTCGCCGGCGCGGCTGCGGGCACTGGATTCCGTGCTGGTCTCGTTCGGGACGCGGCACACGATGAGCGACACGGTCTCCAGCACGCGCGGCGTGGGTGCGGCACGGCGCTGGATCTACAGCCAGCTGCAGCAGTACTCGCGCGACTGCGGCGGCTGCCTGAAGGTCGAGTACGACACGGGCACGGCGGTGATCACGCGGCACATCGAACGGCCGCGCTGGCCGATCGTGAACGTCGTGGCGTGGTTGCCGGGCAAGGATCCGAACCGCGTGATCGTGATGGGTGGGCACTTCGATTCCTGCGTGTGTTCGTCGCCGAACCCGATGGACGCTACCGGCGATGCGCCGGGCGCGGATGACGACGGCTCGGGCACGGTCGCGGTGATGGAGCTGGCGCGGGTAGTCGGCAAGCATTTCCCGCAGGGGCTCGATGCGACCATCGCCTTCGTGCTCTACACCGGCGAGGAGCAGGGCCTGCTCGGCTCCACGCAGTTCGCCGAGCGGCTGCAGCGCGAGGGCAAGACGGTGACGGCGGCGTTCACGGACGACATCATCGGCAACGTGGTCGCCGACGATGGCCGCGTGGACTCGACGTCGGTGCGCGTGTTCGCGGTGGACTCGCTGGCCGTGGGCGGCGGGGAGCTGGCGCGCTACGTGTGGGCGGTGGGGGCCGTGTACCAACCGGACTTCGAGGTGCTGCCGGTGCTGCGCCTCGACCGGCTCGGTCGCGGCGGCGATCATGCGCCCTTCCATCGCTTCGGCATTCCCGCGCTGCGCTTCTCCGAGCGGCTGGAGAACTACAAGCGGCAGCACCTGGTGACGGACACGTTCGAGCATGTGAACTTCGGCTACATCGCGAAGGTGGCGCGGCTGAATCTCGCGACCGTGGTGTCGTTGGCGGCGGCGCCGTCGCGCCCGGTGCGCACGGCCTACGGGCGTGACCGGGAATCGGGCGGCCAGAGCTTCAACATCCGCTGGGATACCGTGCCCGGCGTGATCGCGTACGAACTGCTCGTGCGCCGGACGACGGCCCCGACCTACACGCGTATCGTGCCCACGGGCAACGTGACGACGTTCCTGCTGGACGAGCAGCTCGACGACGTGTGGGTGGGCGTGCGAGCCGTCGGCCCCAACGGGCATCGCTCGCTGACGACGGTCGTCGGCGCGCCGAACGGCCCGCGGCTCCCGAATCCGCCCCGCACGCCGCAGCCGTGAGTGCGTCGTGAGCGCGTTCGCGGGCTTCCCGGTGGAGTCGCTCAAGTTCCTCAAGGGACTCAAGCGGCACAATGAGAAGGGGTGGTTCGAGGCGAACCGCCCCGTCTACGAGCGCGCGGTGAAGCAGCCGCTGCAGCGCTTGGCCGAGGAGCTCGACATCCAGTTCGCGACGCTGGCGCCGGAGTTCGTGGCCCCGCCGAAGCGCGCGCTGTTCCGCATCCACCGCGACGTGCGCTTCTCGAAGGACAAGTCGCCGTACAAGACGCATGCGGCGCTGTGGGTCTTCCATCGCGACGCCGGCCGCGGCGTGGGCAAGAGTGTGGGCGAGGCGCACGGCGGCGCGGGGTTCTATTTCCACTTGGAGCCCAGCGCGTCGATCATCGCGGCCGGCTATTGGATGCCGCCGCGGCCCGCGCTGAACATCATCCGCGATCGCCTGCTGGAGGATCACCGGCCGTTCGCCAAGCTGCTCAAGGCGCCGGCGTTCGTGAAGCGCTTCGGCGGGCTGACGGACGACGAACCCGGGGTGAAGCTGACGCGCGTGCCGCGGGGCGTGGACCCGCTGCATCCGGCCGCGGAGTTGCTGCGCTTCAATTCGTTCACGGCATCGCGCGCGCTGACGGACGCGGAGGCGCTGTCGCCGAAGCTGGTGGCGACGGTGATGAAGGACTACGCGGTGCTGTTGCCGATGGTGCGCTGGCTGAACGCTGCCCTAGGTCATTCTGCGGCGCAGCGGCGCTAGCGTGGTTGCAGCGACTCGTCGCGGGCGGTAGCGTAGCAGCACGACCCCGCCCGCGGCGGCATGCCGACCCCGATGATCGAATCTCGCCCGTTGGCGCGCTGGTCGCGCGCTGTCATCACGAGTGCCATCGCGCTACTCGTCGTCTCGCTTGCCTGCGCCGAGCGCGTCACTGGACCGGGCAACGTACGCATCATGGAAGGGGTGCGACCGGTCTTCCTGCTCGATGGTGCGCCTGCCCCACTGCCGGTCGGCTCGGTGCGCGTGCTCATCACGACGATCGTCGGCGCACGACTCGCGGACACGGTGCTCACGTTCCCGGGGGACGGCAGCGACATCACGCTGTCGGTGCCGGTGCAGGTCGGCGAGGGCACCAGCGAGGTACGGACGGTCGCCGAGTTCCGGGACGGGGCGGGCAACACGCTGTTCCGCTCGGAGCCCGTGGCCGTGCGCATCCTGTTCGCGAACCAGGGCGATGGACCACCTCCGTCGCCGGTGAGCGTCCCGCTCACGTACGTGGGCCCCGGCTCCGGGCGCACGTTGCAGATCGAGGTGGACCAAGCGCCAGCGGTCGGCTTCGCGGGCGATACGCTTGGATTGAGCGCGACGGTGCGCGACCAGACGTCGGCGGTGGTGGCGGGCGTACCGTTGGTCTGGGCGTCATTGGATACGACCGTCGCGCAGGTGTCGTCGGCCCTCGACGGACGATTCGTCCTCGGCCCGCAGCGTGGAACGGCGCGGCTCGTGGGTTCGACGTATACCGGCGCGCGCGACACGGTGACGATCGCCGTGCAGCCGTTGCCCGCGCAGCTGCAGGTGGTCGGCAGCGCCACGCTCACTGACACGGTGGCGACGACGGGCGCCTCGTTCCGCGTGCGCGTGCTCGGCGGCGATGGCCTGCCGCTGCGCGATGCAGAGGTCCGCTTCACGGCGGTAGGGGTGACCCTCGACAGCACCTCGGCGCGCTCGGATGCGCAGGGCGAGGCGAGTGTCCGGTTCCGGCTACCGAACCTGGTGGGGACCTACGGCGTGACGGCCGCGCCCGCGCGCGGGAGCGGCAGCGCGGCGCTGACGGTCATTGCGGTGCCGGACAGCGCCGTCGCGGCGCGTGTGACGGGCGTGACGCCTCCGTCGGTGCGGGCCGGCGACTCCCTGCCCCAACTCTCGGTCGGCGCGGTCGATCGCTTCGGCAACGCGGTGCCGACGTTCGCGGATACAGTGCGCGCGACGCTGGTCGACACCGCGGGCCAGCCGCTGGGCAGCGCCGTCGCGCGCGTGCCCGCGGGCGGCGTCGCGAGCTTCGTGGGCTTGCGTCCGCTGACGGCCGCGCCACGCGCGCTCGTCGAGCTACGGGCGGGCGCACTGCCACCGGTGCGGAGCGACACTTTCGCCGTGCTTGCGGCGAGCCCGGTGGCGCTGCGTGCGATCGGCGCCACGCCGGACAGCAGCGTGGCCGGCACGCTGCTGCCGACGCTCGAGGTCGAGGCGGTGGACGCCTTCGGCAACCGCGCACCGCAGTTCGCGGACTCGGTGCGCATCGCACCGATCGGTGCCGGCCCGCTGCTGGGCCGGCGCGCGCGGGTGGCGACGGCCGGCGTCGCGCGCTTCGACAGTCTCGCGCTGACGAAAGCTGAGTCGGGCGTGCGGCTGGCGCTCACCGCCGCGGCGTTGGCGCCGGATACGACGGCGGCGATTCGCGTGAAGCCGGCGGCGCCGGCACGCGTAGTGGTCGTCAGCGACCCGCTCACGAGCGTCGTCGCAGGCGACACGACGCTGCGTGTGGGGGTCGGCGTCGAGGACGCCTACAACAACTTCGTGCCGACGGCGACGAACGCGGTCACGGTCTCGCTGCTGGGCGGTACCGCCGCGTTGTTCGGCGACACGGCACGGGCCGCGAGTGCGGGCATCGCGTCGTTCACGGGGCTGAGCGTGCGCGTGGCGGCGGCCGGGTATCGCCTGCGCGTTGCAGCGGACGGCCTCACGCCGGATACCTCGGCGGCGTTCGCGGTGACGCCGGCCGCGGCGGCGCGCCTTGCGGTGACGGCCGCGCCGACCGATTCGACGGCCGCCGGTGCGACCCTCGCACCGTTCTCGCTGACGGCGTACGACGCGTACGACAACGTTGCGCGCGGCTTCGCCGATACCGTGACGGCGTCGTTGAACGTGAGCCCGCTGGTGGCGACGCTGGGCGGGACCACGAAGGTGAAGGCGGATACGGGCAAGGTGACGTTCACGGGGCTATCGATCGCGGCGGCGGGCACGGCCTTCCGGCTCATCGGGTCGGCACCGGGGCTGGTGCCGGACACGTCGGATGCGTTCCGTGTGTACGCGACGGCAGCGGTGGCGACGGTGTTCGTGACGGAGCCGCAGGCGTCCATCGTGGCGGGGGACACGATAGTCTCCGTGACGGTGGAGACGCGTGATGCGCTGGGAAATCGAGCGTCTACGGGCGCACCGATTGCGCTCACGTTGATTGGCGGTGACGCGGGCGCGACGCTACTCGGTACAACATCGTTGAGCGGAGACTCGGCGCGGGCGACCTTCAGTGGGTTGCGGCTGACGCGGGCCGGGAGTGCGTATCGGCTGGTCGCGTCGAGTGGCGTGACGACTGCGGATACGTCGCAAGTGTTTGCGGTGACGGCAGCGGCGGCGACCACTCTGGCTTGGGTGACGCAGCCAGCGAGCGGAGCCGTGGCGGGGGACACGCTCGGCAGCTTCTCGGTTGCGGTACACGATGCGTATGGGAACGTCGTTCCGATCAGTACAGATGTGATCGTCCTCTCACTGTCCTCGAATCCATCGGGGGCAAGCCTCCACGGCTTCATCGGTAACGTTGCTTCCGCGGGAATTGCGACGTTCGGCGGAGGCACGATCGTGGGACGGCCGGGTACCGGGTTTGTGCTCCAGGCCTCCCTCGCTGGATTGACGTCTGCCCAGAGCCTGCCATTCGATGTCGTCCCGCCGACACCAACACCGCGCCGGACGATCCTGAGCGTAGGAAATGCCGTCTGCGGCATCGCGGCGTCCGATGCGCCGTACTGTTGGGGTCGGGGTTACCTGAGTGCTGGAACCGCGTCCACCCTCGGGAACGGCACTACACCCGAGTTCCAAGGCCTACCATTGCCGGTCTCGGGAGGCCTCTCGTTGAAGGAGATTTCCACTTCGACTGCTACATCGTGTGGCCTGACCACCGGTGGTGCCGCGTACTGCTGGGGCGCCACGACCAACGGTCAACTGGGCGACGGCGGCGTGAGCGACGGCAGCGTTCCTGCCCCGGTGCAGGGCGGACTCGTGTTTCGGACAATCTCTGTGGGGACCGGCACTGGCTTCACGCAGCGCGGGTTCGCCTGCGGTGTGACATTACAGGACGACGGCTACTGCTGGGGTTCGAACGAGAACGGCCAGCTTGGCAACGGCACGACAACGATCGCGACGGTGCCGACTCTTGTATCTGGAGGCCTCAAGTTCGCGACCATTCGCGCAGACCGAGGCTTCGCGTGCGGTCTCACGCTCCAGGGCGCAGCATATTGTTGGGGTACCGGAGCCGAAGGCCAACTGGGCAACGGCAGCGTCAATCCGTCCTTGACCCCGACAGCGGTGGTTGGCGGGCTGAGCTTCATCGATCTCGACCTCGGCGACGGCACCGCGTGCGGTCTGAGTGCGCGCGGAGATGTGTGGTGTTGGGGGCAGTACCCGCGCGGTATCGCCTCGGGACTACCCGCGAGCTCCAGCACGCCGGTGTCGGCGGCATTCGGATATCGTTTCGTCGAGATCTCGGCGAACATCAACGCAAGCTGCGGCCGAAAGGCCGACGCCACCGTGTGGTGCTGGGGGAACGGTGCGTTGTCCGGCGGTGGCTCTAACGTCGCAGCGACCACACCGCAGTTGGTGGCAGGCGGGCACTCATTCGCCGCGCTCGCGCGCGTGGCAAACGCGACGCGTTGCGCGGTCGACGTGAGTGGTGCGGTGCACTGCTGGGGATTCTCCGTCGATGGTCGACTGGCCGACGGTGTGAACGGGCTGACGCCGTCGCTCGTGTCGGGGGCAATCAACTTTGCGAGCATCAGCGGTGGCCGGAACCACCACTGCGGTCTGACGGGCGGCGGGACGGCGTACTGCTGGGGGCTCAATGGCAGCGGCCAGGTTGGCAACGGAACCGTGTCTCCAGGCCAAGGGTCTTTTAATGCTCCAACCACTGTCGTCGGGGGCGTCACCTTCGCGCGCCTCGAGCGCAGCACGGGACAAGTCACCTGCGGCATCACCGCGGACAGTACCGGTTACTGCTGGGGCCTGACCCACTGGGGAGACACCACCGGAACGCCCACCATCATACCGGGCGGGCATAAGTGGATCGCCATTGCGGCGAGTCTCTCCCACGCCTGCGGCATTGTCGCGGACAGCACGGCGTACTGCTGGGGGCAGAACACGACTGGCGTCCTCGGTGACAGCAGCACGGTCGCCCGTGCGACCCCCGGACCAGTTTACGGCGGCCATCGGTTCACCCGCATCTCTACGAACCAGTCGCAGAGTTGCGGCGTCGTCGCGAATGGTGACATCTACTGCTGGGGCGCCGGCGCAGGTGGCCAACTTGGATACGGGGGAACGACCTCGCAGACGATACCAACACGCGTGGCGAGCACGGGGATTACCTTCGTTGACGTCTCAACCGTGATTGGAGCAAGCTGCGGGCTTGCATCGACCGGCCAGGCCTACTGCTGGGGCAATGGCACGCTCGTCGGATATGGTTCAACGACCAATGCCCTGACCCCGACGCCCGTTGCGGGCGGACTTTCGTTTAGCAAGCTGCGGAGCGGTGCAAACCAAACCTGTGGGCTAGCAACATCGGGCGCTGCCTACTGCTGGGGCGAGAACTACTACGCCGAGCTAGGTAACGGCAACACGACGCGCCAGCTCACGCCCGCCCCGGTCGCCGGAGGCCAGGTCTTCGTGGACATCACGACGGGCTTCGGGATAGGCTGCGGACTCACGGCCGGCGGACAGACGTATTGCTGGGGTCGTGACGTCTTTGGACAGCGCGGGCGGGCACAACCCGCGGTGGTGTATAGCCCCACCGCCGCTCAAGGCGGCATCACCTTCCGGACAACGGCGCCGTAGGCGCCGGTGCTCGGCGGGAGGTCCGACGCCGGGCGTGGTCACGCGCGGCTACGCCCGCCCGCGCACCACCCCTTCCACGCGTCGATCGGGATCGAACCATCGCCGCGCCAACGTGCGCATGCTCTCAGGCGTCACGCGCGAGAGATCGGCGGGATACCGCGCCAACTCCTCCAGCTCGCCCCACAGATACGCGTCCGCGAGGTCGGCGAGCACCGCCGCGCCGCTCGCCTGGCGGATCTTCCATGAACCAATGGCGTAGCGCAACGCCCGCTCCAGCTCATGCGGATGGACGAGGTCTTCACGCAGCTTGGCGAACTCGTTGAGCAGGCCGGCGCGCGCGATCTCTTCCTTGTCCGGCGAGGTCGCGATGTACGCGGCGAAGGTGCCGCTGACGGCGCGCACGTACGGGCGCACGAGCACGGTATACGCCAGTGACTGCCGGTCGCGGAGCTCCTCGAAGAATCGCCCGCCCAGCCCGCTGGCGACGCCACTTAACAGCTCGGCCTCGAAGCGCGACGCCTCGTCGCGCGCCGGGCCTTCGAACAGAATCGACAGCGCCGTCTGCCGTTTGTCGCGCGGCTCGACGTTGACCGCGGACGCGCTGGGCCAGGCCGGACGCGCGATGCGCGGCGCGTCGGCGCCACGCAGCCCGACAAGCCGCGTGGCGATCTCATCGGCCGCGCGCTGCGGATCGACGTCCCCGACGATGGCCACGGCGCTGCGCGCGCGCAGCACGGAGCGTGCATGCCAGTCGCGCAGCTGCGCGACGGTCACGCGGCGCACGGCGTCCTCGGTGCCGAGGGTCGAGCGGCCGTAGGGATGATTGGGCCAGGCGAGTTCCGCGGCGAGCCGCAGCGGCTGGCGGTACATGTCGTCGCGCAGGGCCCCGAGTGACGCCAAGGCGATCGCCCGCTCGGCTTCGAGTCCATCCTCGGGAAACGCGGGCTCCGTCAGCAGCTCGGCCAGCAGCGCCATGGCGTCCGCATAGCGGTCGGTCGGGACGCCGATCGTCCACTGCATCGCCTCCGAGCCGACACTCGTGCTGAACGAACCGCCGAGCCGTTCGGCGGCTTCGGCGAACTGCGTGGCGTGACGGCGTTGGGTGCCGCGCAGCATGGTGCGCGCCATGAGCGTCGAGAGTCCCGAGACGTCCGGCGATTCGTCAATGACACCGCCGGCGATGAAGGCGCCGAGGTGTGCGAGGGCGGCCCCTGGACGCGGGCGGACGAGGATGCGGACATCCTCGTCCGTGCGGAAGACGTGCACGCCATCGACGACGCGTTCGAGCTGCGCCCGGCGCGGCGCGACTGCGCTTACCGCAGGCGCGGGCGCGGTGACCTCCAACGGGGCGACGCCCGGCGCTTCGAGAAGCGCGCGCACCTCCGTGGCGCTCGCGCCAAGCGCCTCGGTGCCGCGCGGGCGATACGCGACGAGGCTGGCCCCGTCGAGCGACAGGTAGCGCTGCGCGACGTCCGTGAGGCGCGCGACACTCGTGTTCCGCAACGCGTCCTGATAGGCCAGTCCCTGTTCCCAGCCACCGGCGAGTTCCCAACTGCCGAGGAAGTTGGCCTGGCCCTCGGCGCTCTCGAGGCGCCGCAGCCACTGGGCATCGAGGAGCTGCCGCGCCCGGGCGAGTTCGTCGTCGGTGAGGTCGCCCTCGCGCACGCGACGGACTTGGTCGACGATCGCGCGCGCGGCCTCGCGCGCGCGCTCCTGCGGCGCCGTGGCATGCACGACGAAGACGCCGAGCTCGGTGGGCGTGTAGTCGTAGGCCGAGATGCTGGAGACGAGGCGTCGGTCCCGCGTCGCACGCACGAGCCGCGCGGCACGGCCCGAGGCAAGCACCGTCGCCAGGCAATCGAGCGCCGGCGCGTCGGGATGATCGGCGCTCGGCGTGCGCCAGCCGAAGACGAGCTCGGTCTGCGCGATGTCGCCCTCCCACTCGCGCAGGCGGAAGCCCGCAGGCCGAATATCGAGCGGTCCACGATCGCGGGTGAGCGGCGCGTCCTCGAGCGCCGCGTAGCGCTGCGTGGCCTCACGGATCGCCTCGGCGGGATCCACGTCCCCGACAATGGCCAGCACCGTGTTCGAGGGGCGGTAGAAGCGTCGGTAGAATGCCACGAGCTGGTCGCGCGTGAGCGCGCGGAGCTCGTCCTCGCGTCCCATGCGCCAGCGCCGGATGCGATGCCGGTCGTGCAGCACCTCGAACATCGTCTCCAGCGCGAGCGGGCCCGCGGAGTCGGCCTTGCGCTTGGTCTCCTCGATGATGACTTCGAGTTCGCGGCGCAGTTCGTCGGCGTCGATGACCGAGTTGGCGTAGGCGTCGAACTGCACATCGAGCCCGGCGCGGAGCCCGTCGGCCGGCAGCACCGTGTAGTAGTGCGTGTGATCGTAGATGGTACCGGCGTTCAGGTAGCCGCCGGCGAGCTTGGTCGCGCGGGCGATCTCGCCGACGCCACGCGTCGGCGTGCCCTTGAAGTACATGTGCTCGAGGACGTGCGCGATGCCGACGGTCTCGTCGGGTTCGTCGAAGTAGCCGGCCTTCACCCAGGTGACGATGGCGACGACCGGCGCGGTGCGATCGCGGCGGGCGAGGATGGTCAGCCCATTGGCGAGCCGGACCCGATGCACGCTGTCCGGAGTGAGGATCTGCGGCGGCATCAGTGCGTCAGCGGACGAGCGGGGCGCGACGGATGACGAGGAGTCCGGCGACGAGCATGCCGATCCCGTAGCCGAACACGAGCACGAGATCGGTGACGGGCCAAGGGGTGCCCTCGATGAGCGACTTGTGCACGAGCTTCAGCGTCTCGATGGGCGGCAGCCCCCGGACGAGCGGCCGCAGCCATTCATACAGGACCTCCCGTGCGCCCAGTTGCTGGAGCAGCTGCGTGCCCATGTACACGAGGATGACCAGGAGCCCGTCCTTCTCGGTGAACGCCGCGCAGAGCGTCGTCAGGCCCCCGATCAGGACCAGCGTCGCCAGCATCGCGACGATGGTGCCGAGCACCGGCACGTCAGCGCCCAAGTAGCGGGCGGCCAGCGGCGCGGGCAGGAAGCAGACCGTGAAGAGCGCCAAGCCCGCGATGAAGCGGCTGAGGTAGAACGGTGCCGGCGCCACGGGATGCGAGAACAGGAAGCGCACGTATTGCCGTTCGCGGTCTTCGGCGATGCTGCGCGTCATGAAGAGGAACGCCCCGAGCGTGAGGCAGAGCGGCGTGACGCCGACATACACCATTCTGAGGATGTTGGCGACGGCGTCGGGATTGAAGTCAGGGTTGTTCCGGGCGGAGTGCAGGGTGGCGAAGACCGGGATGCCCCCGAACACGATGAACATGGCCAACGACACGAATGCGCGCGGGACGAGGTCGCGCAGCTGCCAGGGCACGTAGTCACGAAGTGCAGGAAGCGTCATCGCGCCGTCACCGCCGAGCGGAAGGCTTCTTCGAGCGAGGATTCGGACGGCCCCACGGCGGTGACCAGCGCCCCCGCGGTGATGGCGGCGGCGAGGCCGGCGTTCAGGCCGGCGACGTCCGCGGTGCACTCGATGTCCGGCCCGTTGATCACGGCGCCGGGGAAGGCCGCCGCGACGGCATCGGGCGCCTGCGTGACACGGATGCGCCAGCGTCGCGGGGCCGTGATGCCCGCACCGCCGCGCACCTCGACGACGCGCTGGATGGCGCCGCGGTCCACGATCGCGACGCGGTCGCAGAGGCGTTCGAGTTCGTCGAGGTTGTGCGAGGCGATCAGCACCGCGCGGTCGGCGCGGCGAATCCCCGCGACGATGTCGCGGAACCGTGCAGTCCACACGGGATCGAGGCCGTGCGTGGGCTCGTCGAAGATCACCATCGCGCGGTCCGTCAGCAGCGCGTGGGCAAGCCCGACGCGCTGGAGATTGCCCTTGCTCAGCGCCTTCAGGCGCTTGCGTCGGTGCTCGCCGATGCCGACGGCGTCGATGACGCGGTCGACCTCGGCACGGCGCCGGTCGGCGGGGATTCCCGCGAGGATGGCCATGCGGCGGAGGGCTTCGTCCGTGCGCCAGGTGAGCGGCCACGTCATGAGTTCCGGCAGGTACGCGACGCCGTTCCGCTCGACGTACGCGCGGGGCGCGACGCCGTCGATGGTCAGGCGGCCCTCGTCGGGCGAGAGCATCCCGAGCAGCATCGCGATGAGCGTGCTCTTCCCCGCCCCGTTCGGGCCGGCGATGCCGACGACTTCGCCGCGCGCGATCTCCAGCGTGACGTTGGAGACGGCGCGAACCCCCGGACCGCGCCAGGTCCGGTACGTCTTGCTCACGTTGTCGAGGACAATCACCGTTCGATACGCAGCAGTCCGGCGTCCGCGCTGGCGCGGAGGAAGCTCTCCGCATCGCGCGTGGGGATGAGGATGCCCGTCAGCGCGAATCCCCGCCGCGCCTCGGCCTGCATGAAGTCCTCGAGCGTGCGCTGCGCCTGCCCGGGCGTCGCGTCGCGCATGCCGCGGACGATCTCCTCCCAGCTGCCTTCGTAGGGCCGGCCATCGCGGCCGACCACGCGGTGCCGCACCGGGGCACCCTTCTGCTCGCTCATCTCGTTCAGCAGCGCGCCGAACAGCTCCAGCTGCGAGCGCGCGGCTTCCTGCTCCTGTTCGGCGGCGCGCTGTTCGATCTCCGAGAGCATCTCGTCGAGCGCATCGGGGGCCGGCTGCAGCTCGGCGAGCCGCTCCTCCCAGATCTTCAGCGACGGATCGTCGTCCCGCAGGCGCAGGTGCGACTTCTTGAGTTCGAGCAGGCGCCAGATGCCGAGCTCGTCCCAGTGGTCTTCGGGCTTGGTGCGGTCGAGGTGGTACAACGCTGCCTCGTACTCGCCCTGGTCGTAGAGCAGGTTGCCGAGGTAGATGCGCGCCTCACTGTGCTCGGGATCGAGCTGCAGCGCCTTGCGCAGCGTCTCCGCCGCCCCCGCTTCGTCGGCGAGGCGATGCTGGGCGTAGCCGACCATCGCGACGGCCTCGGCGTTCTCGGGCGTCTGCTGGACGGCGATCTCGAAGAAGTCCTTGGCGTCTTCCATGTAGCCTTCGCGGAAGAGCGCGCGCCCGACCTGCAGCATGAGCTCGATGTCGTCGCTGTAGCCGAGTTCGAGGATGCGACGGAAGCTCTTGAGGCCGGCCTCCGCCTGACCGAGCTTGAGCAGCACTTCGCCGAGTCCGGCGAGGGCGTCCTCGTGCTCGGGATCGAGGATCAGCGCTTCTTCGAAGGAGCGCCGGGCCCAGGCGAACTCATCACGGGCCAGGCGGGCGTAGCCGACGCCGACGTGCAACTCGACGGCATTGGGATAAAGCCCGAGGCCCTCGCGCAGCAGCGTGAGCGCCTCGTCGTAGTTGCCTTCGTTGTAGAGCTGGTGCGCGCGCTCGTCGTACTCCTCGGAACTCAGGAACGGAGAGGGCATCGGGGCACTGGCCTCCGGCTCGCAAGGGGTTGTACCTAACCTATAGCGGGGAACGCGAAGTCAACAGCTACCGAAACGGGTGGTGTGCTAGGGCTCCGGTGGCGTGCCGCGCGTCCCGGGCGCGGGCCCATCGGGATGGACGCGACAGGCAGGCGGCTGCTCGATGCTGTAGGTGAGATTGGCGATGCGCCAATGCTCGCCGACCAGCACGAGCGTGAAGACATCCACACCGCAGTGCGACCACGCGCGATCGACGTACAGGTCGTACGGCAGCCAGACGACGGCAATGGTGCCGGCAATGCGGATGTCCGGCGCGAACCCGCGCTCGATGATGGGGTCCCGGCGCCCCGCCGCCCGCTGCGACTCGGCCGTGCGCATGCGATACCCCGGCTGGCCGCTGCGCGTGCTGGCGGCATACACCTGTGCCTCGGGCGTCATCAGGTCGCTGAGGCGGGCGACCTCGCCCGTGTTGATGAAGTGCATCGCCGAGTCGACGACCGCCATGACCGCGCTGCGCTGGTCCTGGGCCTCGAGGCGATCCGGCAAGGCGAGGCCCGCCCCGACGATGAGGGCCATCCCGAGGGAACGCATCATGCGGCGAGCGCCTGCGCGATCGCACCGGCGAGCGCGGCGTTGGCTTCCAGCAGTGCGAGGTTTGCCGTCATCGAGCGACCTCCGGTTGCGGTGGCGATGGCGGCGAGCAGGTGCGGGGTCAGTGCCGCGCCGCGGATGCCACGTTGGCGCGCCTCCTCCACCGCGGCGAGGACGAGCGCGTCCACCTCCGCGCTGGCGAGCGCGAACTCGGCTGGCGGCGGCTGCACCACGAGGAGCGCCGAGGACTGACCGGCCGTGTGCCAATGGGCCTGTGCCATCTTCGCGATGGCTTCCGGCGTGTGCGCCGCCGCCGGCACGCGCAGGCCCGTCTCCGCCGTGAAGAAGCCTGGAAACTCATGGCCGCGATACCCAATCACCGGCACGCCGTAGGACTCGAGCCGCTCCAACGTCGCGGGCAGGTCGAGGATGGACTTCGCACCGGCGCAGACCACGATCGCCGGCGTGCGCGAGAGCTCGAGCAGATCGGCCGATTCGTCGAAGGCAGGTTCACGGTGGACGCCGCCGATGCCGCCGGTCGCGAACACCTGCACGCCCGTCAGGCGACAGATGGCCAGCGATGCCGCCACGGTCGTCGCGCCATCGGCCCCCAAGGCGCAGGCGACGCCGAGGTCGCGGGCCGAGACCTTCTCGATGCCCTCGCGCGCCAAGAACCGCGCGAGATCGTTGTCGGCGAGCCCGAGCGTCAGTTCGCCGCGCACGACGGCCGTGACCGCCGGCGTCGCGCCGGCCGCGCGCACGGCGGCGTCCATGCGACGCGCCGCTTCGGCGTTCTGGGGAATGGGAAGGCCCTGGGCGAGCACGGAGCTCTCCAGGGCCACGATGCCTCGCCGCGCCGTTCGCGACGCAGCGACCTCCTCACTGACCCGGACCGCGCGTGATGCGCTCACCGGGCGTGCGACTCAGGCGTCGTCGAAGTCGTCGGCGCGGCGCGTGTCCATCAGGTCGCGCTCGCGGGCGTCGGGATCGAAGACGGCGAGGATCTTGATGTTCTCGCCCGCATAGCAGTCGAAGGCCTTGCCCGTGCCGCGCTTGATCGAGATCTCGTGTCCGTCCTCGAAGCGCAGGATGGCCGTGGGGAACTCGTTGTTGACGTACTGCTTGCGGAGCTTCTTCGGCGGCGTCGGCATCGTCGTGGGCTTGGCGTTCTGGTGGGGACCGCGAACCTAAGCGAAGCTACCCCCGCGTCGCGGCGGGGGGAAGGGTCACGTGACGGTGGGACGCGTGTCAGCGAAAGCCTTCCACGCGTCGGTCGCGAGGATATCATCGATTTCCCCGACCACGCGACGCACTTCGTCGTCGGTCGTGTAGAAATGCGGCGCCACGCGGATGCCCGCGCCGGGCCGGAAGTCGATGACGACATCGCGCGCGAGGAGCGCCTGCGCCACCGCGGCGGCATGCGGCACGTCGAAGGCGATGGTGCCGCCGCGACGCGAGGGATCACGCGGCGCGGTCAGGCGATAACCGCGCGCGTCGGCCAACTCGACGAGCAGGGCCGTCTGCCGCAGGCTCTTGGCGCGGACCTGCGCCATACCCGCCGCACGGACGATGCGGGGGCCTTCCGTGGCCGCATAGAGCGACGGCACGGTCGGCGTGCCGCCCAGCCAGCGCCAGATGCCGTCGGCGGGCTCCATCGTCGTATCGAACGCGAACGGCCGCTTGTGCGCTTGCCAGCCGGTCAGCGCCGGCGCCAAGCGCTCGCTCATTGCCGGGCTCGCATAAAGGAAGCAGCCGCCGGGGCCGCCGCAGAGCCACTTAAGCACGCCGCCGGCGAGGAAGTCGACCTTGCTGCGCTTCACATCTACAGGAATCACGCCGACCGAGTGGTAGGCATCCAGCGAGACCAGCGCGCCCTGCGCATGGGCGTGCGCGACCAGCGCGTCGGCGTCGATGATGTACGCCGAGCGGAACAGCACGTGGCTCACGCAGACCAACGCCGTGCGTTCGGTGATCGCCGCATGCAACGCCTGCTGGTCGATCGAGATGCCGTCCTCGCTGGGCACCACGATGACCCGCGCGCCGAACTTCGGCGCCAACTGCTCGATGGCGTAGCGAACGCTCGGGAAGTCCAGCGCCGTCATCACGATCTCGTTGCGCTGCGCGGTGATCGGCACGGCCGAGAGCACCGTGGCCTGCGCGATGGTCACCGTCGGGACGATGCCCACTTCATGCGGCGCGGCACCGATGAGCGGCGCCACCACGTCGCCCACCGTCACGGGCATCTCCCACCAGCCCTTGGCCCAGGCGCGGACACCGTGCGTGCGCCAGGCATCGGCGTACTCCTGCAGGCGCCCCGGCACACCCCGGGGCATCGCGCCGAGCGAATTGGAGACGAGGTAGGTGCAGGTCGAGAGGATGGGAAACTCCTCCCGGAACGCGAGCAACGCATCAGTCATGCGCTGCAATCTACCGCATCGGCCGTCAGTCGTCGGGATGCGTCGCCTGCCACATCGCCACCGCGCGGTACAGGATCGGCAGCACGAACAGCGTGAGGAACGTCGACGTCACGAGCCCGCCGATCACCACGCTCGCCAGGGGTCGCTGCACCTCGGCGCCGGCGCTCGTCGTCACGGCCATCGGCACGAAGCCCAGGCTCGCGACCAACGCCGTCATCAGCACCGGCCGCAGGCGGTCCACCGCGCCATGCAGCACCGCGTCATCGAGGCTGCGGCCCTTCTCGCGCAGGTGATTGATGTGCTCCACCATCACCACGCCGTTGAGCACGGCGATGCCGAAGAGCGCGATGAAGCCGATGCTCGCCGAGAGCGAGAGGTTGATGCCGCGGAGCCAGAGCATCGCCACGCCGCCGACGAGCGCGAAGGGCACGTTCATGAGCACGAGCCCCGCCTGCGCCACTGACCCGAAGGAGAGGAACAGCAGCAGGTAGATGATCAGGATCACCGCCGGCACGACCAGCGCCAGCCGCCCGAGGGCGCGCGTCTGGTTCTCGTACTGCCCGCCCCACTCCAGGAACACGCCCGACGGCAGCTCGACCTCGGCGGCCACGCGGCCCCGCACTTCCTGCACGAAGCTGCCGAGGTCGCGGCCGCGCACGTTGCTCATCACCAGCGTGCGGCGCTGCGCGTCCTCGTGCGCGATGAGCTCGGGGCCCATGACGGTCTCGATGCGCGCGAGCGAGCCCAGTGACACGCGCGCGCCGGTCCCCGTGCGCACCGTGATGCGCTTGAGCGACTCGAGGTCGCGTCGCGCGTCGTCGGGCAGCCGCACGGCGACGCCGATGCGGCGCGGGCCGTCGACCAGCTCGGTCGCCACCGCGACGCCCGTGCCGAGGTCCAGCGCCGCCTGCACGTCGGCCACCTGCACGCCGTAGCGGGCAAGCGCGGCGCGATCCACCTGCACGCGGTACTGGCCGCTGCCATCGGCGATCTCCACCGAGACGTCTGCTGCGCCCTCGACGCTCGCGACGATCCGCTCGATGCGCGCGCCAAGCGCCTCGTTCACCATGCGGTCGGGCCCGACGATCTTGATGCCGAGGTCCGTGCGGATGCCGCTCTCCGCCTCATCGAGGCGCATCGCCAGGGGCTGCGTGAACGCGATCTCCAGCCCGGGAATCGCCGCGAGCGCCGAGTCGAGCAGGGCGATCAACCCCTCGTTCGTCTTCGCCGAGGTCCACTCGTCGTGCGGCTTCAGGATGACGTACGTGTCGCCCTCGTAGAGGCCCATCGCCTCCGTCGCGAGGTCCGGACGGCCTTCCTTGGTCACGACGGTCACGACTTCGGGGAACTGCTTGATGATGCGCTCGGCCTCCATCGACAGCCGCGTGCCCTCGCCCAGTGAGATGCTCGGCAGGCGCCGCGACGTGATGAGGATGTTGCCCTCGTCGAGCTTGGGCATGAACTCGGTCCCGATGAACGCGATCGACACCACGGCCGCGAGCACCGCCACGGCCGAGACGGCGACGATGCGCTTTCCGTGCGCCATCGCGCGTGTCAGGCCGCGGGCGTAGCGCGCCCGCAGCTCGTCGAGCAGGCGATGCCGCTCCTCATGGTCGTGCTTGAGCACCATCGACGCGACGCTCGGCACGTACGTGAGCGCCAGCAGCAGCGAGCCGAGCACCGCCGTCACGACGGTAAAGGCCATCGGCTTGAACATGCGGCCCTCCATCCCGTCCAGCGTGAAGATCGGGATGTACACGGCGACGATGATCGCGATGCCGAACAGGATGGGCCGACCGACCTCGACGGCTGCCCCAAGGAAGATCGACCGTCGGTCCTCGCTGGTGCCTTCCTCGAGCTTGCGCACGAAGTTCTCGATCATCACCACGGAAGCGTCGACGATGAGGCCGAAGTCCATGGCGCCGAGCGACATGAGGTTCGCGCCGTAGCCGAACAGGTGCATGCCGCCGAAGGCGAAGAGCATCGAGAGCGGAATGACCGACGCGACGATCAGCGAGGCGCGCCAGTTCCGCAGGAACAGGAACAGGACGGCAATGACGAGCAGGCCGCCCTCGATGAGGTTCTTCGTGATCGTCTTGGTGGTGCGCGCGATGAGCTGCGTCTGGTCGTAGAAGGGCGTGACCGCGACGTGCGTCGGCAGGCCGCCGCGGATCTCGTCGAGGCGCGCGCGCACGTCGCGGATGACGCGGCGGGAGTCGGCGCCCTTGAGCTTCATCACCATGCCGGTGACGACCTCGCCCTCGCCGTCCTTCGTGACCGCGCCTTGGCGCGGCAATGCGCCCATCTCCACGCGGGCCACGTCGCGCACGAGCACCGGGGCCCCGCCGCGCGTCGCCACCACCATGCGGCCGATCTCGTCGAGCGACTCGGCTCGACCCACGCCGCGGATCGTGAAGCGCTCGCCCGCCGTCTCCACGTATGCGCCGCCGAAGGTCCGGTTGTTGGCGTCCAGCGCGTCGTGGAGATCCTGCAGGGTGAGGTCACGCGACGCGAGGCGTGCCGGATCCGCGACGACGTGCACCTGCTCGATGAACCCGCCCCAGGAGTTCACCTCGCTGACGCCGGGCACCGTGCGCAGGCGCGGTCGGATCGTGTAGTCATGCAGCGTCTTCAGCTCGGCCAACGACATCGAGTCGCTGGTCACCGTGTACTGGAAGAGCTCGCCCATGGGCGTGCTCACGGGCCCGAGGCCCGGCTCTATGCCGGGCGGAAGCGCGCCCACGGCGTCGGCCACGCGCTGCTGCACCAAGGTGCGCGCGAAGTACACGTCCACCTTGTCAGGGAAGCTCACCGTGATCAGCGAGAGCCCCTGCTTGCTCACCGAGCGCACGTTCTCCGCGCCCTGGATGCCCATGAGCGTGGATTCGAGCGGGTAGGTCACCAAGCGCTCGACGTCCTCGGGCGGCATGCCGGGCGCGCTGGTGATCACCTCGACGCGCGTGCCGGTGAGGTCCGGGTAGGCATCGAAGGGGATGTGCGTCAGCGCATAGAAACCGAAGGCGACGATCGTGAGGACGCCGCCGATGACGAAGAAGCGCTGGTGCAGCGCGAAGTCGACGAGGCGCTTGATCAATGGTCGTGGCCTCCTTCGCCCGCGCCCTGCCGCTTGAGGATCTCCGCCTTGGCGAGCGCGGCTCCGCGCGTCACCACGGAATCGCCGACGGCGAGGCCCGCGAGGATCTCAGCGCGCTGCGAGGTGCGGCGCCCCACGCGCACGGGCACGGCCTCGATCAACATGCCCTCGCCGAGTCGCGTGCCGCGCACGACCACGGTATCGCCCTCGAAGAGTTGCACGGCCTCGGCCGGCACCGAGAGCGTCGGCGCGCCATCGGCGCCGAGCAGCTCGGCGTCGGCAGTCATCTCGGCGCGCAGCAGCGACTGCGCGTCGGCGGCGGCGCGGGCCCAGACCTCGATGGCGCGACTGGTGGAGTCCACCACCGGTGCGATGCGCGTGATGCGGGCATCGAACGTGCGTCCGGGGTACGCCGGCACGCGGAAGCGCACGGCCTCGCCCGTGCGCACGCCGGCGATGGCCTCCTCGGGTAGGCGCATCACGACGCCGAGGCCGGCGCCGCGGGCCACGGTGATCAACTCCTGCCCGACGAGGACCACCTGCCCGGGGAGGGCGGCGCGGCCGGTGACGACACCGTCGAAGGGCGCTCGCACCAGCGCCGCGTGTTCGTCGGCGTTCCCCGTGGGGCCATCGCCGATGAGATGCTTCACGTAGCCCTCGGCGCGTTCGAGTTCCGCATGCGCGGCGTCGCGCGTGGCGACGGCCGCGGTGCGTGCGGCGCGCAGCCGTTCGACCTCCGCCGTCGCGATGGCCTTTGCGGCGAGCAGGCGCTCGCCCCGTCCCACCGCTTGCTGGGCCACGGCGAGGTTGGAATCGGCACTGGTGCTGGCCGCGCGGGCCGCGACGAGGCGCTGGCGGGCATCCATCATCTCGTGCGAATGCACGACGACGAGCACGTCACCCTCGCGCACGCGGTCGCCGGGGTAGGCCCGCACCTCGAGCACGCGGCCCTCGACGAGTGAACCGAGCGGCTGCGCGTCGTTGGGGTCGTACGACACATGCGCCGGCAGCCGCCAGGCCTCGCGCCAGGCCTCGTTGCTCGCCGCCGCGAGGGTGAAGCCGCCGATGCGCAACGCCGCGGCATCGATGAGCGCCGTATCGGCGACGGCGCCGGCCTCAGCCGCAGCCTCGGGCTGGTCGGTGCCGCAGGCCGCAAGCGAGACGAGGGCGAGGGCGAACAGTGCGCGCATCAGGGCATCTCCAGGACCGGCGCGCCCATCGCGCGCCGCAGTTCGAGTCGGATCAAGTGGCGGTCAGCCGTGGCCTGCAGCGCGGCGGCCCGCACATCGGTGACGGCGCGCAACGCTTCCAGCGTTTCGGTGAGTGTGGCGTGGCCTTCGCGGTACGCCGCCTCGGCGGCCGCCGCAAGTTCGTCGGCACGCTGCGCGCTCGTGGCATCGGCACGGATAGCCATCGCGTCCATGGCCCGCACGGCGTCGAAGGCCGCTTGCACCTCGCCGCGCACGCGAATCTCGAGGGCCCGGCGCTCGGCGTCCGCGAGGAGCCATTCGCCGGTCGCGCGCTCGCGGTTGCCGCCGTTGGCGTTGAGAATCGGCGGCGTGACGAAGAGCCCGACGACGCCCGCGGCGTAGCCACCGGTTCCTTTGTAGCCCGCCGTGACCCCGACGTCAGCGACGCTGCCGCGGGCCTCGGCCGCGCGGCGGCGCTCGGCTTCGCGGGCGGCGGCCTGCGCGGCCCGCACATCGGGCCGCTGCGCGAGTGCCTGCGCGATCGCTTCGTCCGCGTCGAAGGTCAGCGCGGCGACCTCGAGCGCGGGCGGCGCGGCCAGCGCGAGTTGGCGCGGGTCTTCGACGCCGAGTCGCGCCGCGAGTGCGGCGCGCGCGCGTCCCGCCGCGGCGATGGCTTGCACCGCGTGATAGCCGGCGCGCTCGGCCTCCAGGCGCGTGCGCATGGCGCTGGCCTCGGCGATCACGCCCTCGGCCGCTCGCAGCGAATCGAAACGGGCGAGCTCGGCGAAGCGCGCAGCCTGCGCGGTGGCGAACGTCGCGGTGGACGCGGCGGTCCACAGCGCCCACCACTCGCGCGCGGCGTCGAAGCCGGCCTCGCGCTGCACGAAGAGCGAATCGGCGATGCCCCGCTCCCGCGCCGCACCGAGCGCGCTGCGCAGCGCGAAGCGACGCCCCGTGACCGAGACCGGTAGCGTGAAGGTCGCAAAGTCGTCGTACGGCAGCGGCGCGCCTTCGTTCTCGCGCCGCAGTTCGAACGTGGGATTGGCCCATTGCGCGTCGGCGCGTGCGCGGCCGACGACGATCTGGCGCGCCGCCGACGCGGCCTGTGCGCCGGGCCCGGACCGCATGGCACGTTCCACCGCTTGCTCGAGCGTGAGCGATGGCTGCGCTCCTGCCGTCACGGCCTCTTGGGCCGGCATGGCCGAGGCCAAGAGCATGAGGGCGCACACGGCGCCGAAGGAGAGTCGTGGCATCACCGGACAAGCTAGGGCGCCCGGATGAACGCACGATGAACGCCGCGGTGGAGCGCCCGACCGCCCTAGCGCGCGGGTTCGAACACCCCGCGCTCACGGTTCTTGCGCACGTTGTCCCACGGGAACACGCGCCCGTTCATCGCCACGTACACGCCAGGCGGCAGCACCTGTGCGAAGCTCAGCGCGGAGCCGAGGTTGAAGAGGCCGTCCGACGAGCCGAAGGCATAGGGAATCATCGCGCCGGTGAGCACGATCGTCTTGTCGAGGTCGGCCGCGGCCAGCGCGCGGGCCGAGTCGACCATGGTGTCCGTGCCGTGCGTGACCACGAGCCGCGGCTCGGCGCTGGCGCGCGCCGCCGCCACGATGCGCGCCCGGTCGTCGTCGGTGAGATCGAGCGAATCCTTCAGCATCAGGACCTCGCTCACCAACGGGACGAGGCAGCGACCGCGCCGCAGCACGTCCTCGACGTGCGAGCTCCCGAACGACAGGGTGCCGTGGATCTCGTCGTACTGCTTGTCGAAAGTGCCGCCGGTAACGAGGAGGCGGATGGTGGGGGGCGTCATGGCTGAAAGGTAGGCTGTGCGGTCATGCGCGCGGGAAGCGCACGGTGATTCGCGTACCGGTCGGGATGTTCGCGTCGAACGCGATTTGCGCGCCGTGCCGGTCGGCGATGGCGCGGGCAATGGGGAGGCCGAGCCCCGATCCGTCGGGTGCGCGCTGCCGTGCGGCAGCACCGCGGAAGAACCGCTCGAAGAGCCGCGCCCGCTCGTGGTCTGGGATTCCGATGCCGCTGTCTTCGACGACGAGGAGGGCGCCCGCGCGTTCGGCCCGCACCGCCACGCGCACCGTGCCGCCGGCCGGCGTGTAGCGGATGGCGTTGTCGACGAAGATGCCGACCATGCGCGCGAGGGCCGCCGCGTCCATGCGCACCGGCGCCTCATCGGCTACATCGATCTCCAAGCGCAGGTCGTGGCGCTTGGCCACGGCGTCGAAGCGGCCCGCGACGTCCGCGACGACATCATCGAGGAAGCCGGGCTGCAGGCCCGCCGCCTCGCGGCCCGCATCGCTGCGCGCGAGTTCGAGCAGCTCGTCAACCAAGCGCGACATCACTTCCAGCTCCTGCTGTGTCCGCTGCAGCGCGCTGCGGTCATCGGCGCCTTCGGGCAGCGACAGCGCGAGATCGCCAGCGCCGCGCGCGCGCGCGATGGGTGTGCGCAGCTCGTGCGCGGCGTCGGCGAGGAAACGGCGCTGCGTCGCCATCGCCTGATCGAGGCGGTCCAACAGGGCATTGAACCGCAGGCCGAGGCGGCCGAGCTCGTCGTCCGCCGCGGCGATCGGCAGGCGGCCCGAGGTATCGGCCGTGATGCGGTCGGCCGCCTCGGCCATTGCCGCCACGGGGCGCAGGGTGCGGCCGGTGAGCACCCAGCCGAGTACGACGGCGAAGAGCACGGCCAGTGGAATGGCAAGCAGCGCGCCGCGGTCCACGGCGGCGAGCTGGCGCGTGAGCGGCGCGGCAGACGACGTGAGGCGCACCTCCCAGCCGGGCGCGAGCTCGGGGTCCAGCGGACGCACGATCTCGCGCAGCGGCGGCTCGAGCACCGGCAGCGGCATGACGTGGATCTCCGGCGGCGGTGCGTAGTCGCTGCCGTCGGGTCGCACGAAATGGATGTGACGATCGGGAATCGCCAGCTCGCCGACGATGTGCCCGATGGTCCCCTCGACGACGCGGTACTCCAGCACCTCGGCGCGGAAGAATCCGCGGACGAGTACGGCGGCCGCCTCCTGCGAGCGGGCGTACTCGCCCTCGATCGACTGCCGCAGGTAGCTGCGCGCCGTCCACGTGCCGGCAAGCAGGATGAGGAGCACGGACCCGGCGTACCACAGCGTGAGGCGGGCGCGGATGGACTGCGGCATCAGCGCGACGCCTCGCGTTCCGGCGCAGGCGCGGGGGACGCCAATCGGTATCCGGCGCCGCGCATCGTCTCGAGCATCGCGGGTTCGCCCGGCATGTCGATCTTCTTGCGCAGCCGGCCGATGTACACGTCGATGACGTTGCTGAACGGATCGTAGTTGTCGTCCCAGGCATGCTGGCTGATGTGCTCGCGGGTGAGCACCTGCCCCGGGTGGCGCATGAGCACCTCGAGCACCGCGTACTCCTTGGCGGTGAGGGCGATCGCACGCGGGCCGCGGCGGGCACTGCGATTGCCGGTATCGAGCGCCAGGGCGCCGACGTGCAGCACCGGCGGCAAAGCGTCTGCGGGACGGCGCAGCAGGGCCCGCAGCCGCGCCACGAGTTCGCCCAGCGCGTAGGGCTTCACGAGATAGTCGTCGGCCCCGATATCGAGCCCGGCGATGCGCGCCTCGACCGCGTCGCGCGCCGTGGCCATCAGGATGCGCAGCGAGGGATGGGCGCGACGCAGGCGCCGGCAGACCTCGAGGCCGTCGAGGTCGGGGAGTCCGAGGTCGAGCACCAGGGCATCGTAGGGATTCAGTGCCGCAAGCTCGAGCGCCGCGCGACCGCTGGCGGCGTGGTCCACGGCGAAGCCGTGGTTGCGCAGGAACTGGCCGGCCGTGGCGGCCATCCGGGCATCGTCTTCGACGAGGAGGAGGCGCATCGTCCCCGGAATCTACGCCGAACCGCGCGCGGGGATTGGCGCGGGCGCGCGCAACGCGCAAGTTCAGCATCGGTGACCATGTCCTCGCCCGCCGCCAGCCTCCCCCCCAAGCTCGCCCTCGTCCTCGGCGGCGGCGGGCTCAAGGGCTTTGCGCACATCGGCGTGCTCAAGGCCTTCGAGGAGCGCGGCATCCAGCCGACGGTGGTCGCGGGCACGAGCATCGGCTCGCTGATCGCCGCGGCCTACGTGGGCGGCATGCCCATCCGCGAGATGGTGCGGCGCGCCAAGGCGCTCACCAAGCAGGACCTGTTCCGCATCAATCACGTGGGCATGGTGACGAAGCGGATGCTCTCGCCGTCGCTGTATCTCGCGCGGCCGCTGGAGAAGCTCATCGAGGAAATCGTCCCCGCCGGGACCTTCCGGGAGCTCCCGCGCCGATTGCTGGTGAATACGGTGGACCTCGAGAGTGCGGCACAGGTGCTGTTCGGGCTCCCCGGCCTCGAAGACGTGTCCGTCCGCGAGGCGGTATATGCCTCCTGCGCGCTGCCGGGGTTCTTCCCGCCCGGCATGATCGCCGGCCGGACCTGCGCGGACGGCGGCATCGCCGACAACGTGCCGGCGCTCGCCTCATCGCACGGCATGGACGCGGTCATCGCAGTGGATGTGGGCAGCTCGAACATCGCGCGGGCGCGGCGCATCGGGCAGAAGGGATTCGCCGCCATCTACGTGCGCAGCGCACAGATCATGATGAAGTCGCTGCAGTCCCAGCAGCTGGCGAACTGGAGCGGCCCGCCGCTGCTGCTGGTCCGGCCCGCCGTGTGGCACTTCAACTGGTTCAGCTTCGGCCACGTGGAGCGGATCATCGAACTGGGCTACGAATCGGCGATCGACGCCCTCGACCGGGTCGGCACGTCGCTGCTCCTGGGCGGCGTCTGGCCACGCCGCATGGTGGACGTGCGCGTCGACCGCGGGGCCTGCACGGGCTGCACGCTCTGCGCGACCCTGGCGCCCCGCTACATGGCGATGGACCAGGACGGAAAGGCGCAGGTGCTGCAGAGTCCGGTGGAATGGAGCCGCGCCGAGGGCGACTTCGTGCACCACTGCCCGACGAACGCCATCAAGGTCCACGCCATCGAAGACGGCGAGCACCGGTCGACGATGGAAATGCCGATCCTCGACGACGCGGCCGACGAGGGCTGAACCACGCGCCGCGCGACCTGCACAGGCGCGCGCGCAGCCTTAGATTTCCCGGTAGCCTGGCTGGTGAGCGACGCTCCCACCCAGTGGCTCCGGTCGAACTCCCCCTAGGACTCGCAATGTCCTCCCAGAACAGCTTCAACAGCCGCTCTACGCTGACCGTCGACGGTCAGTCGTACATCTATTACAAGCTCGATGCCGTGGCTGGCCTCAAGGGCGCCACCGTGAGCACGCTGCCGTTCTCGCTGCGCGTGCTGCTCGAGAACCTGCTGCGCAACGAAGACGGCGGCTTCGTGAAGAAGGCCGACGTCGAGGCGATGGCGACGTGGAACGTGAAGGCCACGCTCGACAAGGAGATCGCCTTCCGCACGGCGCGCGTGCTGCTGCAGGACTTCACCGGCGTGCCCTGCGTGGTGGACCTCGCGGCGATGCGCGACGCCATCGCGAAGCTCGGCGGCGATCCGGCGAAGATCAATCCGCTGCAGCCGGTGGACCTCGTCATCGACCACTCGGTGCAGGTGGACGAGTACGGCGTGGATGCCGCCGAGTTGATCAACACCAAGCTCGAGTACGAGCGCAACGGCGAGCGCTATCAGTTCCTGCGCTGGGGCCAGAACGCGCTGCGCAACTTCCGCGTGGTGCCGCCGGGCACGGGCATCTGCCACCAGGTGAACCTCGAGTACCTCGGGCAGGTGGCGTTCGTGGGCGAAGAGAACGGCCAGAAGGCCGTGTACTGCGACTCGCTGGTCGGCACGGACTCGCACACGACGATGATCAACGGCCTTGGCGTGCTCGGCTGGGGCGTGGGTGGCATCGAAGCCGAGGCCGCGATGCTCGGCCAGCCGGTGTCGATGCTCATTCCCGAAGTGATCGGCTTCAAGCTCACGGGCAAGCTGCCGCTGGGCGCGACGGCCACGGACCTCGTGCTCACCTGCACCGAGATGCTCCGCAAGAAGAAGGTCGTCGGCAAGTTCGTGGAGTACTACGGCCCGGGCCTGAGCTCGCTCTCGCTCGCCGACCGCGCGACGATCGCCAACATGGCGCCGGAGTACGGCGCGACGATGGGCTTCTTCCCGGTGGACGCCGAGACGCTCAAGTACCTGCGCCTCTCGGGCCGCAGCGAGCATCAGGTGAAGCTGGTGGAGGAGTACACGAAGGCGCAGGGCCTCTTCCGCACGGATGCGACGCCGGACCCGGTGTTCACGGACACGCTCGAGCTCGATCTCTCGACGGTGGTGCCGTCGCTGGCCGGCCCGAAGCGTCCGCAGGACCGCATCGCGCTCACGCAGATGAAGGCCAACTACGCCGAGTCGTACAAGGCGGAGCGGGAGCGTCTCGCGCAGGCGGCCTCGAAGGCCGGCGCCGCTGCCGGCGCGACGAAGCTCCCCGGCTCGCCGGCGGCCGCGATGGTCTCGGAAGGCGCACCGGTGGACCTCACGCCGTCGAGCGTCGACTGCGCGCATCGCGGCGAGAACTTCCAGCTCAAGGATGGCGCGGTGGTCATCGCGGCGATCACGAGCTGCACGAACACCAGCAACCCCAGCGTGATGCTCGCCGCCGGCCTGCTCGCGCAGAAGGCCGTCGCCAAGGGCCTCAAGACCAAGCCTTGGGTGAAGACCTCGCTGGCGCCGGGCTCGAAGGTCGTGCGCGAGTACTTCGAGAAGGCCGGCGTGCAGCCGGCGCTCAACACGCTGGGCTTCCAGATCGTCGGCTACGGCTGCACGACCTGCATCGGCAACTCGGGCCCGCTGCCGGAGACCATCTCCAAGGCGATCGACGACGGCAAGCTCACGGTGGCGGCGGTGCTCTCGGGCAACCGCAACTTCGAGGGCCGCGTCAATCCGCAGACGCGCTTCAACTACCTCGCCTCGCCGCCGCTCGTGGTGGCGTATGCGCTGGCCGGCCGCGTGGACATCGACCTCGACACCGAGCCGTTGGGCATCGGCAGCAACGGCCCGGTGTTCCTCCGCGACATCTGGCCGTCGCCGAAGGAGGTCGAGGACGTGGTGCTCGCGAGCGTGAAGCGCGAGCAGTTCGAGAAGGAGTACGGCGACGTGTTCGGCGGCGACGCCGAATGGAAGGCGATCGCCGCGCCGACGGGCAACCGCTACGCCTGGGACGACAAGTCCACGTACGTGAAGCACCCGCCGTACTTCGAGGGCATGTCGAAGACCGCGCCGGGCGTGAAGCCGATCGCCAAGGCCCGCGTGCTCGGCATGTTCGGCGACTCCATCACCACGGACCACATCTCGCCCGCGGGCTCGATCGCCGAGAAGTCGCCGGCGGGCGTGTGGCTCAAGTCGCTGGGCGTGGAGAAGAAGGACTTCAACTCGTACGGCGCGCGCCGCGGGAACCACGAGGTGATGATGCGCGGCACCTTCGCGAACATCCGCCTCAAGAACGACCTCACGCCGGGCATGGAAGGCTGGTGGACCCGCACGGCGCCGGGCGACGAGCCGACCAGCTTCTATGAGGCGTCGATGGCCTACCAGGCGGCCGGCACGCCGCTGGTGATCATCGCCGGCAAGGAGTACGGCACGGGGTCAAGCCGCGACTGGGCGGCAAAGGGCACCGCGCTGCTCGGCGTCCGCGCCGTCATCGCCGAGAGCTTCGAGCGCATCCATCGCTCGAACCTTGTGGGCATGGGCGTGATCCCGCTGGAGTTCGTGAACGGCGAGACGCGGCAGTCGCTGGGGCTCACCGGCTTCGAGGAGATCACCATCGAAGGCATGAGCGACACGATGGCGCCCCGCGCGACGCTGACCGTGAAGGCGGGAGACAAGACCTTCCAGGTGCGGAGCAGGATCGATACGCCGGAGGAGATGAACTACTACCGGCATGGGGGAATTCTGCATTACGTGCTGCGGCAGTTGGCCTAACTGCAGATGTGAGATGTAAGATGTGAGATGTAAGTGGGGGCTCCGGATGGATCGGAGCCCCTTCGCTTTTTCGTCTCCCTGCAGTTGCAGTTTCTTACAGCTTACATCTTACAGCTTACATCTCCTCCTTCTCCCCTCTCCCCCAAAGAGTGATCCGAGTCCTCTGGAACCCCGCCTCCGGCCGTGGCCGCGGCGCCCTCCTCTTCCCTCGTCTTCGCGCCGCCTTCGAAGCGCACGGCCTCCGCGACTTCGTGCAGTCCCAGCGCGAGGGCGACGAGGCGCGGCTCGTGCGCGAGGCCATCGCCGACGGCGTGCAGACGCTGGTCGTCGCGGGTGGCGACGGGACCTGGGGCAAGAGCGCGGTCGCCTTGGCCCAGGCGGGCGCCCCCGCCCGCATGGCCTTCGTCGCGGCAGGCACGGGCAACGACTTCGCGAAGAACCTCCGCGCGCCGGCGACGGACGTGGAGGCGATGGCCGCCCTCATCGCCAGCGGCGGCGTGGAGCGGCGCGTGGACCTGGGCCGCGTGGACGGCAACTGGTTCGCCAACGTCGCCGGCTTCGGCTTCGACGTCGAAGTGCTCATGGCCACCAAGGGCTCGCGCCTGTTGCGCGGCCCGGCGGTCTATGTGGCGGCGGCGCTGGGCCAGCTGTTCAGTTTCGGCGGCATCCCCGTGCGCATCGGCGGCGTGGCGTCACTCTTCGCACCACGCCGCAATCGGCTCATGCTGGTCTTCGCCAACGGCAAAGAGTTCGGCGGGGCGTTCAAGATCGCGCCCATGGCCCGCGTGGACGATGGCAAGCTCGACGCCGTGGTCTTCGAGGATGGTATCAAGCTGGGGCGCGTGGCGCTGCTCGCGCGCGCACTCGGCGGGACGCACATCGGGCATCCCAAGGTCTTTCACAAGGCCGGGGCGGAGTTCGAACTCGAGTTCGATAGCCCCCCAGCGTACGAACTGGACGGGGACCTGCATTTGGCCCCGTCCAGAGTCGTCACCGTGGCATCGCTGCCCGGGGTGTTGCGGGTCCTCGACTCGCCGACGTGAAACCCCTTCAGTAAACACGCCAGCGAGCCGAGGCCCGCGGACTGCTCCCGCTCCGCTACCGCGCGATGGCTGCGGCCGTGCGCATCACGCGCACGGCGTCGCGACGGTTGTTCACGCCGAGGCGGCGGAAGATCTGCTCCAAGTGCCGGCGTACCGTATGCAGGCTGATGCCCAGCGTCTCGGCGATCTGCTGGTTCCGCATGCCCTGCGCGAGACACTCGGCGACCTGCTGCTGCCGGGCCGTGAGGTCGTCGGGCGATTGGTCCGGCAGGAGCTCCACGCGGAGCGAGCTGCCGGCAAGCCGCGTGGCCACCACCTTCACGGCCCCTGGCTGGGCCGCTAGCATGCGGGATTCGGCATTGGGGGTCGCGGCGATCACCTGAGCGCTGTCGGGGTCGCGGATCACGGCATCGAGTCCGAGACGCGAGAACAGGACGGTCACCTCGTGCGCGATGCCCGAGGCCGCGGCATTGTGGGACAGAGTCGCTGTGTGCATGGTGCACCATTCGCCTGGAAAAGTGTTTTCTTCCATAGGCCGAAGTACCTATAGAAGGCCTTGCCTCGCGAAGCTGCCGCCACTTCCTGACATCCTCGCGCCGAACCCACTCCCGGACTTGCTATGCGCTCTCTTGCCTTTCGCCTTCCCGTCGCGGCTGTCGCGTTCCTGATCGGAGCCGCCACCGTCGAAGCTCAGCAGGCTGCTCCGGCCGGTGGTCCCAAGGTTGGGGACCTCGCTCCGGACTTCACCCTGCCCGCCGCAACGTTGAATGGGGTGAGTCAAACGCCCGTCAAACTGTCCGATCTGAGGGGTCAGACGGTCGTCATCGCGTTCTATCCTAGGGCGCGAACCAGGGGTTGTACGGTCCAGATGCAGACCTATCGCGATCAGTTCCAGACTCTGTTCAACAATGGCCGCGGCGTGACCGTCCTCGCGGTCAGCACCGACCCCGTTGACACCATCGCGGCCTGGGCCCGGGACGAGAAATTCCCCATGACCTTCCTATCCGACCGGGAGGCGACCGTCGGACAGCTGTATGACGTGAAGTACCCGGCCATGAACCTCCTCCGCCGCGTGCTGTTCGTGGTCGGACCGGACGGTCGGATCACGCACGTGATGCGTCCGTTCGCCGAGCTGGCGGCGGACTCCTACACAGAGCTCGGAAACGCGGTAAAGGCTGCGGGCGGGCGGTAGTCGGCACCGCAAGCGACCCGCCGCGCGCTGCGGCCTAGGGGCCACGCCGAGTATCCTTCGGCGTGGCCCCTTCGCATCCGACGCTGCTCCGCATCTTCGAGGCCGGGCTCGCCGCCGCATCACCGACGGAGGCCGTGCGCCGCGCCTTTCAGGAGCGCGAGGTCACGCTGGAGTTGGGCCGGGACCGGCCGCACTGGATCCTCGCCGTGGGCAAGGCCGCCCCGGCCATGGCTGCCGCCGCCCTCGAAGCGTGTGCACAGCGCGGGCTTCACGTCGCCGGAGGACTGGTGGTGGGGACGTCGCAGGCGCCGGTCCTTTCCCTGCTCGACCAGCACCCCGGCGATCACCCGGTCCCGGGCGTGCGCTCCCGCGACGCGGCGGACCGCGTGGCCGCGTTTGCCGATCGGGTCGGCCGGGACGACGTCGTCCTCGCCTGCATCTCGGGCGGCACGTCAAGCCTCATCGGCGCGCCGATCGCCGGCGTGCGCGCCGAGGACCTGAGCAGCCTGCACGCCCTGCTCCTGGGTGCCGGGGTGCCGATCGGCCGCATCAACGCGGTGCGAAAGCGGTTCTCTCGCTGGGGCGCCGGGCGCCTCGCGGCGGCTTTGGACTGCGCGCGCGTCATCCCGATCCTCCTCGCCGACGTGCCGAACGAGGACCCCTCCATGATCGGCTCCGGACCGTTCTCACCGGACCCGCTCGAGGCCTGGCACGTGGAGCGCATCCTGCGCGACGCGGGCCTCGCGATCCAGGTGCCGCTCTCGGTTGCCTCGACGCTCGGCGCGATGCGCGCCGAGGCGGTGGCCGAGACGCCCAAGCCGGGCAGCGAAGTCTTCGCGCGGGTCGAGCCGCCATTCATCGTGGGCAACAGCGCGGCCCTCGACGCGGCCGCCGGCGAGGCGTCGCGGGCGGGCTACGCGCCTGTGTTGCTCTCGCACACGATCCTCACCGGCGACGCCACCGCGGCGGGGCGCGTCATCGCGCACGCCATCGCGAGGGCGCGGCCGGGCAGCTGCCTGATCTGGGGTGGCGAGACGACGGTGCGTCTGCCGGAGCAGCACGGGTTGGGAGGCCGTTGCCAACAGTTGGCGCTGTCCGCCGCGGAGACGATCGCTGACGTGGGCGTCCGCGCCTCGGTGATCGCCGCTGGCACCGACGGGCACGATGGACCGGCGCCGTCGATGGGAGCGCTGGTCGATGCTGCGTCGTGGCGGAAGAGTCGTGCGGCAGGGGCAGACCCCGGGCGCGCGCTACGCCGCTGCGATGCCTACGGCGCCCTGCTCGCCGCCGACGCCATTCTTCCGGCGCGCGACACGGGCACGAACGTCATGGATATCGTGGTAGCGGTGCGGGAGCGATAGGGCGAAATTCCGCCCCATGAGCACCCGCGCCCCGTTTACCGTCGCCGTCATCCAGGACGGCGTTCTCGCGACCCCGCAGCAGACCCTCGACGCGACCGTCGTCCGCATCCGCGATGCGGCCAAGAAGGGCGCGCAGGTCATCTGCCTCAAGGAACTCTTCAACGCCCCGTACTTCTGCAAAAAGCTCGACAGCTCGCGCTTCGATCTCGCGGAGCCGGTGGACGGCCAGACGGTCACCACGCTGAGCAAGCTCGCGAAGGAGCTGCAGGTGGTATTGGTCGTGCCGATCTACGAGAAGCAGGGTCCGGGCGTGTATCGCAACAGCGCCGTCGTCATCGACGCCGACGGCACGCCGCTGGGCGTGTATCGCAAGATGCACATCCCGCACGACCCGCTGTTCGAGGAGAAGTACTACTTCGCGCCGGGTGAGAGCGACAACCCGGTGCAGCCCGCCGGCCTGCGCGGCCCGACGGCCGAAGCCGGCGGTTTCATGGTCTGGAAGACGCGCTACGCGACGATCGGCGTGCTCATCTGCTGGGACCAGTGGTATCCGGAAGGTGCGCGCATCACGTCGCTGCTCGGCGCGGACATCCTGTTCTATCCGACGGCGATCGGCTGGCACCCGGCGGAGAAGGCCGAGTGGGGCACGGCGCAGGCCGATGCCTGGCGCACGGCGCAGCGCGCGCACGCGATCGCCAACGGGGTATTCGTCGCGGCGCCGAATCGCGTGGGCTTCGAACCCGAGGCGGGCACGGATGGCATCGAGTTCTTCGGGCACAGCTTCATCGTGGATCCCTACGGCCGCTACCTCGCGCAGGCCGGCACGGACGAGGACACGCTGATCGCCACCTGCGATCCGGCGCTCATCGAATACACGCGGCGCAACTGGCCCTTCCTGCGCGACCGTCGCGTGGATGCCTACGAGCCGATCCTCGCGCGCTGGATCGGGCACTGATGGCGGCAGCGAAGAAGGCCGCGCCGCACGCGGCGCCCGGCGGCCTGCGGTGGCCCGCCGAATGGGAGCGCCACGACGCGACGTGGATCTCCTGGCCGCACCATGAGCCCGATTGGCCTGGCAAGTTCGGGCCGATTCCCTGGGTGTACGCGGAGATCGCCCGCGCGCTCGCCGAACACGAGCGCGTGAATATCCTCGTGCACGACGAGAAGACCGAAGAGGAAGCCTGGCACTGCCTGCGCATGCACGAGGTCAAGCAAGGCCGCATTCACCTGATGCAGTGCCCCACCGACCGCGTGTGGCTGCGCGACTCCGCGCCGACCTTCGTGCACGATGCCAACGGCGACGTGCAGGCCGTGAACTGGGACTTCAACGCCTGGGCCAAGTACGAGAACTTCGCGCGCGACCAGAAGATCGGCGCATTCATCGCCGACCACACGGGCCTGCCGCTCACGCAACCGCAGCGCCACGACGGCAAGGGTCGCGTCGTGCTGGAGGGCGGCGGCATCGAGACGGACGGCCGCGGCACGATGCTCGTGACCGAAGAGTGGCTGCTCACGGACGTGCAGGTCCGCAATCCGGGATTCACGCGCGCCGACTACGAGCGCCTGTTCGCCGAGACGCTGGGCATCACCAAGACCATCTGGCTCGGGGAAGGCTGCGTCGGCGACGACACGCACGGTCACGTGGACGACATCGCGCGCTTCGTCGCCCCCGGCGTGATGGTGTTGGCCCACGAGGAAGACCCGAACGACGAGAATCACGCGCGGTCACTGGACAACGTCCGGCGCCTTGAGGGCGCGACGGATGCCGAGGGCAATCCGATTCGCGTCGTCACACTGCCCTACCCGCGGCCGGTGATCATGGACGGCGCGCGGCTCCCCGCGAGCTACGCGAACTTCTACATCGCGAACGGGGTAGTCATCGTTCCGACGTTCAACGACCCGAACGACCGCATCGCGCTGAACACCCTCGCCGAGTTGATGCCCACGCGCCAGATTGTCGGCATCCACGCCGTCGACCTTGTCTGGGGCCTCGGCACCTTGCACTGCCTCACGCAACAGCAGCCCGCCGCGCGCCACGCGCGCGCCAAACCCACGCGATGACCCACGACGCGCTCCGTTCCGCCCTCGACGCCCGGCTCGGCGAGCAGTACGAGATCGAGTCGCTGCTGGGCCAGGGCGGCATGGGGAGCGTGTTCCGGGCGATGGACCGGACGCTGCATCGTCCGGTGGCGATCAAGGTCATCAGCGGCGACGTCGCGCTGAATCCGCAGCTCAAGGAGCGCTTCCTCCTCGAGGCCCGGACGGTCGCGAAGCTGCGGCATCCCAACATCGTGGCGGTGTACAGCGCCGGCGAAGCCGACGGCCTGCTGTACTTCGTGATGGAGCTGGTGCCGGGTGAATCGCTGCGCGACCTCCTCACGCGCGAGGGCACGGTGGCGCCGGAGCGCGGTGAGCGCATCCTGCACGAGCTGGCGATGGCGCTCGACTACGCCCATGCCAACGGCATCGTGCACCGCGACGTGAAGCCGGAGAACATCCTGCTCGACCGCGACACGGGCCGTGCGATGCTCACCGACTTCGGCGTGGCGCGCGCGCTCGAGAACAGCGGCAACATGACGGGCACGGGCATGATCCTCGGCAGCCCGCGCTACATGAGTCCCGAGCAGGCCACGGGCGAGAGCACGATCGACGGCCGCAGCGACCTCTACGCGCTGGCGCTGGTGGGCTACGAGATGTTCACCGGCAAGCCGGTGGTGGACAGCGGCAACGTGGCCGGCATGCTCGTGAAGCATCTCACCGAGACGCCGAAGCCCTTGGGCGAGGCGGTGCCGAAGGTGCCGGAGGGCACCGCGGTGGCGATCGACCGCGCGCTGGCCAAGGACCGCGACCAGCGTTGGGCCACCGGCCGCGAGATGGCCGAGGTGATCGCCGCGAGCTGGACGCCGACGCCGGGTTCGGGGGCGACGCGCGCCATCGGGGCGATGAAGGCCAAGAAGGCGCCGCCCAAGGCGGCCCTCGGCGGCGCGTTCGTCGCGATCTTCATGTCGTTGCTCACGGTGTTCATCACCTCGCGCGACGACGGCGGCGATCCGCGCAAGAGCTACGCGGTGGTGCCCTTCGACATCCAGAGCGGCAATGCCGACGTGCAGTGGCTGCGGGACGGCGCCGTGAACATGCTTACCCTCGCGCTGTCGCAGTGGACGGACCTGCAGGTGATGGACTACGAGCGCACGCTCAAGTACGTGGCCGACGCGGGTGTGGAAGACCGGCGGGTGGACCTGGAGCGCGCGCAGGAGATCGCGCGGCGCGGCGGCGCCGGCACGCTGGTGATGGGCTCGGTATCGACGACCAGCGACTCGCTGCTCGTCACCGCGCGGCTCTACGACGTGAAGAGCGGAAAGGCGATCAACACCGCGACGCGGGCGGCGGCGTTGGCGGCGGACCCCCGCAGCTTGTTCGACGACCTCGCGCGGTACCTGCTCGACGTCGCGGGCGGCAGCGCCAGCGCGAGCGTCGACGTCGCGCGGCAGACGACGACGTCGCTGACGGCGTATCGCGCGTATCTCGACGGCGTGCGCTATCTCAACTCGTGGCGGCTGGCACAGGCCGACTCGGCGCTGCAGGTGGCCATCGCCGCCGACTCGACCTTCGCGCTCGCCCATCACAAGCGGGCGTTGGCCCTGGGCTGGGGCGACGGCAGCGGTCCGGCGTATCTCGACGCGGCCCGCCGTGCCGTCGAGCTCTCCGATCGCCTGCCACCACGCCAGCAGGCGCTGGTACGCGGACACCTCGCGCTGGCGGAAGGCTTATCGGGACAGCTCGGGGCGAGCGGCGCCGCCGATTTGCGCGCCCGCCTGCGGGAGGCGCAGCGCATCTATGAGGAGCTCGTCGCGCGCGACTCGCTGGTGGCCGAAGGCTGGTACGGACTGGCCGACGCCTACTTCCACGACCAACTCGCCCCGGGCGACTCGTTGCCGGAGTACTCGCGACGGCTCAACCGGTCCATCTACGGCTTCCGCCGCGCGATCGAGATCGACTCCACGTTCCACCTGGCCTACAGCCACTTGGTGCAACAGTACCAGGGGCTGTCGAGTCCACAGACGCAGGGGATTCTCGACGGCGACAGCGTGATCATCCTGCAGAGCCGCGAGCAGTTGGAGGCGATGGGCGGCCTCGCCGAGTTCGAGCGCCGCCGCATGCGCGCCCGCGACATCGGGCTCGAGATGGCGCGCGGCTGGGTGCGCGCGGATCCCGACGCGCCGACGTCGCATTTCGCGCTGGCCAACGGATACTTCGGCGCGGGGCTCGTGGACTCCGCCTTGGCGGTGATCGACCGCGCGCTGCGCCGACCCGGGCTCGACGCGCCGGGGATGCGCATGCAGCGCGTCTCCTTCCGCTTGCTCGCCGACCAGCCGGTCGAAGCCTACGCCGAGTTGCAGGAGATCCTGGCGAGCACCACGCCAGCGACGTTCCGACGCATTCCCGCCAACGAGCGCATCACCGCCGCGGCCATGGCCCTCAACACCTCGGCCGCGGTGGGCAACGCGGCGGCCATCGAGCGTATCGTCGCGTTCGTCGAGAGCGTGGACCCGGTCTTCCCCTTCACGCAGTCGCCGACGCGCGAGATCTTCACGTGGTACACGGCGGGACTGCGGGTGGGCATGACCGGGAGCGTGACCGGTGCGGATCGCCGCTTGCTCGCCGCCGGCGCGCGGCGTGTCGCGAGCGGCAGCGAAGGACTGATGGCGCAACTCGCGGCGACCTCCGGCGGCGTGACCTTCATGGCGTATCTCGCCACACGGGATACGCTGTTCTCCAATACCATCCGGCGCATGCCGGGCGGCGCAAACATCCAGCACACCGACCTCGACGCCCTCGAGGCGCTGACGCGCGGTGACACGGCCACCGCCCGCGACCTCGCGTCGCGCTACACGCCGCCCGACAGCCTCAAGACGGCCCGGTTCGGTTTCGCCGGCCTGCGCGCCTACGCGCGCGCCGAAGTCCTCGCCGCGGTCGGCAACACCGACTGGGCCATCCGCTACCTCGAGAACATCGCGCCGCCACGCTTCAACGCGATGGGCCTCGCGGAACCGGGCTTCGCCGTCTACACGCGCTCCTTCCTGACGCGCGGCACGCTGTACGAGCGCGCGAACCAGCCGGACAAGGCCATCGGCGCGTACGAGGAATACCTGCGCCGTACCGCGGATGGTGACGCGATCGTCGAGCCGCTGCGCCGCGAGGCTCGCGCGTCGCTCACCCGCCTGCGCGACAGCCGTCGCTGATCGCCGCGCCGCGGCACGGCCTCCCGTGGTGCCGGCTACGCGCTCGAGGCAGTCCACAAACCCGTCAGACTGTCTAGATTGCTGACAGTCTGGTTGGAGTCCGATACCATTTGTGTCGCCCGCAGGCTCGGCCTAGGCCCCCTCACGTCTCCCCCCGTGATTCGATCCGTCGCGCTCTTGTTGTTCTCCAGCCTCGCGTTCGCCGCCTGCGGTCGCGACGCGACCGAGTATCGCCTCGGGATGGCGGGTCCCTTCACGGAGGGATTCGGCCTCGCCAACCGTCGCGGCGCCGAGCTCGCGCTCGCCGAGATCAACGCGGCCGGCGGCATCAACGGTACGCCGCTCAGCATCGACTTCCGCGATGACGGCGGCGACGGCTCGCGCGCGGCGAGCATCGCGCAGGAGTTCGTGGACGACGTGCGCATCAGCGGCGTGGTCGGCCACGTGACCTCCGGCGCGATGGTCGCCGCGGCGAAGGTCTACGACGGCCAACTCGCCGCGCTCGCCACCACGGCGTCGTCTGCCGAGCTCACGAGCATCTCGCGCTGGGTGTTCCGCGTCATCTCCAGCGACTCGGCCAACGGCGTGGACCTCGCCCGCTTCGCCGAGCGCCTCGGCAAGCGCCGCGCCTATGTGCTGTATGAGAACGACGCGTACGGCCGTGGCCTCGCGGACGCGTTCCGCCGCACCTTCGGCGGCGCGGTGCTCGGCTTCGATCCCATCGACGCCGAGGGGCGGGACGCCGAGGTGTTCGTCGCTTGGGCGGCGAAGGAGCGCGCCGATCTCATCTTCGTCGCGGGGACGGAGCGCTCGGGCCTGGCGCTGCTCCGGGCGGCGCGCGCGCAGGGACTGAGTGCCGACTTCCTCGGTGGCGATGGGTGGACCGGCGTCGCCGCTGAGCCGGCGGTGTCCGAGGGGGCACTCGTCGGCGCCCCGTTCACGGCTCGCGACCCGCGCGCGGACGCCCAGCGCTTCGTGCAGGCCTTCGAAGCGAAGTTCGGCGTCGAACCCGACGGTAACGCGGCGCTGGCGTACGACGCGACGTGGGTGATGGCGGCCGCGCTGCGCAGCGCGGGCGCCGACCGGGGCAAGCTCCGCGATTGGCTCGCCAGCCGGACCATGCGCTCGCCCGTGCCCGGCGTCACCGGCAACATCGCGTTCGAGCTGAGTGGCGATCCGGTGGGCAAGTCGCTGGTCATGACGCGCGTCCGCGGCGGACAGCTCATCCCGACGCAGGAGTCGCGATGATTCGCCTCGACACCATCCGCAGCCGCCTCACCGCGGGCCTCGCGCTGGTCATCGCCTTGGCGGTGCTCGCGGGCGCCGTCGGACGCGCGGCGATCGTCAGCCTGAGCGCCGAGATGGGCGCGGCGCTCGAGACCGTGCGCCGCGAGACCGCGCTCAGCGCGACGCTGACCACGAACATCGCGATGGAGATTGCCGCGGGGCGGCGCTACCTCGAACGCGGAGCACCCGAGGATCTCGAAGCGTTCCGCACCTCCGGGTGGCGCGCCCACGAGGCGCAACGCGCCCTCAACGCGAGTGCGGGACTGACCGCTCGCGAGGTCGCGATGGTCGCGACGATCGACGAGCGGCTCTCGGCCCTCGAGACGGCCTTCACCGCGGCGCACCGCATGCGCGACCTCGGGCGCGCCGCCGATGCCGATGCGCGCGTCGCCCTCGCCCGCGAGCTCGAGACCGCCCTCACCACAGACATCGAGCGCCTCGGCGAACTGCGCACGGCGCAACTGCAGCGCGCGACCGAATCGCTACAGGCGGAGGCGGCGCGGCGGCAGCGCTTCCTGCTCGTCGCCATCGTCGGCGCCATCGTCCTCGGCCTGTTGATCGTCGCGATCGTCGCGCGGGCCATCGGCGACCCGCTGCAACTGCTCGTGGCGCAGGCGCGGGCGCTGAGCCGCGGCGAGCTCGACGTGCGGACGGACGCCTCGCTCCCGGGCGAGTTCCGCGAACTGGCCGAGGCCATGAACTCCTCGGCGGCGAACCTCGCGCGCATCGCCAGCGTCGCGACCTCGACGTCCGAGGAAGTCGCCACGTCCGCGCACCAGCTGACCTCGGCGGCCGAGCAGGTTTCGCTGGCCGCGACACAGACGGCCACGGCGATGTCCGAGGTCACGGAAGGCGCCGAGGTGCAGGTGACGGCACTCAAGGATGCCGATGGCTCGCTCGAGGGCGTGCGCGTGCGCGCGCACGAGGTGCGCGCCGGCGCCGAAGAAGTCGTGGACCTCGCGAGCGAGATCGAGCGGCTGTCTCGGGAGAAGCGAACGGAAATCGCGCGCGCGCGCACCATGCTGGCGGAGATCCGCCAGTCGGTGGATCACGCCGCGCTCGAGGTGAAGGAGCTCAATGCGACGGCGGAGAGCATCAACCAGTTCGTCGGCATCGTCAGCCGCATCGCCGAGCAGACGAACCTGCTCTCGCTGAATGCGGCCATCGAGGCGGCGCGCGCCGGTGCGGCGGGCCGTGGCTTCGCCGTCGTCGCCGATGAGGTCCGCAAGCTGGCGGACCAGGCACAGCAGGCCGCCGAAGACGTCATCCAGCTGACGGCGGTCGTGACGCGCCGCGTCGGCACGACGACGCAGGCGATGGCGACGGGCGCGGCGCGCGTGGCGGACATCGAGCAGGCGTCGGCGGGCATCGATACCGCGCTCGGGGACATCTCGGCGTCGGCCGAACGCACGCGCAGCGCCGCCGAGGGCCTCGGGCAGGCGGCGGACCACAACGTGGAGGCGGTGAACGCCGCTGCCGAGAACATCTCGGCGGCGGCGCGCGCGGCCGAGGGACATGCCGCGGCGGCACAGCAGGTCTCGGCGTCCACCGAGGAGCAGAGCGCCGCCTGCGAGGAGATGTCCGGCGCGGCCAACGCCTTGCTCGCCGGCTCCGTGCGGCTGCGCGAGATCGTCGCGAACCTCCGCGCATCGTAGCGCCGGGCCCGATGTCGACGATGAATCCGCTCGCACCGGTGCCGCGTGGCACACCAGCCGTGGTCCTGCTCAGCGGCGGTCTCGATTCCGCCACCGTGCTCGCGATGGCGACGCAGGCCGGCTACGCGGTGAACGCCCTGACCTTCCGCTACGGCCAGCGCCACGGCGTGGAGATCGCGCGCGCGACGGCACTCGCCGCGCACTGGAAGGTCGCGCGGCACGTGGTGGCGGACATCGACCTGCGCCTGTTCGGCGGGAGCGCGCTCACGGCGGACATCGCCGTGCCGAAACACGACGACGTGTCGGCGATCGGCGCCGGCATCCCCGTCACGTATGTGCCGGCGCGGAATACCATCTTCCTCAGCTTCGCGCTCGCCTGGGCGGAGACCCTCGACGCGCAGGACATCTGCATCGGCGTGAACGCGCTGGACTACTCGGGCTATCCGGATTGCCGGCCCGAGTACATCGCCGCGTTCGAGCGCATGGCCAATCTCGCGACCAAGGCCGGCGTCGAGGGGCGCACGCAGCTGCGCATCCGCACGCCGCTCATGCAGATGACGAAGGCTGACATCATCCGCGCCGGCCGGGCGCTGGGCGTCGACTACGCGATGACGGTGAGCTGCTACGATCCCGCCGCGGACGGCACGGCCTGCGCCCGCTGCGATGCCTGCTTGCTGCGCGCCAAGGGCTTCGCAGAGGCGGACGCGCGCTGATGTACACCGTCAAGGAGATATTCTACACGTTGCAGGGCGAGGGCTTCCATGCCGGGCGTCCGGCGGTGTTCTGCCGTTTCGCGGGCTGCAACCTGTGGACGGGTCGGGAGCAGGATCGTGCGACCGCCGTGTGCACGTTCTGCGACACGGATTTCGTCGGGGTGGGGCCGGACGGCGGCAAGTTCGCGACGGCCGAGGCGCTGGCGGACGCGGTGGCGGCGCGCTGGCCCGCGGGCGCGGGCGGACAGCCGTTCGTGGTGTGCACCGGCGGCGAGCCCCTGCTGCAGTTGGACGAGGCGGCGATCGACGCGCTGCATGCCCGCGGCTTCGAGGTCGCGGTGGAGACCAACGGGACGCAGCCGGCACCATCGGGCCTCGACTGGATCTGCGTGAGCCCGAAGGCGGATGCCGCGCTGGCGCTGACCGCGGGGCACGAGCTCAAGCTCGTGTATCCGCAGGAGAAGGCGCCGCCGGAGCGTTTCGCCGGACTCGCCTTCTCGCACTTCTACCTGCAGCCCATGGACGGACCCGACCGTGCGGCCACGACGGCGGCCGCCGTCGCCTACTGCATGGCGCACCCGCAGTGGCGCCTCTCGGTGCAGACCCACAAGGCGCTCGGCATCCGCTGAGCGGTCCCACCGGAGGGCGCGCGGCCTCCCGGCCCCGTGCCGCCGGACGACTCGGCCGCCAGCAGGTCACGGGCGGAATACGCCCTTCCATAGTTGACGGCAGCGACCTGAGGACGGAAGTTTGGGGGTCCTCTGTCGGCGTGACCTCCGTCACGTCGAGAAGGCGGGGCCCGTCGGGTCCCATCAATCCACCGCTTCGAGGTGTGTCTCGTATGCGAATCCGTTTCGTCAGCAGGATGCTTGCGGTTCTCGGCTTTGTGGCGGCCGCAGGCGCCGCCGACGCTCAGTCAGGAACCGTCGCCGGTAGGGTGACGCAGTCCGATGGCGGCGCCGCCCTCGCCGACGCACAGGTCCAGGTCCTCACCGGCGCGACCGCCATCGGCAGCATCCGCACCGGTGCGGATGGCAGCTACCGGATCGGCAACATTCCCGCCGGCACGTACACCGTCGTCGCCCGCGCGGGCGGCTACGTGATGAAGCGCGTCGAGAACGTGAACGTGGCGGCCGGTGGCACGGCCACGGTCAACATCGCGATGGACGCGGTGGTCTCGCGCCTCGACGCCGTCGTCACGACGACGACCCGCGGCGCCGAGCCCGAGAAGATCCTCGACTCGCCGAACTCCATCTCGCTGATCAGCTCCGAGCGGATCGCCGAGCGTCCGGCGGCGACGATCACGGACCACCTCAAGGGCCAGCCCGGCCTGTCGATCTCGAACGGCGGCATCGTGCAGGCGAACATCGTCTCGCGCGGCTTCAACAACGCCTTCTCGACGTCGATGCTGATGCTGCAGGACTACCGCTTCGCCGGCGTCCCGTCGCTCCGCGTCAACGTGCCCTTCCTCTTCACCGGCACCGGTGAGGACATCGACCGCATCGAAGTCCTGCAGGGTCCGGCCTCGGCGCTCTACGGCCCGAACTCCGGCTCCGGCGTGCTGCACGTGATCACGAAGTCGCCGTTCCAGTCGCAGGGCACGACGCTGACGCTCGATGGCGGTGAGCGTTCGATGTTCCGCCTTGCGGGCCGTCACGCGCAGCGCCTCAACGACCAGTTCGCGTTCAAGTTCTCCGGCGAGTATTTCCGCGCCAACGACTGGGAGTACAACGACCCGAACGAACCGGCCAATTGGTCGGGCACGGATGCCCGCGTCCCGGCGTCGCGCCAGGGCCAGCCGGTGCAGCGTGACTTCGGCCTCGAGCGCTACTCGGGCGAAGCCCGCCTCGACTACAAGCCGAACGAAGACACGGAAGCAATCACGACCTTCGGCTACACGATGGCCGGTTCCGCCCTCGAGATCACGACGACCTTCGGCGCGGCGCAGGTGCAGAACTGGAGCTACACGAACTTCCAGCAGCGCTTCCGCCACAAGCAGTTCTTCGCCCAGGTGTTCTACAACCAGTCGAACTCGGGCAACGCCGACGCCGGCGATGACAAGGGCACGTTCTACCTCCGCTCCGGCATCCCGGTGGTGGACCAGTCCTCGGTGCTCGTCGCGCAGCTGCAGCAGGGCTACACGCTGGGCAACACGAAGCTGACGGCCGGCCTCGACTACATCGCGACCACGCCCGAGACCAAGGGCACGATCATGGGTCGCAACGAGGGCGACGACAACATCCTCGAGACCGGCGGCTACCTGCAGTTCACCACGCCGCTCACCGACAAGCTCGACCTCATGGGCGCCGTCCGCGGCGACATGAACTCGCGCATCGAGGGCACGCAGTTCTCGCCGCGCGCCGCGTTCCTCTATAAGGCGACGCCGACGCAGAACTTCCGCTTCACGTTCAACCGCGCGTTCAACTCGCCGGCCTCGTTCTCGTTCTTCCTCGACCAGTGGTCGGGCCAGACGGCGAACCTCGGGCCCGCGATCAACAACCCGACGACGGGCAACACCGAGATCCGCATCTTCGGCAACCCGGCGAAGGACGGCTGGCGCTACAACCGCGGCTGCGCGGCGTCGCAGACTGACGCGGCCGGCCTCTGCATGCGCTCGAACTTCTACGGCGCCACGCCGAATGCGGTCGCCGGCTCGACGCTGCTCCCGGCCACGATGAACGCCGGCCTCTCGACCCAGCTCGTCGCCGGCATCGCGACGACGTTCGGCCTCACGCCGACGCAGCAGACGAACATCCGCAACGCCCTCAACGGCCTCGCGCCGACCAACGCGCAGGTGCCGCTCATCCTGCGCAACGTGCTGGCCGGCAACGCCGTCACGCCGTTCAGCTCGGTGTCGGACTACTCGCCGCTCGGCGCGAACTTCTCCAACACCTGGGAGCTCGGCTACAAGGGCATCATCGGCGACCGCCTCCGCCTCTCGGTGGACTACTGGTACCAGATCCGCCCGGCGGAGCCGACGACGCAGGTCATCAATGCCGATGACATCGTGTTCTTCAACCCGGCGACGCTCGGCGCCTACCTCGGCGCCCCGGCGACCGGCGTGACCGCCGCGCTCGCGGCCAACGGCGTGCCGGCGGCGGCCATCGGCACGGTCATCACGAACTGGACAACCTCGCTGGCCGGCCTGCCCACGGGCACGCTTGCCTTCGACAACGACCTCTACGACCGCAGCTACCTGGTCTTCACCTACCAGAACGCCGAAGGCCACGTGGACGTCCGCGGCATCGACGCCGCGGTGGACTACCTGTTCAACGACATGTACAGCGTCGAAGCCACGTACTCGACGATCAGCCGCAACGTCTTCCGTGACGCCCGCGGCGCGACCCCGACCAACCCGCTCGTCGCCAACACGCCGCGCCACCGCGCGTCGCTGACGTTCCGCCGCGTGGATGACGTCCGGGGCCTGAACATGGAACTGCGCGGCCGCTACGCCGACGCCTTCGACGTGAACTCGGGCGTGTTCAACAGCTTCAACGTCGGCACCCCGGTGCCGTACACGCGCGTCCCGGTCAACGCCTTCGTCGACGCCGGCTTCTCGTGGAAGCTCCCGGTGGCGCAGAATGTGCGCTGGTCGCTCAACATCCAGAACCTGCTCGACAACCAGGTGCCGTCGTTCATCGGCGTCGCCCCGGTGGGCCGGTTCGCCACGACCCGCGTCTCGTACAGCTTCTAAGTCAGACTTGCAGGACCGCGACGGGGGTGGGCCAGCCGGCCCACCCCCGTCGTGTATTTTTCAGGGTGATTCTCCTCGACCCCTCCCGGCGGCTGGTGATCGGACACCGCGGCGCGCGCGCCGTGATGCCGGAGAACACCCTGCAGTCGCTGCAGCACGCCGTCGCGCTCGGGGTCGACGCCCTGGAGTTCGACCTGCACCTCGCCAAGGATGGCGTGCCCGTCGTGCACCACGACGCGACGCTGGACCGCTGCACCGACGCCACCGGCCCGGTGCGCGATCGGACGTCGCTCGAGTTGGGCCGCGTCAGCGCCAGCCATCGGTTCACGCTGGACGGCGGCCGCAGCTTCCCCTTCCGCGAGCAGCGATTCGCGGTGCCCACGCTCTGGGAAGTGCTCGAGGCCATCCGCGACATCCCGCTGATCCTCGAGATGAAGTCCGTCGAGGTCGCCGCGCCCGCGCTGCGCGTGCTCCAGGAGACCGGCAACCTGCACCGCGTGCTCATCGGGAGCTTCCTGGACGCGGCGCTGATTCCTTTTCGGGAGGCCGGCGTGCCGGTCAGCCCGGGCGCCGATACCCTCAAGGCGCGCTACGCCGCCGCCGTGTTGGGCGCCCGGCCCGCGTCACTCCCTTTTCAGGCCCTCTGCATTCCCCGCTTCCATTACGTGATCCCGCTCCCCGTGACCGGCTTCGCCCGCATGATGCGCAGCGCCGGCGGACCGACGCACGTCTGGACCATCAACGACCCGGCCCGCGCCACGCAGTTGTGGCGTGACGGCATCAACGGCATCATCTCGGACGACCCCGCCCTGATGCTCCGCACCCGCGAGACCCTGCAGTGACCGCACCCGCCACTGGTTCCACCCCGGGCGACAAGCCCGCGAAGAAGCCGACGAACTACAAGGCCGCCTGGGCCGAGACGCGCCGATTGATGTGGCAGCATCGCGGCTCGCTGGCGATCGGCCTCGTGCTCATGCTGGTCAACCGGCTCTCCGGTCTCGTCCTGCCGGGCAGCGTGAAGTGGATCGTCGACGAAGTGCTCACCAAGGGCCGCCTCGAGCTCCTCACGCCGATCGCCATCGCCGCGGGTGCGGCGACGCTGCTGCAGGCCTCGAGCTCCTTCGCGCTCTCGCAGGTGATCTCCGTGGCGGCGCAGCGCGCCATCACGGAGCTGCGCCGCCGCGTGCAGGCCCGGGTGCTGCGCCTGCCGGTGAGCTTCTTCGATTCCACGCAGAGCGGCATCCTCATCAACCGCGTGATGAACGACGCCGAGGGCATCCGCAACCTCATCGGCACGGGCATCATCCAGCTGGTGGGTGGCATGCTCACGGCGGCGCTGGCACTGGGCTACCTGTTCTATCTCAACTGGTTCCTCACCGTCGCCACACTGGTGTTCCTCGCCGTGTTCGGCGGCATCATGGCCTACGCCTTCGTGAAGCTGCGGCCGATCTTCCGCGAACGCTCCAAGATCCAGGCCGAAGTCAGCGGCCGACTCGGCCAGGCCATGGGCGGCGCACGCGTCGTGAAGGTGTACACGGCCGAGAAGCGCGAGGAGGTAGTCTTCACCAAGGGCGCGCATCGCCTCTTCCGCAACATCGCGAGCACCATCACCGGCACCTCGGCTGTCGGCGCGCTGGCCACGGTCATCATCGGGGCGGTCGGCGTGCTCATCCTCGTCGTCGGCGGCCGCAGCGTCGCCGCCGGCGAGATGACGCTCGGCGACTTGATCAGCTACGTGTTCTTCGTCGGCCTGGTGAGCTTTCCCGTCGTACAGATGGCCAACATCGGCACGCAGATCACCGAGGCCTTCGCCGGTCTCGACCGCATCCGCGAGATCTTCGAGACGCCCACCGAGGACGAGGACGACCGCCAGCGCGACGTACTGGCCCACGCCAACGGCGACGTGGTCTTCGACAAGGTGTGGTTCGAGTATCGCCCGGGCATCCCGGTGCTGAAGGACATCACCTTCACGGCGAAGGCCGGGACGACCACGGCACTCGTCGGCTCGAGCGGCTCGGGCAAGAGCACGCTGATCTCGTTGATCCTCGCGTTCAACCGGCCGCTCACGGGCCGCATCACGATCGGTGGACAGGACCTCACCACGCTGCGGCTCCGCGACTACCGCGGTACGCTGGGCGTGGTGCTGCAGGACAACTTCCTGTTCGACGGCACGGTGGCCGAGAACATCGCGTTCTCGCGGCCGGGCGCGACACGCGAGGAGATCATCGCGGCGGCACGCGTCGCCAACTGCGACGAGTTCGTCAGCCAGTTCCCGGACGGCTACGAGACGATCGTCGGCGAGCGTGGCGTGAAGCTCTCCGGCGGCCAGCGGCAGCGCGTGGCGATCGCCCGCGCGATCCTCGCCGACCCGCAGGTGTTGATCCTCGACGAGGCGACGAGCTCGCTGGACTCGGAGAGCGAGCGCACGATCCGCGAGGCTTTGAAGAAGCTGCGCGCGGGCCGCACGACCTTTGTGATCGCGCACCGGCTCTCCACCATCCGCTCGGCGGACCAAATCCTCGTGCTCGAGCAGGGAGAGATCGTCGAGCGCGGCTCGCACCGCGAGCTCATGGCGCTGGGTGGGCGCTACAAGGTCCTGCACGACACGCAGCATGCGGTCGAGCAGGACCTGTTTGTGAATCCCGGTGAGGAAGTCGTGCCGTTGGATGCCAACGGCTGAACGGCCACGGCGTTCACCACGAAGGCACGAAGGGCTCCGCGATAAACTTTCGGCCCCGCAATCCCAAGAAGCATTGCTTCTTCAGGGTTGCGGGGCCGAAAGACTGTTGCGGCTCCCTTCGTGCCTTCGTGGTGAAAGCAGTTACTGCACGATGCGCCGCCCGCTCACGCGCGAGCCGTCCCCCGGCATCGACCACTCGCCGGACAGCACGTCGCCCTCGAACACGATGTTGATCGTCGCCTCGTCGCCCGTCGGCGCGGTGATCTTGATGACCATCGCGTTCCCCGAGCGCTTGGCCGAGTTGATCGGCATCGGCGGGAAGGCCTGGCTGTTGATCGACCCCGTGTAGTCGTCGCCGGAGACGTGGCGGAGATCCATCACGAAGTCGAAGGCCTGCCCCTGGGCCGTCAGCGCGACGGTCCAGCGACCCACCGGGTTCACGGCAGCGGGAGCGGGTGCGGCCATCGCGGCCGGGGTCGCGGGGGCAGCGGCCGGTTGCGGCGTGGTGCTCGCCGGGGCCGAGGCGCAGGCGGCCGACAGCACGAGGATGCCCGTCAGGGCGAGTGCAGCAGGAAGGCGCATGGGTGGTCTCAGTGGGGATGAGGGGGATGTCGAGGCGTCCCGATGGACGCCGTGTTGGGTCTACGATACCGCGAGAACCGGGGATTCGACAGGAACGGCAGCCCAAGGGTTGGGACGCCGGTCAGTCGGCGGCCACCGTGCGCGTGGCCGCCCACTCCCGGAGCTGGCTGATCTTCTCCCACATCGTCCCCGAGAGCGGCCGCGTCGATTCCGCCTCCCCGAGCAGCAGGGTGGTCGTCGGGCCGGCGCCGTTGGAGAACGCGCCGTAGAGCGCCCCCACCACCACCTGCTCGATCTCGGCGCCGCTGAATCCGTCCGTGGCCTCGGCTAGCAGTTTGAGGTCGAACTTCGTCGGGTCCTGGTTCCGCTTGCGGAGGTGGATGCGGAAGATCTCCTCGCGCGCCGCCGGCTTGGGCAGGTCCACGAAGAACACCTCGTCGAAGCGACCCTTACGGATGAACTCCGGCGGCAGCTGCGCGATGTCGTTCGACGTCGCGATCACGAACACGTCGCCTTGGCGGTCCTGCAGCCAGCTCAGGAAGGTGCCGAACACGCGCTTCGATACGCCGCCGTCGGCATCGCCGCCGCTGGCGAAGGCCTTCTCGAGCTCGTCGATCCACAGCACGATCGGCGCCATGCGCTCGGCCGTGCGCATCGCGCGCTTGAAGTTCTTCTCGCTGTCGCCGATGTACTTGTCGTAGAGGTTCGCGGGGTCGAGCTTGAGCAGCGGCAGTCCCCACTCGCTGGCGACCGCCTTGGCGAACAGCGACTTGCCGCAGCCGGGCACGCCGAGCAGCAGCACGCCGCGGGGGAATCCCAGGCCGAACTGCGCGGCGCGCTGCGGATCGTGCACGACGGCGCGGCGCTTGGTGAGCCAGGCCTTGAGGCCGGCGAGGCCCGCGACTTCGCCCAGGGTCTCGGTGGACGGCCAGTAATCGAGCAGGCCGTCCTGTTCCACGATCTGCCGCTTCGCTTCGGCCGCGCGCTTCACGTCGCCGGCGCGCAGCGCGCCGTCCTCCATGATGAGCTTGGTAATCACCTTCTCGGCTTCCGTCTGCGTGAGGCCGACGAGGTTGTTCACGAGGCGTGTGCGGTCCTCGTTGGTGAGGTCCACCTTCACCGGCATGCGCGCCGATTGGTCGCGGATGATGCGCTCGAGCAGCTGGCGCTGCTCGGCGAATCCCGGCACCGGCAGCTCGAGGTGCACGGCGTGCGGGCGCAGTGAGTCCGGCAGCGACACGCAATGGCCGCTGATCACGACGGCGCCGCGCCGCGTGCCGAACTGGTTGACGCAATCGAGCACGTGGCTGGCGACGACGGGGTCTTGGAGAAAGTCGCCGAGCCCCTTGAAGTGGAACACGCCGACGGCTTCCTGAAGGACGCGGGCGAGGGCGGCCTGCGGCTCCGCGGTCTTCTCGATGAACGGGTCGGTGGGCTGGTTGCCGCGGCGGATGCCGCGCGATCGGCTCCACGAGAAGAAGCCCAGCGAGAGTTGGCTGGCAATGAGCGCGAGCAGGTCGTCGGCCCGCTCGGACTCGACCGTGTCGAGCACCAGCAGGGCGTACTTGCTGCGGATCAGCAGCTCGAGTTCAGCGACCGTATCTTTCACGCGATGCAGGCCATGGGCGGAGACATGCGCGAAGATACGCCGAGAGGTGACAGCCCGCGAGCGTGGCGGATGCTGGGCTTGCTCGCACTGGCCGAGATGCTCGGCATGGCGCTGTGGTTCGCGGCGTCGGCGGCCGCGCCACAGCTGACGGCGCGCTGGGACTTAAGTCCGGCCCAAGTCGGCGGCCTCGCCACCGCTGTGCAGTTGGGCTTCGTGCTCGGCACCGCCCTGAGCGCCGTGTTGAACCTCGCGGACCTCGTTCCGGCGCGGCGCCTGTTTGCGGCGTCCGCGGTGCTCGGCGCGGGCGCGAACTTGCTCCTGCTCGCCCTGCCGACCTACAGTGGCGCCCTGTTGAGCCGCGTGATCACCGGCGCCTGCTTGGCCGGCGTGTATCCGCCCGCGATGAAGATGGCGGCGACCTGGTTCCGCGCACGACGCGGCATCGCCATCGCGACGATCGTCGCCGCACTGACGGTGGGCAAGGCCTCGCCGTACCTCTGGCAGTCGCTGCCCGAGCTCTCGCTCGCAACGCCGATCCTCGCGGCCTCGGCGTCGGCGGTGATGGCCGCGTTACTCGTCCTACTGTGGTGGCAGGACGGCCCGCACGCCTTTCCGTCGCGCCCGTTCTCATGGGGACTCATCGGCGACGTCGTGCGCACGCGCCGCTGGCGCCAGGCCACCGGCGGGTATCTTGGACACATGGCCGAGCTGTACTCGTACTGGACGTGGATTCCCGCGTTCCTGGCGGCGAGCGCCGTCGCGCAGCGCGGTGACGCAAGCGCCGCGCAGTCGCCATGGATCGGTGTGCTGGCCTTCGCGACCATTGCCGTCGGTGCGCTCGGCTGCCTCTGGGGCGGCGTGATGGGCGACCGCATCGGCAGGGCGCGCATCGCCTCGCGCGTGATGCTGGCCAGCGGAGCGATCGCCTTCACGATCGGGCTCGCCTTCGGACGCAGTGCCTGGTTGGTGGGGGCGCTCGCTCTCGCGTGGGGATTTTTCGTCATCGCCGACTCGGCGCAGTTCTCCACGCTGGTCACCGAAGCGGTGGAGCCACACGCCGTCGGTACTGCGCTCACGTTGCAGACATCGCTCGGGTTCCTGCTCACGACGCTCACGATCCAGGTGATTCCGCCGCTGGTGGACTGGGTCGGCTGGCAAGGCGCGTTCGTCGTGCTGGGCATCGGCCCCATGCTCGGCGTATATGCGCTGCGCGGCTTGGTACGCGAGGAGCGCGTCGCGAGGGCCCCCGCATGAGCGTCCTCGCCGTGATGCGCGCCTTCGACGACGGGCGCGACCGCGCGGAGTTCTACCGCGGCTGGCGCATGGGGCTCACGGCGGGGCTGTCGCACCCGATGATCTTGTCGAAGTCGCTGGCACGTGGCGGGCTCGCGGGCCGCATCCGCGAGTATCTGCTCGCCGGCACCGAGCGCGGCGAAGGCATCGCGACGCTCGTGAAGCGCGCGCCCCATCTCTTCGAGCCCTTCGAGTCGGCGCTGCTGGCGATGGGCGAGGAGAGCGGCCAGCTCGACCAGATGCTCACGCATCTCGCCGACTTCCACACGCGGCAGTACAAGGTCATCCTGGCACTGCGTAAATGGATGTCGTATCCGATGTTCGTCTCGCTGTTCGCCGTGGTGGCGCTGCCGCTGCCACTGGTGTTCCAGAATCGCGTCGGCGCGTACTGGACGGCGACGATCTCCGGGCTCGTGCTCTGGTTCGCGGCCGGCGGCCTCGTGTTCGCGCGACTGGCGCAGCGGTACCAGCAGCGGCCGCAGTTCGTACGGGCGCGCTTCGCACGCACCCTGGCGCTCTGCATTGGCGCCGGATTGTCGCTGCCCCGCGCCTTGCTGCTCGCTGGCGATGCCTCGGGGAGTCCGGCCCTGGCCGCGCACCTGCGGCGCATCGGCGAGCGGCGCTTGGGGGCGCAGCCCGCGCTGGACTCCCTGCGCGGCGCCCCCGTTATGACGCCCGAGCTCGAGGCGGCCTTGCTGGTCGCCGAGAAGACCGGAGATTTTGCCGGCCCCGTGGGGCGTCTGGCGGACCTGTACGAGGACGGCTTCAAGTAGATTTCCGGCGTGTACCGTCCGGCATCCCCGGCGCTGGGCGCCATCGCGCTCGCGACCTTCCTGACGCTCGTCCCCATTACCCTGCTCGTCCCCGGGCTCACCGAGCTCGTGGTCGACGCGCATGGCGGGACGCGGTTCCAGGCGCATCTGTTCGTGTCCCTGAACCAGTTCGCCGGCATCATCGCCGTGCCGGTGGCGATGGCCCTGCACCGGCGCTGGCCGCACACGCGGCGCTGGGTGGTCGGGTTGCTGCTGCTCGACGCCGTGGCCTTCCTCGGCATGGGCGCGGCGAACACGCTGGGCCAGCTCTTCGCCTGGCGCGCGCTCGATGGCATTGCGCATCTGCCGGCGGTGACGTTCCTCATGATCGCGGCGAATCGCTCCGGTGGCGAGCGGCGTGGCGCCTCGCTCGGCGTCGTAGCCGGCGCCCTGATGATCGGTGTGGCGGTGGGCGCGCCGCTGGGCGGCGTGCTTGTCGACGCGAATCGCGATCTCGTGTACACCGTCGGCGCGACGCTGCTCGTGACCGCGGCAGCGGCCGGTGCCTTCGTCACGGCGAGCGCCTCGCCGTCGCGCGATCCGAATGCGCGGTATCGCTGGGACCGCCGCCGCTTGGTGAGCTGGATGCCCTTGGCCTACGGCTTCGCCGATCGCTTCCTCATCGGTGTGTTCGTCTCGACGTTCACGCTGTTCCTCACCGAGGTGCACGGCGTGGGGGCCGCGACGCGCGGCATGTTGATGTCGCTGTTCCTGCTGCCGTTCGCCGTGCTCTGCTGGCCGGCCGGCAAGCTGGCCGATCGCGTCGGGTGGTTCGGCCCGCTGGTCGTCGCGAACGTGGCCTTCGGCTTGGTCTACGCGACATACGGCGTCCTCCCGCTCTCGCTGTTGCCCGTCGCGATGATTGCCAGCGGCGTGCTCAGCGCGGGCATGTTCGCACCGAGCCTGGTGCTGGTGAGCGATTTCGCGAAGCGCGGCGCGGGCGAGGGATTGTTCGGCAGCTTCCAGGTCGCGGGCTCGTTCGGCTTCCTGACCGGGCCGTTGGTGGGCGGCATCCTCGTCGAGACGCTGCGTGCGCCGAGTGGCGCTCCCGCGTGGGCGGCCATTTTCGCCGGTGTCGGCATCCTGCTCTCGCTGGGCGGGATCATCAGCTATCGCGTGCTCGGCCCCGTCGCCAAGAGCGATCGCCTGCCCGATCCACCGGGCCGTCACGGCGGTACCGTCAACGCCCCGCTGATCTCGCCGGATGTGGACTCGCGCGGCAACGCGTTCACGCGCGCCCTCGCCGTCGGGGCGATGCGGATCTTCGGCTGGAAGTTCAGCGGCGAGCGCCTGCCCGACATCAAGAAGTTCGTGATCATCGTCGCGCCGCACACGAGCAACTGGGACTTCTGCGTCGGCGTGATGGCCATGTACGCCATCGGCATCCGCGGCACCTTCTTGGGAAAGGACACGCTGTTCCGCTTCCCGCTCGGCATCCTCATGCGCTGGCTCGGCGGGATCCCGGTGGACCGGTTCAGCAAGCAGGACGTCGTCACGCAGACCGCCGACCTCGTCGTCGCGCGCGAGCGCGTGATCATTGCGCTGAGTCCCGAGGGCACCCGCAAGCGCACGGAGCGCTGGCGCAGCGGCTTCTGGTGGATCGCCCACAAGGCCCAGGTGCCGATCGTGCCGGTGGCGTTCGACTTCTCCAAGCGGGAGATTCGCATCTACCCGCCGTTCGAGACGACGGGCGATCCGGACCGCGACATCGTCGAGTTGCGGACGCGGTTTACGCCGGAGATGGCCTTCGACCCGAGGAAGTACGTCGCATGAGCACTCGCCGAGAGGTTCTCCGTGCGTTGGGTGCGGCCGGACTCGCGATGTCGCTGCCCCGCGCGTTGCGCGGCGCGGATGCCGCAGATCGCCTCGAGGGTGTGGGCGTGCAGCTCTACACGCTGCGCAACGAGATGCGGCGCGATCCCGAGGGTACGCTGGCGCGCATCGCCGAACTGGGGTTCAGCGAGATCGAGTGGTGGGGCGAGTATGGCCGGACTCCTGCGCAACTGCGGGCCCTGCTCGACCGGCATAGCCTGAGAGCGCCCGCATGGCATCTCGCGCCTGAGCTGCTCGCCGCCGAGCGGCTCGACGCGACGCTGCGTACCGCCGCGACGATGGGCCACAAGCATCTCATCGTCGCCTGGTTGCCGCCCGCCCAGCGGACGTCGGATGGCTTCAAGCGCATCGGCGAGGTGTTGAGCACCGCGGGACGTCGCTTGGCCAGCGAGGGGATCCGCACCGGATATCACAACCACGACTTTGAGTTCGCGCGCGTCGGCGACCAGACCATCTGGGATGTGCTCGTGGCCAACACCGATGCGTCCGTCGTGGATCTCGAGCTCGATTGCTACTGGGCGTTCAAGGCTGGGCATGACCCCGTCACGATGCTGCAGCGCTACCGCGACCGCATCACGCATCTGCACATCAAGGATTCCGCCGGCGCGCCGGAACATCGGCAGGTGGATGTGGGCGCGGGCGTGATCGACTGGAAGCGCGTGCTTGAGGTCGGCACGGCAGGGCGCGTGCGGCACGTGTTCGTCGAGCACGATGAGCCCGCGGATGCGTGGGCGACGGTGGCCGCGGGGCGGCGGCACCTGCAGAGTCTCGGGTACTAGTCCCGCCTCGACGAGATCGATGCCGCGGCAGCGGCTACGCCATGACCTGCTCCACCGTCGCCAGCAACGCATTGATTTCGAACGGCTTCTGCAGGAACGCATCGGGCTTCACCGTCGCATCCGCCTCGCTCGCCTCGTGGCTGTAGCCTGAGATGAGGATGCTCCGCGTCTCCGGCGAGCGCTCGCGAGCCGCGCGGATGATCGCCAGCCCACTGCCGCCGGGCAACGAGAGGTCCGTGAGCAAGAGCTGGATCGGCGGCCCCTCCGCCCGCAGGAGATCGAGCGCGGTCCCCGCGTCCTCGGCAGAGCGCACGTCGAATCCCGCCCGCTGCAGCACGAGTTGCAACGTATGCCGGAGCACGGGCTCATCGTCCACGACGAGCGCTCGCACGCCCTGCCAGCGCTGCCGGGTCGGCGACTCGCCGCGGACCGGCCGCGGGCCGCTCGCCGACTCCTCCTCGACGGTCGGCAACAGGATCCGGAACTCGGTCCCCTGCCCTTCCACCGACTCGACCTGAATCTCGCCACCGAGGGACCGGACGATGCCGTGGACACTGGCGAGGCCAAGGCCGGTACCTTCGCTGGGCTGCTTGGTGGTGAAGAATGGATCGAAGATGCGGTCGAGATGGCGCCGGGGGATGCCGACGCCGGTATCGCGCACGCTCAGCTCGACGTAGGTCTCGCCGGGATGCGCAGAGGGCCATATGCGCCGCGTGGCGTCGTCAGCGACGACGTCGCGCACGCTGACGAACAGCGTGCCGGACTCGCGCGAGGCCATGGCCTGTGCGGCGTTGGTGCCGAGGTTAAGCAGCACCTGATGCACTTCGGCAGCGTCGACCGCGACTTTGTGCCTGGCGCCGAGCTCCGTCTGGAAGCTGATCGTCGCGGGAATCGACGCCCGGAGCAACGGCAATGTCTCGCTGACGACGGCCGCGAGCCGCTGGGGACGCCGGCTCCGGACCTCCTGGCGGCTGAACGCCATCATCTGACGCACGATGTCGCGCGCGCGTCGGCAGGCCATCGCGATGCGCTCCAGCGCCTCCGCCTGCGGACCACTCGCGGAGAGGCGCTCGACCTCGGCGACCGCAAGGATCGAGCCGATGATGTTGTTGAAGTCGTGCGCAATGCCCCCGGAGAGCGTACCGAGCGCCTCGAGCTTCTCGCCGCGGCGCAGCCGTTCCTCGAGGCGGCGTTCGTGCGTCACGTCGCGGAGGATGGCGACGAACTCGCCGGCGGACGGGTCGCGGAGCACGAGCGGCGAGACCGTGAGCTCGCATTCGAGCGGCGTCTCACTGTCGTTCGGGATGCGCACCGTCCCGCGCCAGGCGCCAGCCACCCGCATCGCCTCGGCCAACGAGACGCCGCTCTCCGACTCAATCTCCTCGAAGTGCAGTTGCGTGGCGCCAGCCAGCAAGCGTGCGGCGGCCGCATTCGCGTAGTCCACCCGACCATCGCGATCGCAGAGAATGATGCCTTCGAGTGCCTGCGCCACCGCGCCGGCGAGTCGGTCGCGGCTCGTCGCGGACTTGCGTTCGCGCTCGAGCGAGCGCTCCAGCCACCGCATCAGCACCGCCACGGAGATCGTGAGGGTTGCGTCGACGAAGAGGAAGTTGAGCGCGATAAGCGTGAACTTGAGGCGCGGCGCGTCCGCCAAGCGTCCCATGGGAAGGTCCGCGGCGAAGAAGTAGCCGACGAACCCGAGTGTCGCCGACACGAGCAGCAGTGCCAGGATCGACGGCCGCAATCCCATGAGCAACGCGGTGAGAATCGGCACCGCCATCAGGTAGATCTGGCTGACTAGGCCGACCGCCAGCAGGAAGTACACACCGACGGCGTACGCGATGCCGAGGAACAGTCCGGCGCGCCAGGCAAACGAAATGCGCGGATGCAGCGTGAGGATCCAGCACGCGATGAGCGCGGTGAGATCGACGCCGATGGTCAGCCACATCCCGTCCCGATACGCGAGCATCATGCTCGGCACGCCGCTGAGCGTCCCGAGAATCAGCGACATCGCCAGCAGCGCGAAGAGGACTCGTTCGCGCCAACTGAGCGGATCCGCCTCCTCTTCGTCGGCGGTCGGCGCGATGCGGCGCCGGAGTTGCTCGAGAACGTTCATCGCGGGGGGGGGGAAGGACCGTTCCACGGCAATATGGCAGCGAGTACGGGCATCGGCCATCGGCGCGCAGAGCTTCTCGAGGGCAGAGGCTCCTCGCAGCACACCGGCGTGACGCCAGTTGCACCCGCGAGGTAGTACGCATATGACGACGTCTTCCCGCCGCAACGCACTCGTGGTCGCAGCACTGCTCTGCGTCGCTGGCTGCAAAGAGACCACGTCGCCCGCCGAGCGGTTCGCCGTTCCGATCGACGCGATCAGTGTGCCGAACACCGCGGCACCATCGGACACCGTCGTGGTCGGTTTCCGGTACGAGGCCAGCTGTGGCGCACGGGAAGTCACGCTTCGCCTCAGAGCCGACAGCATGGTGGTCGCCGTGTTTGCCGTGTTCCCATCTGGCGGCCTAGTGTGCCCGGCCCTCTTGGCCTATGCCCACCGCACCGTTACCCTGACGCCGCCCGAGCGCTCCCAGCCATTCACCATCGTGTTCAAGCAGCCGACGGGCGCCGACAGCGTCCGGACGATTCGCACACCGCCGGCACTCACAGGCACGCCCTGATCATGCCTGCTGCTGCAGGCGTTCTCGCTGACGATTGGTGAACGTCCCCCGTCGGCCGCAGTCCGGTTTTCCTCCACTTGCCGGACCGCCCCTGCCGCCCCACCATTGAGTCACGCGACGGCATCGTGGCGACGTTTGCGGGCCCCTTCCGCATTCGTCCGCCGCCCGCACCGCTGCTGGAGCCTTCGTGGCACTCGGTCCGCAGGACCAAGATTCTGTCCCCTCGCCGATGCCATTGGCCGGCTTGGGCTTGGCCTTGGTGTCGACCGGGCCTGACGGCAGCATTCGAAGCGCGAACTCGCTCTTCGGCAGCCTGACCGGCCTCTCGCGCGCGCAGCAGGCCAACCGCACGCTGCAATCGCTCTTCGCCGACGATAACGATCCGCTGCTGGTCAAGTCCTTCGTCGCGGCGCTTCAGTCCGGCCACGTCGACGCCGCCGAGTTCCTCTGCCAGGGGCCCGGCGAGACGCGCTTCTGGGCCGATGTCACCGCGACGCCGCGCGGTGCCGACGAACGGTTGGTCATCATCCGCGACGTCACGGCCCGTCGCGCGGCCGACACGGCCCTCGGCAAGATTCCCTCGCACGACCGCCTCCTCATGGAGCGCGTGCAGGCCGGGATCGTCATCCACAAAGCGAGTACGGAGATCCTCTACGCCAACGCCAAGGCCACCGAGCTGCTTGGCGTCACGCATCACACCGTGCTCGGCGCCGTCAACACCGATCCCCGGTGGAACTTCGTCGACGAGCACGGCCAGACCCTGCCAATCGACGAATATCCGGTGGGCCGCGCGGTGCGTACACGCGAGGTGGTGCGCCACCAACTCCTCGGCCTGCGCCGCGACAGCGACGGCAAGGAGATCTGGATCCTCTGCAACGCCTACCCGGTGACCGATGCCAGCGGCGAAGTCACGGAGGTGGTGGTCAGCTTCAACGATGTCACCAAGCTCAAGCAGGCCGAGCAGGCGCTCCAGCGCTCGGAGGAGCGGCTGCAGCTCATCCTGCGCGGCTCGTCGGATGCGCCGTGGGACAACGACTTCGAGCATGGCGAGGCCTACTACTCGCCGCGCTGGTATGAGATGCTGGGGTATGTGCCCGGCGAGTTGCAGGACGATCCCGACGCCTGGAGTCACGTCATCCATCCGGAAGACCGCCCGCGCGTACTCGCCGAGCTGCAGCGCTACTTGGATGATCCCACAGTCGATGCGTATGAGATCGAGTTCCGCTTCGTCCACAAGACGGGGCGTGCCGTCTACGCCCTGTCGCGCGCCGTGATCCTGCGCGACGCCGAGGGCCGCGCCCGACGCGTGGCCGGAACCAACAGCGACATCACGGAACGCCGTGCGCTGGAGCTGCGGTTACGGCAGTCGCAGAAGATGGAAGCCATCGGGCAACTGGCCGGCGGCGTGGCACACGACTTCAATAACCTCCTCGCGGTCATCAACGGGAACCTCGAGCTGCTGCGCCAGGGCGTGGGCGGTCCGGAGGAAGCCGCCGAGCTGGTGCGCGACGCATTGGCCGCCGCCGACCGCGGAGCCAAGCTGACGCGCCGGCTGTTGGCGTTCTCACGGCAGGAGCGCTTGGAGCCAACCGCCGTCACGGTGGTCGATACGCTGCATGGCGTGGCGTCCATCCTGCGCCGCGTGATCAGCGCCACCATCAAGGTGGATGTGGACTGCCCGAGTGAGATGCCGCAGGTGCTGGTGGATCCCGGCCTGCTCGAAAACGCGTTGCTCAACCTCGCCATCAATGCGCGCGATGCCATGCCTGACGGAGGCCAGCTGACGCTGAGCGCGCGCGCCGTCGAGCTCCGGGCCACGTCCGACGATCCGGGCACCGACAGCGGCGGGCTCACCGGTTCCTACGTGCAGATCAACGTGCGGGACACGGGCGTGGGCATGCCCGAGGAAGTGCTCGCGCACGCGACCGAGCCGTTCTACACCACGAAGCCCGTCGGCCAGGGCACGGGACTCGGCCTCGCGATGGTGTATGGCTTCGCCCGGCAGAGCGGCGGCGAGATGTCCATTGCGTCGTCGCCGGGCGCGGGCACGACGGTGACCTTGCTGCTCCCCGTCGCGCCGAAGTCCGCGACGTCCGCCGCGGCGCCACCGCGTGACGAGCCCGCGCCGCCGCGCACGCGAGAAGAGACCGTCCTGCTGGTGGAGGACGACCACAGCGTGCGGCGCACCTGCATCCGCGCGTTGCAGCGCATGGGCTTCACCGTGCACGACGCCGAGGACGGTCCGTCGGCGCTGCGTCTGGCGAGCACGCTGCCGCGCATCGACCTCGTGCTCACCGATGTCATCATGCCCGGCGGAATGTCCGGCCCGGACCTCGTGTCGGCCATCCGCTCCGGCCGTCCGGACATTCCCGTCATCTATATGTCAGGCTACCACGCCGACATCCTGGATGCGGAGTCCACGCGCGCGGATTTCCACTTGCTGAACAAGCCGTTCACCATCGCGATGCTGCAGGCGGCGATGGATCGGGTGTTGCCGCGCCTCGCGACCTGACCACGTCGCGACTCGCGGGCGGGTCGCAGGCGTCGTATACTCTTTCGACCCGCTTCCGCTTCCTACACACCGAGAGTGACCGCCGTGACGGCCTACACCGCGTCATTGACCCTCCTGCGCCGGGCCGCCGGAATCGCGGCGTCCGCGGCGCTTGCTGCGTGTGTCCCTGAAGTCATCGTCGAGCCGCCGCAGGTCGCGAGCGTCTCCGTCTCACTCGCGACAACGACCATCATGGTCGGAGCCACCACGCAGGCGACGGCAAGCGCGATGGATACTCGCGGGCTCTCGCTCTCGTCCGAGCTGCGCACTTGGACCTCGTCGGCGCCCCTCATCGCCTCGGTGTCCGGGAGCGGACTGGTGACAGGCGTCGCGCCGGGTACGGCGACGATCCGCGGTACGGTCATGGGGCGCACGGGTTCAGTGGACGTGACGGTGCTCGCCCCCGTCGCCTCGGTGCAGGTGAGCGGGGCGGGCGGCGTGAGCACGGTACAGCGCGGGAACACGCTGCAGCTGACTGCCACGCTACGGGACGCGGGCGGGGCGATCCTGACCGGCCGCTCGGTGACGTGGACAAGTTCCAATGCGGCATTTGCGTCGGTTTCTGCCAGCGGGCTGGTGACCGGTACCGGGACGGGCAGTGCCACCATCACCGCGACTGCGGAGGGCGCCAGCGGGACATTGCAGGTGACGGTCTCCACGGACGTCGCGACGGTCACGGTCACCCCTTCGAGCCCGACGATCGCCCCCGTGGGTGCGGTGTTGACCGGCGGCACTCAGCAGCTGACGGCCACACCGCGGAGTGCAGCAGGCACGGCGCTGTCCGGGCGCGTCACGACGTGGCGTTCGCTCGACACCACCATCGCGGTCGTTGACGCGAGTGGCCTCGTGACGGCGGTGCGGCCCGGGTCTGTCGGCATCGAAGCCACGGTCGAGGGCGTGACGGGCAATGCATCCGTCACGGTGAGCAATTGCACGTCGGTGCCGTATGTCATCGGAACGTCGAGTGGGGCCCAGTCGCTCGCATCGACCGACTGCATCGGCGCGTCGGACACGCGCTACGACCTGTACCGTTTCAGCGTCAACACCTCCACCATGGTCTGGTGGTCCTTCCAGCCATTGACGCCGGCGGGTGCCGTCCTTGGGCTGTTCAGGCGCGTCAGCAGCAGCGGCGATCGCGGCGACCTTGTCGTCGCGGGTGCCCAGGGCCACACGCTCGTCGGGAGCGGCACGCACCTGTTCTACCTTTCCAACGCGCTTGCGGGATCCACGGCTCTACCGGTGGGCTACACCTTCTCGACGACGAGCGCCGCCGCGAGCGGCGGCATCGGGTATCCGTCTGGCTGCACGATCGTTCCGGTCATCGTCGCCGGCGGCGTCGTCGCCACGCGCACGCTGGCCGCTGGCTGCGACGTCGCGACCCGCTACTACCATCGGTGGGCGATCTTCCTCGGCGCCGGAGAGAGCCTCACCGCCGCGCATACGTCGTCGGCCTTCGATGCATTCCTCGAGCTCTACGCCTTGGGCACAGACGGCAGCACGACGGGCGCGCTGCTCATGTCCGACAACAACTCCAACGGAGGCCAAGACGCACGGCTGACGTATTCGAACTCGACGGCGCGGTGGGTCGAGCTCCGGTCGACGTCCGCGGCCGCCGGCATGACCGGCAGCTACACGCTCAGCATGGCCATCGGAACCACTCCCGTTGCATCCGTCACGGTCACGGCACCAAGCACGTCGCTCCTCGCGAGCGGAACGCTGCAACTGACGGCGACTCCGCGAAACGCGGCGAACGTGGCGCTCACCGGTCGCACGGTGACGTGGTCGTCGTCGAATCCCGCCGCTGCGACCGTCAGTGCGTCGGGACTCGTCTCAGGTGTGGGTCCGGGGAGCACGGTGATCACCGCCACGAGCGAGGGCGTGAGCGGCACCCTCGCGCTGAGCGTGACGACCGACGTCGCAAGCGTCACGTATGCACCCGCAGGCGTGATCGGCATCGGCGTCGGCGGGACCCACACTCTCGTCGCGACGCCACGGAACGCCTCGGGTACGGCGCTCACCGGCCGGACGGTCACCTGGACCTCAACCGTTCCGCAGGCCGCAACGGTAGATGCGTCGGGTACCGTGACGGGCCTCGCGTCGGGCTCAACGACCGTTCGCGCCACGGTGGAAGGCGTGTCGGTCAGCATTCCCGTACAGGTGGTCTCTCCGGCATGCTCGGCGGTGAATCTGAACATCGGGACCACGGTCAGCAGTCGACTGCTGGCCAGCGATTGCGTCGTTGGCAGCTTCGCGGAGGATCGGTATCAGTTCATCGGCACCGACACTCGCATCGTGCGCTATCAGACCTCCACACCGAGTGCAAGCGCGCGGCTGTGGATCCAAATGCTCCAGAGCACCGCAGTCGGTCCAGCGAACGGATTCTCCGCCTCTGCGCTCGACTACACCGTCATCTACGGCGCGGGTACGCACTGGTGGAAGATGGTGGACTCCACGTCCATTGGCGCGAGCTACACTGTAGTCACGTCTGTTGGATCGCTGGGCTCCGCATGCGGCACCCCACACATCTTGGCCATTGGCGGCGGTGCAACGTTCTCGCGCACTGTCGGCGCGGGCTCTTGCCTTGAGGCGACGTCAGGCCAGCGATACGACCGCTATTGGATTTGGCTGAACGAGGGTCAGACGGTGACCGTCGATATGACGTCTACGGCCGGCGGTGGGTTCGATTCTTTTCTGCGGCTCCGTACCGACTTCGGCGTTCCAACGACGGTCGCCACCAACGACAATGCAGCCGCGGGTACGCTCAACGCGCGGCTCACCTTCACCGCGCCGGCAGGCGGCGGCTCGTACGCGCTGGACGCAATGAGCAACGGCGGCGTCACCGGTCTCTACACGCTGACGATCTCCACAACGCCCGCCTCGCTGATGAGCCCCTGACGGCTCCGTCCGTCAGTCGATCGCCGACATCGCAAACCGCGCCGTCACCTTCGCCTCGCCCACGCACTCCGTCGCGGTCGAGCTCTTCGAGACGGTCAGGTACTCGCAGAGCGTCACGATCAGCGTCCCCGACTCGCCCCCGACGGTCGGATGCACCGCCGCCGTGAACGAGAGCCCGAGCGGACGATTGCGCGCATCGACGTCGGTCGGCGTCACGATGAAGCCCGCCCCGGTGAGACCGCCGGCCACCGCATGGTAGACGCGGTACTCGCTCGCGCGGTCTTCGACGATGTCCGTCAGGTCGACGGCGGTTGGCAACAGGCGGTGTTCGAGGGTGATGCTGCCGACGTACGTTGTGCCGGTGCGGAATACGAGGTTGCCGACCTGCGCGGACACCGGCATCGGACCCGCGCCATCGGGGTCGTCAAGGTACGCGCTGATCGTGTCGCCGCCGCCCTGCGGCGTGAAACTGACGCGGACGCGGGTGACCTCGGGCAGCTCGGCGCGCGGCTCCGTGAGCGATGCGCAGCCCGCGAGCATCAGGGAGAAAACCGGGAAGAAAGGACCTAGGCGCATGGATGAGTGGTGGCGCTTCGCGTTGCGGTTATGTCGCCGGCGAACGGTCCCCCGGCGCTTGCCGTAGAATACGCGACTCCGCCTGACAAGTTCCGCCGCGATTGCGGAGCCGCCCGTCGACCCGTAGCATCTGTCGCAGACCCCCACCCCAACCCTCGGACGTCATGCCACGCCTCCGCTGGTCCCGCCTCGCCCTCGCGATCGCCTTCGTGCCGACGCTCCTCGCGGCACAGCAGCGTCGCCAGGCCCCGCCCGCCGATCGCCTCACCATCGCCGACTATCTCGCATGGGAGGACGTCAGCAACCCGCAGCTCTCCCCCGACGGTCGGCAGATCATCTACACGCGCAGCTGGATCGACGGCGTGAACGACCGTCGCAAGTCGGCGCTGTGGATCATGGACGCCGACGGCGCGCGGCAGCGCTTCCTGGTCGAGGGCTCCGGTGCCGTGTGGTCGCCCGACGGCACGCGCATCGCTTATCTCGCGGATGGCGAGCCGAGCGGCAGCCAGATCTACGTGCGCTGGATGGACGCCGAGGGCGCGACGTCGCAGGTGACGCGCCTGACGGAGAGCCCGAGCGGCGTGCAGTGGTCGCCTGACGGCCAGTCGCTGAGCTTCCACGCGCTGGTCCCGAAGCGCGAGCAGTGGGCGCTGGACCTGCCGCCGGCGCCGCGCGGCGCGCGCTGGACCGAACCGCCGCGCGTGGTCACGTCGGTGCAGTACCGCCGCGACCGCCAGGGTTTCATCCCCGAGGGCAGCACGCAGCTCTTCGTGGTCTCGGCCAACGGCGGCGCGCCGCGGCAGGTCACCAGCGGCGACTGGAACCACACGAACGGCGTCTGGACGCCGGACGGCAAGTCGCTGCTCTTCAGCGGCAACCGGGTGCCGGACGCCGAGTACAGCTGGCGGCAGTCGGACATCTATAAGGTAGACGTGGCGAGCGGTACGATCACGCAGCTGACGCGGCGTAACGGCCCGGACGGTAATCCGGTGCCCTCGCCGGACGGTCGCTACATCGCATACACCGGCTACGACTCCACCGATGCGACCTGGCAGGACGCCGCGCTCTACGTGATGAACGCCGATGGCAGCGGCGCGCGCGCCCTCACCGCGGACCTCGACCGCTCGCCTGCGGAACTGATGTGGGACGCGCAGTCGCGCGGCATCTACTTCCAGGCCGACGACCGCGGCACGCGGCAGCTGCACTATGTGCCGCTCACGGGCGCGCGCCGGCAGCTGACGCAGGGCGCGCACATGCTGAACATCACGGACTTCCGCGGTGGCGTCATGGTCGGCACGCGCACGACGTCCGCCGAGCCGAACAACATCGTGAAGCTCAACGTGACCACGCCGCAGACGGTGGCCACGCTCACGCAGGTGAACGCGCAGTTGCTGGCCGGCAAGAAGCTCGCGACCACGGAGGAGATCTGGTACACCTCCACGGACGGCCTGCGCATCCAGGGCTGGATCGTGAAGCCGCCCGACTTCGACCCGACCAAGAAGTACCCGCTGATGCTCGAGATCCACGGCGGCCCGCACGCGATGTACAACGTCGGCTTCAGCTTCGCGCGGCAGGATCACGCGGCCCACGGCTACGTGATGCTCTACACCAACCCGCGCGGCTCCACCGGCTACGGCTCGGCGTTCGGCAACGCCATCAAGAACGCGTATCCCGGCAAGGACTACGATGACCTGATGGCCGGCGTGGACTCGGTGATCGGCCGCGGCTACATCGACACGCGGCGCATGTACGTGTTCGGCTGCTCGGGCGGCGGCGTGCTCACGAGCTGGATCGTCGGCCACACCGATCGTTTCGCGGCGGCGAGCGCCAACTGCCCCGTGACCAACTGGTTCAGCTTCGTCGGCACCACCGACGGTGCGAGCTGGTACCGCAACTTCGAGAAGTTCCCCTGGGAAGACCCCAGCGAGCACCTGCGCCGTTCGCCGATCATGTACGTCGGCAACGTGAAGACGCCGACCATGCTGATGACTGGCGTGAACGACCTGCGCACGCCGATGGGCCAGACCGAGGAGTACTACGAGGCGCTCAAGGTGCTGCGCGTGCCGACGGCGATGATTCGCTTCAACAACGAGTGGCACGGCACCAGCTCGACGCCGTCGAACTTCCTGCGCACGCAGGCGTACCTGCGCAGCTGGTTCGAACGCTGGCCGGAGTCGCCGCGGATGTAGCGCAGACTGCCTCGCACGAACAGCAAGCCGCCGCCCGCACCTCAGTGCGCGGGCGGCGGTTTGCTGCTCCAGCCTTCCGGTTCACTTCTTCGCGATCGGCACCGTGCGTGGCGGGGCCTTCTGCTGTTGCAGTTTCGGCACGCGAACCGTCAGCACGCCATTCGCGAACTCCGCGGAGACCTTCTCCTCCGCGACCTCGAGCGGGAACCGGAACGTCCGCTCGAACATCCCGTACTCACGCTCCCAGAGGTGGTAGGTGCGCTCCTTGTCCTCGGAGCGGCGCTCCTCCTCCTTCTTGCCCTTCAGCGCGAGCACGCCATCCGCCATGTTGATCTCGATGTTCTCCATCGAAATGCCGGGCAACTCGGCGGTGATCACGTACTCCGTCGGAGTCTCCGAAGCCTCGACGGCCGGTGACCAGGCCATCGCGTTGAACCGGCGTTCGAACGCCGGGCCGACCGGGAACTCGAGCCCGAAGGGCTCCTCGAAGAACCGGCGGAGGCGGTTCCGCATCGTCGCAAACTCCCGGGGCGGCGACACGGGCGCGTCCTTCATGAGTGGTGACATCGCACTCCCTCCGTTGGAGTGCCCTCACGTTGGCATTTATGCAGCGCGCGCGCAGTCGGGCGATTGGCGGAACCCGTGTCCGCGCGCCGCTGAAGGGAATCCCGTGCGGGTTCTCCCTGCAGCGACGCAGCGGCGCGCGCGCGTCCCTAGCGCGCGCACTGCACACACCAGCGTGTCGCCGGCATGATCTGCAACCGCTCGACGGGAATGCGCCGGGCGCAGGCCTCGCAGATGCCGTACGTACCGTCATCAAGGCGCTGCAGCGCAAGCCGTAGCCCTTCGAGCTCGTCGCTGGTCTCTCCGGCGGCGACCGTGCGTTCGACGCGCGCAATCTCGCGGCGCAGTTCCAGCGCCGCTTCGGCAATGTCCATCGGCTGTCGTGCCGCAGGCTTCGGGCGTGCGAGTTTCGTCGGCATCATACCGGCTCCGGTTCGAGGTGGCGCAGCGAGGGGTCGCCAAGTACGGCGACGACGGGCGCATCGGGGAATCCAACGAATGTCATCCGGTCGGGCTGGATTTCGCCGAGAGTCAACGGACCTTCGGCCAGGATCCAACCCGTCGGGTCCTGCCGATCGAATCGCAGGTGCCTGGGCATGGGAGGGTGTGTTGGGGGAAAACGGCGACCGCCCCACATGCGCGATGGCAGGTGGGGCGGTCTCGCGCCGACGCGATGCGTCAGCGGGGCAGCAGCGGCAGACTATCCGCCGTGAGGCGTCACAGACATGCGCGCCCAGCCCGAACGAGACCGCGCAGGGATGCGCAAGTCAGACACTCGGGTCTTGTGCGTGAGCGGGGCGGCGAGAAGCTGCATACCGGGAACCTAGACCTTTTGTGGGGGAAGTCAACGCATCGCGCACCCTGACGCGATGACCCAGGGAGTTGCATTTTCCGGAATGGTCCAGACTCCGACACGCCCTCCCCAGCAGTCGCGCGAGCCCTACGACGTCGTCATCGTCGGCTCCGGCGCCGGCGGCGGCATGGCCGCCTACGAACTCACCAAGGCCGGCGCGCGCGTCGCGCTCCTCGAAGCCGGCGGCCACTGGGACAACACGAGCAGCCAGTACTCGGCCATGCTCAAGATGCCCTATGATTCGCCCCGCCGCGGGGCCTCCACCCCGGACCGCCCCTTCGGTGAGTGGGACGCGAACATCGGTGGCTGGCAGATCCCCGGCGAGCCGTACACCAAAGCCGAAGGCACCAAGTTCGACTGGTGGCGTGCCCGCATGCTCGGCGGCCGCACGAATCACTGGGGCCGCATCTCGCTGCGCTTCGGGCCCGATGACTTCCGCCGCAAGTCGCTCGACGGCATGGGCGACGACTGGCCCATCACGTACGATGACCTCAAGCCCTGGTACGACGAGGTGGATCGCCTGATCGGCATCTTCGGTTCGGTCGAGGGCCTGCCGAACGAACCCGACGGCATCTTCCACGCGCCGCCGGCCCCGCGTTACTACGAGCGCCGCGTCAAGGAAGCCTGCGACCGGATGCAGATCACTTGCATCCCCGCGCGACTCTCGATCATCACCAAGCCGCACAACGGACGCGCGCCCTGCCACTACTGCGGCCAGTGCAACCGCGGCTGCATGACGAACTCGAACTTCAGTTCGCCCAACGTGCTGATCTTCCCCGCCCTGCGTACCGGGCGGCTCACGCTGGTCACCAACGCGATGGCCCGCGAGGTCAGCACCGGCGAGGACGGCCGCGCGACGGGCGTGCACTACATCGACAAGACTACGGGCGAAGACAAGCACATCCGAGGCAAGATCGTCGTGCTCGCGGCCAGCGCGCTCGAGACCTCGCGCATCCTGATGAACTCCAAGTCCTCGCGGCATCCGCAGGGCTTGGCCAACGCCAGCGGCGTGCTCGGCAAGTACATCACCGACACCACGGGCACGGACGTCGCCGGCTTCATCCCCTCGCTGGTGGATGTGCCGCGCCACAACGCCGACGGCGTGGGCGGCAATCACATCATGATGCCGTGGTGGCTCGACAACAAGAAGTTGGATTTCCCCCGCGGCTATCACATCGAAGTCTGGGGCGGGCTGGGCATGCCGACCTACGGCTTCATGGGTGGCATCGAGCGCTATCCGGAGGGCGGCGGCTACGGCACCGACCTCAAGCAGCAGTACCGCAAGTACTGGGGCGCGACGGTCGGCTTCTCCGGCCGCGGCGAGATGATCCCCAACGACAAGTCGTTCTGCGAGCTGGATCCCACGGTCACCGACAAGTGGGGCATCCCGGTGCTGCGTTTCCACTGGGAGTGGCGCGACACCGAGTACCTCCAGGTGAAGCACATGCAGGAGACGTTCCGCGCAATCATCGCCGAGATGGGCGGCGAAGTGTGGAGCAACATGCCGACGCGCGAACAGGGCTACGGCATCGCCAACGGCGGCGCGATCATCCACGAACTCGGCGGCGCGCGCATGGGCGCCTCCGAGCGCGACTCGGCGCTCAACAGCAACTGCCAGGCCTGGGACTGCGAGAACCTGTTCGTCGCCGATGGCGCGCCATTCGTGAGCCAGGCGGACAAGAATCCCACGTGGACCATCATGGCGCTGTCGATGCGGACCAGCGCCTACATCACGCAGCAGCGCCGTGCGGGGAGACTCTGAGATGAGCGAGATGAACCGTCGCGACATGCTCGCGTCCATCGCGGCCGGAGCGGCTGCGCTGTCGATCCCCCGCGAAGGCCTCGAAGCCGCCGCCGCGCACGCGCACGAGGCCGTGGCCGCCGAGGAGCAGGCGCAGCAGCAGGGGCAGCAGCCAGCGGCGTACGTGCCGAAGCAGTTCACCGCGGACGAGTACCGCCTCGTGCGCCTGCTCGTGGACTACGTGATTCCCCGCGACGCGCGCTCGGGCTCGGCCACGCAGGCCGGCGTGCCACAGTTCATGGATTTCATCCTGGGCGAGTATCCCGGGAACCGCACGTGGATGAAGGACGGCATCGCGTGGGTGAACGCCGAGTGCCGTCGGCGCTTCGGGCAGGGATTCATCTCCTGCAACGATGCGCAGCGGCGAGAGCTGCTCGACGCGATCGCCTATCCGCGACGGGCGCGGGAGCAGGATCGGCCGGTGGTGGAGTTCTTCAATCGCTTCCGCAACCTCACGTCGAGCGGGTTCTGGACGAGCCGCATGGGCATTGCGGACCTCGGGTATATCGGCAACCGACCGGTGATGGAATGGGTGGGCACACCGCCGAACGTGCTCGCGTGGCTCGAGCGGAGCAAGCCGTCGTGAGCTTGCGGCACGTCTGCGGCACCGTCCTCCTGGGTGCGGTGCTCGTCGCCCCAAGTCACCTGCCGAGCCAATCGCCGCCGATGGCGCCGTCGGCCGCGCTCGCCCGCGAACTCCTCGCCGAGATGGTCGCCGCACGTACGCTTGACACCGGCAACACCACGCCGCTCGCCGAGTCCCTCGCCCGCCGCTTCCGCAGCGCCGGCTTCCCCACGGCCGACGTCATGGTCGTCGGCGCCGGCCCCAGCAACCGCAACTTGGTCGTCCGCTTCCGCGGCCGCGACAGCACCCGCGCCCCCATCCTCTTCCTCGCGCACCTCGACGTCGTCGACGCCGAGCCGCAGCGCTGGCGCACCGACCCGTGGACGCTCACCGAGCGCGACGGCATGCTCTGGGGCCGCGGCGTCCTCGACGACAAGGGCCCGGCGGCGACCATTGCCGCCGCCTTCCTCGAGGCGAAGGCCGCAGGCTTCACACCGCAGCGCGACCTCGTCATGGCCCTCACCGCCGGCGAGGAGAGCGGCGTCGACAACGGCGTGCAATGGCTGGTCGCGAATCGCCCGGACCTCGTGCGCGCCGAGTACGTGGTGAACGCCGACGGCGGGGGCGGCGAGATGGAGAACGGTCGCCGCATCGCCTTCAACGTGCAGGCGGCGGAAAAGGTCTACCTCGACCTGACGCTCACGGTGAAGGGGCCCGGCGGCCACTCGTCGATGCCCGACGGCCCGAATCCGATCGAACGCCTCAGCAACGGCATCGCGCGCCTCGCGCGGCACGAGTTCCCGGTGAACATCACGCCGGTCGTGCGCAGCTACCTCGCGCAGCGCGCCCCGATGACGCCCGGCGAGCTGGGGCGGGCAATGGCTGCCCTCGGACGCAATCCGCAGGACTTCACGGCGGCGCGCACGCTCAGCGCCACGGCCACGACCAACGCCCTGATCCGCACGACCTGCATCACGACGCTCATGAGTGGCGGGACCGCACCGAACGCCATCCCCGCGACGGCAACCGCGAACGTGAACTGCCGCGTCATTCCCGGAGAGCGTCAGGAACACATCGTCGAGGCCATCCGCCAAGCCATCGCCGATCCGACCGTCGAGATCGCCGTGCGCGAACCGATGAAGCCCAGCGAGCCGAGCCTCATGGGTCCGGAACTCCGCGCCGTGCTCGAGAGCACCATCACCGACCTCTACGGCCGCCTGCCCGTCATCACCTACATGGAGATGGGCGCTACCGACGGACTCTATTTGCGCTACGCGGGCATCCCGGTATTCGGGATCATCGGGCTCTTCGCGCCCAACGACATTCTCGCCTCACTGCACGGCAATGACGAACGCGTACCCGTTGAGGCTTACGCGCGGTCCGCAGAGTTCATGCGGCGTTTGGTGCGGGCCCTCGGCACGCGCTGACCGCGCGAGCCCGTGCGCGGCCGCGGCACCTCACGGCCCGCCATCCGCGCGACGGTCGTCTCGTGCAAGAAGGCGAGCACGCGATCCGCGATGGGCTTCCAGGCCTCATGCGCTTCGCAGGCGGCCGCGGCGTTGCAGCGCCCGCCGCCGAGCAAGCAGCCTCGGTACCGGGCAGGCGGATCGAACGGCTTCACGACTTCCGCGAGCGTGAGTGCGTCGGCGGCCCGGCCGAGCCGGAACCCGCCGCCTCGCCCGCGACGCGACTCGAGCACGCCGGCTGCCGCAAGCTGGTGCAGGAGCTTCGAGAGGTAGTTGGCCGGCACGTCCACGTCGGTTGCGAGGTCGTTGGCCTGTGCCCAGACGCCGGGCTCCAGCTTGGCGAGCCGCACGGCGACGCGCACCGCGTACTCGGCGCTTTGGTTCAGCATCGGTCTCCCCCGTGCTGCGCGAGGAAGGCGCGGCTCGATGCGTCGTCGGTCACGGGGTGCGGAGCTGGAGCCGACCGTCGACGAGTGCGACGAGTGCGACAGCGGAAGCGGAGAGCGTCACGGTAGTGTCAAGCGTCAGGTCGCGCGGCACGGCGCCGCGCCGGACATTGCTTGAATCCATCGGGGCCTCCGCCGGTTCCACACGGGCGAACCGAATCACGACGCGTCGCTGACCGGGGGAGACGGGGAACTCATCGAGCACGAAGATCGCACGGTCATTGCGCAGCCCACCGCCCCGGAGCACACGGTCTTCGTGGGATGCACCGTCCACCGCCAGCGACAGCCGGTAGGTGGCCGACGCGCCGCTGCACTCGCGCGCTTGCCGCATGTGGGCGGGCCGAGTGGCGAGTTCCTCGGGCGTGAGGTCGCGGCATTGCTCGATGCGTTCCGGACGCGCCACCCACGAGAGGCGCACGACGGCCGCGTCGGCCCCATGCCAGCGCACGTCGGCGGCTGAGCTCTTCGCCAGGAGCCAGCCAAAGCCGACGGTCACGACGAGCGCCACGATGCGACGACGCCAGGTCATGCCTCGACCTCGGCCGGCAATGGCTCGCACAGCAAGCGAATATCCACGTCCTCCTCCACCTCAGGGCCATCGAGCGCCGTCACGGCGGCCACAAACGCGCGATACTCGGCGAGCGTCGCATCCGAGAGGCCGGCGGGTGCCGTCGTGAGGCAGACGCGCCGACGATCCACACGGGCCTGCAACTCGGCTTCCCGGTCGTGGAACATCCGCAAGTCGGTCCACTTGGGACCCTCGCGCGCCGCGCAATCACGCGGTGGGCAGCCGGCGACGAACACCCCGGCCGCGCCCTGCCGGAGCAACAGCTCGATCACCGAGGTGTGCAGGGTGCCGATGCACGGCACCTCGTGCAGCGTCGCACCGGCGTGTCGCAGGTGCGCGCGCAGCGCCATGTCGGTCTGTCCGCAGTACACCGCAACGATCCGGGGACCGTTGCCGAGCGCACGGAGCTGTGGTAGCAGCGCGCTGCGAACGTCCACCAGTTGGTGCCGACCCGTGCGTCCTTCGGGGCCCACACCCATGGGCGCGCAGGACGCCGCGCAGATGCCACAACTGACGCAGAGGGCGGGATCCACCAGCGCGACGAGGGTCGGCCGGTTGTCCGTGCGCGGCACCATCGTGATCGCGCCCCACGGGCAATCCTGTGTGCACTGGTCACAGCCCGTGCAGAGGCGCGGATCCACCACGCTCGGCGCGAACGAACCCTCGCGTGGGCGGCGCGTGAGCCACGGGACGGATACCGCGACCGCGAGCAGCAGTACCGTTGCGCCCCAGACGAGCAACGGGGGTCGCGACTCGGCGAGTGGGATCCACCACGCCGTGCTGAAGTTGAGCGGCGTGGTGGCGGGCACACGCAGCGCATCGGCCGCGGGCCCAAGCGGCGCGGGCATGGCGACTGCCAGCGCAATGAGTCCGAGCGCGAGGCCCCAACGCAGCGCGCGGGGCGGTGCGAGCATCGGGCGCGCGACCTTCGAGACATGCAGCCACAGACCGATGCCCATGCCCAGCGGCAGGCCGATGTGAACGAACAGATTGAGGAAGAAGAACGCCGACGGCATCGCACGGTCGCCGGCGAAGATGCGGCTCACGGGCTCGGAGAGCACCGGCAGCACATCGAAGAGCCGCGCACCCGCCAGCGCCACGCGCTGTCCGAAGGAATCCCACGCCATCACGAAGCCCGTCCACGCGCAGGCGAGCCCGATGCCGACCAGCGCGACGCCGGAGATCCACGCGCGGGCCCGCGGGCCCCAGCTGCGCGCTTGGCCAAACACGCGCAGCCCGTGAATGACCGCGGCCACGAGGAAGAGATCGGTGGCGTAGCGATGCACGCTGCGCATCCAACTGCCGAGCCACGGGTCGGCAGCGATGCGCTGCACGGAGGCCGCGGGCGCACCGACGCGATAGAACAGGATGAGATAGAGTCCCGTGACCGTGAGCACCGCGAGCAGGTATGCGGCGATCGTGCCGCTCTGGTGCAGCGGATTGAGTCGCCAGACGGCGACGCGGTGCATGGCGGCGTCGGCAACGCGCAGGCTTCGGCGCGTGGCGCGTTCGAGGTGTCGGAGAATCACGGGCAGCGCCCCGGGGACTTCCCCGACAGCCCGCGAAACCGCATTTGCGCCGAATCTCTCATAGGCGTATGATATTTGCGATTCCGGCGCCCGTCCAGCCGGATGCCCCCCCCAATGGAGGACTGCGCATGGATCCCACTCGGGACGAACAGGGCGACGAGCCCGTGCCGCGGCTGCAGCGGCTCTTCGACAACATGTGGTTGCTGCTGATCGTCGGTATGGTCGTGATGCTGGTCGTGTACACCGGCTGGGGGATGTTCGAGATCCTCACGATGCCGGAAGCCACCCTTCCCTGAGCCGAGCCCCCCCACAATGCTCACCAAAGTGCACACGGGACTCGATCCCGTCCCCGGCGTGTGGTGGAAGCCGGCCCACAAGTCCGAGAAGATCTGGGTCGGCATCGCCTTCGTGTGGTGCATGATCCTCTTCGCGATGATGCCGCTCTGGCACTGGAAGGGCGGCCAGAACCCGTCGGGCATCCGTCGCAAGGTCGATCCGCAGGCGTTCTACGCGCGCACCGTCGCCTTCGCCGCGCAGCACCAGATCGGCGATGACCGCGGCGTGCCGATCGTCGCGCCGCCGCCGGGCTCCGACATCTACCTCACGGCGATGGCCTACCAGTGGTATCCGATCCTGCAGCTGGAGAAGGACAAGGAGTACACGCTGCACCTCTCCGCGCTGGACGTGAACCACGGCTTCAGCCTGTATCCGCTCAACGTGAACTTCCAGGTGATTCCGGGCTACGATTACGGCCTGCGCGTGACGCCGACGGCGAGCGGTGACTTCCGCATCATCTGCAACGAGTTCTGCGGCATCGGGCACCACACGATGGTGGGCCGGATGATCGTCGTGGACGAACAGGGCGCCGTCGTCGCCGACAACGAGTCGGCGAGCGTGCACGGGGAGGACCGGAAATGACCGCCCCCGCCATGACCGCGGAGTCCTTCCGCACCTGCGAAGTCACCGGCCGCAAGATCCATCGGCAGGCCGAGCTGCTGGTCCGGGCGAACGCCGTCGTCGCCGTGGTCGCGCTTCTGATCGGCGCGATCGCCGCGCTCCTGCTCGTGCTCACGCGCTGGCAGGCCGTGCACCTGCTGCCCGCCGACTGGTACTACCGGCTGCTCGGCGTGCACGGCATGAACATGCTGATCTTCTTCATCATCTATTTCGAGATGGCGGTGCTGTGGTTCGCGGGCACCGTGCTGCTCAACGCACGGCCGGCGGCCCCGCGCTTCGGCTGGTTCAACTTCGGCCTGATGCTGCTCGGCACGCTGATGGTGGAGTGGGCCCAGTGGACCGGCCGCGCCGACGTGCTGTTCACGTCGTACACGCCGCTGCGCGCGCATCCCGTCTACTACCTCGGCATCATCCTCTTCGCCGTGGGCGCGCTGCTGGTCACGTTCCAGTTCTTCGCGACGCTGAGCATCGCCAAGAAGGAGCGCACGTACGAAGGCTCGATGCCGCTGGTCGTCTACGGCGCGCTGACGGCGGCGATCATCGCGGTGATCACGCTGGTGCACGGCGCGCTGATCTACGTGCCGACCTTCCTGTGGTCGCTGAACCTGATGGAGATGCCCGACCCGCAGGTGTACCGGATGGTCTGGTGGGCGCTGGGCCACTCGTCGCAGCAGATCAACATGGCCGCGCAGGTGGCCATCTGGTATATGCTCGGCGCGCTCACCGTCGGCGCCGTCGTGCTCAACGAGAAGGTGAGCCGCACGGCCTTCGTGCTCTACATCCTGTTCATCTCGATGGCCTCGGCGCACCACCTGCTGGTGGACCCGGGCTTCGGGCCGGCGTGGAAGATCACGAACACCTCGTACTTCATGTATATGGCCGTGCTGGCCTCGATGATCCACGGCTTCACGATCCCCGCTGGGATGGAACTCGGGATGCGCTTGCGCGGCTACACCGAGGGCCTGTTCGGATGGCTGCGCCGCGCACCCTGGGGCGACCCAGGATTCAGCGCGCTGGTGCTCTCGGTGATCATCTTCGGCTTCGTCGGTGGCATCACCGGCGTCACGATCGGCACGGAGCAGATCAACATCGTCGTGCACAACACGCTGCGCGTGCCGGGCCACTTCCACTCCACCGTGGTGAGCGGCACGGCGATGGCCTTCATGGGCGTCACCTACTACCTGCTGCCGCTGGTGTTCCGGCGGAAGGTGGCGTTCTGGGGCCTGGCGAAGATCCAGCCGTACCTCTTCTCGCTCGGCGTGCTGCTGCTCGCGATGGGCATGACCTTCGCCGGCAGCTTCGGCGTGCCCCGTCGGCACTGGGACATCTCGTTCAGCAACGCGCCCTACGGCGTGGAGTTCACGCCGGCGGTCGACCTGATGCTCGCCATCATGGGCATCGGCGGCATCCTCGCCGTGACCGGTGCGCTGATCTTCATCGCGATTGCGGTGAAGTCGGTGTTCTTCGGCGAGAAGATCGAGACGATCACCCGCGGCACGGCGATGGTCGGCGTGCCGCAGGGCCTCACGCACCCCCCGGTGCACGCGGCCGATGCCGACGCCAGGAACGAGGAGTTCCACGCGCCGGCCCGCGGCTGGATGGGCCCGACGCCGGGGACGATCATCCTCGTCGCGGTGTTCTTCATCGCGTTCGTGACGTACTACTTCACCAACTGGAAGTTGCTGTCGTTCCTATGGAAGGTCGGTTGACGTCCCCCGCGAGGCCACGGCCGCCGCTGGCGGCCGTGGCCCTCGCGGCCATCCTCGCCATCAGCGTGGCGTGGTGGGCCCTGGCCCTCTGGCCTTTGGAGCCCACTGCGCCGGAGTGGCTGCTTCGCACGCGTGAGGTCTGCTTCGGCTCCACGCACAGCGGCCTGCCGCACGCCGGTGGCTGGCTGCTGTTGATCGGCGAGCCCATCGGGCTCATCGGGTTCCTCGCCATCGTCTGGGGCGAGGAGCTCCGCGCCGACCTGCGACGCATCCGTGCGCACGCGGCCGGCGGCGTCACGATGGCCGTGGTGGCCATCCTCGTCGTCTCCGGGCTCTTCGCCTCGGTGCGCCGCGTCGCTGCGGCCTCGGGCGGCGACGCCGAGCCCTTCGCGCTCAACGCCGACCTCCCGGCGCGCGGTTCGGCGCTGGCCCCGGCGCTCTCGCTCATCGACCAATCGGGCGAGGCGGTCTCGCTCGCGCAGTTCACCGGACGCTGGGTGATAGTCACTTTCGCCTTCGGGCACTGCGAGGACATCTGCCCCGTGATCGTCGAACACGCACGCCGTGCGCGCGCGGACGAAGGCGCCACGGACATCCCGATCTTCGTCGTCACGCTGGATCCCTGGCGCGACACGCCGGACCGCCTCGCGTTCATCGCCGGCGCCTGGCAGCTCGAGGGCGAGGACCGCGTGCTCTCGGGCTCGGTGGAGATCGTCAACGCCACGCTGGACCGCTGGCGCATCGCGCGCGAGCGCGACGAGAACACCGGCATGATCGCCCACGGCAGCACCATCGTGCTCGTGGACCCGCAGGGTCGCGAGGCCTGGCGCGTGGAAGGCTCGCCGCAGCGCATTCGCGAAGCCATCGCGCTCGCCCGCGTGGAGTCGAAGGCCAGCGAATCCCGCTGAGCGCCGCGCGTATCGCGCGGCGCTCCCGCCACCGCTCAGTGCTTGCGGATGATTGACGCGAGGATGCAGAAGCGCTCGGCGTCGGCGCGCATCCCGTGGAGCTCGCCGGGCGCGTAGGTCACCACCGTGCCGGGGCCTGCCGAGGTCTCGCCGTCGGGGCCGGAGATCGTCCCGCGCCCGCTGATCACCGTCAGCAGCACCGTCGCCTCGGACGTATGCGGCGCCACTTGCTGCCCCGGCTCGATGCGAAACACCACCAGCCGCACGCCGGGCACATCGTGCACCACCGCCGTCGCCGGCCGGCTGGGATGGGCTTGCACCGCCGCCTCGGCCGCAGCCTGCACATCGAGGACGTTCATCGCGCCTCCGCCATCGCCCGTGCCAGCGCGTCGAGCAGCGCCGTCTCGTCGACGAGGTCGGCGATCGCCGCCTCGTGCACCGTGCGGTGCGCCCCGCAGCAACTGTCCACGCCGAATGCGTTGAACACGGCCATCGTGGCCGGATGTTGAGCCATCAGGTCATCCACGGTGCGAGACCGCAGGTCGGACGTCGTCAGGTCGGTCACGGGAGCTCCTGGAAGATTTCAAGGAAAATACCTTGACTATTGACCCGGCGCAAGCCATTCTCACTGCACCAACGCAGCTGCCCTCCGACCGCCCGCCTCACTCGCCTCCGCTTCCCGGCCGCCGTGTACGAACCGACACCGCTCACCCCGAGCCATCGCGGCGTCCTCGACGCGCTCAAGCGTCGCGGCCGCAGCACCGTCCCCGAGCTGGCCCGCGAACTCTCGCTCAACGTCGAGACGCTGCGCGAGCATCTCCAGACGCTCGAGGCGCGCCAGCTCGTCGCGCGCGTCGGCAGCGCCAAGGGCGGACCCGGACGGCCGAGCATCCTCTACGCGCTCACGGAGAGTGCCGAGGCGCTGTTTCCGCGCAACGAGGGCGAGCTGCTGCGCGGACTCTCGGCGTTTCTCGTCGAGGCCGGCCACACGCCCCTGCTGCGCAAGTTCTATGACCGGCAGCTCGCCGAGCGTCGCCGTGCCGCGATGGCGCGCGTGGAGGGACTCGAGGGCGAGGAGCGCCTGCAGGAAGTGCTGCAGATCTTCACCGAGTTGGGCTATATGCCGGAACTGGACGAAGTCGACGGCGCGCCGCGCCTGCGGCTCTGTCACTGCCCCGTGCGCGATATGGTCGCTGCGACGCACGTGCCCTGCCGCGCCGAGATCTCGCTGCTGCGCGACCTGCTCGGCGAGGATCCCAAGCGCGTCAGCTTCATTCCCGACGGCGCGGAGTCCTGCAGCTACCAGCTCGACGTCCGCGGCTGAAGTCCCCCGTCGCGAGGCGACGGTTTACACCCCCAACCCCCGGAGCGAGCGCCGATGGCGACGCCGACCATGCTGGATGTCCGTACGATCCCACCGCGTGAGAAGCACGCGACCATCTTCCGCACCTTCGACGCCCTCGCGCCGGGCGAGCACTTCACCCTGGTGAACGACCACGACCCGGTGCCGCTGCACTATCAGTTCCAGACGCAGCGCACGGGCGCGTTCCGCTGGGAGTACACCGAGCGCGGTCCGAGCATCTGGCGCGTGGAGATCTCGCGGCGCTGAAGGCACGGGGCGCCCGTCTGGCGCCCGGCGCGGGTATCAGCCGGCCGCGGCGGCGGGTTCGTGCCGCAGCGGCACCCACACCGCGTGCACCGCGAGCACGCCCAGCGTGAGGGCCAGCGTGCCGACGAACTGGTGCAGCACGCCGAGCGCGACGGGCACCGCCATCAGCAGCGTGACGATGCCGAGCCCGAACTGCACGGCGATCGCCATGCCGAACCAGCGCACGGCGGTCGCGCCGTACTCCCCGAGGATCTCCGGCCGCGCGCGCCAAGCGAGCACGAGACTGAGAATCCCCGTGAGCGTGGCCAACACGCGATGGTGGAACTGCGCCGCGACGGGATTCTCGAACGCGTTCGTCCACCAGCCGACCAGCGCCTGGTAGCCCGGCGGCACGACCTGGCCGCCCATCAGCGGAAACTCGTTGAACACCTTGCCGCCGCGCAGGCCGGCGACGAACGCGCCGGACACCACGGTGATCGCCAGCAAGCTCACGACGCCGAGCACCGCCCAGCGCCACGGCGCCTCGGCGCGCACTTCCTCACGCCTGGGATCGAGGTCCGCCCAGGTCCAGAGGGCGATGACGAGGATCGTCAGCGCGAGCGTGAGGTGCGCGGCGAGCCGATACGCGCTCACCTCGGTGCGCACCTCGAGGCCACTGCTCACCATGTACCAACCGAGCACCCCTTGGGCCAAGGTCAGGAGCGGCAGCCACGCCAGTCGCATCGCGTAGCGTTGCGGCATCGTGCCCTTGGCGACGAAGTACAGGAAGGGAATCGCGAAGACCAATCCCACGGCGCGCGCGGCGATGCGATGGAACCATTCCCACCAGTAGATCCACTTGAACTGCGCCATCGTGATGCCGGCGTGCGTGGTCTGCGCCTGCGGGATCTGCTGGAACTTCCGCAGCGCGTCGTCCCAGGCGGCCTCGTTCATCGGCGGGAACACGCCGGCCACCGGCTTCCACTCGGTGATGGAGAGCCCGCTCTCGGTGAGGCGGGTGATGCCGCCGATCACGACGGCGAAGAACACCGACACGATGCAGGCCATGAGCCAGCGTCGGACCGCGATGTGCTCGTGCATGCATGGACGATAGTCAGGACGCCGCCCGAGTGCTATCTCTAAAGCGTCACCTTCACCCGGAATCTGGACACGGTAATGAGCGCACCCCTCGGCGTCGGCTTCATCGGTTCGGGCTTCAACACCCGCTTTCACATCCAGGGCTGGCGCGGCGTCCGCGACGCGGACGTGCGCGGCGTCTGGTCACCCAACGCGGCGAACGCCGCCAGCGCGGCCAGGCTCGCCCGCGACTGCGACGTCGGTCAGGCGAAGGCCTACAAGTCCATCACGGCGATGGTCGCCGATCCGAACATCGACGCCCTCTGGCTCTGCGGCCCCAACCAGGCGCGCATCGAGAACGTCGAGGAGATCGTCCACGCCATCAAGAGCGGCAAGGGCACGCTCAAGGGCATCGCCTGCGAGAAGCCGCTGGCCCGCAACGTGGCCGAGGCCGAGGAGGTGCAGCGCCTCGTGAAGAGCGTGGGGCTCAAGACGGGCTACCTCGAGAACCAGCTCTTCGCGCCGCACGTCGAGGCGGGCAAGAAGCTCATCTGGGCCCGCGGTGCGGCCACGACCGGCCGGCCGTACCTCGCCCGTGCCGCCGAGGAGCACTCGGGCCCGCACGCGCCGTGGTTCTGGAACGGCGCACTGCAGGGTGGCGGCGTGCTCAACGACATGATGTGCCACTCGGCGCTCGTCGTGCGTCACCTCCTCACCGAACCGGGCAAGCCGCTCAGCTCCGTGAAGCCCGTGCGCATCACCGGTCACATCGCCTCGCTCAAGTGGTCGCGACCGAGCTACGCGAAGAAGCTCCAGAAGACCTACGGCCGCGCCATCGACTACACCAAGCGGCCCAGCGAGGACTACGCCAGCATCCTCATCGAGTTCAAGACGGCCGACGGCCACAAGGTCATCGGCGAGGCCTCCACGTCGTGGAGCTTCGTCGGCGCGGGCCTGCGCCTCTCGGCCGAGTTGCTCGGCCCCGAGTATTCGATGAAGTGGAACTCGCTGGACTCCGGCCTCAACCTGTTCTTCTCGCGCGAAGTCACCGGCCGCGCCGGCGAAGATCTCGTGGAGAAGCAGAACGCCGAGCAGGGCGTGATGCCGGTCGTTCCCGAGGAGTACGCGGCCTACGGCTACACGAACGAGGACCGCCACTTCGTGCGCGTCTTCCAGGGCAAGGAGAAGGCGATGCTCGACTTCGCCGACGGCGTCGAGGTGGTGAAGATGCTGATGACGGCGTACCGCTCGGCCGAGCAGGGCAAGACGCTGGCGTATCCCAACCGCGGCATCGATCGCTATATGCCGAAGGTGGCCAAGGGCACCTGGCGGCCGTGACGCCGCGGCTCGGCCTGCGGGAGAACTGGGCCCAGTTCTCCCTGCTGGTGCTGGTCAACGGCTTCGTCGGGGCGATGGTCGGGCTGGAGCGCAGCATCCTCCCGGCCATTGCCGAGCAGGAGTTCCTGCTCGCCGCGCGCACGGCGATCCTCTCGTTCATCGTCGTCTTCGGCATCGCGAAGGCGGCCACGAACTATCTCGCCGGCCGTCTGTCGGACCGCTTCGGCCGCAAGCACGTCCTCATCGCCGGCTGGATCCTCGCCGCACCGGTGCCCTTCCTGCTGATGTGGGCACCGAGCTGGAACTGGATCCTCGCGGCGAACGCGTTGCTCGGCGTGAGTCAGGGCCTCACGTGGTCCACGACCGTGATTATGAAGATCGACCTCGTCGGGCCGCGGCAGCGCGGGCTCGCGATGGGGTTCAACGAGTTCGCCGGCTACGTCGCGCTCGCATTGAGCACGCTGGCCACGGGCTACGTCGCCGCGCGCTACGGCCTGCGCCCGGCGCCGTTCCAGATGGGCATCGGCTTCGTCGCCATCGGCCTGCTGCTGTCGGCATTTCTCGTGCGCGACACACGCGACCACGTGCATCTCGAAGCGCAGGCGCACAGCGGCGACGCCGACGCCGCGCCGATTCCCAGCCAAGCGGAGATCTTCCGGCTCGCGACGTACCGCGAGCCAACGCTCTCGAGCATTTCGCAGGCGGGGCTCGTCAACAATCTCAACGACGGCCTCGCGTGGGGCCTCTTCCCGCTCGCCTTCGCCGCGGCGGGAATGTCGCTCGCGCAGATCGGGGCGCTGGCGGCGCTGTATCCCGCGGTGTGGGGATTCGGCCAACTGGTGACGGGCGGACTCTCGGACCGCATCGGGCGCAAAGGCCTCATCGTCTGGGGGATGTGGACGCAGGCGATCGGCATTGCCGTGATCGCGATGTCGGATCGCTTTGCGGGATTCGCCGGCGGCGCCGTCCTGCTCGGCGTCGGCACGGCGATGGTCTATCCGACGCTGTTGGCCGCGATCGGCGACGTGGCGCATCCGCGCTGGCGCGCCTCGGCGGTCGGGGTGTACCGGCTGTGGCGGGACCTCGGCTACGCCTTCGGGGCCGTGCTCGCCGGCGTGCTCGCCGATCGCTTCGGCATCGCCGTCGCCATCTGGGTGACCGCGGCCATCACCTTCGGCTCGGGGACGGTGTCGGCGCTGCGGATGCGCGAAAGCTCGGGCGCCTCGCGGAGTCCCTGACCCAGGATGTCTGTGGCGGAGGATGACCGGCCCGTGTAGGTTCACTGAATGCACCCGCACGGCCTGACGCGCTCGCTGCTCTTCGGCGCCGCACTCCTGATGGGAGTGGGGCAGTCGGTGAGCGCGGTCGCCCACGGCACGGCGCACGCGCACGAGGCGACGCACGAGTCCGTGGCAGTGCACGGACACGATCACGATCACGAAGCGGCCGACGTCAGCGACGCGCTCGCCGTCTCGCCGGACGCCCATCAGCACGAGCATCCTCACGCGGTCGTCAGCGCGGGCCTGAAGTCGCGTACGGACTGGACGCCCATCGACCTCGCCGTCGCGGCGGAGGTCGGGCTCCTGCCGCCGCGCGGTGACGTCTTGCCTCCTCGCGAGGCGTTCGCGTCGGACCCGCCCGCCGCGCGACGACATTCCAGCGTCAGCCCTCGCGCGCCGCCGGCGCGCTGAGCCTCGCGTGCCCGGCACGCGCCTGATGCCCTGACAGTCCCGCGCCCGCCGGCGACCGCCGCGCCGAGCGGGGACTCCTACAATAGAACCCCGATGTCGTTCCGCACTCGCGGGACCGCGCATCTGCGCGCGCTCGTGTTGCTGGCCTGCCTCGCGGCACCAGCGGCCGCGCAGCAGGCCGCCGACCCGCTTCCTCTCGATTCCGCCGTGCAGCGGGCGCTGCGCGCGCACCCGCGCGTCGCCGCCGCCCGGGCCGCGCTCCTGGCCGCCGACGCCCGGACGCGGCAGGCCGCTGCGCTCGCCAATCCCAGTCTCTCGTGGCAGTACGAGCGCACCTCACGCGCCGGAGCCGAGAACTCACAGCACATCACGACGCTGGCGCAGCCGCTGGCCTTGGGCCAGCGCGCGGCACGCCGGGACGCCGCGGCCGCCGACGCGCAGGCCGCGGCCGCCGATCTCCGCGCCGCCGAGCTGGACGTCGCCGTGATGACGGTGACCGCCTACGCGGCGGTGCTCGAGGCCGAGCGACGGCTCAGCATCGCGACGCAGTCGGCGCGGGCCTTCGCCGAGGCGCAGCGCATCGTGGATGCCCGGCTCGCCGCCGGCGATGCGTCGGGCTACGAGCAACGCCGCGTGCAACTCGAGGCTGCACGCTACACGGCCGTGCGCGAGGCACGCGCCGTCGAGGCCCGTCGTGCGCGGCGCGCCCTGCGCGCACTCGTCGACCCCGCGCATCGTGGCGACGACGTCCCGTTCGCGCTCACCTTCGACGCCACGCGCGCACCGACACTCAGTGACGACTCCCTGCTCGCGCAGGGCCTGGCGCAGCGACCCGACCTCCAAGCCGCGCGCGCACGCGTCGAAGCCCGCGTGGCCTCGGCGCGGCTCGCCCAATGGGAGCGCCTGCCCGTCCCGACGCTCGTCGGCGGCCTCAAGACCGAGACCGCCGCTGGGCTGGGCGCACTGCGCGGCATCGCCGCCGGTGTCACCATCCCGCTGCCGCTGTTCGACCGCCGCACCGGCGCCCGTGATGCCGCCGCCGCCGATGCGGAGCAGGTACGGCAAGAGCTCGTTGAGCTCCAGCGGCAAGCCACGCAAGAGATCATCGCGGCCAGCGACGCGCTGCGCAGCGCTGCCACGCAGCTCGCCCTGCTCGAGCCGGCGCTCGGCGAGAATGCGGCACGCGCCCTCGCCGCCGTCAATGCGGCCTTCGCCGAGGGAGACATCCCGCTCGAGGCCTGGCTGAACGGCCTACGCGCATACGACGAAGCCGAAGAAGCGTTCGCGACGCTGCGAGCGGACGCCCTCGTGCGCCGCGCCGAGTTGGCGCGCGCCATCGGCCAACCTTTCCTGGACTGACTCCCGTGCCCTCTCTCCATACTCTCGTGCATTCGCGACGCGCCCTGCTGGCGCTCGCCCTTGGCTTCTCCGCAATGGCGGCCTGTGCCGATACGCCCGGCGATGAGTCCGCGGCACCCGAGCGTGCCGGCGGCGTCATCACGCTCTTCACCGACTCCACCGAGCTCTTTATGGAGCACCCGGCGCTGATCGTCGGCGTGGGCGGCACGTTCGCCGCCCATCTCACCGACCTCACGGACTTCGCGCCGCTGCGCTCAGGACGCATCGTGCTCACATTCACGCCGCGCAGCGGTGGCGCGCCGCTCGTCGTCACGCAGGACGCGCCGCGCGTGCCGGGCATCTATGGGCCGGCACCCGTGTTCACGGCGCCGGGCATCTACGACCTGGTCATCGACGTCGAGAGCCCGCAGGCCCGCGACCGCATCGAGGTCCCGGGGCTCGTCGTGTATGCCACGGAGGACGACGCGCCCCTCGACGAGGGCGGCGAGGACGGCGGTATCGCATTCCTGAAGGAGCAGCAATGGAAGACGCCGGGCTTCCGCACCGACTTCGCGGTTTCCGGCACGCTGGCGATCGCCGTGGACGTACCGGGCGAGGTGATGCCGGCGCCGGGTGCTGCGCAGGTCGCGCCGGCACCGGCGAGTGGTCTGCTCGAGCTCTCGCCCGATGCGCCGGCCGTCGGGATGCGCGTGCGCCGCGGCGACGTGCTCGCCCGCGTCCGTCCTACGCTCGGTGACGGCGGCGCGAGCTTCGCCGACGCCCGCGCGCGGCTGCGCGAAGCCGAGGAGGAGCACGCCCGCGCCGAGCGCCTGCTCGCCGCGGAGGCGATTCCCGAGCGCCGGATGCACGAGGCGACCGTTGCGCTCGACGCCGCGCGTGAGGCGCTGGCGGCGATCGGCGGTGGTGCGATCACGGCGGACGGTCTGGTGGAACTGCGTGCCCCGATGGACGGCATCGTCACCGAACGCTGGGGGACGGCGGGCGCGCGCGTCGAAGCCGGCGCGCCGCTGTACTCGCTGGTGGATCCGTCGCGGCTGTGGGTCACGGCCTTCGTGCCGGTGGACGTCGTCGGCCGGGTGGACCGCGGCGCGCGGGCCGTCGTCACGCCGGAAGGGTTCTCCGACCGCTTCGCCGCGCGCCCGCTCGGTGTGAGCGCCGCCGTGGATTCGCTGACCCGCGCCGTGCGCGTGAGCTACGCGCTCGAGGGCCTGCGCGAGCCGCTGCCCGTCGGTGCATTGGCGCGCGTGGCGGTACCCACGCGCTCGCGTGGGGCCGGCATCGTCGTGCCGGCCGGCGCGGTGCTCGACGAGGATGGCACGGCGATCGTGTTCGTGCAGACCTCCGGCGAGCGCTATGAGCGCCGCGTGGTGCAGGTGGATGGCGGTGACGGACGCTCCGTACTCGTCCGCAGCGGCCTCAACGCCGGCGAGCGCGTCGTCAGCGGGGCGGCGTACCACGTGAAGCTCGCCTCGCTCTCCACGGCCGTGCCTGCGCACGGCCACGAACACTGAGCGCCGCCCGATGATGAACGCATTGATCAAATGGGCGCTGCAGCGGCGCGTCGTGGTCCTCGCGGCCGCGACCTTGCTGCTCGCCACCGGCGCGTGGACCGCCGCACGGTTGCCGGTGGACGTGTTTCCGGACCTGACGGCGCCGACGGTCACCGTCCTCGCCGAGGCGCACGGTATGGCGCCGGAGGAAGTCGAGGCCCTCGTCGCCTTCCCGATCGAGACGGCCGTGAACGGCGCCACCGGCGTGCGTCGCGTGCGCTCGTCGATCGCACAGGGCATCGCCGTGATCTGGGTGGAGTTCGACTGGGAGATGGAGATCTTCCGTGCCCGGCAGATCGTCACCGAGAAGCTGCAGGCGGCCGCCGCGAGCCTCCCGGACGACCTCCCACCGCCGGTGCTCGCCCCCGTGTCGTCGGTGATGGGCGAGATTATGATGATCGGGCTCTCGTGGCGCGGCGATACGACACCGTCCCTCGAGCGCGCGATGGCGCTGCGCACGCACGCTGACTGGACACTGCGCCGCCGCCTGCTCGCGCTGCCGGGCGTCGCGCAGGTCATCCCGATCGGCGGCGAGGTGAAGCAGTACCAGATTCATCCTGACGCCGAGCGGATGCGCGCGGCAGGCATCACGCTCGGCGACCTGCTGCGCGCCGCCGAGGGTGCCAACGTGAACGCCTCGGGCGGCGTGTATATGGATCGCGGGCAGGAGATTGTCATCCGCAGCGTCGGGCGCGCCCGCAGCGTGGAAGACATCGGCGCGACCGTCGTCGCGGCACGCGGCGGCGGCGCCGTGACCCTCGCCCAGGTGGCGACCGTGCGCGTGGGGCCAGCGCCGCGTTACGGCGACGCTTCGGTCAACGCGCTGCCTGGCGTCGTGCTCGCCGTGCAGAAGCAGCCCGGCGCCAACACCCTCGCCCTCACGGAGCGGATCACCGAGGAGCTGGCGGCCATCCAGCCGACGCTGCCCGAGGGGATGCACATCGAGACCGAGCTGTTCCGGCAGGCGGACTTCATCACCGTCGCCATCCGCAACGTGGTCCACGCGCTGCGCGACGGCGCCCTGCTCGTCGTGATCATCCTCGCCCTGTTCCTGGCCAACAGCCGGGCCACGGCGATCTCGGTGCTCGCCATCCCGTTGTCCCTGGCCGTCGCCGTGCTGGCGATGCAGCTGCTCGGCATCGGCATCAACACGATGTCGCTCGGCGGGATGGCCATCGCCATCGGCGCGTTGGTGGACGACGCCATCATCGACGTCGAGAACGTGCTGCGCCGCTTGCGCGAGAACGCGGTGCTGGCCCCTGAAGCACGCCGCAGCGTATTCGACGTGGTCTTCGATGCCTCCGTCGAGATCCGCAGCTCGATCGTCAACGCGACGGCCATCATCATCGTGGTCTTCCTGCCGCTGTTCTTCCTCGGCGGCGTGGAAGGGCGCCTGCTGCAGCCCCTGGGCTTCGCCTACGTGGTGTCCATCCTCGCTTCGCTGGTCGTGGCGGTGACGGTCACGCCGGTGCTCTGCGCCTGGCTGCTGCCGGCAAGCGCCGAGGGTGCGGGTGCCCACGACAGCCGCGTGGTGCAGTGGCTGAAGCGGCACTACGCCACCTTGCTGGAGCGCGTGCTCAACGCCCCGCGACGTACCCTGATCGGCGCGCTGGCCGCCTTCGCGCTCACGATGGCCACACTACCGCTGCTCGGCACCGCCTTCCTGCCGGAGTTCAACGAAGGCGCGCTCACGGTGAGCGTGGTGACGGTGCCGGGCACCTCGTTGGCCGAGGCCAGCGCAATCGGCCTGCGCGTCGAGCGCATCCTGAAGGCCGACTCCGCCGTGCTCAACACGGATCGCCGCCAGGGCCGCGCCGAGCTCGACGAGCACGCGCAGGGCGTGAACGCCGCCGAACTGGACGTGACGCTCAAGCCTGACGTGGACAAGGAAGCGCTCTTCGCGCGACTGCGCGCCCAGTTCGCCTCGATCCCCGGCACCAACGTCACGATCGGCCAGCCGATCGGCCATCGCATCGACCATATGCTCTCGGGCACGCGCGCGAACATCGCGGTGAAGATCTTCGGGCCCGACCTGCAGGGCCTGCGCGGCGTCGGCACCGCGGTGCGCGACGCCATCCAGGACGTCGAAGGCATCGCCGACCTGCAGCTGGAACAGCAGGTGGACGTGCCGCAGCTGCGGCTGGACGTGGACCGCCTCGCGCTGGCGCGCTACGGCCTGACGCCGGGCGACTTCGCCGAGGCGGTGGACGTGGCGTTCAACGGTGAGGTCGTCTCGCAGTTGCTGGAGGAGGGCCGCAGCGTGGATCTCGTGGTGCGGCTCGAGGAGTCGCAGCGTCGCTCGACGGAGGCCATCGCCGCGATGCCCGTGGCCACGCCCACGGGCCAGCGCGTGCCCATCGGCCGGCTCGCGCGCGTCACGATGACGCGCGGGCCGAACACCATCTCGCGCGAGAACGTGCAGCGCAAGATCGTCGTGCAGGCCAACGTGGCGGGCCGTGACCTGGGCTCCGCCGTGGAGGAGATCCGCGCGCGCATCACCCGCGACGTCGCGATGCCGCCGGGCTACTTCGTGGAGTACGGCGGGCAGTTCGAGGCGCAGGAGGAATCCACGCGCACGCTGCTCTCGCTGTCGGTGCTGGCCATCGCGGCGATCTTCCTGATTCTCTACGGGGAATTCAAGTCGGCGCGCCTCGCGACCCTGGTGATGGCCAACCTGCCGCTGGCGCTGATCGGTGGCGTGGCGGCGGTGGCGTTGAGCGGCGGCGTGGTCAGCGTGGCCTCGCTCGTCGGCTTCGTGACGCTGTTCGGCATCGCGACGCGCAACGGCATCCTCCTCGTGACGCACTACCGGCAGCTCGAGTCCGACGGGGTGTCCGACCACGAGGCCGTGCTGCGTGGTTCGCTCGAGCGGCTCTCTCCCATCCTGATGACCGCACTCACCGCCGGTCTCGCGCTGATTCCGCTCGCGCTCGGCGGCGGCGAACCCGGCAACGAACTCCAGACCCCGATGGCCATCGTCATTCTCGGAGGCCTCATCTCCGCGACCGCACTCAATATGATCGTCCTCCCTGCGCTGTACGCGACGTACGGACAGCGTTCCACGCCCGCTCCGGAGCACCCGTGATGCGTCCACGCCCCTTGCCGAATCGCCTGGCGACGGCACTCGCACTCACCGCCATCGCCACGCTCGTGCTGGCGCCGAGCGAACTGCTCGCGCACGGCGTGACGGCCGGCGACAAAGGCTACTTGCAGCAGGTGACCGGCGTGCTGCTCGCGCCCTTCGCCTACCTCGGCGCCAAGCATATGGTCACCGGCTACGACCACCTGCTGTTCCTCGCCGGCGTGATCTTCTTCGTGTATCGCCTGCGCGACGTCGCGCTCTACGTGACCCTGTTCGCCATCGGCCACACCGTGACGCTGATGGGCGGCGTTCTGCTCGATGTGCGGGTCAACGCCTATCTCGTGGATGCGGTGATCGGCCTGTCGATCGTCTACAAGGCGCTCGACAACCTCGGCGCATACCGCGTGTGGTTCGGCTGGCAGCCGGACGCCCGCGCCGCGACGCTGCTGTTCGGACTCATCCACGGCCTCGGCCTCGCCACGAAGATGCTCGACTACGACGTGGGCCACGACGGCCTGCTCGCGAACCTCATCGCCTTCAACCTCGGCGTCGAGCTGGGCCAGCTGCTGGGCCTCTCCGCCATCCTCATCGCGATGGGCTACTGGCGCCGCAGCGCCAGCTTCGCACGGCACAGCTTCGCCGCGAACGCCACGATGATGTCGCTCGGATTCCTGCTCGCGGGCTACCAGCTCGCCGGTTTCTTCCTCTCTCCCGCCTCGTGACCACGATGAACACCTCGATGCAGCCTTCGCAGCAGGACCTTCCCAGCCCGCAGCGCTTGCGGCGGGCGACGCTCACCGCCCTCGGCGTGGCGGCGTTGCTGCTCGTCACCGTCGTGATGCCGGCGGAGTACGGCGTGGACGTGACCGGCGTCGGCCGCGTGCTCGGCCTCACCGAGATGGGCGAGATCAAGCAGCAGCTCGCACGGGAGGCCGCCGCGGCGGAGGCCGCCGAGCGTGCGGCCGCCGCCAGCGGGAGCGAGGCCGCGCCGAGCGACGCGACGCCCGCGGCTGAAGCAACGCCAGCCGCGCCGACCGCCACGGCGGCGTCCCGCACGGATACGGTGCTCGTCGCCCTCGCGCCGAATGCCGGGAAGGAAGTGAAGCTCGTGATGCCGAAGGGTATGTCCGCGACCTATGCCTGGACCAGCACCGGCGGCGCCGTGAACTACGATATGCACGGCGACTCGACCGGCGTGCCGAACAGCTACATCCCGTACGGCAAGGGCACGCGCGTCGAGGCCGACAGCGGCGTGCTCACGGCCGCGATGGACGGCGGCCACGGCTGGTTCTGGAGGAACCGCTCCGGGCGCGACGTGGTGGTGCGATTGATCGTCTCGGGCAATTACTCCGAACTGAAGCGATTCTTCTAGCCGACGACACCTCAGGGAGGCTGACAATGCGAAGCATCCGACATACCGCCGTGGCGACCCTCGCGCTCCTGTCGACGGCCACCATCACCCCCGCCGCCGCACGAGGCCAAGGTCCGGCGCCCGTGGACCGCGCAGGCATCGAACGGGCACTGGGCCGCCCGAGCGCGGTGCTGCCCGGCGGTGTCGTGCGCATCGGGATGCCGCGCAGCGACCTCCGCGTCCGTGTCGGCGGCACGCCGATCCGCGCAAACTTCGCGCTCGGCTCGTGGGTCGCGTTCCTACCGACCCCCCACGGGACGATGGCGATGGGCGACCTCGTCGTGCTCGAATCGGAGCTCGCCGACGTCCTGCTCGAGCTGCAGCGGGCCGGCATCGAGCAGTCCGCGATTCACCACCATCTCGCCGGTGAGTCGCCGAGTGTGCTGTACGTCCATCTCCACGCGCACGGCGATGCGCTCAAGATCGCCGAGGGCGTGCGCGCCGCCGTGGCGAAGACCGGCACGCCGGCGCCGGGGCGGGAACCGGCGACCGTACCGCTGCCGGCCACGCTCGACAGCGCCGCACTCGCCGCCGCGCTCGGACGCCCGGCGCCGATCAATGCCGGCGTGATGAACTTCAGCGTGCCGCGTCCGGAGACACTGCGCGCGGGCGGGCACCCCGTGCCCGCCTCGATGGGCCTCGCGACCGTGATGAACTTCCAGCCCACCGGTCCTGGACGAGCCGCGATCACCGGCGACTTCGTGCTGCTCGGCGCGCAGGTCAACCCCGTGATCCGCGCACTGCAGTCGCAGGGCATCACCCCGACCAGCCTGCACAACCACCTCCTCGATGACGAGCCGCGGCTGTTCTTCCTGCACTTCTGGGCCGAGGACGATGCGGTGAAGCTGGCCCGCGGGTTGCGCGCCGCGCTCGATGTGATGACCGCGACGCCCTGAAGGCGGGGCGTCAGCGCAGGCGCTGCACGGCCGCTCGCATCTCCGCGATTACCCCCGCGTCGACCGCGCGGGCGTGGACGCGGGGCACGCCGGTCTGCGCGATGATGCGCGCGACGTTGTGCGCCCGCACACCGCCGCCAATGAGCACGTCGATGCGCCCGTCGGCACGCGCGTGCAAGCGACGCAACACCGGAACCCCGGCGCTCGCGTCGGCTGCCTGGCCGCTGGTGAGCACCTCGTGGATCCCGAGGGTGACCAGCTGCTCGAGCGCTTCATCGGGATCCGGCGTCAGGTCGAACGCGCGGTGACAGACCGTGCGCAGGCCCTCCGCCGCCGTCACGAGCGCGCGCATCCGCTCAACGTCGAGACGGCGATCCAACTGCAGCACGCCGAAGACCACGCCCGTCGCGCCGCAGGCGCGCAGGCGCGGGATGTCGCGCAGCATCTGCGCGAACTCGTCGGCATCGTAGGTGAAGTCGCCCGCGCGGGGGCGGAGCATCGCGTGCACCGGCACGTCGGTACCCTGCACCACCGCGGCGACCGTGGCGTCGGAGGGCGTGAGTCCGCCTTCCCCCGGCCCGCAGAGCTCGAGGCGATCCGCGCCCGCCCGCTCGGCGGCGGCAGCCTGCGCGACGGTCTCGACGTAGGCCTCGATGAATGGACGCGGCAGCGTGGGCATCGCAGAAAGTTGGCGTCGGAGGCCCCGACACGCGACACTTCACGTATGCGCTCACGCCTCCGGCCCGCCATCCTCGCCGCCATCGCCCTCGCCAGCACGGCCTGCGAGCCCACCGTCATCATCGAGCGCGACGAGACCGTGCGCATCCCGTCCGGTGCCAGCTGGTCGTGGAGCACGGCGGACGGCGACGGACCGAGCGCCGCACAGGGCGAAGTCGTGCCACCGCCGGACATCCACGACCGACTCAGCGACGCGATCGCCCAAGGCCTCGAGGCCCGCGGATTCCGCCTCACCACACCGGACGCGGCGGAGTTCTTCGTGCATTTCCATCTCGCGCGCCGCGAAGTCGTCGATACCATCCCGCGGACCGACGCCCCCCGCGCCGTCGGCGACCGCGATCCGCAGGACTGGGGACGCTACGGCGACCCCGAGCAGATGCGTGAGCGCACGATGACCTGGCAGGAAGGCTTGCTCGTCGTCGACGCGCTCACGGCCGACGGCCGCAAGGTGGCCTGGCGCGGCATCATCTACGGAGAGATCAAGCCGCAGGCCGAGCGCGATCCCACCAGCGCGATCCGCAGCGCCGTCGAGCGGCTACTGGCCGAGTTTCCCTGAACGGATTCTCACCACGAAGGCGCGAAGGGAGTCGCGATGAACTCGAGGCCCCGCAACCCTCGGGAGGCAATGCCTCTTGGAGTCGCGGGGCCTTGGGTGTGCAGGGGACCCTTCGTGCCTTCGTGGTGATTACCGCTGATCGCTACAGCGACCACCCGGCGCGATACGTCGGCATCACCCACTCGCTCGGCGCCTGCACGTTGGTGATCGCGCCGGTGTCGGGGTTGAGCTCGAGCGTCTGCCCCATCCGCGTCGCGAGGCAGCCGAGGAGGATCATCTCGGTCATCGGCGCGGCGTAGCTGGCGAAGTTGCTGCCCGGCTGCGTGCCGCCCTTGATGGCCTCGATCCACTCCTGGTACACGCCACCCGTGCGCGGGTACTTCTGCGGCACCGGGTTCGCCTGCAGGTCCTTCCACTGCTGGTCGTTCACGAGGCGCGGGTTCTCCGAATACGTGCCCGCGAGGATCATGCCCTTCGTGCCGTGCCAGATCTGTCCGCCCGTGGCCGAGTGCGGGAAGTCGAGGTCGGCAGGCCAGTCGGTCGGCTTCGGCGGCAGCAAGCCGCCGTCGCGCCAGACCAGTTCCACCGCGCGGCGCGAGCCGATCGCCGGGAACTCATACGTGATGCGCTCCTGCGCCGGCGCCATCTCGGCGTAGAGTTGCGTGCTTTCTGGGATCACGCGCGCCGGATACTTGAGTCCCAGCACCCAATACGCGGCGTCCATGATGTGGCAGGCCATGTCGCCCATCGCACCCGTGCCGAAGTCCCACCACCCGCGCCAGTTGAACGGCGCGTAGCTCGGATGCCACGGCCGCTCCTGCGCCGGCCCGAGCCAGAGATTCCAATCGAAGGTCGGCGGCACGTTGTGCATCTCGCTCGAGCGATTGCGCGCCTGCGGCCAGATCGGGCGGTTGGTCCAATAGTCGATCTTCGAGACCTCGCCGATCACGCCGGCTTCCACCCACTCGCGGATGAGGCGGATGCCTTCCTGCGCGTGCCCCTGGTTGCCCATCTGCGTGATCTGGCGCGGCCGGCGTGCCGCCTCGGCCTGCAGCGCGCGCACCTCGCCGATCGTGCGCGCCAGCGGCTTCTGGCAGTACACGTGCTTGCCCATCTTGAGCGCCATCATCGCCGCCACGGCGTGCGTGTGGTCGGGCGTCGAGACGGTCACGGCGTCGATGTTGTTGCGCTCCTTCTCCAGCATCTCGCGGAAATCCCTGTAACGCTTCGCGTTCGGGAACTCGCGGAATGCGCGCTCGGCGCTGCGCCAATCCACGTCGGCGAAGGCGACCAGGTTCTCGGAGGAAACGCCGCGGACGTCGGAGTGCCCCATGCCACCCACGCCGATGCAGGCGATGCGCAGCTTCTGCGATGGCTGTCCCTGCGGCGCGGCATACTCGCCCAAGGCGTGCAGCGGCTTCGGCATCGCGGCGAGTGCGCCGGCGGCCGCGAGGCCGGTGACGACGGTACGGCGGTCCAGCTGACGATCACGGGACATCGCGAACCTCAGGGGTTGGCAGGGGACTTGGAACCGCTGCGGAACAGCAGGAGGAAGAGCACAAAGACCGCGAGGGCCATGTAGGCGGGAATCGGCCAGATGGCCGACCAATCGTGCAGCGTGACGCCGCTCGCGTCATCGACGGTGGCGTAGCGGTTGACCACCCAGCCCGACACGAACGCACCGACGAAGTAGCCGAGCCCGTTGGTCACGAAGTTCACGAAGCCCTGCGCCGCCCCGCGGATGCTCTCGCCGGCCCGCTGGTCCGTGTAGATCTGCCCCGCGACGAAGAAGAAATCGTAGCAGACGCCGTGCAGCAGGATGCCCACGTAGATCATCCACATGCCCGGGCCGGCGTCGCCGCCGGCGAAGGCGAAGTAGCGCGCGCCCCAGGCGAGCATGCCGACCAACAGCACCGTCTTGATGCCGAAGCGCATCAGGAAGATCGGCAGCGCGATGAGGAAGAAGATCTCGCTCATCTGCCCGAAGGTCTGGATGAACGCCGGGTTCGGCGCGCCGATCTCGTTCAGGAAGGGATTCGTGAACGCGTAGTAGAACTGCAGCGGGATGCAGAGCAGGAAGCTGCCCAGCGTGAAGATCAGGAAGTCACGGTGGCGCAGCAGCTTCAGGGCATCGAGGCCGATGGCGTCGCCGAAGCTGAACGGACGCCCCGCGCCCTTCGGCGGCGTGGCCGGCAGCGCGAACGAGAACAGGCCCAGCGCGAGGCTCGCCGCCGAGGCGACCTGCATCGGCAGGTTCAGCGCGTCGGCCTGCAGGACCTTGCCGATGAGGATGCCGGCCGCGATCCACCCGATCGTCCCCAGCACGCGGATGGCCGGGAACTCCTTGGCCGGATCCTTGATGTGGTGGAAGGCGACGGCGTTCGTGAGCGACAGCGTCGGCATGTAGCAGATCGCGTAGACGATCAGCACCGGATAGAACGTGGTGAAGTCCCGCTGCTGGGCGACGAACCACATGAGCCCGCCGCCGGCGAGGTGCAGCACGCCGAGCAGCTTCTCGGAGTTCACGAAGCGGTCGGCGACCATGCCCATGAAGAACGGCGAGATCAGCGCGGCGATGGCCGTCGCGCCGTAGGCGGCGCCGATCTGCGTGTCGGCGAAGCGCAGCGTCTGGCCGAGGTATGTACCCATCGTCACGAACCAGCTCCCCCAGACGAAGTACTGGAGGAACATCATCACCCCGAGTCGCGCCTTGATCACGGCAGCTCCCGGATGCGCATGCCACGGAACGACACGACGTCGCCGTGGTCCTGCAGGCCGATATGGCCGCGACGGGCGCGCCCATACGACGGCCACTGGGCGAACTTGGAGGCGCGGATGCGCCCGAGCCATTCGCTGGAACCGAGCTCGTACTCGGCGACCTTCACGCCGTTGAGCCAATGCTCAACGCGGTTTCCGCGGGCCACCAACCGCACCGCGTTCCATTCGCCTGCCGGCTTGGCCGCCGACGGCTGCGTGGCGTAGAGCCCGAAGTTGGCCCCCGCCGAGGTCAGTGCGCTGCGACCGTCGGGATGTCCGGCATTGTCGAGCACCTGCATCTCCGTCGCGTTCTCGAAGATGCGATCCGTCCCTTCGTTGGCCCAGAAGAAGATGCCGCTGTTCCCGCGCGCGGCGACGCGCCATTCCAGCTCGAGCTCGAAGTCATTGAACTGCTGCCGCGTGATGATGTCGGCTCCCGCACGTCGCGTCAGTACGCCGGACGCGGCGTCGAAGTCCCAGCCCGTCGGCAAGCTGTCCATGCGGTAGCCGCGCCAGGCCTCCGCGCGCTGCAAGTCGATCCACGGTCCCGCCGCCGCGTTGGTCGGCGACTGTGCCACGGACACACACGCCGAGAGTGACAGGAGAGCCGGCACCAGGGCGGCATGGCGGAGAAGTCGGGCGCTCATCGCAGGAGGGGAATGGGAGGGGTCCGCGCGTACCAGCGAGAAGATGCCTGCGTTCGTTCACCGGCGAAAGCCGCCGTCCCGGCTAGCGCGCGAACGGACGGACCCGGAGTCCGCGATACTGTACGCGATCGCCGTGGTCCTGCAGGCCGAGCAGTCCGCAGGGCGCGAGTCCGAACTCCGGCCATTCACGGAACTTCGAGGCGGCCACGCGCGCGCGGTAGTCCTCGCTTCCGACGCGGTACGCGACGACAAGCACATCGTTGAGCCAGTGCTCCACCGAGTCCCCGCGTGCGATAATGCGGGCGCGGTTCCACTCCCCCACCGGTCGCGTCGCGTCGCGTGCCGCCGCGTACACCGCGTAGAGCGCACCCGCCGACGTCAGCGTGTTGCGGCCATCGTTGTGTGCCGCGTTGTCGAGCACCTGCATCTCAGGCGCATGGTGCCAGATGATGCGCGGGTTCTCCGTCGCGCGGTAGAACACGCCGCTGTTGCCGCCGCGCTCCAGGCGCCACTCGAGCGCCAGTTCGAAGTCGCAGAACGCCACGCGGGTCACGATGTCGCCCGCGAGCCCTGCCCGCGTCAACACGCCGGACTCGGCGTCGAACACCCAGTTCCGCGGCAAGGAATCCGCACGGTACCGACGCCACGCCTCCGGGCGCTGCAGATCGATCCACCCATCGGGCGACATCGCCATCGGAGCCTGCTGCGCGCCGGCGGGAACGCCCGGGAGCAGCATGGAGGCCGCCAGGGCGACCGCGCTCAGCATCGCCGTCCGGAGGGCAGCGAGCGGATGAGAGGTGAACGGCCGCATCACGGGGGAGCAAGGGGGAGAGTCGAGGACTGCTGCTGTCGCAAGATGGCCGTGCCGGCTCCGCACGGGAAGCCGCGTGACACACGGCGGTCCCCGGTGGTATGCTACGGCATGCGACCCAGACTCGGCTTCCCTCACCGGACCGTCGCCGCAGCGGTGCTCGCGGCCTGGCTCGTGGTCGGCACGGCCTGCAGCGAGTCGACGGAGTTCTTCGGCCCCGGTGAACCCACGCTCCGCAATCCGCAGATTGCCGCCATCGGCGGCTCGACCGGGTTCCCCGAAGGCTACCTCGGCATCTACGCCGAGCCCAGCGACCCCGAGCTCCGCTTCGCGGCCGGCGACCGCGTCGAGATGGTGGTCGTCTCACCCACCGGTGATTCGGTGGCGCTTGAACTGGGCCGCCGCTACTGCGAGGTCGCCACCAACCATTTCTCGATATGCCACGAGTACGTGTTGATGCTCGACACCGTCGTGGCGTTTCCGGAGATGCAGCGACGGCTCACCGACGCCGGCTACGGGCTGAACCGCCTCGGCAGCGACCGGTTCGCCGTGGCCTATGACTTCTACCGTCGTCCGATGACCACCGCAAATCTCGCGTCGATGGCGGGCATCCGGAGCGCAGGCTACAACTCGATTGCATCGCTGGCGCTGCCGCCGCAGGACCTTGCAGGACGCGGACTGTACGGCGCCATCGCCATAACGCGGGCAGCGTCCCCGACCACGGACCTCCTGCTCAACGTGCCCGATACCGGCTCGGTGACCGTACGGTACCGGCAGCCGGATGGCACCGTGCTCAGCCGCACCGTGAACATCACGCCGCTGTTCTAGGGCGCCCGACGACCGGCCCCGCGTCCCCACTCCTCGCAATCCCCTCATGCCCTCCATCAACACCAGTGCGACCGACGTGACGTTCCACCGCTGGTCCGACATGCCCAAGGAAGCAGTCACGGACCAGATCTCCCGCCGCCTCGTCACGGGCCAGGGCATGATGCTCGCCCACGTGTATCTCGCCAAGGGCGCCATCGTCCCCAAGCACCAGCACCACAACGAGCAGATCACCTACATCCTCGAGGGCGCGCTGCGCTTCTGGATCGGCGACGCGGGTGAGCAGGTGATCGACGTCCGCGCGGGCGAGGTGCTGCACATTCCGTCGAACGTCTGGCACAAGGCCGAGGCGCTCGAGGACACGCTGGACGTGGATGTGTTCAATCCGCCGCGGCAGGACTGGCTCGACGGCACGGACGCCTACTTCCACAACACGAAGTAGCGGTGGATCTCGGACTGAAGGGCAAGGTCGCGTTCGTCGCGGCCTCGAGCCGCGGCCTCGGCGCAGCCATCGCGGAAGAGCTGGCGGCGGAAGGCGCACGGATCGCCTGCTGCGCGCGCACGGCGGAGATCCACGCGAAGGCGGCGGCCCTGGCCTCTCGCTACGGCGTTGACGCGATCGGCATCGAGGCCGATGTGTCGCAGCCCGCCGACGTCACGCGCGCCGTGGACGCCGCAATCGCGAGGTTCGGTCAGGTAGATGTCCTCGTCACGAATGCCGGCGGCCCGCCGCCCGGCCCGTTCGAGAGTCACACGCCGGACGCCTGGGAGAAGGCCGTCGCGCTCAATTTGCACAGCGTGGTGAATCTCGTCCGCGCCGCGCTGCCGGGGATGAAGGCGCGCCGCTGGGGGCGCATCCTCAACGTGACGTCCATCGCGGTCAAGCAGCCGGTGGACAACCTCATCCTCTCGAACAGCGTGCGCGCCGCCGTCACCGGATTCGCGCGCACGCTCGCCAACGAAGTCGCAGCGTTCAACATCACCGTGAACAACCTGTTGCCCGGCTATACGCGCACCGAGCGGCTCGACCAGCTGGCGGCGGCGAACGCCGCGGCGAAGGGCGTCGCCAAGGAAGCCGCGTTCGCCACCTGGGAGCAGCAGATCCCGATGGGCCGCGTCGGCGAGCCGCGGGAGTTCGCGGCCCTCGCCGCCTTCCTCGCGAGCGAGCGAGCCAGTTACATCACCGCGCAGAACATCGCCGTCGATGGCGGCTGGATCCGCTCGCTGCTCTAGTCGCACATCCAACACAACGACCGTGGCCAAGATCGGCGAGACCCAATACATCTGGAAGGACGGCGCCTTCATCGACTGGAAGGACGCCAACGTCCATGTGCTCGCGCACTCCGTCCAGTTCGGCTCGGCGGTCTTCGAGGGCATCCGCTGCTACGCGACGCCCAAGGGCCCGGCGATCTTCCGCCTGCGCGAGCATCTGAAGCGGATGCTCAACTCGTGCAAGATCTACCGCATGCCGGTGCCGTACAGCCTCGACGAGCTGGTCGAGGCCAACCGCGCGCTCGTCCGCAAGAACGGGATTGACGCCTGCTACCTGCGCCCGATGGTGATTCGCGGCTATGGCGCCGCCGGCATGGTGCCGTTCGACAGCCCCGTCGAGGTCTATCTCCCCTGCTGGCCCTGGGGCGCCTACCTCGGCGCCGATGCCCTCGAGAAAGGGGTCGATGCCTGCGTGGCCAGCTGGAATCGCGTGGCCCCGAACACGATCCCCGCCATCGCGAAGATCGCCGGCAACTACCTCAGCGGCCAGTTGATCAAGATGGAGGCGCTGCAGAACGGCTTCGACGAGGCCATCGCCCTCGGGCCGGACGGCATGGTGAGCGAGGGCTCGGGGCAGAATGTGTTCGTGGTGGATGGCGGCGTGCTCTACACGCCGCCGATCGACGGCACGTTGTTGCCGGGCATCACCCGCAGCTCGGTCCTGGCGATCGCCGAGGACCTGGGGCTCAAGCACGTGGTCCAGCCGCTCGCGCGCGAAGTGCTGTACACCTGCGATGAACTGTTCGTCTGCGGCACGGCGAGCGAGATCACGCCCGTGAGGAGCGTGGACCGCCTCCCGGTCGGCGATGGAAAGGTCGGGCCCGTGACGCGTGCGCTACAGACGCGGTTCCTCGACATCGTGAATGGGCGCACCGAGGACACGCACGGCTGGCTCACGTTCGTGCGCTGACCGCGGACGCATAAACGAACGAAGGGCGCCCCAGTTGGAGCTCCCTTCGTTCGTTCATATGCTATTACCGAGTTGCCCCTCCAGGTTTCGAACCTGGAACCTCCTGATCCAGAGTCAGGCGCTCTGCCAGTTGAGCTAAGGGGCATCACTCTACGGTTTCCCGCAGAGACACGAAACCTAAGCGGAATCGGCGCCCCGAGCAACCCCTGAGAAATGCACGCAAGTCGCTGTTAGACAGCAACTTGCGATCCCTCTGCACGGCCGACATCGTGTCCGCGACCTCAACCCACCACCGCTATGTCGTTCACGACCGGCCTCAACATTGTCATCATCCTCTGCGCGGCCGGCGTGTTCGTGCAGTCCTTCCGCATCGAGCCTGAATCTCGCGGGAAGCTGCGGTTGCTCAGCCTTGGGTTCCTCCTCATGGGCGTCTCCGACTTCCTCAAGCCGGTCTCAGAGGCGCTCGCCCTCGGCGTCGAGGCCGCGGGGCTCCTCATCTTCCTTTGGGTCGGCGTGCGCGCGCTGATTGCGCCACAGCCGGCGAAACCCCAGGGCTGAGCGCGCTCAGCCCTTCGCGACTTCCTTCGCCCAACTGTCGCGCAGCCCGACGATCCGGTTGAACACCAGCTTCCCCGCCGCCGAATCCTCGGGCTCGGAATAGAAATAGCCCACGCGCTCGAACTGGTACCGGCTGCCGATCGGATCGTTCGCGACCGTCGGCTCGACCTTCGCGTCCGGAATGATCACCAGCGAATCAGGATTGAGCGCCGAGATGAAGTCCTGGCCTTCGGGCACGTCATCGGGATCCGGCAAGCGGAACAGGCGATCGTACAAGCGCACCTCGCAGGACAGCGCATGCGGCGCCGACACCCACTGGATGGTGCCCTTCACCTTCTTGCCGCTGTTCGCGCCGCCGCTCTTCGTCTCGGGGTCATACGTGCAGCGCAGCTCGACGATGTTGCCCGCCGCGTCCTTCACGACCTCTTCGCACTTGATGATGTAGCCGAAGCGCAGACGCACTTCGTTGCCCGGCGAGAGGCGGAAGAACTTCTTCGGCGGATCTTCCATGAAGTCGTCCGCGTCGATGAACAGCTCGCGCGAGAACGGAATCTGCCGCGAGCCCGTCTTCGGCACGTCGTGCGGATAGTTCTGCGCCTCGAGCATCTCCGTCTGGCCCTCGGGGTAGTTCGTGAGGACCACCTTGAGCGGCTTGAGCACGGCGAGCACGCGCGGCACTTCCATGTTCAGGTCGTTGCGCACGGCGTGCTCAAAGATCGCGATCTCCACGCGGGCGTCCTTGCGCGCCACGCCGATCGTCTCGGCGAAGTCGCGGATCGCCTCCGGCCGCACGCCACGGCGCCGCATGCCGGCGATGGTCGGCATGCGCGGATCGTCCCAGCCCTTCACGTGGCCTTCGTTCACCAGGCGCAGCAGCTTGCGCTTGCTGAGCACCGTGTAGTCCAGCTCCAGGCGCGCGAACTCGATCTGCGTCGGCGGATTCGTGAAGCCCGCCTCCTGCACCAGCCAATCGTAGATCTCGCGATTGTCCTTGAACTCCAGCGTGCACAGCGAGCGCGTGATGCCCTCGATGGCGTCGCTGAGGCCGTGCGCGAAATCGTAGAACGGGAAGATCTTCCAGTCCGTCCCGCGCCGGTAATGATGCGCATCACGACGGATCCGCAGCAGCAGCGGATCGCGCATGATCATGTTGTGGTGCGCCATGTCGATCTTGGCGCGCAGCACCTTCGAGCCATCGGGGAACTCGCCGGCCTTCATGCCGCGCAGCAACGCGAGGTTCTCCTCCACGCTGCGATCGCGCCACGGCGACGGCGTACCCGGCGACGTCACCGTCCCGCGGTTCGTGCGGATCTGCTCTTCGGTCTGGTCGTCCACATACGCCTTGCCCTTGGTCACCAGGAGCTCGGCGATCTCGTAGAGCTTCTCGAAGTAGTCCGAGGCGTAGTACTCGTTCGTCCACTGGAAGCCCAGCCACTGCACGTCGCGCTTGATGGACTCCACGTAGCGCACGTCTTCCGTGAGCGGGTTGGTGTCGTCGAAGCGCAGGTTGCAGGTGCCGCCGTACTCCTTGGCGATGCCGAAGTTCAGGCAGATCGACTTCGCGTGGCCCATGTGCAGGAAGCCATTGGGCTCGGGCGGGAAACGCGTCGCGGGCGCGCGGCCGAAGCGGCCGGTGGCGACGTCCTCCGCGACCATTTCGCGGATGAAGTCGAGGGAGCGGGTGGGAGCGGTATCGGACATCGGGCGGTGGACTGAGGACAGGCCTGAAAGCTAACGATGCGGACTGCGGCCATGGTCGCTCGACGTAGGCCACGGCTCGTCCCGCCCCAGGAGCGGTCCGTCCCCACGAGAAGCCAACCGAGCCGCGCGCGCGTAGGTTCTCCACGTGATCACCCGCGTCCTCATCGCCGACGACGAGCCCCTGGCCCGCGAGCGGCTGCGCGAGCTGCTGCGCAGCCTCGCCCCCGGCGCAGCGCTGCGCGAGGTCGGCGATGGCGGAGCCGCGGTGGAGGCCATCCGCGATTGGGCGCCGGACGCGGTGTTCCTCGACGTGCAGATGCCCGGCGGCGACGGGTTCGCCGTCGTCAGCGCGATCGGTGCGCAAGCCATGCCGCCGACCTGCTTCGTCACCGCCTACGATGCCCACGCGCTGCGGGCCTTCGAGGTCGCCGCGGTGGACTACGTGCTCAAGCCCTTCGACGACGCGCGCTTCGAGGCCGCCTGGACGCGGCTGGCACAGGTGCACGCGGCGCGCAGCCTCGTCGACGAAGCGCGTCGCTTCAGTGCCCTGCTCGCGGCGGTGGCGGGTACCGCCGCCACGACGGGCGGCGGAGAGTCGGAGAACCCCGCCAGCGCTGCCACCGGGCGCTTCGCCGAGCGCTTGGTCATTCGCGACGGCGACCGCAGCTATCCGGTGCAGGTCAGCGACATCCGCTGGATCCAGAGCGACGGCAACTACGTCGATCTCTTCACACCCGCCGGCCGCCACACGCTGCGCGAAACGCTGCAGGAACTCGAGCGCCGGCTCGACCCCGCCCGCTTCGTGCGCATCCACCGCCGCGTCATCGTCGCGATCGACCAGATCAGGGAACTGCAGCCGTGGTTCGCGGGCGACCAAGTGCTCATCCTCCGCGACGGCACCAAGCTGCGCGTCTCGCGCACACGCCGCGAGGCGGTCGTGTCGCGGCTCGAGGGCCGCGGGTGAACCCGTCACGCCGGCTGCGCATCGCCATCGTCGCGGTCTGGATCGTCCCCGCCCTCGTGGCGACGCTCGGCCTGCGCCTCGTTCCCTCACGCCTCAACCCCGACCTCGGCCTACTGCCGATCCTCGCGTCGCAGCTGCTCATCTGGCTACCGTGGGGCGTCTGGTCGTCATTGATCGCCGCGCTGGGCGAGCGCCTGCCCTTCGAACGCGGCGGACTGCTCCGCTCGCTGGCGGCGCATGCAGTGCTGGGAGTGTTCGTCGTCCTCGCGCAGATCGTGGTCATCTGGGCCGTCACGCTGGCCTTCGGCATGAACGAGCCGCGCAGTCTCGAGTCCACCCTCGTCATCGGCATCCGGCTCTACGGCGACTTGCTGCTCGTCATCTACTGCGCCGTCGTCGGGACCTTCGCGGGCCTGCGCTGGCAGCGCCAATGGCAGGCCGCCGCGCTGCAGGCGGCGCAGCTTCGCGAGGACGTCGCCCGCGCGAGCCTGCAGGCGCTGCGTGCGCAACTCAATCCGCACTTCCTGTTCAACGCGTTGAATGCGGTCGTGACGCTGATCGGCCGTGACCCCGCGCTTGCGCGCGACATGGTCGTGCGGCTCGCCGACCTGCTGCGGGCCACGCTCACGGCGGGCGAGGCGCAGGAGACGTCGCTCGACCAGGAGCTCGACCTCACGCGCCGGTATCTCGAGATCGAGCAACTGCGCTTCGCCGATCGGCTCCGCGTGGAGTGGGTCATCGAACCCGGACTCGGGCATTGGCGCGTGCCCGCCTTCGCGCTGCAGCCCTTGGTCGAGAACGCCCTGCGCCACGGCCTCGCCCGGCGGCGCGCGCCGGGGACCGTGCAGATCATCGCGCGGCGTGACGACACAGTGCTCGAGCTCCGCGTGGGCAACGACGGGCCCGACGAGCCGGTCGATGCGGCGGCGACTGACGGCGCGGGCATCGCGGTCGGCAACCTGCGCGCCCGCTGCGAGCGGCTCTACGGCGCCGACGCCTCGCTGGCGCTGCAGCCGCGCGCCGACCGCGGCATGGACGCGATTCTCCGGCTGCCGCCGCGTTCGAGCTGACGCGAGCTACTGCGGCAACGGCACGGAGCGCAGGACCACGGGCGGCAGCGCGCGCTCGTGCGCGCGGCGCTCTCCCGTCTCGGTCCAGAACGGCCACGCGCTCGACGCCACATACACGAACCGGTCCCCGAGCACGACGCCCACCGTCATCTCGCCCTCGAGATCGCTCGGCGCATCCAGGACGTCCGCGCCGGTGAGCGCGCGCCCGGCCGCATCCAGCCGGACCCGCATCACGCGATTCGGCGTCGAACCGTTGTGGATCGCGATCAGCGCGCCGGCATGCACCCGCAGGCCATCCACCCCGCGCAACGTGCGGCCATCCGCCGCCGTCAACGGCGCGAGGGAGTCCGTCGCGAGATCCCAGCGAAAGAGACCGCGCGACCAGTCGGCCACGTACGCCACATCACCCGTGGCCGTCACGGCGATGCCCTGCGGGGAGCGGAGCAGCGCGCTGCGCACCGTCTCAAGCTCCGCGGCATTACGGCGCAGGCGATACAGCACGCCGCGCAAGCCGTCACTCACGAGCACGCTGCCGTCCGGCGCGAGCGCGATCTCGCCGGGCATGCCGTCGCCGGCGCCGAGGCGGAGCCGACGGCGCAGCGCCCCATCGGGATACGAGACCTCGAGCAGCTCGGCGACGACGCCCTCATCGGCTGCCCGAGGCGCCATGTGAGGCAGCCGCGCGGTCGTCAGCCAGACGGCCGCGCGCGCCGAGTCGAACACCGCGCCCATCACGGCGCCCACGTTCGCGTCTGCGCCGAGCAGCCAGCGCCGCGACCCTGTGGGCGATACGACGAGCACATCGCGATGCCGCAGGCTCGTGATGAGCAGCGTGCCATCGCGTGGATCCGCGGCGAGGCCCTCGGCGAAAAACAACGTGTCGGAATCGATGACCCGCGCGTCCGGGGACTGCGCGAGCGGGAGCTCCGCGTCGATGCCGGGCCGCGCCGGCGTCCGGTCGAGCGCCACGCGGGCCGCCGCCTGCAAGCGACGCACCCGCACGCTGTCGGACCCACCGCCAGGGATACGCGGCGGCAGCGACTCCGGCGGGATGCCGAGCATACGTTCGATCAGCACCACGGCCGCGAGATACGTGCCCTCGCGATTCGCGTGCAGGCCGTCGCTGCTGTACGGATCGAGCGGCGGCGTGGCGGCGAGCGCCGCCGTGAACGCGTCACCGGCGGGGGCGAGGATGCCCTCGGTGACGGTCGCCGCCGTGGCATAGCTCAGGAGCGCCGCCGCGGCGTCGAAGCGGCGACCGCTCGACGGCCAGATCTGGTAGAACACCGGCTCGGCGCCCGCCGTGCGAATGTGCGGCGCCCAGGCCCGCGCCCAGGTCTGCAGGTGAACCTGCGATTCGGGCAGCGCCGAGGTGCCCTGCTGCAGCACGACCCAGCGCCACGCCGATCCCGCCAGCGCCTCGTGCACCACGCCAGTCGCGTAGTGATCGGACAGCGCGTAGTTCGCCTCGGCGACGCTGGCCACGCGCAGGCCGGTGTCACCCATGCTCCGGGCGAGGTCGCGCACCATGCGCGGCAGGTCGTTGGTGTACGTGTGCGAGTTGCCGACGAAGAGGATGTTGCGCGTGCCCGGCAGGCGCGGCGGGTCGCGCTGCGGCTCGAGCAGCTCGAGACATCCGGCAGCCAGGGGCGCACAGAGCGCGATCGGGAGCATGAGGGCGGGTCGCATGCATACAGCATGCGACGCAGATTTCGGATGCGCGCTCCGGCAGGGACGGACCGCGCACGCCGCGGGACCGACCGCACCGGCCACCGCGGCGCTGAACGCCATCCACCGGAGTCCGCGTGACCGACGACCTGCGCTATCCCATCGGCCCGTGGCGGCCGCCGACGTCCGCCGTCACGCCCGAGTGGCGTGCGAACCACATCCGCGACATCGCCGAACTGCCGGCGCAGATGCGGGCCGCCGTCGCGGGCCTGGATGACCGCCAGCTCGACACGCCCTACCGGCCCGGCGGCTGGACGCTGCGCCAAGTGGTGCACCATGTCGCCGACTCGCACGCCAACGGCTTCATCCGCCAGAAGCTGGCGCTCACGGAGTCGAACCCCACCGTGAAGCCGTACGACGAGGAGCGGTGGGCCGAGCTGCCGGATGCACAGCTGCCGATCGATGTCTCGCTGCGCATGCTCGACGCGATCCACGAGCGTTGGGCCGCGCTGCTGCGGGCACTACGGCCCGAGCGCTTCAGCGCGCCGTACCAGCATCCGCAGTCGGGGCCGCAGACGCTCGACAGCTCGCTGTCGAACTACAGCTGGCACGGGCGGCACCACGTGGCGCACATCACGGCGTTGCGAGTGCGCCAGAGCTGGTAGTCAGGGCAGCGCCACTTCCGTCATGTAGCGCACCACGCCGTTCGGTTGGTGCACCTCACCGGCGACCATGTACGGCGATTCATCGACCATGAACCACACGGCGAGCAGCGTCGGGTCGCCGTAGCGCCGCTCCTCGATGCGCCACGCGTTCCAGTCCTTGCCCTCTACAGGCGTGCGTTCGCGCCCGACCACGGTGAAGACGCGCCGCTCGGTGCGCTGCATGTTCGGCCCCCACATCGGCGCGACGATCACGAGGCCCGGCTGGAGGCGCATCGCCATCGGCACCAGATCGCTGGCCGAGGCCACGTAGCCCGGCTGGTCGAGCTCGACCGCGACAGGCACGAAATCCGGCGTGTTCACCTTCCGACGCCCGGTGACCTGTGTGCCGTCGAGCCGGAGCTGGACCTCGATGCCGTCGCTGCCGAAGCGGTGATACGCGTACGGCTGCAGTGTGCGCGCGTCGTAGGTCTGTCGGATCTCCCAGGTGCTGCGCGGACCGTTCACCGGCATCTGCGTGCCGATCGTCACCCATCGGTGCACGGCGCGGCCCGCGGAGTCGCCGTGCAGGAGCTCGTTGGTCCATTCGGCCACCACCGGGCCGTCCGGCGCGCCGAGGCGTACGGTGACCTTGGCGCGGTGCGGCGCGTAGATGCGCGCGTCGACCTGGGGTGCGCCCATCGTGAGGAACACGGTGTCCGGCGCCGTCAGCGGAACGGACAGGGGCGCGACAACGGCGAGCGCGGCAAGGACTGCAAGCACGGGCGTCTCCTGGCGGGGTTACCCGTTGAGACGGGCACCGGCCGCAAAGGGTTTCCGGCCGCGCGCGCGGCCGCGGGGGCCGGGTCCCGGAAACACGAACGGCGCGAACCGAAGTTCGCGCCGTCTCAGGAAATCCCTGCAGGGTGCCTCGCACGCCGTCATTGGAACTCTACGTCCTACCGATCGGCGGCGGGCTTACTTCCTGCAAGGGGGGAAACCTTGGTCCTGCCTATGGAGCTGAGGGGGATCGAACCCCTGACCTCTGCAGTGCGATTGCAGCGCTCTCCCAGCTGAGCTACAGCCCCGAAGCGCGTGTGGGTCAGGCCCCTGTCGTCCTACCTACCCTAGACGACCCGAGCAAGTTCCCGTCACGCATACGGCCCCGCCCGGTGTGGCTGGGGCGAGGCCGCCGAACGCAGTAAACTAGCGGCAGCGGGAACCCTGCGCCACCCCCTGCCCTTCCTCTGAGCGTGACCGCCAAGATCCCGCTCCATCGCCTCGAGTCCGAGTACGTCCGTGGCCAGCTCTCCCTGCGCCGCCGCGACGCCAACCAGGCCGACCTCCGCCCGACAGGCGAGTACGTGCTGTACTGGATGCAGGCCACGCATCGCTTCGAGGACAACTGGGCCCTGCGCTACGCCGTCCTGCAGGCCGACGCGATGGGCAAACCGCTGCTCATCCACCAAGGCCTCGATCCGACCTACGAGCACGCCAACGACCGCATCCACACGGTCATCCTCGAGAACGCCGTGGCGCTGCATCGTCGCGCGGCCAAGCTGGGACTGCGCTACCAGTTCGTGCTCCGCCGCCGCCGCGACGACGACCGTCGCGTGGTCGATCGCCTGGCCGCTCGGGCCACCCTCGTGGTCACGGATCTCTTTCCCACGGCGGGGATCGCCGCGCGTACCGCGCGGTTCGCGGAGCGCTGCCCGGTGCGCGTCGTCGAGGTCGAATCGCACTGCATCGTGCCGTTCGGCAACTTCGTGAAGGAAGAGTACGCGGCGCGTACCATCCGTCCGAAGATCGCCAAGGTGCTCGACCACGCGCTCGAACCCGTCGAGGACCGCGGGCCCCGCGCCAAGTTTCCGCAGGCGCTGTGGGATTCCCTCGAGGTGGAGCGCCTCGACCTCGAGGCGCTCGATGTTCGCGCCGCTGTGGCCAGCTGTGAGATCGACCACGCGGTTCCGCCCGTGCCCTTCCCCAGCGGATTGGACGGTGCCCGCGCGCGGCTCGCGGCCTTCTGCGCCGGCGCACTCGCCGACTACGCCGAGCGCCGCAACGAGCCCTCCGACACCGAGGGCAGCTCGCGGCTCTCGCCCTACCTGCACTTCGGGCAGATCTCCGCCGCCGAGGTACTGCGCACCGTGCGCGCCGCGGGCCACAAGGCCTCGGCCGAGAAGTTCGCCGATGAGTTGGTCACCTGGCGCGAGCTCGCGTTCAATTTCTGCGTCCGAAATCCCCATCACGGCAAGCTCAAGGGCCTGCCCGACTGGGTGCACCGCTCGATGGAGAAGCACAAGGACGATCCGCGCGAGGCCATCTACTCCCTGGAGCAGCTGGAACGGGCCGAAACGCACGACGAGCTGTGGAACGCCGCCCAGCGCGAGATCGTAAGCACGGGCTACATGCACAACGTGACGCGCATGCTTTGGGGCAAGTCGGTGCTGCTCTGGACGGCGCGCTACAAGCATGCGCTCGAGCATCTGATCCTGCTCAACAACAAGTACGGCCTCGACGGACGCGACCCCTCGAGCTACGGCGGCATCCAGTGGTGCTTCGGCAAGTTCGACCGGCCGTGGTTCGACAAGCCCGTCTTCGGCGTGATCCGACCGATGTCCCTGGCCCGGGCGCGGGAGAAGTTCGACGCCGAGGCGTATATCCGGATGTTTCCGCGGTAACTGCATTCACCACGAAGGCACGAAGACACGAAGGCCTCAAATGCGCGTCTCGGCGTGGGTCAGTCGCGGCCGCATGCTGTGGCAGTGCTCACGACACGCGCGCCGGCCGATTTCCTTCTTGACTTCGTGCCTTCGTGGTGAAAAGCAGTTGTCACTAGCTTTCCGAATGCACGAAAACCTCCTGCCGAGCGCCGAGGAGATCCGCGCCGCGTACGCGCGGATCGCGCCGCATGTGCTGCGGACGCCGCTGGTGCACGACGCCGAGCTCTCGGCACGCGTCGGCGGCACGGTGCTGCTCAAGCTCGAATGCCTGCAGCACGGCGGCTCGTTCAAGCTGCGCGGTGCGCTCAATGCGGTGATGAGCCTCGAGCCCTCCGCGCGGGCCAATGGCATCGTCGCATCATCCGCCGGCAACCACGGCATCGGCGTCGCCATGGCCGCCCAGCGACTCGGCGTGCGGGCCACCGTGTTCGTGCCAAGTACCGCACCAGCAGTAAAGCGCGACAAGATCGCGGCGCTCGGCGCGATCGTCGACGCCTCGCAGCCGAGCTACGATGCCGCCGAGGATGCGGCGAAGGCGTTTGCGGCTCGCACCGGCGCGACCTTCGTGAGCCCCTGCACCGGCCGCAACCTGCTCGCCGGCGCCGGCACCGTCGCGCTGGAGATCTTTGACGAGCGGCCGGAGACCGTCACGCTCGTCGTGTGCGTGGGCGGCGGCGGACTGGTGGGTGGCATGGGTGGCTTCGTGCGCGACGCCGCGCCGCAGGTGCGCGTGCTGGCGGCGCAGTCCATCAAGACCAACGCGATGGCACTGGCGCTCGCCGCCGGCCATGCGGTCGACATTCCCGACGAACCGACGCTCTGCGATGGACTCGCCGGACGCGTGGACGCCGAGATGTACGCGCAGGGCAAGGCGGCCATCGACGAGATCGCCACTGTCGAGGAGTCGGACGTGGCCGCGGCCATGCGATTCCTGCATCGGCAACACGGCCTCGTGGTCGAAGGGTCGGGTGCGGTCGGCGTCGCGGCGCTGCTCCGCGGCGCGCTGAAGCCCTCGGCATTCCCTGTCGCGGTGACCGTCAGCGGCGCGAACATCGAACGTGGGCGCTTCGAAGCGCTGCTCGCGGGCTAACGTGCACGTGAGACGGTGGTCCCGTCTGCTGGCGCTGGCCGCAGCCGCGGCGTGCTCGAACGATACGCCGACCGCGGCGACGCCTGGTCCCGCGTGGCATTTTCCATCCAGCGATGCCAGTTGGGCCACCGTGCGCCCGGTCGAGGCGGGCTTCGACTCCACCGCGTTGGCCGCCGCGCTCGACTGGGCGGGAGAGCAGAACAGCAGTGCGGTCGTCGTGGCCTGGCGCGGTCGCATCGTCGCCGAGCGCTACTGGAACGGCTGGACCAGCCAGACCCGCGGCCCCTACTTCTCGGCCGGAAAGACCATCACGGCCGCGCTGACGCTGGACCTCGTCAGCGACGGCGCGCTGGCTTTGTCAGACGCGGTGTCGACGCACCTCGGCGCCGGCTGGTCGCGCGCCGGGACCGCGGAGGACAGCATCACGGTCCGACACCTCCTCGCGATGGCCTCGGGCACCGACGACTCCTTGCGGCGCATCGTCGCGCCGTCGGCCAACCGGTTCTACTACAACAATCCGGCGTACTATCAGATGTTCGGCGTCGCAGCGGCAGCGGGGAGCGCGACGTTCCCGCAGCTGGTGCAGCAGCGCATCCTCACGCCGATCGGCATGTCGCGCACGCTGTTGATCGCCAACGAGGACACGGGTGAGCCGGGGTTCGTCTTCGTGGGCTCGGCGCGCGACTTCGCACGCTTCGGCATCCTGACGCTCAATCACGGACGCTGGAACGGCGCGCAGCTCGTGGCCGACAGCGCCTTGCTCGCGCGCGCACGGCAGCCATCCGGTACGGACAACCTCTCGTACGGCTGGCTCTGGTGGCTGAACGGCGGCGCGTCACACCGGACGCCGGGCTCGTATCTCCTGCCCACGAATGCCGGCCCGATGTTCCCAGCCGCGCCCGTGGATCTCGCCGCCGCGCTCGGGCTGGATGACAAGAAACTCTACGTCGTCCCCTCGCTCGACCTCGTCGTCGTGCGGCTGGGAGACCGAGCGCCCATCTCCGGCGCCGTGAGCCCGGCGGCCGTATCCAGCTTCGACAACGCGTTCTGGACGCGCCTGATGCTGGCGCGGCCTGGTACCGGCGCAGGGCTGCGCTAGGCTCTGCACGGGGCGTTGTCACCGTCAGGCCTTAGATTTGCCGGGATGCACCTGACGTTCCTCGGCACCTCCGCCTCCCGCCCCACGGTCGAACGCGGCCTCTCGTCCATCGCGCTCGCACGCGACGGCGAGACGCTCATGTTCGACTGCGGCGAAGGCACGCAGCGGCAGATGATGCGCTACGGCGTCGGGTTCACGCTCGAGGACATCTTCTTCACGCACTTCCACACCGATCACTTTCTCGGGGCGCTGGGATTGCTGAAGACGCTGGCGCTGCAGCTGCGCGAGCAGCCCCTGCGCATCTGGGGGCCGAAGGGCGCACAGGCGCTGTTCAAGCGCGCCGAAGGCTTGGGCAACGAGAAGCTCACGTTTCCGCTGACCGTGACCGATCTCGAGCACGGCGCGGTAGTGCGCCGCAAGGACTACGAGATCCGCGCCTTCGACGTGGAGCACCGCAAGGGCGCGGCGCTGGGCTTCGCGCTCGTCGAAGACATCCGCCGCGGGCGCTTCGACCCCGACCATGCCCGCGCGTTGGGCATCCCCGAAGGTCCGCTCTGGGGCCGCATCCACAAGGGCGAGACCATCACGCTCGACGACGGCCGCCGCATCGCGCCCAGCGAGCTCGTGGGGCCGGAGCGCCCGGGGCGCCGCGTCGTCATCACCGGCGACACGCGGCCCTGCGCGGCGACCATCGAGCACGCGGTGGGCGCGGACCTCTTGGTGCACGAGGCCACCTTCGGCGACGAAGAGGCCGCGCGGGCCATGGAAACGATGCACTCGACGGCGCGCGAGGCGGCGACGGTCGCCAAAATGGCCGGCGTGAAGCGCCTGGCGCTCACGCACTTCTCGGCGCGCTATTCGCGCGACCCGAGCGACCTGGGCCGCGAGGCGCGCGAGGTGTTCACGGGTGAGGTCATCCTCGCCAAGGACGGCATGGAACTCGAGGTTCCGTTTCCGGATCAAGCGCCCTGATGTGACGCGAGCGCCGGGTCGCGCCGTCATATAACGGTATTGCGCCCTCGTGTACCCGACGACAGCATACCATGGTCCGTCCCCACGACCGGAGATTCCCGTGACGCGCTCGACTCGGATGCTCGCCGCTCTCGCGGCGCTGATGACCGCTGGCACATCGCTGGACGCCCAAGCGTCCGGGACAGTGGACCTCGCCGGTCTCTTCCGGTACTCGCAGCTCGACGAACGCGCTGCGGCGGAACCGGGAGTCGGGTTCGGCGGACGGCTCGGCATCTTCATGTTCCCGAACGTGGCGCTCGAAGTCACCCACGCGCTCACGACCACTGCGGACACGCCGGAGGCGCGGCAGTCGCCGCTGCACCTGCATCTCGCGCGGCACTTCCGCTTCAATGACGGCGTCGCCTTCATCCTCGGTGCCGGCTGGGTGCGCGATCGCACCAACGGCATCCAGCCCAACGGCTCGCTCGAGGCCGACGGCGTGTCCGCGATCGCCGGCCTGCAGATGAACTTCACGCGGCGCCTCGCGCTGCGCGTGGACGCCGTGTACGACCACTTGCCGGTCGCGCGCTACGATGCCGCCGGCCCCGAGGCCGCAAATCTCCACCTGCAGGCCGGCCTCTCGCTGCGCTTCCCGCCGCCGGACCGGGACCGCGACGGCGTGCTCGATCGTGTCGACCTCTGTGCAGACACCCCGGTTGGCGCGACGGTCAACGCACAGGGCTGCCAGCCCGACGCCGATGGCGACCGCGTGCCCGATGTCGCGGATCGCTGCGCCAACACGCCGGCCGGCACGCCGGTCGACGCCAGCGGCTGCCCGCTCGACAGCGACGGCGACGGCGTCCTCGACACCGCCGACCGCTGCGCGAACTCGCCGGCGGGACAGCCGGTCGATGCGAGCGGCTGCCCGCGCGATTCGGACGGCGACACCGTCATCGACATCGCCGACCGCTGCCCGAACACGCCCGCCGGCACGCCCGTCGACGCCAACGGCTGCCCGCGCGACGCCGACGGGGACAACGTACCGGACAACCTCGATCGCTGCCCCAACACGCCCGCCGGTACGCCGGTGAACGCCAACGGGTGCCCCGCCGACGAAGACGGCGATGGCGTGCTCGACAACGCCGACCGCTGCTCCGCGACACCCGCGGGTGTCCGCGTGGACGCCAACGGCTGTCCGGTCCCGATCGACGCGGACGGCGACGGCGTCCGGGACATCGATGACCGCTGCCCGAACACGCCGCCCGGCACGCGCGTCGATGCCCGCGGCTGCCAGATCGTCTTCGAGGAAGGCCAACGCAACATCGTCCTCGAAGGCGTGAACTTCGAGACGGGGCGCGCCGTGCTGACGGCGGAGTCGCAGGCGATCCTCGATCGCGTGGCCGAATCGCTCGTCGCCGCACCCGAGGTGAACCTCGAGGTCCAAGGGCACACCGACAACACCGGCTCGGTGGCCAACAACACGCGCATCTCGCAGGCCCGCGCCGATGCGGTGCGGCAGTACCTCATCAGCAAGGGCGTGGCGGCGAACCGCCTGACGGCGCGTGGCTACGGCCCGACGCAACCGGCGGCCTCGAACACCACGCCGCAGGGCCGCGCGCAGAACCGGCGCGTGGAGCTACGCCGGACGAACTGACTTACAGCGGCTGACGGCCGGCGAAGCCCGCGTCGCGCGCATGCCAGTGCGCGACGCGGGCTTCGCCGCGCATCCAGCACCAGTACACCGGTTCGCCGTCGCGCTCACCGGGAAAGTCGATGAGCCCCTGCTCCATGCTCTTGCACTCGACGCCCAGCGCCTCGAGCTCAGCGAGGCAGGCCTGCACGTCCGCGGCTGCGCGCTGCACCTCGAGCTGGAGCCGCTCCGCCTCGGGATCCTGCGCGGTCGGCGTGCTGCGCAGCGACGCCAGCTCGTAGCGCTCCACCAGCTCCTGCCAGCGGCGGTAGCCCAGCACCAGGTCGTCCGTGATACGCCGCAGGAGCGGCAACGCCTTGTTGGCGCGTTCGGGGGTCCAGAGGGCGTGGGCGGTGGCGTTCATGGCTGCGGAAGTTACGCGTGGAAGGGACGGACGCGACGCGAGTCTCGTCGCCGTACAGGGCGGCCTCGTCGAAGGCGCGCACGAGCGCCTCGCGCGTACCGGGAACGACCAAGGAATCCTCGAGCCACATGAGCCGTTGCACGGGCGCGGGCACGAAGCCCAGGGGCCACTCCTGCCCGCCGGCGTCACGCAGCGCGAAGGCCACCCGCGGCACCTGCCCGGGGGCCGGGCGCGCGACCACCGTGTAGTCGCCGCGGGGCCAGCGCCGCTCGCCGTCGCCCTCAACCTCGGGATACGCGTCGGCCAGCGTCGGCCACCACGCGGGTTCATCGATGGCGATCGGTCCCAGTTGCGTCGCCTCGGCCGCGTGCAGCGCCCCACGCTGCACCAACGTGAACTGCACCAGCGGCCGCCGGTCCTGCGCCTGCAACCCGAAGCTTCGTGCGTCGAAGGCAAGACGCTCGTACTCCGCGCGCAGCGACTCGCCGTCGGACGCGCCCGCCGCGGCGGCGAGCGTGGAGTCGCGCAGCTCCCGCCATTGGCGTTGGCCTTCCGCGGCCAGTCGGCGCGCCTCCTGACGACCGAACAGCGCCTCGAGCGTGCTCGGCACCCCCGTGCGCAGGTCGAGCACGCCGCGCCGCAGTCCGAACGACGATGGCCGCCCGATCACGTCCACATCCGTGCGGTACTCGTAGGAGGCCCATGGACCCATGATGTCGAGCACGACGATCTCCGCGCTCGCGACGATGCGTGGATCTTCGCTGCCGGCTTCTTCTTCACCGAGCGGGAGCTCCTCGGGATTCGCCGCGGCGTAGCCCCGCGCGAGGGCGCGCATCAGCGTGTCGGCGAAGAGCTGCACCGAGTCGCCGTTCACGAGGTCGCGCTTGTAGAGGCGTTGCCCGACGTAGATCGCGTCGTAGAACGAGAGATCCTCGTCCGTGACGTAGAGCTCGGAGAGGCGCCCCCCGACCATCGCGAGCAGCATGGGCGCGCCGCGCACGCGAATGCCATCGGCCTCGGAGCGGATCCAGAACACGGAGTCGCCGGCGGCCACGAGAAACTCGGCCGGCGGGGCCGGCGGCGGCGGGTCGACCCGCTCACAGGCCAGCGCGCCGAGGCAGGCGATCGTCAGCAGCAGGGCGCGGGACGGCATGCCCGCAATATAGCCCGTCCGCTCTAGCGCTTCGCGACCTCGGATACGGCAGCGAGCAGCCGCTCGATCTCCTCCATCGTCGTGTAGCAGGCGGCGCCGACGCGCACGAGGCCGTCGTCGCCGTGCCCGAGGAGGCGCACGAGCGTCGTGGCATAGAAGTCGCCGCTGCTGACGAAGACCGCGTGCTTGACGAGAGCCTTCGCCACGTCGTCGCTCTTCACGCCGTCGACCGTAAAGCTCACCGTCGGCGTGCGCGGACGATCCGGACCCGGCCCGTAGCGCGTGACACCGGGAATCGTGCCGAGGCCGTCCCAGAGGCGACGCACCAGCGTCATCCCGTCCTCGTGCAGGGTGTGGAAGGCGGAGGCCAGGCGGTCGCGGCGCGTCGCGCCTTCCCCGAGCGACGCGAGGAACTCCACGGCCGCGGCCGCGCCGACGATGCCCTCGTGGTTCTGCGTGCCCGTCTCCATGCGCTCCGGCACCTGCTCCGGCGCCGGCTCCAACTTCGGTACATCCAGACGCCCCAGCTGCGCTTCCTTACCGAAGATGATGCCGACGTGCGGGCCGTAGAACTTGTAGGCCGAGCAGCCGAGGAAGTCGCAATCGAAGGCCTTCACGTCGACGAGGTGATGCGGCGCGTAGTGCACGGCGTCCACGTAGACCAGCGCACCGACGTCGTGGGCGAGGCGCGCCGCGGCGGCGACGTCGGTCACCGTGCCGAGCGCGTTCGAGCCGGCACCGATCGCCAGCAGCTTGGTGCGCTGCGACAGCGTATCCTCGAGCGACGACCAATCGAGCTCACCGCGCGTCGTATCCACCTTCACCTTGCGGATCGTGAGCCCGCGCTCGCGCTCGAGCGCCCGCCACGGCGCGATGTTCGCGTGGTGGTCGAGTTCGGTGACGACGATCTCGTCGCCCGGGCCCCAGGTGCGGCCCAGCGCGCGCGCGAGGTGGAAGGTCCCCGTCGTCATGTTGTTGGCGAACGACACCTCGCGCGGCGACGCGTTGAGGAAGTCGGCGATCGTCTCGCGCGCCGCGAGCAGCTTGGCGTCGGTCTCGAGGCTGGTTGGGTACACCCAATGCGTGTTGGCATTGTGGTGCAGCAGGTACTGCGTCATCGCATCCACGACCATCCGCGGGACCTGCGTGCCGCCGGGACCATCGAAGTACGCGACCGGGCGGCCGTTATGCGTGCGCTGGAGCGCGGGGAAATGCGGACGGACGGAATTCATCGGGGGGAAGATTCCGGGACGACGAGGGGGATTTTGCTCTCTTAGACCGAAGATAGTACGCAGGGCCTCGTCGGACCCGTTAGTCCAAACTCTGTCGAGGTCTTCACCTCGACGTGTGTCAGGATTCCCCTCGCAGCCACTTCACGATCTCCACGTGATCGGCCTCTTCGCCCATCGCCGCATGCGCGTCGCGGTAGCGCTGGCTCGCGAGCTCAAGCATGGGTGCCGTCACCCCCGCGTCGCGCGCGACTTGCAGCGCGATGCCCACGTCCTTGTCGAGCAGCGCGAGGCGGAAGGTGCGCGGATACGCCTTCGTCAGCACGCGCTCCGGGAAGAGATTCATCGACGCGTTGCTGCGGCCACTGGAGTTGTTGATGACGTCGAGCGCGAGCGCGGGATCCACGCCGGCGCGCTCCAGCGCCATGAGGCCTTCGGCCGTGCCGATGATGTGCTGCGCGAGCAGCGCGTTGTTCACGGCCTTCACCGCATCGCCCGCACCGACAGGGCCGCAGTGCACGATGCGCTTGCCGAAGGCCTCGAGGGCGGGGCGCACGCGCTCGAGCGTCGCGGCGTCGCCGCCGATCATCACTGTCAGGGCCGCCGCCTCGGCGCCCACGACACCGCCGGAGACCGGTGCGTCGAGGAAACCGATGCCGCGCTCGGCCAGTCGCGCGGCAATGCGCTTCGACGTCGCCGGGTCCCCGGAGGTGCAGTCCACGAGCGTGCTGCCCGGCCTCAGTCCGGCCAGCAGCCCGTCCGGGCCGTCGAGCAACGACTCTACGTCGCGCGACACGGGGAAGCAGGTGATGACGACGTCCGCGTCGCGGGCCGCCGCGGCGGGCGTGGCCGCGTGCATGCCGCCGTACTGCGCGACGAAGGCGGCGGCCTTCGCGGCCGTGCGATTCCAGATGCGGGTGCCGGCGAACTTGGCGGCGAGGTGGCGCGCCATGGGCGTGCCGATGGCACCGAGGCCGAGGAAGGCGGTCTGCATGGGGAAGAATGTAACTTCCCCTGATGCGCCTCGAGCTCATGATCTCCGGCATGGTGGCCGTGCACGCCAAGCACGCGGTGTTCGCCGCGTTGGCCGGCGTGGAGGGCGTGACGCGTGCGGAGGTGGAGCTGGGGCGTGCGGAGCTGGAGTTGTCGCGCTCGGAGGCTGAGATCGACGCCGTTGTGGCGGAGCTCCGCGCGGCGATTGCGGCGCTGGGGTTCGCGGTGACGGACGTGCGGCGTCTGGCCCGTCAGCTGCCAACGCTCTAGGACGCGCCACGGGGCGCCGCGCGATGCCCTTCACAACATCGCGTGACGCCCCGTGGATGTACCCTGCGTAGTGAACCCCCTTCGAGTTGAGCGGGCAGGGGGTGGGCCGGTCCCCCACCAGCACCGACGCCACCCCGCTGCCGCTCGCACTCTCGGGTCCTGCACTTCTTCTGACACCGCCTACGGGCGGAGGGTTTACCGGGTTTCAGGGCCTACAGGCTGAACCAGTACGACGCCTTGATCAGGAAGGTGTTATCCGAGCGGGTGCGGAACAGGTCGCCGTAGTCGCGGCCGAACTCGAACGACCCCGGGTTCCGGTCGTCCTGGCGGCCCTGCTGCCAGACGAAGAACAGCACGGACCCCGGGCGGTACTCCCAGCGCAGCACGGTGTTCGAGCGGAACTGCTTGAAGTTGAAGTCGGTCGGCGTGGCCGCCGTGTACGGCGCGAACCGGTCCTCGTAGCGTTCGGCGCCGGGGTCGACCACCTGCTTGAGCTCCGAGTAGTCGCCGGCCGTGACGAAGGGCTGGGCATACAGCTGCAGCGACAGCGTCGGGGTCATCGTGTAGTCCAACCGCGTCGTCACGCCCATGGTCGTCTGGTCGAGCCGCGCGAAGGTGTACGCCGTGCCGCCCGGCGTCGCGAAGTTGTTGTACCACTGCTGGTCGTTCACGCCTTCGTAGTAGTTGAGCGCGACACTGCCCTGCACGCTGCCACCGGCGCGGAAATTCACCTCGGGATCGAGGCCCCACTCCGACGAGCCAGAGGCGTCCTTGAAGACGAAGAAGCCCTGGAGCGTGCCGGTGACCGGCTTGCGCCCGTCGGTCTCGAAGCCCAGCCAAGCGTTCTGGCGCAAGTTGCGGCGCAGCGCGGGGCCGCCGCGCGTCACGCGGTCGTCATAGACCTCGCCGATGCCGTTCACGTTGTAGCCCGCCCAGAACCACCACTGGTTCGGCAGCTCACCGTTGACGTTGATGTTTCCGCCGCTGTTGAGGCGCAGGCCGTCGGTGGTCCAGTTGTTCCACTGGTTGATATTCACGAACAGGCGGCGGTAGAACTTCGTGGGCTCGACGAAGTTGAGCCCGAACCAGTTGCCGTTCTCCGTGAAGTCGGCGCGGGGCTGGAAGCCGGCGTCGTTCACCTCGTAGCCGGCGCTGATGCGCGTCACGCCGGTGTTGAAGCGCGTGACGCCGCCGCCCTGCTTGCCGATGCTGGCGTTGAAGCGCGTACCGCTCAGCGACGTGCGCGTCGAGTCCACTTCCAGCGGCGAGTCCGGCCGTTGGAACTGCTGCACCGCGCTGCGCTGCGTGCGCCAGATGGCTTCCTCGCTGCCGGTCACGTGCGAACCGACGGCCGAGCCGCTGATCTGGTAGTTGTTGTTCTCGCCGAAGCGGTGGCGTGCGTCGAGCCCGAAGGCATAGGCGCCCTCGCGCAGGAAGCGGCGCGTGTCGGCGTCCAGCGAGCGGTTGGTGGCCGTCGCCATCACGCCGAAGCCCGAGTTGCCCTGCCGCAGGTCCTGCTGCAGCCGTAGCACCATGTAGTTGGTCTGCGGCTCGATCGTCCGTGCGTCGGCCCCGAGCTCCTGCTGCGTCACGGCGTCAATGAAGCCCACGTTGAGCCCGCTCGCCGTGCGGCCGGTGATCTTGGCGGCGCCGAGGATCGTCGTGTTCAGCGGATTGTCCTGCGCGGCATAGACGCCGCCCAGCTGCGGGGCGCGGCCCACGCGGCGCGAGTAGAACAGGTTGTTGGCGAAGTTGAAGATGCCCGCGCCTTCCAGGAAGAACGGCCGACGCTCCTCGAAGAACTGCTCGAACGCGCCGAGATTCAGCACCGCGGGGTCCGCCTCGACTTGGCCGAAGTCGGGATTCGCGGTCGCGTCCAGCGTGAGATTCGACGTGATGCCGTACTTCACGTCCGCGCCGAAGGTGATGGTCTGCTGGCGCGCGTAGCCGTTCGCCGTCGGACGCGGCGCGTCGGTCGACACCGAGTACGGCAGCACCTCGAGACGGCGCGGGCTGGCGATGCCCTCGAAGCCATCCACCTCGCCCCACTGCGAGACGAAGCCCATCTGCGTGCGGCGGTAGAGCGGCCACGAGATGCGCTCGTTGTGCCGCGCGATGTCGCGCCAGATGGCGAAGCCGAAGGTGTGTGCCTCGGCCGCCGGGAACCGGAGCTGGCTGAACGGGATGCGATACTCGGCCGTCCACCCCTGCTCGTCGACCTTCGTGACCGCGTCCCACACGCCGTCCCACGAGAGATCCTCGTTGCCGTCGTTGGAGATGTACACGTCGCGCTTCACGCCCAGCGGGTTCACGGTGAACCGGAAGCCCGTGCGCTTGTCGTGGTAGCTGTCGACCATCAGGTGCAGGTAGTCGCTCTGCGTGCGCGCGTCGCGCCGCGAGAGGAAGGCCATCACCGAATCGGGCGACGGATCGAAGGCGCGCACGAACACGTACAGGTAGCGGTCGTCATAGGCGACGCGCGCCTCGGTGCGATAGCGCGGATCGCCGTCTTCCACGGGATCGTGCTGGCGGAACTGCGTGATCGCCGGCGCGTCGCGCCAGATGGGATCGGAGTCCACGCCATCGAGGACGGGGGGCGTCGCCGCGCGCATCGCCGTCGCGCCGCGCGCGGTCGGAGCGGGAACCGTCTTCGGTGCCGGCGGCACGAAGATCCCTTCGCGCGGCGGGGTGGCAGGGCCTGCGGCCACCACCGTCTGGAAGGCCAGGGCGAGTTCGACGAACATGGAGCATCCGGGTGTATGAGGTACCCGGTGGGGGTCGGGCCCTGCGTGGGACGACGTAGGCGAGCCTACGCGCGGCTTCGGTTGCCTGTTTCGACAAACCGACGTGCAGAAGGGTTGCGTCCTTCCGTTGGCGCCTTGGTCAGGGCGCGGGTTCCACCCGCTGCGCGGGCGGTTTAGCTTCGGGCATCCCCTTCCGCCTCAATAGGTTCGCGCGAGCGCGCGCGAGCCGCCGTGCCCCCGGCGAGGTCCTTCCGTGCAACAAGCGCCCGACGAGCCCGAGCGGTCCCTGGCCGCGCTACTGGCGCCCGATATCCTGGACTTGCTCGAGACGGATCCGCGCAGCATCGCCGCGGAGACGGAGGAGCTGCACGCTGCCGACCTCGCCGACGTCGCCGAGCTGATCGATCGCGCGCTGGTGCCGCAGCTGCTCGCCGCGCTCCCGGCCCCGCGCGCGGCTGCCGTGCTCGAGTACCTCGGCGAGGAGCTGCGGACCGAGCTGCTCGAGACCATGGCGCCGGAGCAGGCGGCCGCGCTGATCGCCGCGATGACGCCGGACGAGCGCGCCGACGCGCTCGAGGAAATGGACGAGGACGTCGCCGACGAGATCCTCGAGGCGATTCCCGAACGCGAGCGCGCCGAGACCGAGCGGCTGCTCCAGTACGAAGCCGACACGGCCGGCGGTCTCATGACCACCGAGTTCGTTTCGGTCCCGGAATCGCAGACGGTCGACGAGGCGCTGGCCACCGTACGGGCCATCGCCCGCGCGGGGCGACGCGAGGCGATGCAGACGATCTACGTGGTGGACGCACAGGGCGTGCTCACGGGCGTGATGTCGCTCCGCGAACTCCTGGCGGCGCCCGAAGGCACGCGCGTCGCCGACAATGCGTGGACGGAGATCGTCACGGTGCCCGCCGACGCGCACCGCGAGACGGTCGTGCAGCTCACGTCCAACTACGACCTCGTCGCCGTGCCGGTGGTGGATGCCGACCGCCGCTTGCTCGGCGTCATCACCGTGGACGACGTCATCGACGTCATCCAGGAAGAGCAGACGGAGGACGTGCAGAAGTTCGGCGGTCTCGAGGCGCTCGAAGAGCCATACCTGCAGGTGGGCTTCGTCGAGCTGCTCAAGAAGCGCGTGCCGTGGCTCATCGTGCTCTTCGTGGGCCAGATGTTCACGGCGGCGGCGATGGGCTTCTTCGAGGATTCCATCTCCGCAGCCACGGTGCTCGCGCTGTTCGTGCCGCTGATCATCTCGTCGGGCGGCAACTCCGGCTCGCAGGCGACGTCGCTGATCATCCGGGCCATGGCCCTGCAGGAGCTCAGGGCGCGCGACTGGACGCGAGTCCTGCTCCGCGAGGCCGGCATGGGCCTCGTACTCGGCGCGCTGCTGGGCATCGTCGGCGCGCTGCGCATCGTGGTGTGGCAATGGGCCGGGTTCTACCCCTTCGGCGAGCACTATGGCGTCCTCGCGACGACGATCGGCGCGACAGTGCTGGGCGTCGTGCTCTTCGGCACGCTCACCGGCGCGATGCTGCCCTTCGTGCTGCGCAAGGTGGGCTTCGACCCCGCGAGCGCGTCGGCGCCGCTGGTCGCGACGCTCGTCGACGTGACGGGCGTGGTGCTGTACTTCTCGATGGCGCTGCTCCTCCTGCGCGGGACGCTGCTCTGACAACACCCCGGCGGGCGGCCTTGTTGGTCATCATCGCGGCGTCGGCGTATGTCTCGTTGAGCATCGTGACGACGCTGGGCGGGCGCATCGGCGTCGGGCTGCTGCCGTTGATGGCGTGGCGCTACGCGCTCGCGGCACCGATCCTCGCGGCGATCGCCGGTTGGCGGGAGCTGGCGGCCGTGCCCTGGCGGCGCGCGGTGGCGCTGTTCGTGATCGGCGGCGGCGGGCAGTCGCTGGTGACGTACTTCTCGCTCTCCGCGCTCGCGTGGATGCCGGCCGCGTCGCTGGGCTTCCTGTTCTATACGTACCCGGCGTGGGTGGCGATCTTCGCGGCACTCTCCGGCGCCGAGCGATTGACGCCGACCCGCATCGCGGCGCTGGGCTTCGCGCTGTTCGGCATCACGCTGATGGTCGGGGCGCCGTGGAACCTCGCCCTCCCGTGGCCAGGCGTGTGGCGCGCCCTGCTCTCGGCGATCATCTATGCGCTGTACATCCCGCTGCTGCACCGCCTCCGCGGACCGCTGTCGCCCGCTGCCGCGTCGGCGTACCTGATTGCCGGTGCGGCGACGATCTTCCTGGTCGCCGCCGAGCGCACGGGTGGCGCGCTGGCGCCCATGACCTCGATCGGCGCGTGGAGCGCCGCCGGCACGCTCGCGGTGTACAGCACGGTGATTGCCTTCCTGACCTTCCTGCGCGGGCTCGAGGTGTTGGGCGCCGTGCGGGCCGCGATTCTCTCGACCACTGAACCGCTCTTCACTGCCGTGCTCGCGTTGCTGATCCTCCGTCAGCCGCTCGGCCTGCCGACGCTGCTCGGCGGCGCCTGCATCGTCGCGGCCATCCTCGTGCTCGAACGCGCCTCGCCCCCGACCGATGAACTCCCCCACGCGGCCTGACGCCGGCGCCCTCGGCGCCGGCACGTTCTACACGCTGCTCGCGGCCGCTGGCTTTGCGGCGGTGAGCATCCTCACGTCCCTGGCCACGGCGACGGGTCTCTCGCTCGCGACGGTGCTCGCGTGGCGCTATACCCTTTCGGCCGTGGTGCTCGTCGGCTGGGTGGGCGCGCGGCAGTACAAGCGCATCCGGCCGAACGAGATGCTTCGACTCGTCGCGCTCGGCGGTGGCGGGCAGGCGCTGTTGGTGTTCGTGGCGCTGAGCGCGCTGGCCTACATCCCGGCGGCGACGCTCGCGTTCCTCTTCTATACCTATCCCGCGTGGGTGGCGCTGGTGCAGGCCGTGCGCGGCGCCGAGCGTCTGGATGGACGACGCGCGCTGGCGTTGGCCTTGAGCTTCGCGGGCATCGGCGTGATGGTCGGGCTTCCGGCCGCGAGCCCCGGGTCGGCGGGACTCGATTGGCGCGGCGTGGCCTTGGCGTTGGGCGCGGCGGCGATCTACGGTGCCTACATCCCGATGATGCGCGTACTGGCGAAGGACCATCCCGTCGCGCCGGTGAGCGCCTACGGCAAGATCGGCTCTGCCCTCTGCTTCCTGGTGCTCGCCGTGAGCGACCGGTCGTTCACGTACCAGATGGAACCGCGCACCTGGCTGGTGATCGCGGCGCTCACGCTGTTCAGCACCGTGCTGCCGGGTGTGTTCTTCCTGATGGGGCTCGTGCGGTTGGGGCCGGTGCGCACGGCCATCGTCTCGACGGTGGAGCCGTTCCTCACCGCGCTGCTCGGCGTGCTGGTGCTCTCGCAGGCGTTGACGCTGCCGACCGTGCTCGGTGGCACGCTGATCATCGCCGCGGTGGTGCTGCTGCAGGTCAAGCGGGACCGGGTCGCGTAGCGGGTCCGGTCCCGCGCAGGGAAGAATCCCTGCGGTCGCTCCGTCTGTGTCGCAGATGGCCGAAACACCCACCCTTGCGTCCCCGGATGAACGGGCGCTGATCGAGGGCTGCCGCCGTGGCGAGCCCTCGGCGCAACGCGTCGTCTTCGATCGGTACCGGGACCGGGTGTACGGCGTCGCCCTGCACTACCTGCGGGGGGACGCGGCGGCCGCGCAGGATGCGACCCAGGAGGTCTTCGTGCGGTTCTTCCAGTCGGCGACGCGGTTCCGCGAGGATGCGCGGCTCGTGACGTATCTGTACCGATCCGTGGCCAACGCATGCATCGACGAACTGCGGCGGCGACGCCGCTTCGTCTTCGTCGGCGACATGCCGGAGCCGCTGCATCCGCAGACTGACGTGGGCGTATGGGAGCGTGAGGCCCTGGGGAGTGCCGGTGAGGACGCTGCCTTGCAGCAGGCCGTGCACGCGCTCTCGCCGAAGCTCCGCATGGTCGTGCTCATGCGCTACTACGACGACCTGTCGTACGACGAGATCGCTGCGGCGCTCGGCGTCTCTGCGGGCACCGTGGCCTCGCGCCTGAGCCGCGCGCACGCGGCGCTGTCGCAGCGCTTGGGTCGGGACATTCGGGAAGAGGAGTCGCACGATGCGGCCTGACGAGTTCCGTCGCGGCATGGGCGAACCGCGTCTGCCGGACGCCGAGCGCCAGTGGACGGCCATTCGGTCCCGGCTCGACGAGGCGAGGGCCGGACAGCATCGCGGCTCGCTTCGATCGGCGCGGGTTCCGCTGCCGTTTGCGGCGGCTGCGGCACTCGCCGCCGTGTTGGTGGGCATCGTGGCTGGCGTCTACCGTCAGTTCGCCGCGCCGGAGCGCTGGATGGCCGTGGGACCGGCCCCCGCCGCGGCGCTGGACACCGCGTGGGTCGAGACCGGCAGCGCGGCCATGCGCGTGGCGGTCGGTCGCATCGGGCACGTCACGCTTGCTCCCGGCGCGAAGGCGCGTGTCGTGCGCGGCGCGTGGAACGAGCATCGCTTGGCGCTGGCGCGCGGCACCATCGAAGCGGTCATCGCCGCACCGCCGCGGCTCTTCTTCGTCGAGACGCCGACCGTCTTGGCCACGGACCTCGGCTGCGCGTACCGACTCGAGGTCGGCGATGACGGCGCCGCCGCGTTGTCGGTGAGCGTCGGCTGGGTGGAGCTCGCGCACGACGGCGTCCGCAGCGTGGTGCCCGCCGGACTCACGGCGCTCGTTGCGGCGGACGGGACGCCCGGGATCCCGCATGACGCGGCGCTGCCCGCCGAGGCACGCGATGCAATCGGCCGGCTGGCGTCGGGCCGGCCAGATCGCGGGGTGGACCTCGACCTCGTGATTGCCGCGCTCGATAGCGCCGACGTCCACGCGCCGTGGAACATCCGGAACCAGACGAGCGGCATCACCCTGTGGCACCTGCTGCAGCGCGTGGATGCCGCGGAGCGCCCGCGCGTCGCGGCGGCGTTGGCGCAGCGCGCCGAGCGGCCGGCCGGGGTGACGAGGGAAGGAATCTTGGCGCTTAACCGTCAGATGCTCGATCGCTGGCGGCGCGCCCTGCATCCGATGTGGGGCGAGGAGCCGGGCCCGCTCTGGGCGGTGGCCGCACAGCGCATCTGGTTGTGGGTGATGGACTGACCTCGAGCGCGGGAGCGACGATGCGGAAGGCGATGGCGATGTTGGCCGGTGGTGCAGGAGCCGTCCTGTTGATGGCCGCGGCACCGGCGATGCGCGGGGGCTGGGCAGTGCTCACGGTACACGAGCTTCCGGAGTCGGTGGTCGCGGGCGAGCGGGTCACCCTGACGTTCTCGCTGCGGCAGCACGGCGAAGAGATGCTGGCCGGCCGCGAACCGACCCTGCAGCTCCGCAGCGGTGCACTGCTGGGCAGTCGGCAGCGTGTCGCCGCGGAGCGTACACGACAGCCCGGCGTGTACCGCGCGACCTTCGCGGTGCCGGACGGGGAGAAGCTGATGGTGCGGGTGGACACGGACTTCCACGGCTGGAACGTCGATCTCTGGCCGATTGCGGTGCGCGCCGGCAGTGCCGCGAGCAACGTGTCGCTCGCGAGCGGCGGGCATGCGAGCGAAGCTCCGGCTCAGGAACGCGGCCGCGCGCTGTTCATCGCGAAGGGCTGCGTGGGCTGCCACACCAAGAGCGATGACGCGCAGCTCGAGGACTATCCGCAGATGCGGGTCGGTCCTGAACTCGGGGGTCGCAGCTTCCCGGTCGACTTCCTGGTCCGGAAGATGACCGATGCGGCATCACTGCGTCCGGAGCAGCCCCGCTTCGGGGCACGGATCGCGGTGATGCCGCAGTTGGAAGTTAGCGCGGACGAGGCCCGCGCGATCGCCGGTTACCTCAACGCGAGGTCGGTGGCGTCGCGCGACTGAGTCGGGGCTTGGGGTGAGGCGGCCACCTTCGGTGCCGCCGCCTCGCCCATGCCGTCCACGATGCCCTGCTCCAGCCAGGCATGCTCACCCTTGAGCACGTCCTGCGCGAGCTTGTACAGCGCGACATCGTGCTTGCCGAACAGCGCCCGGAAGCTCGCCTCGATGCGCTCACGCGCCTCGCGGCAGAACGCATCCGCGAGTTGCAGGGCCTCGCGGTTGCCCTGCCGCGCCAACATCTGGGCGCGCGAGAGCGTCGCGGTCATCGCATAGAGCTCCGCCCCGATGTCCACGGCGCGGAACAGCACCATCTGGCGCTTCTCCAGCTTGGGCCCGAAGCGCAGCATCGCGTGGAACAGCGCGCGGCCGAGTCGGTTGGTCGCGCGCGCCGCGTAGCGCATGTGATGCGCGTTGCGGCCGAACTCGCCGAAGCGGCGGAACTCGGGCAGCCAGCGCGCGGGATACCAGCTCGCATAGAACGGCGCCGCGGCCGTCGCGTACTTCACGCGGGTGCCGAGCGTGCTCTTGGGGTCGACGATCGGGAAGGCCCGCGAGAAATGCGCGTCCACGGCCTCGCGGGCGATGAACAGGCGCATGATCTCGCTGGAGCCTTCGAAGATCAGGTTGATGCGCGAGTCGCGCATCGCCCGCTCCACGGGCAGCGGCGTCTCCCCGCGCGCCCGCAGGGAGTCCGCGGTCTCGTAGCCGCGACCGCCGCGGATCTGCAGGGCGTCGTCGACGCTGCGCCAAGCGAGTTCAGTGTTGAACATCTTGGCGATGGCCGCCTCGAGGCGGATGTCCGTGCCGCCGCGCTCGTACAACGCCGTCGAGAGATACGCGACGGACTCCATGGCGAACACGCTGGCGCCCATGCGCGCGAGCTTCTGCGCGATGGCCTCGTGCTTGCCCACCGGCTGGCCCCACTGCACGCGCTCGTTGGCCCATTGGCGCACCCCGCGCAGGAGGCCCTTCGTCGCGCCGGCCACGCTCGCGGGAATCGTCAACCGCCCGGTGTTGAGCGTGATCAGCGCCAGCTTGAGGCCCTTGCCCTCGCCCCACAGGATGTTCTTCGCGGGCACCTTCACGTCGCGGAAGGAGAGCCACCCGTTCTCGATCGCGTTGAGCCCCATGAAGCGGCTGCGGTGCTTGATGCTGATGCCCGGCGTCTTGGCGTCGACGATGAACGCCGTGATCTGCTTCTTGCGCAGCTTGCCGTTCACTTCGCGGTCGGGCGTGCGCGCCATCACCACGAAGAGATCCGCGCGGGTGCCGTTCGTGCACCACAGCTTCTCGCCGTTGATCACCCAGTGCGAGCCATCCTCCGACGGCGTCGCGGTGGTGGTCATGTTCGCGGGATCGCTGCCGGCGTGCACTTCCGTGAGCGCAAACGCCGTGATGCCGCCCTTGGCGATGCGCGGGAAGAACTCGCGCTTCTGCTCTTCCGTCCCGAACAGCTTGAGCGGCTGCGGCACGCCGATGGACTGCGACGCCGAGAGCAGCGCGCAGAGCGAGCCGCACTTGCTGGTCACGAGTTCCATGGCCTTCACATAGGCCATCTGCGAGAGGCCGAGGCCGCCGTACTCCTTGGGGATCTTGATGCCGAAGGCGCCGAGTTCGCGGAGGCGCTGCACGTAGGCTTCGGGGATCTCGCCCGTGCGGTCGACGAGATCGGCGTCGTACTCGGTCTCGAGGAAGTGCTTGAGCGCCTTGAGGAAGGGCTCGGCGTCGCGCATCGCGGCGGGATCGTCCGCCGGAAATGGATGCACGAGCTCGGGGCGGAAACGGCCGAGAAAGAGCTCCTTCACGAAGCTCGGATGCTGCCACTCGGACTCGCGCGCGTCCTCGGCGACGTCGCGCGCCTCCTGCTCGGAGGCGAGGGCGTGGGGCTGGTTGGCCATGTCGGCCACCTCCAGGGGATGTAGGTCCAACGATGCGGGTCGCATGGCTTCCCGCGAGGGTACCTAAATACTACCCCGCGTGCGGCGGAACAGCACGATGCCCCCGACCACGGCGATGATCGCGAAGGCGAACCACTGCGCCGCATACGAGCGGTGCGGCCCCATGTCGATGCTTGGGAGTGGCAGGCGCCGCGGCACGGAGTCGGCGCGCGCGGCGGAATCGGAGGTCATGACCAGCTGCACGGGATACACCGGCTTCCCCAGCCGCGTCTCGAGCGCCTTGCGATGCAGGGAGCGAATCAGCGTCGGGCGATCCTCGGGCAGCGGCGGTCCGCTGTCCGGCATGGGGACGAGGTACCCGCTGATCGTGACGAACGCGCCCTCGCGCCAGCGCGGCAGCTCGGCGCTCGACGCGTCGGCCGAGTACACCCAGCCGCGGGTGACGACGAGAAGCGTGTCGTGGCCCGGACGCTCGAGCGGGGTGAGGAGATGCACGCCGGGCGAGCCACTGGAGATCCGCGAGGCGTGGATCTGCTCGAGGTCGTAGCGGAAGAAGCCGCTGACGGTGACCTGCGTCCAGCGGGCGCCGACCGTGTCGCTGGCCTGCCCCTCGAGCGGAACCGGCGCCGCGGCGAGGCGTTCCGCGAGCCCCGCGTTGAAGGCGACCCGCTCCTGGTGGCGCGCCAGTTGCCACACGCCCAGGCGCACGAAGAGCGCGGCGCAGGCGAGGGGGATGAGCAGGGCGAGGAGGCGTTTGGCGCGCATGCGTACGGGCGGCTGGGACGGGGGCTGGCCGGGCGGCGGGGGCCGCCAGCGCGGCGGTTGTGTCGTCGGTCACGGCGCCGGGCCCGACGCGACGGTTTTCTTATGTAAGTTAATCCTTGTCCAGAGCGAAGCCCCTCCTGCGTCAGGCTATGTCCACCCGACTTCATCCCATCCGCCGCGGGGCCGTCCTCGCCCTCGCGTTGTTCGCGTCCCTGCTGAGCTGCGGTCGCGACCTGACCGGCCCCGGCGGCCGCGGGTCGTTGGTGGCGCTGCAGCTCGCGCCGGACTTCTCCTCGATGGTCGACACCGTGAACGGCGTCGCGTACAGCATCGCCGAGCTTGTGCCGTTCACGCGGGTGCGGGTGGAACTGCGGCGCGTCGACAACTCGGTCGCCGCATCGACGGTGATCGACTTTCCTGCCGACGCGACGGAACTGCCGCTCAGCATCGACGTGCGCCTGGGCGCCGCCGCCCGGGACGGCGCGGAGCCGCTGACGGCATTCCTGCGCTACATCAATGCCGCAGGCGACACGGTCTTTGCCGGTGGTCCGGTGGCCGTCACCGCGCGTGCAGGCCGCAACGAGGAGCCTCCGCCGCCGGTGCAGATCCCCATCGCGCCGACGGTCCCTGGCGCGGTGTTCGCGAGCATCGACATCTCGCCGGACTCCGCCGCCGGCAACACCGGTACGAGCCTGAGCTTCACCGCGACGGGCTACGACGCGCAGAACAACGTCGTGAGCAACGCCATCATCGGCTTCGTCTCGCGCAATCCGGCCATCGCGACGGTGCCGAACCTCGGGTCCGGCACGGTGAACCTCGTCGCGGTGCGCGGCGAGACGTGGATCGTCGCGCAGTCGCTCACCGGCCTGCGCGACTCGGCGCACGTGCGCGTGCTGCCCGTGCCGACCCAGCTGATCAAGATCTCCGGCGACGCCCAGACGGCGCTGCAGAACGTCGCCTTTGCCCAGCCGTTGCGCGTGCGCGTACTGGCAGCGGACAACCTGCCGGTGGCCGGTGCGACGGTGAGCTTCGCCGTCGCGTCCGGCGACGGCGCCGTCTCCGCGGCGACGGCGACGACGGACATTGACGGCTACGCCAGCGTCATCTGGACCGCCGGCAGCACCCTTGGCGCCGCGAGCGTCACGGCGAGCGTGGGGACGCCGGCGATCACGACGACCTTCACGGGCACGCAGGTCAACGCGGGCCCGACGTCGCTGGCGTTCGAGACGGAGCCGACGGCGATCCTCGCCGGTGACACGCTGCCGCCGATCCGCGTTGCGGTGCGCAACGCGCTGGGGCAGACGATCACGAGCTTCACGGGCGTGGTGTCGATCAGCCGCGTGGGCACGGCGCCCGGCCTGCTCGTCGGCGATACCGCCGTCGCCGCGGTGGCTGGCGTCGCGACCTTCCGCGGCCTCACGGTGACCAAGGCCGGCACGGACTATCGGTTGGTCGCCATCCTCGCGGGCGTCCCGAACCAGCTGTCCTCGACGTTCCCAGTCTCGCCGGCCCCGCCGCATGCGATCCAGCTCGTCAGTGGCGGCGGGCAGTTCGCCGATCCGTCGACCGCGTTGGCCGCGCCGATCGTCGTGCGCGTGATCGACGTGTTCTCGTATCCGGTGGTCGGCGCCACGGTGAACTTCGCGGTACAGTCGGGCGAGGGCAGCGTGACGCCCAGCAGCGCGACGACCGATGCGAACGGCCAGGCCAGCGTGCAGTGGACGGTCGGCGCCGCCGGCAGCCAGCTGCTCCGCATCACGGCGGGCACGGCCCCCGCGCTCGACGTCACGGCGCAGCTCAATGACCTCGACGGGCCGCCGGTGGTGTTCGCCGGCTACGACTCGACCTTGGTGCGCATCGGCTTCAGCCGCAGCGTCCCGATCTACCTCTCGAGCCGCGCCGACACGACGGTGACGGCGAGCCTCAGCACCAACAACGCGGGCCTGACGTGGTCGGCGCCGACGGCGACCTTCGCGCCGCAGGCGCGGCGCAGCGACGTCACGCTCAGCGCCGCCGACGCGCTCGCGCCCGGCACCTACTGGGCCTACGTGAACTCGGCGATCGGCAACGATTCGATCGAGGTCACGGTGGACTCGGCGTTCGTGATGTTCACGGACCTCTACTACGACCGCGTGACCGGTGGGGACACGGTATCGTTGGCCCTGCGCCTCTCCGACCCTGCACCGGCCGGCGGCTACACAGTGCGCGTGAAGGCGCTGGACTCGACCGCCGCGCAAGTCCTCAAGGCCACCGGTGGCGGGCCGGTGACCGCGGGCTGCCTGAACCCGGACTACTGCAACTACTCATCGGTCATCGTCGCCGAGGGCACGCCGGACGACTCCGTGGACATCGTCATCCCGACGGGCGAGATCATCGCCCACGTCGCCGTGATCATCACGACGCCACCCGGCGCGGGCAGCCAGACCGTGCCGCTCAGCGTGTCGGCCGCCAAGCATCGCGGCGATGCCACGGCGTTCTATACCACGAGTTCGCTGCCGAGCATCAGCGGCCAGATCGACACCGTGGGCATCGGTCTTGCCGCGGCGGCTTCCTTCTACTGGAACGACATCAGCAGCGCGCGCGACCGCACGTTCCGTCTCCGCAGCCTGACGCCAACGCTCTTCACGGTCGACTCGATCGTGACCATCCCGCGTCTGGAGTACTACTCGACGATCTTTGAAGTGCGCGGCCTTGCCGCCGGCGCGGGCCTGCTCGAGTGGGGCAATGCCCAGATCGGCTACGACACGATCAGCGTGGGCGTCGTACAGCCGCGGATCTCGCTCCTGAATGCGACGACGACCGGGCCGGACGCCGCCTCGCGCGACCTCTACGTGTACCTCGACGCGCCCGGCAACACGGCGTACCTCACGCCGCTCGCCGACGTGCCCATCACCGTGACGAGTCTCGACACCGCGATAGCAAAAGTCGAGACGCGCAGCGTGACCATTCCGGGCGGTACCTTCGAAACCACTTTCCGGTTGCGGTACGGGAGCGTCGGCACGACCAAAGTGGTCGCGTCGGCACCGGGATTCATTCCGGACACGCTCGACGTGACGAGCACCGCCGTGAGCTTCACGGTCAACACCGGGAGCGGCACCCTCGCGGTCGGCACACAGCTGCCGTGGACGGTGAGCATCCTCTCGCGAAACGGGGACGTCGGCAGTCCGCGGCGCATCCAGATGCAGACCCGGAACCCCGCCCGCACACGCGTCGTCGTCCGGGAGTTCAACATCACGCGCAGCACGTCGGGCATCGCGACGTTCGAGCTCGCCGGCCTCAGCGCCGGTGCCGACACGGCGGACTTCTTCCTCGACAACGTGTACGTGCAGAGCCTGCCGTTCGTCGTGTCGACGCCCAAGCTGCTGCTGAACACGGGCAGTGTGCAGACCATCGACCCGGACAGCCTGTTCACCTGGACGCTGCCGGCGTATCTCGCCGACTCGTTGAACTTCGCGCGGCTCGCGGCCGACACCGTGCGCGGCACGTTGCGCTCGAGCGATCCCAGCGTGGTGCTCGTCACGGACTCGCTGCTGACGATCCGACCGAACCTCGCCACCTCCACGAACGACCTCGAGATCGTCGGCGTGAACCCCGGCACGGCCATCCTGACGCTGAGCGCGCCGGGCTACCCGAACTTCGTGGACACCGTGACCGTCCGCCCGCGCGCGATCGCGCTCGGTGGACCGAGCGGCGTGGGCCAGGGGCTCCTGAACTACATGACGCTCGTGCGCAACTCGGTGCCGAGCCTCGCCCTCCCCCTCACGATCACGCACCAAGGGCCGGGCCGGGTGGACTTCGTGGAGCCGCTGACGGAGTTCCCGGCGTCGCAGGACCTGCTGTTCGAGTACATCACGGGCACGACCGTCGGCGTGGACACGGTGATCGTCTCGGCCCCTGGCCACGTGCCCGACACGACGATCTACACGGTGTATGCCAGCCGCGCCGAGCTCGTGGCCGACGCATCGGTCGCGGGCGGATTCACCGATGAGTTCGTGTACGCGAGCCTGCGGTTCTTCGAATCGGCGGCGGGCTACGACCCTGCCGCCACCAAGCGCTTCCGCGTGACCTCGTCGGACACGACGCGGGCGAAGGTGCTCCAGGACACGATCATCGTCGCGGGCCTTGGCGGCTCCTCCCGCGATGCCAAGGTGCGCTACGGAAACCCGGGGGCGGTGCAACTCATCATGACCGACCTCGACGGGGTGTACGCCCCCGATACGCTCGAGGTGACCGTCGGGCCGCGCCGGATCTACGGCTGGACGGACTGGGACGAGAACTACCTGCCGATCGGTGTGCGGCAGCGGTCGTACGAGGACAACATGTACGTCGAGCTCGGCTACTACGTCGAGCGGGACACGTGGGTGCGCTTCACCACCTCGCGCCCGGGCCTCATCTCGATACCCGACTCCGTGAAGATCCCGGCGGGCGAGGCGTGGGCCTATTTCAACTTGGCGGCCGGTGACACCGTCGGTGGCGTGCGCGTGACCGCCAGCCTGCCGGGCTTCACGCCCTGGGAGTTCGACGTCGCGGTCACGCGATCGATCCTCCAGATCTGCAACTGTTCCGCCTACGTGGGTGCCGACAACGTCAGCGAGGTCTACGTGGTGGACGCGCTGGAGCAATACGGCCGCCCCCTCGCCGTCGCCACGCCGCTGCGCTTCCGCAGCGAGAACTCGGCGATCGCCAACGTCCTGCAGGCCGAGTGGACCTTCCCGGCGGATTCCGACTACGTCGCGGCACGCGTGTTCCGCGGCGTCGCGCCGGGGCGCACGACGGTGAGCGTCACCGATGCACGTGGCGACGTCTTCAGCCGCCTCGAACCCGCGTATTCCACGATCGAGATCCAGCAGCCGATCCTGGCGGCGCGCAATACGCGCTACTTCGCGACGCCAGGCCTCGAGACGACGGGCAGCGACCACATCGTGGATGCCTCGATCATCCGCGACAGCATCTGGGTGCGCCTGACCTCCGCCAACGGCCGCATGCTCCCCGCCATGGACAGCGTGCTGGTGGCGTCGTCGGACCTCGTGCTCGACAACCGCATCATGTCGTACACCGAGAGCAGCGACACGCCGTTCAAGCTCCGCGGCGTGAGTGCCGGTGAGGACACGCTGATCCTCAACGCCACCGGCCTCCCCACGCAGCGCGTGCCGGTGACGGTGCAGCCGGGCGTGCTGCGCCTCGCGCCGAACACGCCGAGCGTCATCACCGTCGGGGATTCATTGCTGGTGACGGTAAACTTCGCCGGGGCGGACGGCGTCATCGGGGCGACGACTTCGTCGAACGTCACGCTGAACTTCGGCTTCCTCGATGCGACGCTCCGTCTCGCGCCGAGCGTGGTGCATGCCGTCGACAACGCGCTGGTGGTACCGCCCGGTGCCACAGCGGCGAGCTTCTGGCTCAAGGCCACGAGCGCCGGCGTCGGCACGTTCGAGATCAACAGCGAGAGCTTCCGCACCTTGCGCATCACCGTCGAAGCGCGCGCCAGACCTTGAGAACCGTGACCATGCGAACCCTGAGACTGCTTTTTTGCGCGGCGTTGGCCGCGATGCTGCTCGCCCCCGACGCCGCGGCGCAGGGCACGGAGACCGCCGTGCCGGTGGGCCCGGCGCCTGTCGGGATGGGCCCGAACGGCGCGACCCTGCGCTGCCGCGACGGATTCTTCCCGCCGGCCGGTGCTCCGGACGCCGCCTGCCGGGAGCGCGGTGGCGTGCTCGCGCGATTCCCGCTGCGACGGACGCCATCGCGCGCGACCGAGGCGCAGGCGACGGCACGCGCTGAAGCGGAGGCGCGCCGCAACGCGCGTGCAGCGTCGGGATCCAACGCGGCCATGGCTGCCGCTCGTGCCGATAGTGCGCGGCCGGCGGGCTTCGAGCCGATTGCCGTACGCCGCGCGCGCGCCGACTCGCTGAACCGCGCCGCCGCGACGCCGCCGGCCGGCGCGACCCTCCTGTGCACGGATGGGACCTGGATCGTGCGGGATACCACGCGGGCGCGCTGCGCGTCGCACGGGGGGCTCCGGCTCGTCCTCCCGACCTCGCCCTAGGACATCGCCGCGCGCCGGTCGCGCGGGGAGGGCGCGCACGCAGCGGGCGGGGTGACTTCGGTCACTCCGCCCGCTGTGCGTTGCGTCCTGTTGCATGACTCGCGTAGGGCGTACGTTAGAGAGCGTTTTCCGCCGTCCCGCCGATGAGACTGCATCCCATGAAGCCAACCGGCCGCCGCGCCGCCGCCGGCATCGCGCTCTTCGCGCTCTCGCTGCTGTCCTGCGGCCGCGAGGTGACGGGGCCCGACGGCCGCCGCCTCGCCCTCCTCGCATTCGCCCCCGAGTTCTCCGGCCCGGTCGCGGTCGTCGAGGGCGCGGGCGATGCCGTGCCGTTCGAACGGGTGCGCGTCGTCCTCCGCCGCAGCGACGGCAGCATCATGAAGGACACCACGGTGGCGTTCCCATCGACGGCCGACGAGGTGTCGTTGGCGCTGCTGGTGCCGATCCCGCAGGATGCGCCGAGCGACGGGCTGCCGCTGACCGTGGCGATGGCCTATGTCAACGCAGCGGGTGATACGGTATTCCGCGGTGGGCCGAACCCCGTCGTCGCTCGGCCGGTGGGCTCACCCGGAGCTTCGAACCCCGTCACGGTGCCGGTCACGTACGAGGGCGCGGGCAAGGACGCGGCGACCGTTACGATTGCGCCAAGGTCCGGCGTGGTCGTGAGCGGCACGACGCGCGCCTTCTCGGCGACGGCATTCGACGGGCAAGGCGCGCCGATCGCCGGCACGCCGTTCGTGTTCGAGTCGCTGGATCCGACGCGCGCGACGGTGAATCCGGTGAGCGGCGTCGCGACCTGGCTGCCCGTACGCGGCACGGCGCGCATCGTCGCGTCGCTGCCCAACGGTCTCCGCGCCGACACGGCGACGATGACCGTCGCGCTGCCGGCGTCGAAGCTCGTCCTCGCGAGCGGGAACGCGCAGACGGGCGCGGTGAACACGGCGCTGGCGAACCCCATCGTGCTGCGCACGCTGGCCAGCGACGACGTCCCGGTCGAGGGCGTGGTCGTGACCTTCGCCGTCGCCGCGGGCGGCGGCGCGCTGAGCGTGACGACCGATACCTCTGACGCCAACGGCGAGGTGCAGACCGCGTGGACCTTGGGTGGCGCGATCGGCGCCCAGGGCATCACGGCGACGGCGACGGGACTGACCGGGTCGCCGTTGGCAATAGCGGCGACGGCTGTCGCCGGCGCACCGGCGCGCCTCGAGATCACCCAGCAGGCCGCTACGGGTGTGGCGGGCACGGCGCTGGCGCCGGCGCTCCTGGTGATCGCGCGCGATGCGTTCGGAAACGCCGTGCCGGCGTTCACGGAGAACGTGAGCGTCGCGGTGGCGGGCGCGAATCCGCCGACCTTGGGCGGTACCACTTCACGGGCCGCTGTCGGCGGCACCGCGACCTTCAATGACCTCGTGCTGCAGCGCGCGGGCGAGTTCAAGCTCGTCGTGAGCAGCGGCCCCCTGACGCCGGACACCACGACGGTGCTGCAGGTCGCCGCGGGCGCCGCCGTCAAGCTCAAGTTCGTGCAGCAGCCCACGAACGCCGTCGCCGGCGCGACCATTGCGCCGCCGGTGGCGGTGCGCGCCTACGACGCCTTCAACAACGTCGCGAAGGGATTCACCGGCAGCATCGGGCTGGCACTGCTCACCGCGCCCGGCGCGACGCTGGGCGGGACGACCGCGGTCAACGCCGTTGACGGGGTGGCCGCCTTCGCCGACCTGTCCGTCGCCACGAGCGGCAGCGCGTATCGCCTCCACGCGACGAGCGGCGGCCTCGCGCCTGACACCAGCGCGGTGTTCAACATCGCGCCGGGCGCGCCGGCGCAGCTGGCGCTCATCCTGCCGCCGCCCGAGGCCGTGGTGGCCGGTACGGCGTTCGACGTGCAGCTGCGCGTGCGCGACGCCCAGGGCAACACGGTCCCGAGCTACTCGCAGCCCATTGCGGTGGCCTTCGATGCGGCGCCGACCGGGGCCAGCTTCCTCTCGGGGAACTCGCCCGTCGTCCCGACGGACGGCACGGCCGAGTTCAGCGCGATCGCGTTCGACAAGATCGGCGTGTATCGCCTGCGCTTCTCGAGCGAGGCGCTCGGCGTGGTGTCGGCGGATATCCAGGTCACGGCGGGCGTCGCGCATGCACTGAGCATCGTGAGCGGCAACGCGCAGACGGGTGAGGGCGGCACGACGCTCGCGCAGCCACTCGTGGCGAAGGTAAGCGATGCCTTGGGCAACCCCATCGCCGGCGCGACCATCACCTGGGCCGTGACGTCAGGCGGGGGATCGCTGGACCTGACGGCGGTGCCCGCGCCGGGCCCGGGCCAGAGCGCCGCCGTCTGGACGTTGGGACTTGGCGCCGGACCGCAGACTGTGCGCGCGACAGCGGACGGCCTCGCGCCCGTGGACTTCAGCGCGACGGCAACCGCGGCAACGCCAGCGACGATGGCGTTCGTCACGCAACCGGCGAACATCGTCGCGGGCGACACGCTGCCGTCGATCAAGGTCGCGGTGCGCAACGCCGCTGGCCAGACGATTCCCGACTTCAACGGCTCGGTCTCGCTTGCGCTTACCGGTGGCACCGCGGGTGCTGCTCTCGTGGGCGTTGCGACCACCGAAGCGGTCGCGGGCGTGGCGACCTTCGCGAACCTCACGGTGAACAAGGGTGGTGCCGCGTACCGGCTGGTCGCGTCGCACGCCCCGCTCCCCACCCTGCAGTCAGATGCGTTCGACGTCGCGGCGGCTCCGGCCGCGACGCTGACCGTACTCGGCGGCGGCGGGCAATCGGCGCCGGTCGCCACGGTCCTCGGCGACTCCATCCGTGTGCGCCTGACCGATGCGTTTGGATTCCCCGTGCCGGGGCAGGCGGTGCAGTTCACCGTGACGCTCGGCGGCGGCAGCGCATCGGCGGCCTCCGTGGTGAGTGACGCCGACGGCCGCGCCAGCGTGCGCTGGACGACCGGCAGCGTGGGGCCGCAGCAGTTGCGCGTGCACGTCGGCGCGCTGGAACAGCTCGTGAGCGCCACGGCGATCGCGAGCGGGCCGACGACGCTGTTTGCGGGCGTGGACTACACGATTGTGCGCGTCGGCGGCAGCCGCAGCGTGCCGCTGTACCTCACGAATCCCTCGGCCACGCCGGTTGAGGTCACCCTGACCGTGCCGACCGAGGGCCAGCCACCCGCGAGCTGGGCGACGTCCACCGTGCAGTTCGCGCCCGGCGCGACGCGGGTGGATGCCACGCTCAACGGCTTGGCCCTCGGCGAGATCGTCGCCTACGTGAGCTCGAGCGTCGGCGAGGATTCGATCGTCGTGACCGTGGACTCGTCGTACGTCTCGATTGCGCAGCTGTACGACTACTGGAGCGCCGCCGGCGACACGATCCGGACCTTCGTGCGCATCAGCGACCCCGCGCCGGCCGGCGGGATCTTCATCACCGTGCGCAGCTCCGATACGACCGTGGCGTTGGTCGCGCCGAGCTCTGGCAGCGGCGTTCCGGCCGAAGGCTGCTTCGCCGAGTACTGCTATGGGGGCGACATCCAGGCGGCAGTCGCCGCGCCGACCGTCGGCGGTATCGATCGGCTGAGCGCGCCGCCGGCCGACTCGGCACTGGTCTTCATTCCCGAGGGAGGGATCGTCGGGGAGTTCGCCATCGTGCTGCTCGCATCGACGAGCGGTTGCTCCACCGTGGACATCACGGCGGGGGCCGCCGGATTCGCGAGCGGGTCCACGAACTTCGTGGTGCAGTCGCAGTATCTCTACTACTACATCGACTATCCGTACGCGTCGCCGGCGAACGGCGTCGGCGAGGGGCAGGTGGCGTCGCTCACGTTCTACCTCGGGGTCGAGGCACGGCGCGACACGCGCGTGCACTTCGAGAGCAGCAATCCGGCGGTCCTCGAGGTGGACAGCTTGGTCCTCGTGCCGCGTGGCTCGACGACGTACCTCTCGGTGCAGCCGCGCGTCATCGCCGCTGCGGCGGACTCGGCGTGGCTCCGCTTCTGGGTCGATGGCGGCGCGCGCGACTCCCTCCCGGTGTTCGGCACGGCACCCAAGCTCGTCGTCGAAGGCAACCTGTACAACGCAGTGGGCGGCGCGTCCTACGTGCAGATCGGCGTCGGCAGTGCGAAGCAGCCGACCCAGCGCTTCCGCCGGGCGGCCCCGCTGACCGTGACGGTCACGTCGACCGATCCGGGCGTGCTCATGCCGGAGCGCAGCACGGTCGAGCTGTCGCCCGACGACCTGACGGCAGAGATGGGCGTGCGGCTCGTCGGCAGCGGGTCCGCGTCGCTGGTGTTCACGGCACCGGGGCACGAACCCGATACCGTCTCGTTCACGACGTTCACGGCCGGACTCTCCTTCGACAACTCCTACCCGTCGCTCGGCGTGGGGCAACTGCTCGATCATCCCGTGTATGTGAATTCGACGGGCGCGTCCGGCGCCGGCGCACGCACGGTGACGGTCACGTCGTCGAACCCGGGCATCGTCGAAGTCGTGACGCCCACGGTTGCGCTCGGACCGAACGGTGCGCTCGTGCGCGTCCGCGGCGTCGCCGCCGGCAGCTCGACGCTGACGTTCTCCGGCCCGCAACTCAACTCGACGAACCTGGGCTTCACCGTCGGACCGACCTCGTTGCAGCTCTTCAGCGGCGGGACGTTCCCGCCCGACGGGCTCGCCCGAAGCGTCAGTTCGGTCATCACCTCGGCGGGCGGCGTGCGTGCCTTGGCCGACACGGCCCGAGCCGTGCTGCGCTCGAGCAACCCCACAGTGCTCGCCGTCGCCGACTCGCAGATCGTCTGGCTGCCCCGCATCGCCGCGTACAACTACCAGGGTCGCGTGCGGCCCCTCGCGCCGGGCACCGCGACGCTCTGGCTCGTCCGCCCCGGCGTCGACAGCGTCAGCCTCCCCTTCAACGTGACGACGTACGCCCTCGTCCCGTACTTCCCCTCGGTGGTGGTGGGCGAACAGCTCCAGGCCTATTTCTCGCTTTCCCGCCAGGGTCCGGACACGCTCGTGCAATCCGTGTCCGTCACGTCGCGCCAAGGCCGCGTCAGCATCCACGACCTGCCGGCGACGTTCGGCGTCGGCGAATACACGATCAATGGCCGCTTCGTCGGCGAGTCGTTCGGCACCGACACGCTCGACATCGTCGTTGAGGGCTACGCACCGATGACGCAGGTGGTGTACGTCGAGAACACGTCCGCCGCGTACTACATCGGGGAGTATTCCTCGCCGTCCGTCGGCACCGTGTACCCGTACGTCGGGAACACCTTCAGCGTGACCGGGGTCCCGGGCGGCACGGTGATCGGCAAGCCGCTGCGGCTCCGCGTCGTCCCACGTGACACGAGCATGGTCGAAGCCGTGCAGGACACCATCGAGTGGGCGATCGGCGGCAGCTACACCCCGGCGCGGTTCGCCACGCTGCGCTACAAGCGCGTGGGCAGCACGATCATCGATATCGTGGACATCGACGGGGTCATCGACGGTGACAGCGTCGAGATCTACATCGAGCCGGCGGATCTCTACGGTTCGCTGTCGGGCTACTACGGCAGCTCGGGCTTCTCCATCGGCATGCATCAGGAGTCGGATCCGTACGAGCTCTACGTCCAACGCGGCATCATCTCCGCGGAGCCGCTGTGGGTCCACCTCGAGTCGTCGAACCCGGGACTCGTCTCCGTGCCGGACTCAGTGCTCATCGAGGCGGAGAACTACTACGCGTACTTCCCGCTGGTATCCGGCGATACCACGGGCTCGGCGGTCATCACCGCGTCGGCACCCGGCTACAACCCGTGGCGCTTCGAGGTGCTCGTGACGCGGGCGGTCTTCGAGCTGTATGGCTACGAGACGTTCACGGACCGCGGGCGGAGGGTCGAGGTCTATGCCGTCGACGCCTTGCAGCAGTATTCGCACGACTTCAGGTCGGATGTCGAGGCACGCTTCACGACGACGACGCCTGCGCTGATCGACGCCCAGAGTGAGCCGACGTTCATCTTGCCGGCCGGCGACTCGTATGCGGAGGTGATCGGGCCGCGCGGCGTGATGGCCGGCAGCGGGCGCCTGGGCGTCATGGATGCCCGCACGGCGCGCTTCGATTCCGTCGCGACGGGCTGGGAGCAAGTCGACGTCTACCGCGCACGGCTGACGCCGCAGTCCGATCCCATCAGGCTCAGCGCCGGATTGCGCAGCGACGCCTCACGCGCGTCGTTCACCGTCGCCACGGGCAAGGACACGGCCGTCGTGCACCTCGCCTCGCTGAACGGGCGCTTCACTGCACCGGACAGCGCGATGGCGGTCGGGGACTTCTACTACTCCGTGTCCACGGTGGGCGCGGCGCTCGCCGGTGTGGTGCAGGGTCGCGACACCCTCGTCACCACGTTCGCCGGCGAGACGGACTCCATCGTGGTGGACATCGGGCTCGGCATCCTGCGCTCGGCTGGCGTGGATGGCCAGTCGATTGCGGTCGGCGACTCCATCCTGCTGCAGGTCAGCGTGCTGGACGCGATGGGCGAAGTCGCCGAAGCCGTGTCCGACATGACGCTGTCGGCCTCGGTCAGCGACACGAGTTTCGCCGTGATCAAGGATGGCGTGGAGGTCTACGAGGTCACGATTCCCGCCGGGGCGAGTTCATTCCAGTTCTGGGTGCAGGCGACCTCGCTCGGCAACTCAATCTTGACGCTCAGTCACCCCAACTTCCGGTCGTATCAAGTCCGGCTCAACTCGGTGGTGCGGCCATGAGGGATTCGATGAGGACGCTTCGGTACGGCGTGGCGTGCATCGCCGTGCTCTTCGGCACTCCGACGGTGCTGCAGGCGCAGCAGCAGGAGGCCGCGGTGCCGGTGGCCGGTTCGCCGACGCGACGGCAGCCGCCGCCGCCCGTCATGCGCGGGTCAGGCCCGAACGGCGCGACGATTCGCTGCCGCGACGGTTCGTATCCCGCGCCGATGGCGCCTGACACCGCCTGCGAGGGCAAGGGTGGCGTTGGCGTCCGCTTCCCGCTGCAGGCGACGCCACAGCAGGTCGCGCCGCCGGCGCCTCCGCCGGCCATGCGTGCGGCGGGCAGGCCTGAGACGCGACCCGCACCGCCCGACAGCTTCGTTCCTTGGCGCGAGCGCGCGGCGCGGGTGGAAGCCGAGAACGAGAAGTTGCGGCTCCCCGAAGGGGCGACGATGCGCTGCGGGGACGGCACCTGGATCGTGCGCGACACGACGTCCGCCCGCTGCGCCGGACGGGGTGGTGTCCAACTTCGCTTCGCCGGCCGACCGTAAGCGGCCAGCCCAATGGTAGCCACGGGGGTCCTGTGACTTAGGTCACAGGACCCCCGTGGCGTTGCGTCCTGTTGCGAGTTGTGTCGCACATGTACGTTTGTGCGCCTCTCTTCCTATTTAAAATGCGTCCGTCTCCGGGCCCTTCGGCGCCCCGTCGTGTCGCGGCTCTTGCCGCGCTGTTTGCCTTCTCCTTGCTCTCCTGCGGCCGTGAAGTCACCGGCCCCGACCGAAGCCGCATCGCCATGTTGGCGTTTGCGCCGGAGTTCACCGGACCGATGGCCGCGATCGATGGCGCCGGCGATGCCGTGCCCTTCGAGAAGGTGCGCGTGGTGCTCCGCCGCGAGGACGGCAGCATCCTCAAGGACACGTTGGTCGACTTTCCGTCGGATGCCGAGTTCGTCGAACTCGCCCTGACGATCCCGATTCCGCAGGACGCGCCGAGCGCGGGATTGCCGTTGACGGTCGCGATGGCGTACGTGAACGCGGCGGGCGATACGGTCTTCCGCGGCGGGCCGAATCCGCTCGTGGCCAAGCCGCTCGGCACGCCGGGGGCCACCGATCCGGTGAACGTGCCGGTCGTCTACGACGGCCCGGGCAAGGGCGCGGCACGCGTGGCGATCACGCCGAAGACCGGCAGCGTGGTCTCCGGTGGCAGCACGGCGTTCGCGGCCACCGCCTTCGACGACGCCGATCGTCCGATCAACAACACGCCGTTCGTCTTCTCCTCGCTCGATACCACGCGCGGCGTCGTGAACCCCTCGACGGGCGTCGCGACCTGGCGCCCCGTGCGCGGCACTGCGCGCATCGTCGCCGAGCTGCCGAACGGCCTGCGCGCCGACACCGCGACGTTCACCGTCGCGCTGCCGGCCTCGAAGCTCGTCCTCGGCAGCGGCGGCGCCCAGACGGGCGCCGTCAACGCCGCACTCGGCGACACCATCATCCTTCGCACGCTGGCCAGCGACGACGTCCCGGTTCAAGGCGTCGTCGTTTCGTTTGCGGTGACCACGGGCGCGGGTTCGCTGAGCGTCACGACGGACACCTCGGATGCCGATGGCAACGTGAAGACGGTCTGGACGCTGGGCGCCACGCTCGGCGCGCAGTCCATCACGGCCACGTCGGCCGGCCTGACGGGCTCTCCGCTCGTCGTCGGGGCGACGGCCACGGCCGCCGCGCCGGTGCGGCTCGAGATCCAGGCACAGCCGACGGCGGGGGTCGCCGGTGCGGCGCTCGCGCCTGCGCTCACGGTGATTGCCCGTGATGCGTTCGGGAATGCGGTGCCGACGTTCGCGGACTCCGTCGTCATCGTCGTCGCCGGCGCGCAGCCGCCGACGCTGGGCGGCAGCACCACGCGCGTGCCCGTCAGCGGCACTGCCGCATTCGAGGATCTCGCGCTCACGCTCGCGGGCGAGTACACGCTGATCGCGCGCAGTGGCGCGCTCGCGCCGGACACGACGACGGCGATCAGCATCGCGCCGGCTGCGGCCGCGCGCCTCAGCTTCGTGCAGGAACCCGTGAACGCAGTGGCGGGCGCGGCGCTCACGCCGGCGCTCACCGTGCGGAGCACGGACGCCTTCGGGAACCTCACGCCGACGTTCACGGGCCCGATCGCGCTCACGCTGCGCGAGGCGGGAACGGCCACGCTCGCGGGCACGGCCACGCAGAACGCGGTGGCGGGCGTCGCGACGTTCGCGGATCTCAGCGTGCAGAAGGCCGGCACGGGATATCGCCTCGAGGCCACGAGCGGCACGCTGCAGCCGGACACCAGCGTCGCGTTCTCGATCACGGCTGCCAGCGCTTCGCAGTTTGCGATCGTGAGCGGCAACGAGCAGACCGGCGTCGCCGGCGCCGCGCTCGCTTCGCCGCTGACGGTGGTCGTGCGTGACGGCTTCGGCAACCCGGTGAGCGGCGCGTCGGTCACCTGGGCCATCACCACCGGCGGCGGCTCGCTCGGCGCCACGACGAGCGTGACGGACAGTGACGGCCGCGCCAGCACCACGTGGACGTTGGGCAACGGCGCCGGTGCGCAGTCCGCAACGGCCAGCGTCGCCACGCTCACGGACGTGGTGTTCTCCGCGACGGCTACGGCCGGCGCGCCCGCGCAGCTCGTGCTCTCGGCGATCCCCGCCAGCGACACGGCCGGCTCGCCACTCGCGGTGCTCACGGCGACCCTGCGCGATGCGCTGGGCAATGTCGTCACCACGTTCACCGGCGACGTCAGCGTCTCGCTGGCAACGAACCCCGCGGCGGGCACGCTCGAAGGCACGGTGACGCGCGCGGCCGTGGCCGGCGTGGTCAGCTTCGACGATCTCGTCATCAAGAAGGCCGGCGCGGGCTACACGCTGCGGGCCAGCATCGCTGCGCCGGCCATCAGCAGCGACACCACGGCCGCGTTCGCCATCGCCGCGGCCGCCGCCGCGCAGTTCGCGATCGAAAGCGGCAACAACCAGAGCGTCGTCGCCGGCAGCGCGTTCCCGCAGCCGCTGCGCGTGCGCGTGCTGGACGCGTTCGGCAACCCGAAGGCCGGACATCCCACGCAGTGGAGTAGCGTCGACGTCGTCACGCTCGCAGCCTCGGGAACGGTGCTCACGGATGCCGCGGGCATCGCCGAGAACACGGCGACGGCGGCGACCGTGGCCGGACCGCAGTCACTCGGACCCTCGGTCACGGCGACGGACGTCAGCGGCACGCTCATCTTCGAGCACGTCGTCACCGCCGGCACCGCGACACAGCTCGTGTTCACCTCGCAGCCCGATACGGTCACGGCCGGCGAGCCGTTCCCGCCGACGCTGTTCGTGGAGTTCCGCGACGCGCTCGGCAATCGTGTGACGACGCTCTCGGACTCGGTGACGATGAGCATCGAGAGTGGGCCGCCGACCGGCGCGTTGCTGCCGCCGTCCGTCCTCACGCAGTTCATTCCGAGCGGCGGCGGTCCCGCCGGCCAGTTCGCGGGGCTCGAGATCAATGTCGCGGGCACGTATGTGCTGCGCGGCACGACGAAGGGCGGCCTGACGGGCGTGTCGGCGCCGCTCGTCGTGCGGCCGGATGGGTTCCGGCAGCTCCTGCTCATCAGCGGGGGGAACGACACCGCGACGGTGAACCAGCCGTTCGGGGCTCCGCTGCGCGTGCGCGTGCTTGATTCGCACGGCAATCCGGTGTCCGGCGCGAAGACGACGTGGATCGATCAAGGTGGCGGTGCCGTCCTCGCCGGGGACACGGTGCTGACCGATGCCAGTGGCTACGCCGAGAACACGGCGACGCATCCGGCGGTGCCGGTGGCGGCCAGCGCCGTCACGGCGTTCGTGATCGGCGGGGCGGACTCGCGGGACTTCTTCTACACCACGCTTCCGCTCGCGACGCGAGTGGCCGTGACCGCCGCCCCCGCGTCGACGATCGTGCCTGGGGCGGCGTTCAGCGTCGGCGCAGAGGCGCGTGACGCGCTCGGCAATCTCGCGAACGCGTACGGCGACTCCGCCACCATCAGCATCCGCACGGGCCCAGCCGGTGCGACGCTCGGTGGTACGCTCACGCGCGCGATGGTCGCGGGCGCGGTCACGTTCACAGGGCTCAGCGTCGACCGTGCCGGGACCTATCGCCTGCAGGTGTCCTCGGCGGGCCTCATCGCGGATACGAGCGTCACCTTCACGGCCGAGGCTGGCGCTCCGGACACCGTGGTCGTGGTGTCTGGCGACTTCCAGCTTGCCACGTTGCAGACGTCGCTCGCGAACCCGCTCGTCGTGGAGGTGCGTGACCAGTTCGGGAACCCCGTGCCGAACGTGAGCGTGGACTTCATGGCGACCTCGGGGGCCGCGAGCGTCACCGTCACACCGGTGCTGACCGATGCGGCCGGCCGCGCGGAGAGCAACGTCGTCATCGGGACCACGACGGATACGGTGCGGGTGTCGGCGACGGCGACCGGCGTCACTACGCCGGCGATCTTCACGGCCCTGCCGCAGGCTGGCGCGCCGGCGAACCTGTATCCGATCACGCAGCCGACCAACGTGGACGCGGGCCAGACGATGTCGGCCTTCGTCTTCCAGGTGCGCGATGGCTTCGGCAACGTCGTCCGCGCCTTCAACGACACGGTCTCGCTCGAGGCCGGCGCGCCGGCCTCCCTGCGCGTGCCGGGCCTGATCAAGGCCGGCGCGGCGGTCGTGGCAGTCAACGGCGTCGCGACCTTCAGCGCCGTGCGCATCGACTCCGCGGGCGTGTGGGACTTCACGATCACCGCCAAGAATGGCCCGATCTTCACGTCGGACGCGTTCACGGTGACGGCGGGTGCGCCGAGCCTGCTGCTGAAGGCCGGCGGCGACGGCCAGACGGCGACGGTTGCGACGACCCTGGCCTCGCCGCTTCGCGTGCGCGTTACGGACGCGTACGGCAACGGCATCGGCGGCGTGACGGTGAACTTCAACGATCTGTCCGGAACGCTCGCGGGCTTCCCGCTCTCCATCGAGACGGACGCGGCGGGTGTGGCCGAGACGACGCCCACGCTGGGCACGATCGCGGGGAGCGTGGTGGTCGGCGCCTTCGCGGCCGGCCTCACGCCTGACTCCGTGCTCTTCACGCTCGCCGCGACGCCCGATGCGGTGAACGGCTTCCAGTTGGTAAGCGGCGGCGAGCAGACCGTCGCGGCGGGTGACACGACCGCGAACGCCTGGACCGTGCGGGCCAAGGACGGCTACGGCAACGCCGTGCCCAACGTGACGGTGAGCTTCGTGACCTTCGACGACGTCGGCTTCACCGAGACGTCGGTGATCACCGACGCCAACGGCGACGCATCGACCAAGGTCATCGCGGGTCCGTCGATCGGCCTGAAGACCGTGTACGCGCAGGCCGTCGGCGCCTCGAGCCTGACGACGACCGTCGAGGTCGTCGCCGGCATCGCGAAGTCGCTGAACATCATCACGGAGCCGGCGAGCGACACGGCCGGCGCGACGTTCACGACGACGTCCGTGCAGGTCCTCGATGCCTTCGGCAACCTGGTCACGACGGCTGGCACCGAGGTCACGCTCGCGGTGGATGCGGCGCTCACCGCCGGGACGATCGAAGGCACGACGACGGCGACGGCGGTGGCCGGCGTCGCGTCCTTCCCTGGCCTGCGCCTCACGAAGTCCGGCGAGTACCGCTTCGTCGTCACGGCGGCCGGTCTCACGCCGGACACGACGGCGACGTTCGAAGTCTCGACGGCGGCCGCGACCGAGATGACCATCGTGAGCGGCAACAACCAGCCGACGGCCGTCGGCGCAGCGCTCGCGCAGCCCATGCGCATCCGCGTGCGCGACGCCTTCGGCAACCCGATCGCCGCGATCGGCATCGTCTGGGGCACGTCGGTGGGCGTGTCGCAGGTTGACTCGACGGTCTCGTACACGGATGCCGACGGCTACGCCGAGATGGGCCTGACGATGGCGACGACGCGCGAGGACCCGAGCGTCGAGGCTGCGTATGGCGACTTGCGCGTGACCTTCACGCACACCGGCATCGCCGCGGCGGCTGCGACGATGGAGATCACCGGCATGCCGGGCGACCGCGCGGCGGGCACCACGCTCTCGCCGATCACGGTGACGCTGCGCGACACCTATGGCAACGTGGCGACGGCGGCCACGGGGTCGGTGTCCGTGGCCTTGGCGACATCTCCCGCGTCGTCCACGCTCTCCGGCACGACGAGCGCGTCGCTCACGCTCGGCGTCGCGACCTTCAGCGACCTGGTGCTCACGAAGACGGGCCAGTACGTGCTGCGCTTCTCGACGTCCGGCCTCGCCGACGTCGACACGGATGCGTTCTTCATCACGGCCGCGGCGCCCGATACGATCCTTGTGCTTTATGGTGACCCGCAGACGGTGGCCGTCGGCGGTACGTCAGACAGCATGGTCGTACAGGTGCTGGATGCCTTCGGCAACCCGGTGCCCGACGTCGTGCTCAACTGGTCGAGCACCGTCGGCACCGCGCTGACCTTCGCCAGCACATCGACCGACGCCGACGGCCGCGCCCTCAACTACCTCGGCGTGGGCACGACGGCCGGCAACCTCTCCGCGTCGGTGGCCGGCGAGGGGCTCATCACGCGCAGCTTCGCCATCACCGCCAGCGCCGGCACGGCCGTCGCGCTGCGCAGCGTCTCCGCGCCCACCACGGCGACGTCGGGCGTCGCGGCTGACGCCTTCGTGATCGAGGCGGTCGACGAGTTCGACAATCGCGTGACGACCTTCACGGGCAACGTCACGATCGCGAAGAACGTCGAAGTCAGCCCCAACGGCAGCATCGGCGGAACGTTGACCGTCGCTGCCGTGGCCGGTGTGGCCACCTTCGACGACCTGCTCTTCAGTGAAGCCGGGAGCTACGGACTGGCCATCTCGGCCGACGGGCTCACCGGGTTCAACAGCAGCATCAACGTCCAGGCGGGCGCGGAAGCCCGTGTGGCGCTGATGTCGCAGCCGAGCAGCGGCACGGCGGGCACGGCACTCGACATGTTCCTGGTCCGCGTGACGGACGCGGCCGGCAACGTGGTCGGCGGATCGTCCGCGAACATCAGCGTCGCGGTGGACGCGTCGCTCACGGCAGGCAGCCTCGGCGGCACCACCACCAAACAGATCGCCGAAGGCAGCGCGGACTTCCTCGACCTGGAGCTCACGGCGACGGGTTCGTACCGCCTCGTGTTCTCGGCGCCGGGGCTCGTGCCTGACACCTCGGCGAGCTTCGTCGTCTCGCCGGCGCCTGCATCGGCGGTCGCCGTCGTCGGTGGCAACATGCAGACCGTGACGGTCGGTACGGCCGCGGACTCTGCGCTCGCACTGCGCGTGACGGACGCGTACGGCAATCCGATCGTCGGCTGGAGCGTGGACTGGAGCGTGACGAGCGGGGCGGCCACGCCTGACTCGCTGATCACGACAACCGACGCGGACGGCGTCGCCCGGACGACGTTCCGCGCGGGATCCACCGTGGGCAGCATCCAGATCGAGGCGAACGCCAGCCTCGCCGGATCGGCTACGTTCACGGCCGAAGCGACCGCCGGTGCGGCCGAGGTCCTCGCAATCACGACGGCGCCGCTGGATGCGGTGGCCGGCGCGACGCTCGCGGGCATCGTCGTGCAGGCGGAGGACAGCCTCGGGAACGTGGCGACGGGCTTCACCGGAACGGTGACGGTCAGCATCGAAGCCGGAGGCCCGGCCGGCGCGACCCTCGGCGGCACGCTCTCGGCGAACGCGACGGCGGGTGTCGTCACGTTCAGCGACCTCACGCTCGACAAGATTGGTGCGTACCGGCTGCGGTTCACGGCGGATGGAACCACGCCGATCGTCAGCGACACCTTCAAGATTACCGCCGCCGCGGCGGACAGCTTGGTGTACGTCAGCGGCACCGGGCAGATGTTGGCACCGAACGGACAGGCGGCGGACAGTCTCGTCGTCCGCGTCGCCGACCGATTCGGCAACCCGGTCGCCGAGGTGCCGGTGTCGTGGGGCGTGAGCGTCGGCACGGCGCTGGTCTCGTCGTCGAGCGTGCTCAGCGACTCGTTGGGCTTCTCGAAGATTGCGCTCACGGCGTCGCAGTTCGCCGAGAGCGGTGAGGTGACGGCGGTCAACGCCGGGCTCACGGGCTCGCCGGTCACGTTCACGTACAACACGGGCGCCGGAGCGGCCGCAGCGCTGAACTTCAGCGTAAATCCGACCAACGCAGTGGCCGGCGAGACGCTCAGCAGCCTCGCGGTCGAGGTGGTTGACGCCTTCGGTAATCGCGTCACCGGCTTCACGGACCCCATCACCATCGAGATCTACTCCGATCCGGCACCGGCGATCTTCGGCACGACGTCCTTCGCGCCGACGGCGGGCCTTGCAACCTTCTCGGACCTTCGCATCGAGGCCGCCGGCACCTACCAGCTCCGCGCCTCGGCCGCGGGCCTGCCCGACTCGCTCAGCGCGTCGTTCACGATCGCACCGGCGGCGGCCGCGCAGTTGGCCTTCGTCCAGGCGCCCACGACCGCGACGGCTGGTGAGGCGCTGTCACCCGCCGTCGTCGTGGCGGTGCGCGATGCCTTCGGCAACGCCGTCGTCGCCGGCGGTACGACGGTGACGCTCGACCTCGATTCGACGGCGACGGTCGGACCGATCGGCGGCACGGTGAACCTGGTGTCCGAGGTCGGCTCGGGGCTCGCGCAGTTCACCGGCATCAGCTTGACGCTTGCCGGGGAGTACGCGTTCGTCGTGCGGTCCGGCGCACTGGCGGCAGACACCACCGACGCGTTCACGGTGGCGCCGGGTGAGGGCGCCTCGGTGGAGATTACCTCCGGCGACGGACAGTCCGGTGCGGTCGGCACGGCAATCGCGAATCCGCTCGCGATGACGGTTCGCGATGCCTTCGGCAATCCTGTCCCGAATACTGGGGTCTTCTGGTCCGTCAGCGTGGGCGGCGAGGCCGTCCTCGACTCGGCAGCGGTGTTCACGGATTCGCTCGGCGTGGCGCGCACGACCCTGACCTTCGGTTCGACCGTGCGGTCCTTCACCGTCACGGGCTCGGCGGGCGACGCAGGATCGGTCAACTTCTCGCTGAGCGCCGTGAACGCGCCCGCCGCGACACTGACGACGGCATTCGAGCCGGGGCTGACCCTCGCCGGAGCGACACTCGGGTTGGCGGAGGTCGACGCACGTGACTCATTGGGCAACCAAGCCCTGGACTTCGTAGGCGAGGTCTCGGTGGTCGTGGACAGCGGCCCCAGCGGTGCGACGATCGGCGGCACGACGACCGTCAACGCGGTCGCCGGACGTGCATCGTTCAGCGACCTCTCGCTGAGCGTCGCGGGCGCGTACCGCCTGCGCTTCACGGCGACCGGGCTCGACAGTGCTGTGTCGAACACGTTCACCGTGAGCGCAGCGGCGGCGGTCAACATCGCGATTGCTGACGGCAATGCGCAGACCGGGACGGTGAACACGGCGCTCGGTGCGCCGCTCGTCGCGCGCGTGACCGACGCCTTCGGCAACCCCGTCAGCGGCGTGAGCCTGACGTGGACCGCCTCGCCCGGCGTGACCCTCGGGGAGTCGGCCATCGGTACGGGGCTCAACGGCGAGATGTCGCAGGGCGTGACGTTGGGAACGACGGCGGGCAGCTACTCGGTGGTGGCTGCCATCTCCGACTTGCCGGACTCAAGCGTCACCTTCACGATGACGGCCGAGGCGGGCGCGGCTGCTGCACTGGTCGTGACCAGCGCGCCGACGACGGCAACCGCGGGTGACACGGTCGTCGTCCGGGTCGAGGCCCGGGATGCCTACGGCAACCTCGCGACCTCGTTTACCGGGAACGTGAGCTTCGGGCTAGACGACCAGGTCGCCCAGTACACCGTTACCGCGCCGCTCACCGCGGCGGGTGGTGTGGTTGAGTTCACGGATCTCGTCTTTGGGGACGCAACGACGTTCAATGTGCTCGTCGGTTCGCTTGGGCTCGCAGACGTAGGGTTCTCGGTTGCGGTCTCCGCCGGCGCGGCGGCGCAGCTGCAGCAGGTCTCCGGCATGGGCCAGAGCGGCTTCGCGACGCTGCCGCTCGATACAGCGTTCACGGTACGTGCGCTCGATGCCTTCGGCAATCCGGTCAGCGGCGCGTCGGTCGACTGGACGGTACTCGCGGGCAGCGGTGGGGGCCTCGTCAACGGATCCGCGTCCACGGGCACCACGACCGACGCCAGCGGCTACGCGTCCGTGAACTTCACGGCTGGCACCACGATCGGTTTGCAGACCGCGCGCGCAGTACTCGCGAACGCCGACAGCGTGGAGTTCGACGTGTCCGTAAGCGAGCTGATCGGCAACGCCGTGTGGACGGGCAACGCCGATACCAGCTGGACGAACAGCGCGAATTGGATCGGCGGCATCGTGCCGACTGCGTTCGACTCCGTGTACATCCCGTCCGGTCGCCCGACGTATCCCGTGCTGATTGGCGACGTCGCCATGACCAAGCTGGTGATCGATGACGGCGTGACGGGCTTCGACATCGGCAGCTTCAACGTGACGGTCAGCGGCAGCATCCGTGCGCCGGCCACGTCGGCGTTCGCGTTCACCGAAGGCACGGTGATCGCCAACGGCAGCGGCGCGCAGACGATCAGCGGCGAGTTGCCGACGCTGACCATCGAGAACGGCCGCTACGCCGTGACGCCGCAACCCGGCCACGCGCTGTTCATCAACGGCGAGCTGGCGCTGCAGAGCGGCGGTCGCCTGGTGATGGACGGCGGCGACTCCGTCGTGGTGAACGGTGGCATCCAGACCTTTGACACGGCCGGGCTCGAGCAAGCGGCCGGCTCCTCGATCTCGGCACAAGGCGATGTCGTGCTGGCCGGCGTCACCGGCGCCGGCGTGCTGACGGGCGGCCGCCTGTACGTGCGCGGCGCATTCAGCACTACCAATGCAGATCCGGGCACGTTCCGGCCTGCCGCCGAGCACGAGACGCACTTCACGGGCAGCAACAACAGCATCACGCTGGCGGCGCCCGACGTCGCACTGGACACGAGCTGCGCGCTGCAGTGCTTCGGTGTCATCGTGGCCACTTACGCCGGCTTGAACGATGTCCTCGACATCAACAGCCACGTGAAGGCGCGGCGCTTCGACGTCCAGAACTTCCGCTTCCGCGCGCCGAACCACAGGGTCATCGCCGGGGCGGGCTCCGCACTGGTCTCCGACTCGCTGGGCGTGAAGACGCTCGCGTTCATCGATCAGATGCCGACGCTGGGCGCCGTGGCCGTCATCGACTCGGCCATCGTAGCCGCCGGCGCGGGTACGCTGCCAACCGGCCTCACGGCACTGATCTCGGTGCAGGGCTACTTCTCCATCAACGGCACGCACAACGGCGACCTCGACGTCTACGACGGCGGCGTGCTTGACGTGGTGGGATCGGCAGCCGCCGTGACGGGCACGTTGTCTACGAGCACCAACGGCTCGCTGCGCATGGCGGACGCCGGCGACGTGCTGACCGTCGGTGGCAACGCCGTGTTCAACGGCGCGGCCAGCGACACCGACCTGACGGCCGGCACGCTGCGCGTGGCGGAGAACTTCACCGCCAGCGCAAGCGCGTTCATCGCGACGCCGTCGCACACGGTCGAACTCTACGGCGCGGTGGAGTCGTCGCTCGACTTCTTCGGCGGCTCCGGCGCGACCGACTCGCGGTTCGGCCGCCTGCTGCTCAACAAGCAGAACGGCCTCGCGCTCGGCGGCGGCGCGGTCTTCGTGGACGGCCAGCTCGAGACCGTCGGCACGGAGCAGCGCATCATCGGCGTCGGCACGCCGCTGACGATCCGCGGCGCACAGATCGGCGGGCTCCTGCTCTCGGATCTGCCGCTGGTGATCCTGGACGGCGCGGCGGTCACGCAGCTCGACAACCTGGAGTTCGCGGACAACCAGGACGGCGTGACGCAGCTGCGCATCGAGCGCGACTCGCTCGAGGTGCCGATCAACACGCCGGTGTTCGATACTGTGGCGACCAACCCGACCTATCTCGAGCTGGTGGATGCCACGGTGGGACCGGAGTCGCTCACGGTCACGGTGGTGAACCCTGCGCCCGAGTTCCACGTCGGGCGGATCGTCATCGGGAGCCGTGCGACGCTCAGCGGGTGGAGCCCGTACGCGTTCCTCGAATGGACGAACGGCGGCGGAAACCGGCAGTGGAACAACCCCGCCAACTGGTCTGCGCCGTATGTACCACAGCCCGGTGACTCCGTGTACGTGTCGGGCGAGCAGCCACCGATCATCCAGTTCCCGGCCAGCGTCCGCGCGCTCGTGAGCACGGCCTTGTTCCCAATCGATGTGCAGGCGCCGCTGACGGTCAGTGAGCGTCTGATCCTGCCGGCGACCAACGGTGCCGCCTGCGCGGATTCCGGCGTGGTCCTGAAGTCGGCGCCTGCTGCGCTCAGCATCGCGGGCGACCTGCAGTGCGGTCTCGTGGCCACGGCGGGTGCGGTCACCCTCACCGGTACATCGGCGATGGACTCGCTGGTGATCGGCGGCACAGCCAGCGTGACGCCCGATGGCAACGAGCTCACCGTGAGGCAGCGGCTCGTGACTGCCGACAACGGTACGCTGGTCATGGGCAACGAGGTGGACATCGTCCGGGTGTTCGGTCCTGCCGTCTTCGGCTCCACGCCCACCGGCGGCACTCTCACGCTCGGACGCCTCGAACTGCACGACAGCTTCACGCAGTCGGGCTCGGCGACCGCGTTCCAAGGCGGAGCGAACCACATCACGGCGCTCCTGCGCAGCCAAGACATGCCGGTCACGTTCGCCAACCCCGACTCGAGCGCGGCGGGCTCGCACTTCGGCAGCGTTGAGGTGGCGCTCGACGAGGGCGGCACGCAGGTGCAGCTCGGCTCGGACATCTACGTGAACGGCGTCCTGCGGGCGCCGCTCAGCGCGAACTCGCGCGAGATTGCGGCACTGGCAACCTCGCGGACAGTCGTCGCCCGCGGTACGGAAGTGCCCAGTGGCAGCAACCTCGGCTTCTACAACGTGGCGCTGCGCATCGCCGAGGGTGCGAACCTCGACCCCGATCTCTACAGCATCGGCTTCTACGACATGCCGGACGCGGTGACGCAGATGGAGGTCGTCCGCAGCAACGGCATGCACACCTTCCACAACTTCGAGTTCGACACGGCTGCGGTCGGCGCGCTGCTGTTGGTGGCCCGCGACGCGGACAGCACGGAGAACGGCCAGCTCGAGATCACCATGGTGAATCCCGACCCGGCCTTCAACTTCTTCCGCATCGACAACCCGGGTGCGGCAATCTACGACTGGCCGGACTTCCCGCAGTTCGTGTGGAACGGCAACGTCAGCGACGAGTGGTCGAATCCAGGCAACTGGGATGACGGCGTGGTGCCCTTCACCGGTGTTCGCATCGAGATCCCGGTCACCAGCCGGCTGCCGGCCGCCATCCCGGCCGGTACCTACGGATCGCTGGACGTCTATGACCTGGGGGCGGGCATCAACATCGACGGAATCGTCACCTTCCGGGGCAGCGTGAATGCCCCGACCGGTGGCGAGGCCGGACTGTTCTGCGGCAGCAACCCCGCCAATCGCATCATCGTGGACGGCGTCAATGACGAATCGTCCATCAGCGGCAACATGTACTGCGCCGTGCAGGTCATCAACGGAGCCGTCGGTGTCAACGGCGACACGCGGACGCGCTTCATGCTCGTGTCGGACAACGGTGGGCTTGACCTCGGCGTCTCGACACTCACCATCGACAGCACCTTCACCACGCAGACAGGCGGCACGCTGACCATGACGGAGGCCGATGCCCGCCTCGTCGTGGGCTCGCGGGCCACCTTCGACGGCGGCAGTACGACGGGCCTGCTCACCGCGGGCATCATCCGCACCGGCACCGGGCTGGTCCAAGAACAGAACGGCGTGCCCACCTCCTTCGACGCGAGCGGCACCCATACCGTCATCGTCGATAACCAGTCCTGCCTGTCCTGCGGTCCGGTGGTCGTCGGGCTGAACTATCCGGCGCAGTCGGGCTTCCAGAACCTGCAGCTCGACGCCGGCGATGTCTCGGGCAACGGCGTCGCGCTGACCGTGCGCGGCGATGTCACGCTTGGCACGTCTGTTTCGTTCGACAACAACAGCGAGCTGCGCGTGGACGGCAGCATCAGCGGCGATGCCTCGACGTCGATCCAGCTCAACGCCGCCGCGCTCCGACTCGGCGGCGACTGGGACTTCTCCGGCAGCTGGATCGGCGGCACGCTGCAGCTTGTCGGTACGGCACAGTCGCTCATCCCGCAGCGCACGTACACGATGCCGATCGTGATCGAGGGCAACGTCAGCCTCGGCACGAACGTCGAGGTCAGCGCACCGTACAACCTCGGTTCGTCGCTGGTCGTGCGGAACAGCGGGTCGATGACGATCGCACCGCCGGGCTTGGTGGCGGCGGTCTTCGTCGAGGGCGTGTTCGCCGTCGAGGACAGCGCCACAGTCACCATGCAGTCGGCGAGCGGATCCCTGACCGTGGAGGACACCGCACGATTCGATGGCGGCGATACCGACGGCCTGCTGACCGCCGGCACGCTGAGCCTCGAGGGCGATCTGGTCGTCAGCGGTAAGCCAGGCGCGCTCCGCGGTGGCCCGGGCTTCACGACACGGTTCACCGGCACTGGGGCGCAACGCGTCTCGTTTGCGCTGCCCGGGTACGACCCAGGCGCCTCGCACCTTGGCGACATCGAGGTTGCGGGTGCCGAGGCCATCTCGCACGTCACCTTGGCCACCGACGTGTGGGCCACCGGTCAGCTGCGCACCGGCAGTCCGAACGCACCGAACCGCATCGTCTCGAACGCGACCGACGATCGCTGGCTGCGCCTGCGCGGCCTCAGCGTCATCGACTCGCTGACGCTCGATGGCATCAGCGTCCGCGTGGACGATGGCGATGTCGCAGGCGTCGTGGCCGGGCTGCGTTTCCTGAACCTCGACGGCTCGGCGATGCCCAACCTCGAGTTCAACCGCGCCGGCGGCACGGTCCAGCTGGCAAACACCAGTTTCGACACTGGCGCCGGCTTCACGGGTGACTTCCTCGTTGCCCGGGATACCGACACCATGGATGATGACACGTTCACCATCGAGGTGACCGGTACGACTACCCCGGCTGCGCACGCAGGTCGCGTGCTCTTCGAGAACGGCGCCATCCTGGAGAACTGGCTCGAGGAGGTTGACTTCATCTGGACGGGCGCGGTGAACGAAGTCTGGACCAACCCCGCCAACTGGAGCTCCTTCGCGGTGCCGACGGCGACGGACTCGGTGTTCGTCCCGGCCACCGTCATCACCATGCCGGAGATTGCGCTTCCGGCCACGGTGCGGGCCTTGGTGTCCGAGAAGGACGACGGCGCCATTCTCGTCTCCGGCGCCACGCTGACCATCACCGAGTTGTTGAGCATGCCGGCCAACGACGGCCTGACCTGCGGCGTTGGCGGCCGGATTGCGCTGGTCGGGAACGCCACCCCGGGCTCGGTCGGCGGCTACCTCGATTGCGAGCTGCGCGTGCGCAGCGGGACGTTCTCACTCGCGGCAAATACCCTCGTCGCCCGCGACCAGCTGCTCATCGACAGCACGGGCACCTTGGCGGTGGGAGAACGGACCCTGACGCTGGGCGAAGGCGTGGATCTCGTCGTGGCGGACTCCGGCCTGCTCCAGATGACCGACGCCGCCGGGTCCGTGCAGGCGGCCGCCGACGTGACGTTTGGAGGTCGCGGCAGCGCGGGTGCCCTGACCGCCGGGTCGCTCGACGTGGCCGGAAACTTCACACAGACGGGCTCGTCCGAGGCCTTCGCGGCGTCGAACAGTCATCGGACGCGGCTCACGTCGACGACAGCGACGATCACGTTCGCGACGCCTGGCGCAGCCGCCTCGCATTTCGGCTCGCTGCAGGCCATGGAGACCGGCACCAGCGTCACCCTGAACTCCGACGTGTACGTCGCGGTCAACCTGACGACCGAGAGCGTCAATGCGGACTTCATCGGCGGCGGGGGAGTGAACCGACTGATGCAGACCGGCGGCATCCGGAACGGCGGCGCGGGCACGTACTTGAGTAACGTGCGCGTGCGGTTGGTGGATGGTGGGACGGACGACATCGTCAATCTGGTCTCCTTCTCCTCGATGGATCCCACCGTCACGTATCTCACCGTGGACCGCGCAGGCGGCACCACCTCGTTCCCGAATCTCTCGTTCGGCCCCACCCCGACCACCGGCCGCTACCTCGTGGCCCGTGATACGGTGTCGGATGCGTCTGCGCTTGTCGTGGCGTTATCCGTCGTGAACCCGCAAGGACACAGTGGCTATATCGAGGTGCAGAGCGACGCCACGATCTCGGGCTGGGATGAGTTCGCCCAGTACACGTTCCTTGGCACGGAGGACACCAATGCCGGCAACCCGGACAACTGGGATACGGGCGTGCTTCCGGCGCCCACGTCGAACGTCCGCTTCGACAACGCGTCGGGATTCGGACCGGTCAGTCTCAACGGCGTCTCGTACCGCAACGTGTCCTTTGCCTCCGGCGCACAGGTCACCATCGACGGCGTGGTCAATGCCCAGAAGGTCCAGTTCGAGTCTGCCCCCAGCTGCACGGGAGCCGGCAACATCATCCTGACGCCTGCCGCGCAATCCAGCGACAACCTCGTGGGCTCCGCCCCGAGCTGCGCCGTGACGCTGATCGGCGGCACGTCCTTCGTCACCGATACGATCGCGCTTCGGGCAATCATCGTCGGCGCCAGCGCGCAACTGTGGATCGGCAACACGGCGGATTCGCTGGCGCAGATGACGCTCGCGGACAGCCTGGCGGTGCTGTCTGGCGGTGAGCTGCACCTCCGATATGAAACCTCGGAGATGACGGTCGAAGGTCAGGCACGCTTCGCCGTCGGCAGCTTCGGTCTGCTCGACAAGGGAACGCTTAATGTCTGGGACTCGCTGCGCAGTGAGGCATTCTTCACGTTGGGCTCCACACGAGTGGTGCTCGGTGATCCCGCGGCACCGTCGTCATTCTCCATGAGCATCGGTGCGGAGCCTGGCCGCAGCATCGATAGCCTGTTCGTCCGCGAAGGCACGCTCAACATCGTCGACTCAGCGACGGTGAACGAGTTCATTGGGGTGCTGGGTTCGGGGACCACCATCACCGGCGACCGCCTGCGCATCGGCACGGGCGACGACGCGCAGCCTAGCTTGCGCTCCGATGGCACCCTGGCGCTCACGGAAAGCGATGAGCTGACCGTGAATCACCTTGAGGTCTACGGCTCGCTCGGCAGCGTCGGCAGCTTCAACGTCGACACGGTGACGTTCCTCGGGCAGACGATGGGCACGCAGCAGATTCCCGCCGACGACGGATCGGGACTCGGCGCGGCGAACTACAACTACAACCTCATCCGCGTTGCTGGAAGCGCAGTCATGCAGGGCGCGGACAACACGCCGGAGCCGTCCTACACCGTCCTAACGGGCATCCGCGTCGTCGACGGTGGCGGCCTGCTGGTGGCCGGCACCGGCGACTACCCGGTGACCGTCGACATGCCCACCGGTGGCGACCTGATCGTCGATGGCTACGGCGCCTCGCTGATCCTCGACGGCCAAGACACGCATATCATCACGGACTCCGTGTTCATCCGGTCCGATGCGCAAAGCATCCTCCAAGGCACGAACACGAGCCTGACGATTGGTTCGGACCTTATTCTCGAAGGTCTGAACGGGAATAGCACCATCCTCAATGCGAACGGCACTGGCCATGTCACCCGGTTCACCGGCAACGGGACCATCCGGATGGGCGAGGGAACCGGCGCGTCACAGCTCGGCATCGTGGAGGTCCGAGGCGGAACCACCACGACGCTGCTCACCGATCTCTTCGTTCAGGTGAGTATCGGCCGCGAGGGTGCCACAGCCGGGACGATCACGTTCCGCAGCGCGAATCCCGGCGTCGATAGCACGCCGCGCATCCTGACGTTCGGCACCGACTTCGTGGGCGCCGAGGGCGCCGTGGTGATGCGGAACGTCGGCTTCCTCCTCGAGTCCAGCGAGGTGCAGCCCGGCAACGGCTTCGCCCTCGACAACGTCACGTTCCAACAGATGCACCCGGAGGCGACGTTCCTGTACGCCAACTTCAAGGACACGCAGACGCCGACCTTCAACGACATCACCTTCGACTCGCCGGTGGGCGACGGCGCATACTTCTTCTTCGACAATACCGACGTCACCGGACTGCCGACAGTCACGTTCGTGAACGCCTCGCCGAGCCTCGATTGCTTGACGGGCACCTGTGAGCCTGGCGATGTCGCCCCCAGTGGGATCTCGCCGACGGCGACGTACATCGAGGAGTTCAGCACAGTCTGGGACAATCCGGCGCACTGGAGCACCGGCGCGGTGCCGGACGCGAACACGAACGTCATCATCCCCGCCGGAAAGTTCGCGGCGCTGTTCAGCGACGCCTCGGCGAAATCGGTGACGGTCGAGAGCGGCGGCACGCTGGGCTTCGGCGGCACACTGTCCTTGAACCTGTGGGGCAATCTCGACGTCCAAGGCGAGGTCACCGGCTTCACAGGAACCGTCCGGATGCGGCACGTGCCTGGGGGCAGCACGCTGAGCGTCCAGGGCTCCATGGAGACGAAGCTGGAGATCGCAGCCGGGCTCGGTGGCTACGAGGATGTCGTAAGCCTGGCGGGGAACGTCAATCTCACCGAGAACTTCGCCGAGAACGGCACGACGGTCTCGGCCGGCATCCTAAGCCTCGGTAGCTATGACTTTGCGGACAGCGGCTCGTTCCGGACCACCGGCACCGGTCGGCTGCGCATGGACAACAGCCTCGGCGAGCTCATCGTATTCCACGACATCGAGTTCGGCGGCGGCAGCACGGATGGCCTGCTCACCGCCGGCGAGATCAGAGTCTTGAGCGGTGACTTCATCCAGGACGGTGGCAACAGCAGCAATTCATTCGTGTCCAGCGGCAGTCACCGCGTCTCGTTCAACGGCCCGTTCTCGACACGCATCGTCGCAAACTCGATGACCGACTCGACGTCACGGTTCAACAGCGTGTACTTCCTTCGCAGCGGCGGTGACGCGACGGATTTCGCATCCGATACCGTCGTGATCGGCTCCATCCCGATACTCAGCGGCATCCTGCGGTTCACCGGCGGGTCGCTGGTCGTGACGGGATCGCTGGGTGAGATCACGGGCCACCAGTTCGCCATGGATAGCGCGCAAGGGATCGTCGACTTGCGCGGAACGCTGCCCGCGCCATGCGCCACGTCCACGCTGAACGTCACGGGCTACAAGGGTCAATTCATCCCGAGCACCTGCCACACCGAGGCGCTGGCGTGGTTCTTCCAAGACGCCCAGACCTTGACCCCGCTGAATGCGGTGTGGGGCACCGGCAACGGCTCGGTGCTGTTCGCGGTTGGCGACAACGGAACGATTCGGTTCAGCGACCAGGCGTCGAGTGGCGGGGCTCCAGGAAACGTGACGTGGGCAGCGGACTCCGCCGCGCAGACCGACCACCTATTGGCCGTCCACGGTCTCACTTCCGCCGCTGATACCGCGATCTACGCCGTCGGTGCGAACGGCCGAATCGTGTGGAAGCACTCCCTGGGCGACGCGTGGAGCGTGTACAGCCATCCGAGTACCACGACGTGGCGCGGTGTCCATGTGCTCTCGCCGAGCACCGTCGTGATCGTGGGCGACGGCGGTGCGATCATCGTGGGCAGCGACAGCTCGTGGACGCCGGCGACCTCGGGCACGTTGCAGAACCTCTATGGCATCACCCGAGCCGGGGGCGACTTCGTGGTTGCCGGTGCCGCGGGCACGCTCCTGGTGTCCGCGGATGGACTCACGTGGGCGAGCGGGTCGACTGGCCTCGCGACCGATCTCTTCGCCATCAGCGCGGTCTCGGGCGCCGAGCGATACGTCGGCGGCGCGGCTGGTACGTTGGGCTTGGACGACGGCTCCACGGTCCAGAACATCGGCGCGGCACCGCGGCCGGTACCCCAAGCGATCCGTGGCGTCGTCGCCACCGGCTTCGGCGGGCTCGCCGTCGGCGACAACTTCCGCGTGTTGCACCAGCAGGGCCAGTCGTGGACCGTGGTCACAGCAGTGCCCAACGTCGCCGACCTGCGGGGCGTCACCTCGTACTTCGATGTCGTGACCGGCTTGCAAGTCGCCATTGCCGTGGCGGCCGATGGCTCGATCTACTACGTCTCGATCGGCGCTGGGCCGCCGTAATCACGATGGCTAGAACAACCCCAACTGCTCCACCAACTGGGCCGGGTCCTTCGGGACCTGGCCCAGTTTGCTTTGCAACCACCGCACATTCGCCGGCGAATGTCCGCTGAAGTGATTGTTCACGTACCCGTACACCGGCACGCGAACGGAAAGCGCCGGCAACACCTCCGCCCAAGACTCCAGCTCCGCCGAGCGATCAATCAACACGCGCGAATAGTCCGTGATCGCGCGATCCGGCCCCATCCACCGCACATACGCATGCGTCGTGCTCGTCGGCCGCGCCGCGAGCTTGAGCATCCACGCCCGCGGAATCCACCGCGCATCCACCAAGGCCAGCGCCACATTCCGCTGCGTCAGCAGCTCATGCGTGCGCTCATTGATCCACGCCTTCTGCCGAAACTCGATCGCGAACTGCAAATCCGAAGGCAGGGTGTGCAGGAACTCCTCGACCGCATCGAACTCGAGGACCGACAGATCGGGCCCGCACTGGATCAGGATCGGCCCGAGCTTGGGCCCGAGCTCCCGCGCCGCATCATAGAAGCGCTCCGCGACCTCAGTCGCACCGACGAACCGCCGCTCATGCGTGATCTCCTGCGGCAACTTGAGCGCGAACGTGAACCCCTCCGGCGTCCGCTCCGCCCAGCCCCGCACGGTTTTCACCGCCGGCACCGCGTAGAACGTGGAGTCCACCTCCACCGTGTCGAACGCTCGGGCGTACATGCTCAGGAAATCCGCCGCCCGAGTCTTCGGCGGGTAGAAGCCCCCCACCCACGCCGGGTAGTTCCAGCCTTGGCAGCCCAGTCGGATGCGCATCTATAGAAGGTACCCTCGCCTGAAACCCGACCCCACCCACTTGCGTATCCGATACTGAAGTGATATCATTTCAACATCACCCCGAACGGAGAGTCCCACCGATGTACGTCGAGAAGAAGTACAGCGCCGGCAACGGCTTCCTCATGCTCCTCGGCTCGCTCGCCACGATGCTCGCCACCGGCTACTTCGCCGTTCGGGCGTTCCAGACGCAGCAGCACCTGGTCGGGCTGGTCTGGATCTTCATCGCCTTCGTGGCACTCATCGCGATGACGGGTCTCTTCATCGTGCACCCGAACGAAGCCAAGGCCCTCGTGCTCTTCGGCACGTACAAGGGCACGGTGCGCCAGGATGGCTTCTGGTGGGCCAACCCCTTCCTCACGAAGCAGGCGATCTCGCTGCGCGTGCGGAACTTCGAGACGGCCAAGCTCAAGGTGAACGACAACCACTCGAACCCGATCGAGATCGCGGCCATCGTCGTCTGGAAGGTCGTGGACTCGGCGGAAGCCCTCTTCGAAGTGGATGACTACGCCCGGTATGTCGAGGTGCAGTCGGAGTCGGCCCTGCGCGGCGTCGCCGTGCAGTACGCCTACGACTCGCACACGCCGGGTGAGCAGTCGCTGTCGCAGAACACGGACGAGGTCTCGCTCACGTTGGAGAAGGCCCTGAAGGACCGGCTGCTCAAGGCAGGCGTCGAAGTCGTCGAAGCCCGCATCAGCCACCTGGCCTACTCGCCGGAGATCGCCGCGGCGATGCTGCAGCGCCAGCAGGCCAGCGCGATCATCTCGGCGCGCCAGAAGATCGTCGAGGGTGCGGTGGGCATGGTCGAGATGGCGCTGAGCATGCTCAGCGAGAAGCAGATCGTCACGCTCGACAACGAGCGCAAGGCGGCGATGGTCAGCAACCTGCTCGTCGTGCTCTGCTCGGATCACGCGACGCAGCCGGTGGTGAACACAGGCTCGCTGTACACCTGAGCCGATCGTGGCCGAGAAGAAGCCCTTCCTGCTGCGCGTCGACCGCTCATTGCTGGATGCCTACCAGCGATGGGCGGCCGACGAGCTGCGGTCGCTGAACGGGCAACTGGAGTTCGTGCTGCGCGACGCCCTGCGCCGCGCGGGCCGGAAGATCGAGGAGCAACCCTCAGTACCGGATTCTGGAGATCCCTCTGATGATGCATAAGATCGCGGAGCGCGGCGTCGGTGCCCTGCTTACCACCCTCGTCATTCTCGCCGCGCTGATGTTCGGCGGACTCGCCCTGCTCACGCGCGATGCCGCCGCACAGACCGCGCCGACCACGGACTGGCAGCGCCAGCTCGACTCCGCCGTCACGGCGGAGATGGCGCGCACGATGACGCCGGGCGTCCAGGTCGCCGTGGTGCACCAAGGCCGCGTGATCTATGCCAAGGCCTACGGCGCGGCCGACGTCGAGACCTCCCGTCCGCTCACGAACGCCTCGCTGCTGCGCATCGGCTCCGTGACGAAGATGGTCACGGGCGCCGTCGCGGCCGAACTCGCCGAGCAGGGCAAGCTCGACCTGCGCGCGCCGATCAGCCGCTACGTCCCGTCGCTCGAGGGCAAGCGCGTCGGCACGGTCACGACGCATCAACTGCTGACGCACACCGCCGGCTGGCTCGACAACGCCGTCGCCTACGGTCGCATGGGCGAAGGCGCACTTGGCGAAGTCATGCGTGAAGTCACCGACACGATGTTCAGCCACGCCCCGGGCGCGATCATCTCGTACTCGAATCCGGGATTCTCGATGGCGGGCTACGTCATCGAGCGGGCGGCGGGTGAGCGCTATGCGAGCATCACCGACCGCATGATCCTCCGCCCGGTCGGCATGCCGCATGCGACGTTCCGTCCCCTCGAGGCGATGGTGCGCGATTTCTCGCAGGGCCACATGGGCATGCCCGGCCGCGCCGCGACGATGGTGCGGCCGTTCACGGAGAACACGGCGCAGTGGGCCGCCGGATTCCTGATGGCCAGCGCGACGGACATGGCGCGCTTCGCAGCGATGCTCATGGATGGCGGCGTCATCGACGGGCAGCGCGTGATCAGCGAGGGCGCCGTGCGTCGCATGACGACCCCCGATCCGCGCATTCCCGGCGACTCCACGGCGCGATACGCCTATGGCCTGGTGATCGCCGAGCAGCAGGGACTCCGCATCTGGCAGCATGGCGGCTCTATCAACGGCTTTGACGCCATCGTGAACATGTTTCCGGACGAGAAGCTGGCCGTCGTCGTACTCGACAACCGCAGCGGACCATCCGTGAGTGGCGCACTGCCGATCGTGTTCCGCGGCGTGACGGGCCGCGCGCTGCCGGCATCGCCGGCTCCGCCCAGCGCCGAGCGCCTGCCGACCGCCGACGAGCGCCGCGCCGTTGTGGGTCAGTACAAGTTCGGGCCGATGCGCATCGAGATCGCCGAGCAGGGTGACTCCCTCGTCTTCCGCCAGGCGGGAGCGTCGTTCGGCGTCCGGATGCTGGGCAACGACCGCATGAAGGTCATGGTCCCGCCGATGGCGCAGCAGGCGAACGTGCTGCTCGTGCGGGGTGCTGACGGCCGCGTAGCCTTCCTCCATCAAGGACTGCGGGCTATCCCGCGAGTGGAGCCGTAGATGCCGATGTTGCGCGTCTTGCCATGGGCGCTGTGCGCAGCGCTGGCGCTGTTCAGCTTCGCCACGTACGGCAGCCTGCCGGAGTCGATTCCTCAGCACTTCGACGCGGCGGGAAACATCACGTCGTCCACACCACGTTCGCCGTGGAGCTGGGCGATGGTGCCGATCGTCGCGTTTGCCACCCAAGCACTGCTCGCCGGGCTCGGGGCGCTGCTACCGCGACAGCCGGAGCTCTTCAACTTCTCCGCGAAGGAGCGGTTCCTCCGGCTCCCCGCGGAGTACCGCGGGCCAGTGGTCGAGCGCATGCGTGAGCTGCTCGACGTGACCTCGGCGTTCACCGTTCTCGTATTCGGCATCGTACAGTTCATGATCTGGCGGGCGGCGTTCGGCCATTCCGCCGACGGATTGGTCATCGGGCTGATCGTCGTGTCCGTCTTGTTCACGCCGGGCATCTTCCTGCTCACGGGTCGCGTGAACACGGCGGTCGACGAAGCCGAACAACGCTGGAACGCCAGCCAACGGCACTCCTGAACAGACCGCCGACGCGCGGCGTCTCGGCTTCACGGTCGGAACGGATCCGCAAAGCGTGGATCCGTTCCGATAGCCGCATCGGTCAGCGTGCGCATGAACGCCACCAGCGCCGCCTTGTCCGCCGCCGTGAGGTTCAGACGCTGTGGCCCGTCGCCCACTACGTTGCGCAGACGCGGGTCGAGCTGCGCCCCGAACTGGATGCCGCTGTTGTAGAACTCCACGACCTCTTCGAGCGACGTGAAGCGGCCGTCGTGCATGAAGCGCCGGCTCTGCGCGACGTTCTTGAGCGAGGGCGAGCGAAACAGCGCCGTCTGGTCGGGATCGAGGCCGTTGGTGCCCGACACCGCGGTGAACGCGAAGGTCGGCGCCGAGTGACAGCCTTGGCACCCCGCCCCACCGGCGTTCTTCGGCAGGATGAAGATCTGCTGCCCGCGGAACTCTTCGTCCGTGAACCCCGGCACCCGTGTCTGGAGGTTGAGCCCGCCGCCCGGCCCTGTCGGGGCCCCCGGCGGCGGCGGCGCCAGCGGCAGCGTCGCCACCCCTTGGTCGTAACGGCTGCCGTACGAAACGATGCTCCGCACGTACTGCGCCATCGCGCGCTGCATGCGGTCCTCGGTGATCGCGGCATCGCCGAAGGCCAGCTTGAAGAGGGGCGGATAGTACGGCAGCGCGCTGAGCTTGCCCAGCACCGCGACGAACCCGCCGTGTGCGTCATCGAAGCCGAGCTCGAGCTCGTCGCGGATGGGCTGCGTGGTCTGCGCTTCGAGCGTCGCCGCGCGACGGTCCCAGAAGTAACGACCGCCTGGATTGAAGCGCGCGTTGACCAAGCGCATCGAATGGCGGCCCGTGCGTCGCACGCCATCGAAGCCCAGCGAGAACTGCGCCGTGTCGCCGAAGGCCGCCGACGCGAAATGGCAGCTCGCGCAGGACAGCGTATTGGTGCGACTCAGGTTCTTGTCGAAGAACAACACACGCCCGAGCGTCGCCCCGGCATTCGTGATCGGATTGTTCGCCGGCTGGACCACTTCTCGCGCAATCACGCCTGCGTTGACGTACGCCGGATATGCGATTCCGGCGTAGTTCGGCAGCGCCGCCGGATCGATCGTCAGCGCCTCGCGGACGGCGACGAAGTCGTTCTCAGGCGCGGTTGCCTCGTCCGCGGCACAACCGAGGACGAGTACGAAGAGGGCGGGAGCGAGACGGATGCGCATCGGCGTGGGGCTCGATGGGGAATCCTACGGGTTGCCCCATTGGACGGCCAGCACCCCGCCGGGGTTAAGGCGCCTGCGCTACCCTAGCGCCAGGTCTCGAAGAACCCGTAGCCGTTGCCGCTGACCGGAGCGCCGCGAAGTCGGCCACTCAGCGTGGCTCGCCCCTTCATCTGGATGAACGCCCGCGTCGCCCCTTGGGCCGCGCCGCGTCGCACGCCACGCATCGGCGTCGCCACGGCGTCCTCGACCTCCAGCTCGATGCGCAGCGTATCCGCCCCGCGCGCGTCGAAGAGCAGTCCGCGCGCCGGCATCCGAACGCTCCGACCGTCCACCATCACGCGGCGCCCCTCCTCGTAGCGGATCTCCTGCGGCCGGAAGATGCCCGCGAATCCCAGCGAGTCCACCAGGTACACGAAGAGCGGCTCGTTGACGAGATCCGTGCCCTCGCGCTGCACGCGGCCGTAGAGCAACGAATACGCGCCCACGCGCGCCGAGCCCCATTCCCAGGTCACGTCGCGCCACACACCCCAGTTGTGGTCGTGGTACGACTGCGCGCCCTCGAAGCGCTCGCAGCGGCCGGCCACGCAGAGTGTTCCCACCGCCGTGGCGCGCAGCCCCGGCACCGCGTATCCACTCACCAACGACTCACCGCCGATGTTCGCGCCCGGGAAGTACGCAGCCGGTTCTGGTGTCACCAGCAGGTCCACCTCAGCCACCGCGCCTGTCCCCTGCTCTCGCGCACGCGCCCGCACCCGGTAGCGCCCGTCGGCGTCGAGCGTGACCTCGCTGTCGCCGACGCGCAGATCTGCCCGCGCGGTGTCCACGGCGATGCGCGGTGACGGCCACAGCGTCTCGAAGCGCCGCTCGCCGCGACCTTCCTCATGCAGCGTGATGAGCACTTGGCCGCCGTGCTCGCCATTCGGCACGTCGCCGCCCACCGCCAAGGTGATGAACGCCCAGCGCTTTGCATCTGCGCTGAGCACGTTGAAGTAGTGCCACTCGCCCCAGGTCTCCCGCTCGTCGGCAGTCAGGCGCGCCGGCGTGTGGTGGAAGCGGTCCATCTCATGGCGCAGCTCGTCAGGGCGTGGCGCAAGGAACCGGCGATCGGCGGCGTCATCCTCCCACGCACCCGCGAGCAGTTCCGGCGCCGCACCCACCGCGCGCGTGGCCGACGGGATCTCGCCCAGCGCGCGCACCGGCAGCTCCTCGCCGCGCGCTCGGATATAGAGCAACTGCCCGTCGGTCTGCGGTGCCACCGCGACCACCACATCCGCGAGCCGCGGGGACGCCAACACCTGCCGATGCACGAAGCGCGCGTTCGGGATGTTTACGAACATGCCGCCCACGCCGCCGGTCTTCATCACCTCGAGCGACAGCCCCTCGGGCAGCACGGAGATCGTCCCGCCGCCGACGAGCTTCTCGTCCTTGCTCTGCAGCACCATGGCCTCGCCGATCGCGAGCAGCACGATCATCACGCCCACGCCGAGGCCGAAGCCGAGGAGCAGGAAGAGCGTGCGCCAGGGCTTGTCGCGCAGGCCGCCGAAGGCGAGACGCAGGATCACGCGCGCGGGCCCGTGTCGTCCACGATCACGCCATCGCGCAGGTGCACGACGCGCTTCGCCGCCTCCGCGAGGTCCTCATCATGCGTCACCACCACCAGCGTGGTGCCGTCGGCATTCAAGCGCGCGAACATCTCGATCATCTCGGCGCCGGTGCGCGCGTCGAGCTCGCCCGTGGGTTCGTCGGCCAGCAGCAACGCCGGCCGGTTGGCCAGCGCCCGCGCAATCGCCACGCGCTGCTGTTCGCCGCCGCTCAACTGGAACGGCCGATGGTCGGCGCGACCGTCCAGCCCCACATAGCCGAGCAACTCACGCGCCCGCGCCTCGCGCGCCACGCGTGGCAGCTTCGCCTCGGCCATCGGGAGCTCCACGTTCTCCGCCGCCGTGAGCGTCGGCATTAAGTAGAAGCGCTGAAACACGAAGCCGATCTGCGTGAGGCGGAACCGCGTCGCCTCGGCGTCGGAGAGTCGCGACACATCGCGCCCCGCGATGGTGAGGCTGCCCGACGTCGGCCGGTCGATGGCGCCGAGCAGGTTGAGCAGCGTGGACTTGCCGCAGCCCGACGGGCCGACGATGGCCACGTACTCGCCGGCGGTGACATCGAGCGAAATGCCCCGCACCGCCGCCACGGGACGTCCCGCCACCGCGTACTCGCGCCGCAGATCGCGTGCGGAGAGAACCATCACGCCACCGCCTCTTCTCGAAGTGTCTTGGCAATCGGTAAGGTCGATGCCCGCCACGCCGGCCACACACCGGCGAGGATGCCACACAGCACCAGCAGGCCCAGCGCCTTGTATGCGGCGGCGGGCTCGAACAGGAAGAAGTCGAACGCCGCCGGCAGGCCCGGGAACGACGCCAGGATGCCGTTCAGCCACTTGGCCGTGACGAGGCCAAGCCCGAGGCCCATCACCGCACCGACGGTCGAGAGCGCGACACCCTCCACCATCACCTGGGCGACGATCCGCCAGCGCGCCACGCCGATCGCCCGCAGCACGGCGATCTCGCCGATGCGCTCATTGACGCTCACCGTCACCAGCGTGGTCACCAACAGGAAACCCACCGCCAGGGACACACTCGCGAGGATGAACGCGAGCTGCCGGAAGTAGCCGAGCCGCTCGTCCACGAAGCGCAGCGCGGCCTCGGTGCTGATGGCGCTCATCTGTGGCTCGCTGCGCTCAAGACGGGCGGCGACACTGTCTGCGCTTGCGCCATCGCGCACGCGCACCAGCGCCACTGAGATCCGATCGCCGCGGTCCGCGCCGCCCATTGCCTGCAGCGTCTCCAGCATTAACGCGCCCGCCAGTTCGCCGCCGGAGAGCATCACGAAGCGTCCGCGCCCGACGATCACCAACTCGCGCGCGCCGGTGAAGCGGCGTAGCTGCGGGTCGTAGCCGGCGCTCACGCGCACCGTGTCTCCGACGCGGCGTCCCGCGGCCTCGAGCAGCGCGCCGTTCCAGACCGTCTCATTCGGCGCGGCGATCTCGCGGCCCTCGGCGATCACATAGTCCGCTTGGATGCCCGGCGCGATGCCGAGCGCGAATCCCGAAACGACGGAATCGCCGCGCGGCACGAAGAGCTTGCCGCCGAGCACCGGCGCGACACCTGCGACATCGGGATCGGACGCGACGCGCGCGAGCAGCGCCGTGGCGCCACCGATCGTCGCCTCGGAATCGAAAGGCATCGTGCCGCGCGGCGTCATGCGCAGGTGATAGTCCTGCTGCTCGAGGAATCCACGGAAGCTCTCGCGCATGCCGGAGCCGAGCATCACCATGTCGAGCAGCATCGCCGCGGCCACCGCGACGCCCGCGGTGGTGAGCGCGGTGCGTGCCCGACGGCGCCAGAGCGTGGCGATGGCGAGGCGCATCAGCATCAGCGGCCCACCAGGTCGAGCGGTGCGCGGCGCACGAGGCGCTGCGCGGCGAGCAGCCCGGCAATCACGCCGAGCCCCAGCGACAGCGCGGTCGCGAACAGCACGATGCCGGGCGTGACGATGGCGAACTTGAGCGGCGTGCTGTACACGCCTTGGTAATGCCAGTTCACGATCCATCCGGCGCCGTAGCCAAGGGCCGCACCCATCGCGGAGCCAATGACGGCAATCAGCGAGGCCTCAAGCACGACGGCGCGAACGATGGTCGTGCGGGACACGCCGAGGAGGCGCAGCGCGCCGACATCGCGGCGACGCTCGTCCACTTTCAGCAGCGTGATGCAGAGCAGGAAGATCGCGCTGGCGACGATCGTGATCACGCCGATGGCGCGATGGAAGCGATTCACCACGCGGAACGTCGCGCTGGTCTCGACCGCGACTTCGGCGGCGGGATAGGCACGGAAACCGAAGGCCAGCGCATTGATGCGCGCCGCGGCGCTGTCCACCGCGCCGGGGACGTCGCGGGTCTGCACGGCGAAGCGGCCAACCCGATCGCCCGCACCCGTGAGGGCCTGCAAGTGGTCGAGATGCAGCCGCACGCGATACTCGCTGCGCGCGATCTCGCTGGGATCCGCCGTGCGCCGCGTGATGCCCGCGATCAGGACGGTGTCGCCCGGCGCTCCGGCTGCGGCGGCAAGGACAGCCGTGTCGCCGACGGCGAGCGACGTGCGCGCCGCCAGCCGCTCATCGATGGTGATGCTGCGCCACGGCGCTTGCGCCTGGGCCCCCCCGGACCCAAGTGCAAGCGCCGTGACCAGCAGCGCCCACCGGCGCCGCGCCATCATGACATCAGTTGCGCGGCTTGTTGAACGCCACGTCGAACTGGACCTTCACTTCGTTCTCGATCGGATTCACCGGCGACTGGAAGCTCACGCCGAACTCCGTGCGGTCGATCGTGAACTCGCCCGTCACGCGGCCCATGTTGTTCTGCGGGTCGAAGAAGTTGAGCCGCGCCGGGATCGTGATGCGCTTGGTCTTGCCGCGCACCGTGAGGTCGCCCGTGATGCGAAGGCGGTTGCCCTCGCCGGCGTTGTTCACGAAGGTCGAGACGAACGTGATCTGCGGGAACGAGTCCGTCGCGAAGAAGTCGTTCGACTTCAGGTGCGCGTCACGGCGCTCGATGCGCGTGTCGATGGACGTCGCGTCGATGGTGATCTTGAGCGAGGTCGCTTCGACGTTCGCGGCGTCGAACATGATCTCCGCGTCCCACTTCTGGAACGTGCCGTGCGCGGACAGCAGGCGCGACTCGGCGACGAAGTTGAGCTGCGAGTGCGCGACGTCGCGCACGAAGCGCTCCGGCGCGGAGGCAGGCGTCGCGGCGACGAGCGCCGGGGCCAGGATGAGGGCGAGGGCAATGCGCTTCATGGGAATGCTCGGTAGGGGTTCACGGTGAGGAACGCCCGCCGCAGGTGTGGAGGTCCCGGCGGCGCGACTCACACTTAACCCGTGAACCTTCGAAAAGGTTCACCACTGAGATGTTTCAGCCCTGTAACAGGGCCGGCCGGCGCTATTTCGACTGACCCTGCGAGGCCGGGATGGGCGTCCCGTGCGGGTCCTCAGTCGGATTGCCGATTGCCGCCGCCATCCGCTCGATCAGCTCATCGCTGGCGGCGTGCTCCAGGCGCTCGGCCTCGTCATGCACGTCGTCGGCCGTGAAGCCGAGCCGCTGCACGAGGTAGCTCTCGATGATACGGTGCCGTCGGATGAGCTGCAGCGCGGCGGCACGGCCGGCGTCCGTGAGCCGAGCGCCCCGATACCGCTCGGTGGTGGCGAGTCCGAGTCGTGCCAGGCGTTGCACCATGCCGGTGACCGATGCGGGGGCGATGCCTAAGCGCGCAGCGATGTCGTTGGTGCCGGCCGCCGCGCCGTTACGCTCCAGTTCATAGATGGCCTTGAGGTAGTCCTCGGCCTGTCCGGTGAGCGCCGGGCGCTCGAGATCGTGGTCAGCCATTGACAGAAAGTTAGCGAAGCCTAACTTATGGTCAATAAGTTAGGAGATACTAAAAATGCGCATCCTTGTCCGGTTGCTGCGCGCGGCCATCCTCATCAGACTCATTACGCTCGCGTTGCCCTCCCCCGTTGGGGCGCAGGGAGCGCCGACAGAGCAGGCGCGCCGCGACTCCACCCTGCGCGCCGAGCAGGCGCGACGCGATTCGGCGCAGCGGATCGGCGCCGTGCAGGTCACCGCGACCTTCACGCCGACACGCGTCCTCGATGCGCCGCAGCCGGTGGCTGTGATCGGCGGTGCAGAACTGCGCCGCGCGCAGGGTGCCGCCGTCGGCGACGCGCTCGAACAGCTTCCGGGCATCCGCTCGCCGTCCATGACCACCGGCATCGGCAAGCCGGTGATCCGCGGCCTCACGCACAATCGCATCGTGACGCTCGACAACGGCCAGCGCTCCGAAACGCAGCAGTGGGGCCACGACCATTCGCCCAACGTGGAGACGTCGAACGCCGAGCAGATCGAAGTCATCAAGGGTCCGGCGAGCGTGCTCTATGGAAGCGACGCCCTTGGCGGCGTGATCAACATCGTCGCGCCGGCGTTGCCGGAGGCGCGGGCCGAGTCGCCGTTCCTGCGCGGGCGCGCGACCATGGCGTACAACACGAACGTGATGGGGCCCGACGGCACGCTACGTCTCGACGCGGCGCGCGGTGGCTTCGGCGCGCGACTCGCGGCGACGGGCCGCCTCACCGGTGACATGCGCGTGCCGCGCGGCGTGCTGCGGAACACGGAGAACGAAACCGGGCATGTCGAGCTCGCGACTGGCTACACCGGCAGCACACGCAAGCTCATGCTGCGCATCTCGGAGCGTCGCGAACGCATCGAGATCTTCGACGACCCCATCACGGCGCCTGGCTACACGGGCTTCCAACGTCTCACGACCAGTCGCGGCACACTCGAGGGCGAGACTGCGCTCGGCGCACGCGACCGACTGCAGCTGCAGCTCGGCGTCGAGCAGAACTTCCGTCGCGAGTTCGCCGACGCCAATGCCTCGGACATCGCGCTTGGCTTGCTCGTCAACAATGCGAGTGGCTTCCTGCACCTGCATCATCGGCCGATCGGCCCGTTCAGCGGAGGCACCGTCGGTGTGTTCGCGCTCGACAGTCGCTTCGAGAACCGCGGCACGGAGACGTTGATCCCCGACTCGCGCTCGCAGAACATCGCGGTCTATGCCCTGGAGCACGCCGAGCGCGGGCGCTGGCGCGGCACGGTCGGCGCCCGCTGGGACCTGCGCAGCTTGAGCATCGCAGACGACGCGGTGCTCGGCCTCAGCGCGGAGTCGCAGCGGCATCAGGCCGTGACCGGCAGCGTCGGCATGTCGTACCGGCTCGTGGAATGGGCGTCAGTCGTTGCGAGCGCGGGACGCGGCTTCCGCGCGCCGGCGGCGCCTGATCTCTATGCCAACGGATTCCACGAGGGGACGCGGGCCTTCGAGCGCGGCAATCCGGACCTGCGCATCGAAACCTCCCTCAATACCGACATCGGCCTGCGCGTCGAACACGCGCGCGTGACCGGCGAGCTGAGCGTGTTCCGCAACGCAATCGACGACTTCATCTACCTGCGGCCGTTCGGGACGGGCGGTGCGGCGTTTGACTCCCTGGAAGTCGTACAGGGCAACGCGCTGCTGCGCGGCGCGGAGGCGCGGGTGGCCGTGCGCACGCTGCCCTGGCTCACGCTGCAGGCGGCGGGCGACGTTGTGCGCGGCCAGAACACGTCAGTGGACGTGCCACTCACGTTCGTGCCGCCACCGCGCGTACAACTGGGGGCGCGCGCCGAGCGGGCGCGGTTGGGAGGCTACGTGATGCGCCCGTGGCTGAGCGTGCAGGGCGAGCGGAACTGGCGGCAGACGCGGCTCGATCCGCGCGATGTCGCGCCAGCGGGCTACACGCTCTGGCAGCTCGGCGCCGGCGGCACGCTGCTCGCGGGGGCGCGCGTGCTCGTGGTGGATCTCGCGGTGCGCAACGTATTCGACACGCGCTACCGGAGCTTCATGAGCCGGTACAAGGAGTTCGCGGACGGGCCGGGGCGGGCGGTGGTGCTGCGGGTGACGACGGAGTTCTGATCGGGGCTGCCGCGCGGCGCGTTCCGGGTACCTCCTGCAACGTTGCGGTGATGCATGGTTCATGCATATTGGTACATATGCGGACCACCATGATCATCAACGACGAACTACTCGCCCGTGCGATGGAACTGACGGGACTCCGGGAGAAGACGGCGGTCGTGCACGCCGGACTCGAGGCATTGATCGCTCGCGCCAGCGCCCAGCGGCTCGCGCGGCTCGGGGGCTCGGACCCAGAGGCCGCGGCGGCTCCCCGGCGTCGGAGCCCAGCACCGCCGAAACGCGGACGCTAGCGTGTTGCTGGCCGACACGTCCGCGTGGATTGCGCATCTTCGCCGCTCGGACCGGATACTCGCCAGCGCGTTGGACGAGGGACGCGTCATCGTGCACCCGTTCGTCGTTGGCGAACTCGCATGCGGGACCTTGCGGCGCCGCGAGGGTTTTCTCGACGACCTAGCGCGATTGCCGCAGGCAACGCACGCGACGCACGCCGAAGTCATGCTGCTGGTCGAGCGCTACCGCCTCGCCGGCACGGGCATCGGCTGGATCGACGCACATCTGCTCGCGGCCGCGCGACTCAGCGACGCCCAGCTGTACACGCATGACGCGGCATTGCAGCGGGCCTGGACCTCGGTTTCGCAGACGCGGCGCTGACCGAGCCGGTCAGCGCCGCATCGATTACCAGCGCACGTAGCGGAACGCCGCCGGCTCGTCGCCGTGCGTGATGCCATGCTGCAATCGCAGCGGGCCGCCCGCAGTCGCCGACGCCTCGCCAAGCATCGTCTTGTTCTGCAGCCAGTTGCTCCACAGGCTCAACTGCAGACCATTGCGGTTCCAGACGCCATAGTCCGCCTCGACGAGTTCGCGCAGCTTGCGTTCGGCGGGTCCGTCGACCGCACCCTCCCACTCGCTGTGGAAGATGCGCTGGAGGTACTGCCCCGTCGGGTGCAGCCAGACGACCGCCGAGTCGATCACGATGTGCCGGCTGACCGGCCCGTCGCCGAAATCACCGTTCTCGACGATATACGCGGACGGCAGCGGTTGGTCGCGCAGTGCGTTCGCGCGCCAGCGACCGTGGATATCGAGCGCCGGACGCGTCCTGCGCAGCTGCGACACCGCGACGCCGGCTTGTCCGCCGTAGCGCAGGTTCATCTGGAGTTCGGTGCCGATCGGGCCCGCCACGCTGTAGAGCAGCTCGCCAGTGTTGCGTCGGAACTCGTACGCGGTCGGCCTCGCGGTCCAAGTCCCCCAATCGAGCGTGCTCGTCCACGCATGGTGCTGGCCGCTGCGGTAGCGCTGATACCAGCCCTTGTGCTCCCACGTGCCATTGGCGGCAATCTCGACACGTGCGGAATCGAGGAAGTCCTGCTCAAGGATGCCGCCGGCCACCGTTCGGTGGCCGAGCAGCGCAGGTAGCGGCTGCCCATCGGAGACATGGACGTGCCACACCTGGTCCTGGAGGGCGGGCAGCGGCGTCGGGATGGCGACGGGGGCGGTCGCCTCGCTGCAGGCAGCGATGGACAGCGCGACGATGATTGGCGAGAAGCGGAGCGGCAACATATGTAAGGCTGAGACACCGGAGGTGGCAGAAGCGTTGCGGTCGTAGTGGTGACTACGACGGCCGGTGCAGCGCGGTTTCTGCGGCCCCTCCTACGGTGTCGCCTTCGTAAGCGTCACCGTCACACCCTGCGTCACGCCCTCGACCCACACGGCGGTCGTGAAGGACTCCGTGAACGCCTCCGGGACGAGGAATGCGAGTTCCGCCCGGTCCGTGACGAAGATGTACCCACTCGGCTCGGCCGCCCAGCTGCCCTTCGCGGTTACGACAAACTCCTCGTGCAACGCACCGTCCCGGTAGCGGCGCACAACCGCGCGCTGCTCCCAGGCTCCGGCGGAGTCGATGTGGACGGTGAAGCCCTGGAGCACGTCCGCCTCGTGCACGTCGCCGTCGAGGCGGCGGTGAGCGACCGTGATGGGCAGCGGCTGGCCGTCGGCCGTCACTGCTGACCATTCCTGCGAGGCCAAGGGCGGCAACAGACGCTCGGCGGCGGGTTCGGTCGAGACGTCGCAGGCAACGACGAGGGAGGCAAGGGCGAGCAAGGGGATGCGGCGCATATCGGCTCCTGGTGTGGTACGTGTATCAGGAGATACGCAGCGACGGCCGGGGACCCGACACGGCCCTCGCGGATAGATTAGGAGAATCCTCCCGGCCCTCGCAATGACCGTCGTCCAAGACCTGATCCGCCTCCTCGAGCTCGAACCCATCGAGCACAACATCTACCGCGGCGAGAACCGCGACATCGGCACCGGCCGCGTGTTCGGCGGCCAGGTGTTCGCGCAGGCGCTGGCGGCGGCCAAGAAGACGGTCGAAGACGGGCGCGAGGCGCACTCCGTGCACGGCTACTTCCTGCGCGAGGGCGACACGCGCGCGCCGATCGTGTATTTCGTGGACCGCCCGCGCGATGGCCGCTCGTTCACGTCGCGCCGCGTGACGGCGATCCAGCACGGCGAGGCGATCTTCCACCTCTCGGCGTCCTTCCACCTGCACGAGCCGGGCATGGACCACCAGGTGCCGATGCCTGACGTGCCGGCGCCGGAGGACCTCGAAGACGAGCTCGACGTCATCCGCGCGAATGCGGACAAGTACCCCGCCGCGCTGCGCGACATCGTCACGCAGGACCGACCGCTGGAGTTCCGCCGCGTGCACCCGCGCAAGCTCTTCGAGCGCGAGACCACGGATGCGGCGGGCGCGAAGCGTCTGGTGTGGTTCAAGCTGCGCGAGCGCATCCCCGACGCGCCGATCCTACATCAAGCCACGCTGGCCTACGCCAGCGACTACGGCTTCCTGCCGACCTCGCTGCAGCCGCATGGCGTGAGCTGGCGCGACCCGCGGTTGATCATCGCCTCGCTGGACCACACGCTCTGGCTGCACCGTCCGTTCCGCGCCGACGAGTGGCTGCTCTACGTGAACGATTCACCGACCGCCTTCGGCGCGCGCGGCTTCGTGCGTGGCCAGGTGTTCACGCGCGACGGCCAATTGGTGGCGAGTGCGGCGCAGGAAGGGTTGATCCGCCTCCGCGAGGCGAAGTGAGTCCGGACATCGCCACGGGGCTCGCGTTCTTCGCGGTCTTCCTGTTCTCGACGACGCTGCACGAAGCCGCCCACGCGTGGGCGGCGCTGCGCGGTGGCGATCCGACCGCCTATCACGGTGGGCAAGTCTCGCTGGATCCCATCCCGCACATGCGCCGTGAGCCCTTCGGGATGGTGATCCTGCCGCTGCTCACCTCGGTGACGATGGGCTGGCCGATGGGCTACGCGAGCGCTCCCTACGATCCGCGCTGGGCGCTGCGTTACCCGAGGCGCGCCGCGCTGATGGCGCTGGCTGGGCCCGCCGCGAACCTCCTGATCGTGTTGCTCTGCTTCGCCGCCATGCGCGGACTCGCCGCGTCGGGCACGTTCTTTCCGCCCGAGAGCGTGAACTTCGGCCAGCTCACGGCCACGAACGCCGGCCAGACCTGGAGCACGATCGGCCATTTCCTGAGCATCGGCTTCTCGCTGAACCTGCTGCTCTTCGTGTTCAACCTGCTGCCCTTCCCGCCCCTCGACGGCAGCGCGGCGATCACGCTGCTCATGACGCGCCGCATGACGACGCGCTATCAGATGTGGGTCTGGGGCACGCCCATCCTCGGCTTCGTGGGCATCTTCGCGGCCTGGCAGCTGTTTCCGCCGGTGTTCGGGCCGGTGTTCCGCATCGCGATCAACCTGATCTATCCGGGCGTCACGTACGGCTGATGCGGGGCGCGTGACAGCGCGCGTGTTTCGGAGGTACGTTATGCTGCGATGCGCCCCCTCCGACTGCTCGTGGCCGTCTCGGCCCTGACCCTCTCCGCCTGCGCCGACCTCCTTGGCGTCAAGGACATCGTCGAGTTCACGGTCATGGAAGCGCGCGTCGCCTGTACCGGCATCTTCGACCAACCCGAGACCTGCCTCCTGGTGCGCATGCGCGGCGAGGAGAGCGAGCGGTTGTTCTACGATGAGATCGAAGGCTTCGAGTTCAAGCCCGGTGTGCGCCAGTTGATCCGCGTGGAGCGCATCCGCATCCAGAACCCGCCGCAGGACGGCTCGAGCTACCGCTACCGGCTGATCGAGGTTATTGCGCGGATGGTGGCGTCGCCGGTTCCGTAACCGGCGCCCAGCGGCGCCACAGGAACCAACTGACGAGCCACCCGAGTCCGGCGGCGAAGACCACATCGCTGACGAAATGCGCCCGCGCCACGATGCGCGTGATCCCGCAGCCCACCGCCAGCACGATGCCCACCCACTTCGCCCGCGGAAACAGGCGCGCCAGCATGAACGCGCCGCCGAACGCGACCGCCGCATGCGAGCTCGGGAACGCGAGGCCGGCGCCACTCCAGGTCCGCTCGTCCCAGGGCCGGAATCCATAGCCGCCGTCGTTCAACGCCGGACGCTCTCGGCGCACCACGATCTTCAGCAGCTCCGCCAACGCGCCGGCGAGCATCGGACTCCAGAACAGCAACCAGCCGCGGCGCCTGGCGACGACGCGCGCCACGGCACTGCCGTCGTGCTGGAATCCCACGGCGAGCGCGAGGGCCAGCCAAGTCCCGGCGAATCCGATGATGCGCAAGAGCCGACCGAGATCCTTGTCGTAGACCTTCGGCGCATTGAACAACTCGAACACCGTGCGGTCCACGAGCATCGCCACGGCCGTCGCGGCAATCGTGACGGCCAGCGCACGCCACGCAGCGCCCTTCATCGCCAGATCCCCTCGAACGTCGCAAGGATGCGCTCCGTCATCCCCCACACCGTGAAGTCCCCGAGCTGATACGCCTCGACCTTCATCTGCAGGTCGCGCACCCGCACGCTGGTGCGCACGCGCGTCTCGGGGTGGAACAGCTCGCCCAAGCGCACCCAGCGCAGCTCCGCCACTTCGTGATTCGGCACGATGCGCACGTCGGCATGCAGCGCGCACACGAACGGCCGCACGATGATCGGCGGCAGCACCGGCGTGCGCGGACGCAGCTCGTCGAGCTGGCCGAGCACCTGCCCGTGCACGCGCAGGTCGATGCCGACCTCCTCGAAGGTCTCGCGCAGCGCCGTATGCTCGAGCGACGGATCCGTCGCATCCCAGCGGCCGCCCGGCAGTCCGATCTGCCCGCTCCACGGGTCGCCTTCACGCGCCGCGCGACGCATCAAGAGCAACTCGAGTTCGTCCGCGGCCGGACGCAACACGAGCGCGACGGCCGCTTCCTTGAACGGCTCGTCGCGCTCGGCGAGCGCGGCCGGGCGCGCCGCGAGGGCACGCTGCAGCCGCGCGAACTGCGGCGCGAGCTCCGCGCCCATCATCTCAGCCTTCGACAGGTCCGCCGGCGGCGACCCAGGCACCCCAGCCACCCGCCATCGAGGCGACGTTGCTGTAGCCCATCTGCTGCAGGGTGTCGGCGGCGAGCGCGGAGCGGTTGCCGCCCGCGCAGTATATCACGAGGTTCGCGTCCCGCGGGATCAGCGGCTCGATCTTGCTCTCCATCGTGCCGCGCGGGATGACGATCGCGCCGGGAATCCGGCCGAGGTTCGTCTCGTTGGGCTCGCGCACGTCGAGGAGCACCGGGGCGCCGGGCTGGCCCAGCGTCTTGGCGACGTCGGCAGCCGTGACTTCACGGATGCGGGACTTCGCCTCGTTGATGAGGTCGGTAGCGGTCTTGTAGGCCATGCGGGGAATCTACCGAATCGCCGGGGACGCGGTCAGGCGTATCTTTCCCGCATGTCGCTCACGCTCCAGGTGCTGCTCGCCCTGCTCGCCGGCCTCGGACTCGGCCTGGGACTCTCCGGCTCCGACTCGGCCTCCGCCGCGACGGTGCTGTCCACGCTTGGGCCCATCGGTACGCTGTTCATCAACGCGATCCGCATGACGGTCATCCCGCTGGTGACGGCGACGCTGATCGTCGGCGTGGGGTCGGCCCCGAGCCCGCAGGCGGTGGGCCGGCTCGGCGCGCGGTCGCTGGTGACCTTCGTGGTCGTGCTCGCCGCCGCGAGTGCGGTGGGCGTGGTGTTCGGCTCGTGGCTGCTCGGGGCCTTCTCCTTCGACGCCGCGACGGTCGAGGCGATGCGCGCCACCGCCTCGAGCGACGTCGCGGGCGGTGCCAGCGTGCCGACGCTTGGCGAGTGGATCGTCGGCTTGGTGCCGGTGAATCCCATCAAGGCCGCAGCCGACGGCGCAATGCTGCCGTTGATCCTGTTCAGCGTCTGCTTCGCCGCCGCGCTGACCCGTGTGCGCGAGGAGCGCCGCGCGGCGGTGCTGCGGGTGTTCGAAGGAATCCAGGACGCGTCGCTGGTCCTCGTGCGCGCGATCCTCGCGCTGGCGCCGATCGGCGTGTTCGCGTTGGCCGTGCCGTTGGCCGCCAAGCTCGGGCTCGCGGCCGCCGGTGCGCTCGTGGTCTACATCAGCGTGGTGAGCAGCATCTGCCTCGGCTTCATGGCCTTCGTGCTTTACCCGGCGGCCGTGCTGCTCGGCAAGGTGCCGCTGCGGCGCTTCGCCGAGGCGGCACTCCCGGCACAGGGCATCGCCTTCAGCTCGCGCTCGTCGCTGGCCGCGCTGCCGGCGATGCTCGACAGCGTGCGTGACACGTTGAAGCTGCCGCCGACCATCGGCAGCTTCTTCATTCCCCTGGCGGCATCGATGTTCCGCGCCGGCGCCGGCATCGGCCAGACCGTCGGCGTGCTGTTCATCGCCAAGCTGTACGGCGTGGATCTCGGGACGGCGCAGCTCGCGACGATCGCCGTCACCAGCGTCATCACGTCGTTCTCCGTGCCCGGCGTGCCGGGTGGCAGCATCCTCGTGATGATTCCCGTGCTCATGTCGGCGGGGATTCCCATCGAAGGCATCGGGATCCTGCTCGGCGTGGATACGATCCCCGACATGTTCCGCACGACGACGAACGTGACCGGCCACATGGCGGCGGCGACGGTGCTCGCGCGCGGCGAAGGCGGCGGCGACCGCGCCGTCGGCGCCACCGCAGCCTGACGGGACCGTGATCGCCGACCATTGGCTCGCGGCGACGCTGGGCGCGCTCTGGGTCACGCTCCTGGTGACCGTCGTGCTGCGCTTCCTCGACAGCAAACGACTCTCGGCGTACACCCCGGTCTCGCGCGGTGATGCGCCACCGCTCTCGGTGGTGATCCCGGCGCGGAACGAATCGCGGAACATCGAGGCCTGCGTGCGCAGCGTGCTCACCAGCGACTATCCGCGCCTCGAGGTCATCGTCGTCGACGACCACTCCACCGACGGCACGGGTGAGATCGCGCGGCGCCTCGCCGCCGAGGATACGCGCCTGCGCGTAGTGGCGGCGCCCGACCTGCCCGCCGGATGGTTCGGCAAGCAATGGGCCTGCCACACCGGCGCGCGCGCCGCGTCGGGCACGCTGCTCTGCTTCACCGATGCCGACACGCGGCACGCCCCGCGGCTGCTCAGCTTGAGCGTCGGCGCGATGCGTCAGCGCGGCGCCGACCTGTTCACCGTGGCGGGCCATCAGCAGGCGCTGACGTTCTGGGAGAAGGTCATCCAGCCGTTCGTGTTCAGCATCCTGCTCTCGCGCTACGGCGGGCTCGAGGCGATGAGCCGCTCCAGCAAGCCGCTGGACAAGATCGCCAACGGCCAGTTCATCCTGATGTCGCGCGGCGCATACGACGCCATCGGCGGCCACGACGCGGTGAAGGACCACGTGGCCGAGGACCTGCGGCTGGCGCAGTTGGCGACGGCGCGCGGACTGCAGGCCCACATGCTGCTCGCCCGCGACGAGCTGCAGACACGCATGTACACCTCGCTGGCCGAGATCCGACGCGGCTGGGGCAAGAACGTCTATGCAGCCGGGCGTGATACCATGCCGCTGAATGCCGTGACCGGACGGATCTTCCCGTGGATCTTCCCGTTGCCGGCGCTGATGCCGGTGCTGCCGCTGCTGTGCCTCACGCTCGGCCTCGCCGGCGTATGGGGCCCGGGCGCGCTGGTCTTCGGCGCGATCGCCGCGCCGGCCACGCTGCTCTTCTATGCGGGGGTGTACGGATTCTCGCGGTTGAATCCGCTGTGGGCGCTGTTGTATCCACTGGCCGCCGTGACGTTCAGTTGGATCTGCGCCGAGGCGGCGTGGCGCGGCAGCAAGGTGGAGTGGAAGGGACGGGGCTATGTGTCGCGGAGGGCGACGTGAGCGAAAGGCGGGTGGCGGTGCTGTTCGACTTGGACGGCACGTTGGTGGATTCGATCGAGTTGCTCGTGGCGAGTATGGAGTACTCGTTCGAGGGGCGCGAGCGACGGCCGAGCGTGGCGGAGTGGCTGCCGCTGATCGGGACGCCGCTGGACGCGATGCTGGCGCGCTGGGCCGAAGGGCCGGCGGACGTGGAAGCGCTGCGGGCGCGCTACCGCGAGCATCAACTGGCCAAGCACGACGAGATGCTCAAGCTGTATCCCGGCATGGTGGAGACGGTGCGGGCGCTGCACGCGGCGGGCCATCCGCTAGCGGTGGTGACGAGCAAGCTCGAGGTCGGAGCGAGGCGCGCGCTCAAGTTCGCGCAGATCGAGGAGTGCTTCGCGGCGGTGGTGGGCATCGATCACACGGCCAAGCACAAGCCGGAACCCGAGCCCGTGTGGCATGCGCTGGAGCGTCTGCAGATGCCGCGCGAGCGGGCGATGTTCGTGGGCGACAGTACGCACGACATGCATGCGGGGCGTGCCGCCGGCGTCTACACGGTGGCCGCGCTGTGGGGGCCGTACACCCGAGCCCAGCTCGAGCCCACGACCCCCGATGCGTTCATCGCGAGCTTCGACGAGCTGATGCCGCTCGTCACGCGCTTGGCTAGTCGATGAAGCGGATGGTGCGGTAGATCGCGAGCTGCAGCTCGACGTTGGCCTTGCCGGACGCCTCGCCAGCCATCGAAAAGGTCGGCCGCGTGAAGGAGATGCCGGTGGCGACGCGGCCCGTCCCTTCCTCGTACCACATCGCACCCATCTGCCCGCCGACCATCACGTTCTCGGTGATGCGACGGGCCATGGTGGTGCCGGCTGAGCTCGCACCCGCATTCGCGATGGACGACCCGGACATCTGGCCGGGTGGCATCCCGGAGACGACGACCTGCACGCGCTGCGTCGTGGAACCCCAGCTGAGGCGATTGCCGGTGGCGCGGGCCTGCGTCGCCGAGACCTGCCAGCCGCTGGGCACGCAGAACGTGATGTTGGTGATCTCGACGAGCTTCCAGTCGCCGGTGTTCGGCGGGACGGGAACGGGACAGGGCTCCCAGTCCTGGTCCGACGACTGCACGGCGGCGGTGCCGGCGGTGCTCGGCGTGGTGGCTGGCGGTGCGCCGCCGCCGCAGGCGGCGGCCGAGACGGAAACGACGAGTGCGAGGGCGAATCGCTTCATTGGTATGGCCTCCGGGCCACCAGTATGCGATGCAGTCGTGAGGTCGGCAAGGATTTGATTCCGGTGACACGCGCGAGGCGGGCGAATCTCCGGACGTGTTCTCAACCCGCGATGCTACCGCCGCGCTCAGCGCGCTTGCCGATCCGCGTGCGCTGGCCCAGCTGAGCCAGCTCCTGGGCTTCGGCGCTCCGATTCCGATTGACCGCCGGACCTTGGCACGCCTCTCGCTCGGTGAGGACGCGCCCCGGGCGTGGGTCGCGCCGCGAGAAGACGGCCTGCGGGCGTTGCTGGTTCGGGTTCGGCAGGGCGGCGACGCGGCAGCGCGCACGAGCGCCTACTGTCGGGCAATCACGCGCGAGGCACCCGAACGTTGCTGGCTGGTGCTCGCGTGCTTCGAAGCGACGTCCGAGATCGTCATCGCCGCCGCACCACCGGAGCCGCGCGAGGCAGTCCCGCTCTGCGTCATCGACCCGCACGCGCCGCGCGAGAGCGACGCCGAGACGTTGGCGGCCCTCGTGGGCAGTCGCGAGGGTCCAGACCTCCTCGTCCACCTGCGCTGGCGCGAGACGCTCGGCCGCGCCGCGCTCACCCGACGGTTCTATCTCGAACTCGAGCAGCAGGTCACGACGATGGCCCGTCACGCGCAGGGCAACGCCAATGCCGACGCGCGGCGGACCATCGCCCTGCTACACGCGTCGCGGCTGCTGTTCGTCGCGTTCCTTGAGGCGCGCGGTTGGCTCGACGGTGACCGCGAGTTCCTGCGGCGGCATTTCGCCGAACGCGCGCGCGGCGGCACCTCCGCGCATCGGCGCTTCCTCGACCCACTCTGGTTCGGCACGCTGAACACGCCGTGGCGCAATCGCGCGGCGGCGGCGCGGGCGTTCGGGCGCGTCCCGTTCCTCAATGGCGGACTGTTCACGCGCAGCGCGATCGAGCGGCGCCACGCCGACCTGCGTTTCACCGACGAGTCGCTCGATGCAGTCATCGGTGGCTTGCTGTCGCGGTATCGACTCACCCCGCGGGAATCCCGCGACACGTGGAGCGAGGCCGCCGTCGACCCCGAGATGCTCGGGCGCGCCTTCGAGTCGCTCATGCAGGGCGCCCTGCGCCGCACCCGTGGCGCGTTCTACACACCACCGGCGCTGATCACGCAACTCACCCGCGAAGGCCTCGCGGCTGCATTCGAGGCGCGCGGGGTTCCGGCCGAGCAGCTCTGGAGCCTCTGGGACGGCGCGCGCCCCACGCGCAAGGCACAGCTGCGCCTGCAGCAAGCCCTCGCGGGATTCACCGTCCTCGATCCCGCCTGCGGGTCGGGCGCGTTCCTGGTCTATGCACTCGAGGAGCTTGCGGGACTGCATCAGCGCTGCGCCGACGCGCTCCCCCTCGGTACCCGCCGACGCGACGTGCTCACGCGCAGCATCTTCGGCGTCGATATCGATCCGACCGCCGTCTGGCTCTGTCAGCTGCGACTCTGGCTGTCGGTGGTCGTCGAGGAACCGGAGGACGACCCGCTGCGCCTGCCACCGCTTCCGAACCTCGACCAGAACATCCGCGAGGGCGACGCGCTGGCGGGGAACGGATTCGATGACGCGTTCCTTCCGGCGTCTCCGGGGCTCACGGCGCAGCGACTGCGTTACACCCGTGCCGTCGGCATCCGCAAGCGCACCCTGGGCCAGGCGCTGCAGCGTGCAGAGCGGGAGCGGGCCATCGCCGCCGAGGTGGCGCGCGGCGCACGGCTGCAGGGCATCCGCCGCGAGCTGCTGCTTGCCGCCCGCGCCCCCGACCTGTTCCGCGCGCGGCGCGGCGTCGAGCGCGCCACGCAGCAGCGGCTCGACGAACTCCGCACGGCCATCCGGCGGTCGCGGCGGAACGTCGAGTCCCTGCGCGGCGGTGCGGCCTTGCCGTTCAGCTTCGTCACGTACTTTCCCGACGTCGCGGCCGCTGGCGGCTTCTCGCTGACGCTGGGGAATCCCCCGTGGGTACGCACGCACGGCATCGCGGCGGAGCAACGCGCCTCGCTGCGGGAGCGGTTCGCGGTGTTCCGGAGTGCGGCGTGGGACGCGGGTGCGGCGGACGCGGCAGCCGGCAAGGGATTCGCGTCACAAGTGGACCTCGCGGCGCTGTTCACTGAGCGGGCCGTTCGCCTGACGCAGCGGGAGGGGGCGATCGCCCTGCTGCTTCCCGCGAAGCTCTGGGGATCGCTCGCGGGTGGTGGACTCCGTGCGTTGCTACAGATGCAGGCCCCACCGTTGCTGCTCGAGGAGTGGCAGGATTCCTCCGCGGGCTTCGACGCCGTCGTGTATCCCTCCGCGTTCGTGGCGCGGCGGCAGTCGCCGAGCGATGTGCCGCCTCAGCTGCGAGTCGTCGCGCATCGGCGCGACTTGCCGCTGCCGTGGACCATGCATCGCGAACGCTTGGCGCTCGACGACACGCCGGGTGCGCCATGGCTGCTGCTGCCTCCGGACGTGCGGGACGCCTTCGACGCGCTCGGCGCGGCGGGCATCCCGTTGGCGCGCTCGCCACTCGCGCGCCCGCAGCTCGGCGTGAAGTGCGGCTGCAACGAAGCGTTCGTGCTCGATCGCGGTGACGGTTCGGTGAAGGACGTCGAACCGCATCTCGTCCGCCCGCTGCTGCGTGGCGAGCATCTCGCACCGTGGCGTCCCGCGGCGAGTGCGCGCGATGCGGCGATCCTGTGGACGCACGACGCGCGCGGCAAGCCGTTGAGCGATCTGCCGGCCGAGGCGCATCGGCGGCTCTCGCGCTGGCGGCGTCAGCTGGAGCAACGCAGCGATGGGCGCGGCGGCCCGTGGTGGGCGCTGTTCCGGACCGACGCGGCACGCACGGACCGTGCGCGCGTGGTGTGGGGCGATATCGGGCGCAGTCCCCGCGCCCTCGTGCTGCCGCGCGGTGATATGACGGTGCCGCTCAACACCTGCTACGTGGTCCGCGCGCCGTCCGATGACGACGCACACACGCTGGCGGTGCTGCTCAACTCGTCCGTGGGCACCGCGTGGCTCTCGGCACTCGCAGAGCCCGCGCGCGGCGGATACCGACGGTTCCTCGGCTGGACCTGTGCGCGCCTTCCCATCCCCCGCGACTGGACGCGCGCCGTGCGCCTGCTCGCACCCCTCGGGCGCGAGGCGTCGGAGGGCATGGTGCCCGATGTGTGGACGATGACGGAGCGGGTACTCGAGGCCTATGCGGTGGAACACAGCGCCGTCGCGGCGCTGCTCTCGTGGCATCAACTCTGACGGCGCTTGACGCGGTGCGCGCGCGCATCGCCGCCGCGGTGCTCGCCACCCCCGCGGCACCCGCGCTCGGCCGCTTCACCTTGCGCCCTGCGCAGCAAGAGAGCGTGACGGCGATCCGCCATGCGTTGCGCGGGCACGCAGGGGCGCTCGTGGCAGACGCGGCCGGCAGCGGCAAGACCGTCCTCGCCCTCGCCGTTGCCGCAGGCTACGACGAGGTGCTGGTGCTTACGCCGGCCGCCGTGCGCGAGCAGTGGCGGCGCGCGGCCCGCGATGCGGGTGTTGCCGTTCGACTTGAAAGCCACGAGACCCTGAGTCGGAGTCGCCGCGTGCAAGCGGCGCCGCTGATCATCGTCGACGAAGCGCATCACTTCCGCAACCCGCGCAGCGTGCGCTACGCGGCGCTCGCGCGATTGGCTCGCGGCCGCCATCTCCTGCTGCTCTCGGCGACGCCCGTGGTCAATCGCCCCGCCGATCGCGATGCGCTGCTCTCGCTCTTCCTCGGCTCGCGACCGCGCACGCCGCAGCTCCTCGAGCGCGTGATCCTGCGTCGCGCCGGACGGCCCGAGGCGTCCGTCGCCGTGCGCGAGCTTCCTTCACTGCTCGGCGATGCCGATGTCCCGGGCCTCACTGAGCGTCTGGCCTGTCTCCCGCCGCCATTGCCGGTGGCCGATGGCAGCAGCGCTGTCGCGCTCGTGCGCATCACGTTGGCGATGGCGTGGAGCTCCAGCCTCGCAGCCCTGGATGCAGCGCTTCGGCGCCGGATCCAACGTGGCATGGCAATGGCCGATACGCTGCGCGAGGGGCGTTGGCCCACGCGCGACGCACTGCGTGACTGGATCATCGGCGACGACGCGACGCAACTCGCGCTGCTCCTGGACCCTTCGGAGCTCCCCCGCACCCCGCCGCCCGAGGCCGCGGCGACGCTCGCGCGGCACCTCGACGCGGTACACGCGATGCGTGCCTGCGTCGCGCCGATGCTCGAATCGGACGCTGCCGCGCGCGCGGACGCGATTCGCCGGCTGCTGGATTGCGAGGCCCCCCGTCGCGTGGTGCTGCTGGCACGGCATGCCGAAACAGTCCGGGCGCTCTACGCGCAGCTGCGGAATCTCCCCGGTGTCGTCGCCATCATCGGGACACGCGTGCATGCTGCCGCCGGCCGCTGGACGCGCGACGAAGTGCTCCGCGCGCTTGGCCCGCGCCAGCCGCCATGGCGCCCCGACGACCCGCGCGGCATCCGGCTCCTGCTCGCGACCGATATCCTCGCCGAGGGTGTCGAGCTCCAGGGCTGCGCGACGCTCATCCACGGCGACCCCGCGTGGACGCCAGCGCGGTTCGAACAGCGCGTCGGCCGCGTCGCGCGTGACGGTCAGCGCGACACCGTCCACGTGCTGCGGTTCGCCATGCCGGCGGGAGCCGCGGCGCTGCTCGACCTCACCGAACGCCTGCGCCGCAAACGGGAGGCCCGACGGCGCTCATTGGCGCACACGACGGCAACGACCGCGCTGCGCGACGCCGTGGAGCGCTGGCATGCCGACCCCGAGGACGTGGAATCCCCAGCAGGGCCAGTGGTCGCCGCAGCGGAAGGACAGCACGACGGGATGCTCATCGTGCTTAGCGCTGGATCAGCACAGCCAAGCCGTCTCCTCGCTGCCGTGCACCGCGAGGGCCGATGGCAGGTGAGTCCTCGCGCGGCAACCGCACACCGGCTCGTGGTCGGTTGCGGGCATCCGCTGCAGCTGCGGGGCCAGGATCTGCGCGTCGCGCGCCAAGTGGTGTCCGCGTGGCGGCGCCAAGTCGCCTCCCGGCAGGTGGTGCGTGACGTCGACACGCTCCCCACCCCGCTTCTGCGGCGGGTCGCGCAGCGGCTCGACCGGTGGATTCAGGCGGCACCGCTGGCACAACGCAGCGCCGCAGTCGCACGCGCTCGCCGACTTCAGGCCGGGCTGTCCTCGGCCAGGGGAGCGGGAGCCGAGGCCGATGTGCGCTCAGCATTGCGGCAAACGCGCGTCGACGAGTGCCTCGACCGACTCGAGCAGCTCATCGAGGAGCGCCCGGTTCTCGCACGCCCCGCCACCGAGCGCATCAGCGCCCTGCTGATTCTCCGCCGCCGATTGCCGGCCGCTCCCGCTCCGCCAGCACCTTCGATTGAAAGCGCTGCGACTCGCTGATCCGCTCCACCTCGATGGCCAGCGTGTCGATGCTCTGCTGCAGCTGTGCCAACTGCTGCGCCACCGCCGGCCCGTGCACCAGCGCCTTGTCCTGCCGGCGCTCGATCATGCGCATGATGCCCCGCACGATCGGCGTCACGATGACCATCAGCGCGACGCTCCCGAACACGATCCCGATGATCGGCACGACCTCGGGCGGGATATCGGGGCTCACCTGGACGACGGACGGCGGCGCGGTCTGACCCGCCGTCTGCACCGCGTTCTGCGCCGCCTCGATGGCATTGCGAATGGCCCGCTCGGCATCGGCATTCGCGTCGGGGAGTGCGCTCGAACCATCCCTCGGCGTCGCGCCCGGTTGGCCGGGAAGCGGCGGAATGGGAGGCGGGGCCGGCTGGCCGGCCTGCGGCGCGGCTTGTGGCGCGGCTTGCTGCGCGGTGGGCATCACTGCTCGGACTCCTTTGGGGTCTGCCCCCCGTACGGCTGGCGGCGGGGGGCGGTGTCACGGACAATATCCAGCAGCTTCAAACCTTTCGCACCCCCGCCCCATCCAATCCGGCGTACGATACACGGCGCCGAATGACCTTGCCCCTGACGCTTCCCACCGCCCCCAGCCAACCGTCCGGCCCCGCCGACGACGTCGCGCTCGCCGCCTCCGGCGACCGCCGCGCGTTCGAACGGATCTACCGGACGCATGTGGACCGAGTCTTCTCGATCTGCTGCCGGATGGTGGGCGACCGCGCCAAGGCCGAGGAGCTCACGCAGGACGTGTTCGTACGCTGCTGGGAGAAGCTGGGGACGTTCCGCGGGCAATCCGCGTTTTCCACCTGGCTGCACCGGCTGGCCGTGAACGTGGTGCTCAACGACCGAGAGGCCGAAGGGCGCCGCCGCAGCAAGCACGACGACGGGATCGAGGACATGGATGCGATCAGCACGGCGGACGTCCGCCCGCTGCCCGTCCCCGGCCTCTCGCTGGACCTCGAGGCGGCCATCGCCGCGCTCCCGGCCGGCGCCCGGAAGGTCTTCGTGCTCCACGATGTCGAAGGCTATACCCACGAAGAGATCGGCACGATGCTCGGCGTCACCGCCGGGGGATGCAAAGCCCAACTGCACCGCGCCCGCATGCTGCTCAGGAGGATGTTGACCCGATGACGCACTTTCGCGAACACGACGTCGAGAACGAACGGCACCGCGCCGAGTGCGCGGAGTGCCAGACGCTCTGGACTGAACTCGAGGCCATCGGCGCCGAAGCGGCGCAGTTGCCGCTGCTCACGCCCTCGCGCGATCTCTGGAGCGGGATCGAGGCACGCATCACGACGGCCTCGGCGCCGCGGGCGCTGCCGTTTCATCGGAGGCAGGGCTTCCGCCTCGCCATCGCGGCCTCGCTGCTCGTGGCCGTGAGCTCGGGCGTCACCTGGCGCCTCGCCACCCGCGGCGCCGGGGAATCGCTGCCGGCGGCGACGCTCGCGGAATCGGCGGGCGCCGCCGAGGCGGTGGGCCCCGACGCCACGGAGATCCACCGTGCCGCGTTCTCGGCCAGCGTCACGCAGATGGACCGCGAGATCGCCACGCTGCAGACCATCGTCAGCGAACGCCGCGGCGAGCTGGACCCCCAGACCATCGAAGTGCTCGAGCGCAATCTCGCCGTGATCGATGCGGCCATCACCGAAGCCCGGTCCGCGTTGGATGCGGACCCGGCCTCCAAGTTCCTGGCGCAGCAGTTCACGCGCGCCTACACCAGCAAGCTGACCCTACTGCGCGGGGCGGCCCAGCTGCCCGCCGGACTCTGACCATGACCATCACCCTGCAATTCCGCGCCCTGCTGCTCGCCGGCGCCCTTCCCCTCGCGGCCGCCGCACAGGACAACGGCGCCCGCGTGGACACGACCCTTACCCTCTCGCGCGGCGGCCACGTCGAGCTCGGGAACGTCTCCGGCGAGATCCGCGTGACGGGCAGCGACCGGCGCGACGTCCGCATCACGGCGACGATCGACCGCGGCCGCTTCGAGCTCTCCGCCTCGCCGATGCGCGTCGCGCTGCGTACGCGCTCGGTGAACAACCGGCAAAGCGCGGCCTACATCGAAGTCCAGGTCCCGGTCGGCACCCGCGTCAGCGCCACCACGGTGAGCGGCCTCGTGGAAGTGCGCGCCACGATGGCGGAGGTGGTCGCGAAGTCGGTGAGCGGCCGCGTGGACGTGCGCGGCGCACGGGAGCGGCTCGACGCCGAGACCGTGAGCGGCACGCTCGACCTGCGCGACGTGCAGGGCCGCATGAGCATCGAGGGCGTCAGCGCGGACATCGACCTCGACGAGGCGCAGGGCGACGTGACGGCCGAGACCGTGAGCGGGTCGATCCGCATCCGCCGCAGCCGCCTGAGCGGCCTGCGGGCCGAGGCCGTAAGCGGCACGATCAGCTACGAGGGAAACCTGGACGCGAACGGCTCGTACAGGATGAACACGCACTCCGGGAGCGTCACGATGACCCTGCCGGCGAACGTGGGGGCAACGCTGGAGCTGGAGACGTTCAGCGGGCGCATCAACAGCGATTTCCCGCTCACCCTGCAGCCGGGGCAGGCCACCGGACGCGGGCGGCGGATGGAGTTCACGCTCGGCAGCGGTGGCGCGCGCGTCACGGCCGGGGCATTCAGCGGCAACATCACCATCCGTCGCGGCGGCGCGGCGGGCGACCGGGAGTGAGCAAGATGCACACGATGACGCGTTGGACGGCGACGGCCGTGGTGCCGCTGGCGATGCTTGCGGCCCCGGCCGCGGCACAGGAGAGCACGACCTGGCGCTGGGACGGGACGCTCGCCGAAGGCCGGACGGTGAACCTGCACAATGTGAACGGCAGCGTGCGCTTCGAGAGCGGCAGCGGCGATCGCGTCGAGGTGGAGGCCGAGAAGCGCTGGCGCCGCGGCGATCCGGACGATGTGCGCATCGAGGCGCGGCAGCTCTCGAACGGCAACGTGGTGATCTGCGCGATGTGGCGGCGCAACGATAGCTGCAGCGAGGGCGGCATCAACGGCGGCGATCGCGAGTGGAACCGCAATAACGACGTCTCGGTGCACTTCGTGGTGCGAGTGCCGGCCTACGCCAACGTGGACGCGAACACCGTGAACGGCAGCGTCGAGGTGGCGGAGTTGCGCGGGCGCGTGGACGCGAACACGGTGAACGGCAACGTCGAGGCGGCATCGAGCGGCGGGCCCGTGCGCGCGCGCACGGTGAACGGGTCGATCCGCGCGCGTGGGCTGATCACCGACGACCTGGAGTACAACACCGTGAACGGCAGCATCGAGATCGAACTGCCGGCCAACACGAACGCCGACGTGAGCCTGCGCACGACGAACGGGCGGGTGACCAGCGACTTCCCGATCACGTTCACGGGCGAGATCAACCCGCGGCGCATCGAGGCGAAGGTGGGCAACGGCGGACCGGAGCTGCGCGCCCGCACGGTGAACGGCGGCATCCGGTTGATCAAGCAGTGAGCTAGCGGCCTCCGGGAAACCGGTTCATCGGCGGCGCCGTAGATTGGGGAGTCTCTCCCCATCCGGAGCCGCCGATGTCGTTTCGCCCGCTGGTCGTGGTTGTCGCGCTCTCGCTCGTTGGCTGCGACGCCGATGTCGAGGCCAATGCCGGTCCGCGGCAGTCGCGCGAGCAGGTGTTCTCGTACAGCGCCCCGCTGCGGGCGGGCCAGACGCTGGCCCTGCGCAACATGTCGGGCCAGCTGAGCATCGAGCCGGCGAGCGACGATACGCTGCGGGTGGTGGCCGACCTCGCCTGGCGCGGTGACTCCGCGCTGCCGCGCGATGTGTCGTTCCGCAGCGACACCATGCCGGGCGGGGTGTACGTCTGCGCGATCGTCGGCAAGGGACAGTGCACCGCCGACGACTACGACGTGAACAGCGATGGCACCGGCATGTCGTTCCGGCGTGGCCGCGTTCGCCTGGGCATGGGCGGCGGTTCGCTAGCCACGGTGCACTTCCGCGTGCAGGTACCGACCGGCGTGCGGCTGGAACTGGTGATGATCGACGGGTCCATCGTGTCGGCGTCTTCCGCCCCCGTGAAGGCGCGGGGCGTGAACGGCCAGATGACGATCGTGACGAGCGTCGGGCCGGTGAACGCGAAGACCGTGAACGGCAACATCGACGCGCGCATGACGACGCTCTCCGGCACCGATTCAGTCGTGGTGGAAACGGTGAACGGCGAGGTGGCGGCCTACCTGCCGATGAATGCCTCCGCGACGGTGGACGTACGTGCGACGAACGGCACGGTGCAAAGCGACTTCGCCGGCGTGACCGGCGGCTCGCAGGGCATCAACAAGGCGATCACCGGCGTGCTTGGTGCGGGCGCCACGCCCGTGCGTGTGCGATCGATCAACGGCGGCGCGGCGCTGCGGCAACTCGATGCCCAGGGACGGCCGCTGACGCCGTAACGCAGGCAGACGGGGTCGCGCGCTTCGCGAGGGTTCAGCGCGCGCCCACCGCGCCGTCGATCAGCGCCGCCAAGGCGAAGTCCAGGTCGGTGAGGCCGCCTTGGTCGTGCGTGGAGAGCGTGACGATCACGCGATTGTAGCGCAGGTCCACGTCCGGGTGATGGCTCAGCGACTCGGCTGGTTCGACGAGCCGGTCGACGAATTCCACGGCCTGCGGAAACCCGCCGAACACGAAGGTGCGCGTGATCGTCTCGCCATGGCGGGACCAGCCGGGCAGTCCGCGCAGCTTGGTGGCGATCGTTGCGTCATCGAGGCGAGGCGGGCGGCTCATGGCGGGCTCGGCGAAGGGGGATGCCGTGAAAGTGCGGCGCGGGCGATATACGTTCAATGGGAGAGGATGTACCCGCGCCTGCCCCAGCCCCCGGAGATGCCATGACCACCGCCGACGTGCTCCCCCTGATCCGCCGCGGCATGCTCGCGGTGCTGGTGTTCGGTTGCGTGGGCCTCATCGGCGAGCTGGTGCTGCTCGAGCACTACTCTGAACTCACGCAGCTGCCGCCGCTGGTGCTCTGTGCGCTGGCCATCGTGGCGGTGGTCGCCCATTGGATCGGTGGCGGCGCGAAGACGGTGCGTGCGCTCCAGGTCGTGGGCCTGCTCATGGTGCTTGCCGGCGGCATGGGCGTGTTCTTCCACGGCGAGGAGAACCTCGAGCACGCGCAGCGGGACGCCGAGGAATACAACGAGCCGACCAGCGGCTCCGCGTTCTGGATGAGCGTCATCAAGGGCGATGCGCCGACGCTTGCCCCGGGCACGATGATCCAGTTCGGCTTGCTCGCGCTGCTCTACGCGTACCGGCATCCGGCCCTGAAGCGGCCGGAGGAGTGACCGGGCAACGTTAGCGCCGCGCCGCGCAGAGGTGCTGCATGGCCACGTGCGCGAACGTGCTCTGCAGCGCCGGCCCGAAGCCCGGCTGCCGCGGCGCGCTCTGCCGGTAGATGCGGTTCGCGCGCTCGTCGTGGTAGATGATGTTCTCGAGCACCGCCACCTTCTGGTTGGCGCAGTCGAACATCGCGCGCGCGCGTGACCCGGTGATGGGGCCCTGCGGCGTGCTCACCGGCTCGGCGTACACCGTGCGTACGAGAGCGACCTTCATGCCCACGGAATCCTTCACGCTGCGTGCGTCGACGTAGACCGTGTTGCCGCTGGAGGTCTTGCCGATGTCCTGCCAGCGGGTGTTGGCCGCTTGCGCGTGGGCGGCCGTGCTCAGGGCGCAGAGGAGAAGGAGCGAGGGCAGTCGCATCGGGTCAGTTGAGTTGCACGAGGCGCACGACGCGCGCCCCGCAGGTTCCGCACTTGCCGATGAGGGCGAGTTCCTTGTTGCGGAGCTCGGCTTCGGTGAGGTCGAAGTGCCGCGTCGCCAGGCAACGCGTGCAGAAGCCGCTGTCGAGCAGCTTGGCACGAGTCTCTTCCGGAACCTTGTCCCAGATGGCCTGCGCTTCGGGGGTGAATGCCACGGGGAGCTCCGGCGAGGGGAAGCGGCACCTGCTTCCGTGGAGCTTGGGGCATTCCCGTGCGGCGCGCCAGTGCCCGGATGGCGCGTGCCGCCGTCAGCAGCGCGGCAGCGGGGCGTAGACCGTGGTCTTCTTGCCGACGACGAAACCGATGATGGCCGCGTATTGCCCGACGGCGAAGGTGCCCTCCAGACCACCCGCGCGCTGATCGGGCGGACTGGCCAGGTACAGCGCGCCGAAGGCGGCAGCCCCGACCGCACCCCAGAGAAATGCGCCCAGCTTTCGGTCTCGCACCGGCAGGCGCACGCTCATGCCTGCGCTGCGGATCCACGTCACCTCGGCCGAGGCGTCAGTGGCGAGGGCGAGGCTGTCCCGGCGATGCTCGACGACGCGGCCGCTCAGCTCGCGTCCGCTCCCCGTTCGGACCGTCAGCGGTGAGCCTCCGGCGATGCGATACGCGGGACAGGAGGTCGACAGACTGAGCGTCTGCCAACGGGGCTGCGTCAAGGCGGCGCCGAGCAGCGCACCGAACGCGGTATAGCCCCCGATGAGCGCCCACGACACCGGCTCCACCAGCGCATCGCTGCCGCCGAGGAGGACCATGGAGGCGGACAAGCCACCGCCGATCAGGGCCCCGACCTTCGCCCCCTGCTTCCGCGTGAATCCACTGTTGCGCTGTACGGTGAGTCCCCCGTTCGTCGAGCGCAGTGTCAACGCGCCCGTCTTCAAGCGAAGATCGAAGGAGTCGCCGGCGGCCTCGTGCAACGTGGCCTCGATCCACGGCGCGTTCGGGGCCATGCGTGTGCGCACGTCGAGCGGCTGCGCGGAGAGCGAGAGCAGCGGCGCGAGCAGCACTGCGGGGAGGAACACGAAGCGTGGCGTCATGCGGGCGCCCCTAGCTTCCGTCCGGCGCCGCAGCGGGTCAATAGGACGTTTCGCGCGTGGCCCGCAGCCCCAGCATCCCGGCCAAGGCAAACAGGGCCGCGGCAATCAAGAAGGCGAGTCCGGGCAGATGCAGTGCCGCTCCATCGGAAATGGACCACGCGAAGACCAGCGTGAACAGCGCGGGCCCGATCATGCCGGCGATGCCCATGAGCGAACTCGTGGCGCCCTGCAGTCGGCCCTGCCCACTCGGTCCGACGCGTGCCGACATCACGCCCATCAAGGACGGGTTGAACACGCCGGCCGGCGCGTAGACCACCACGGCCACCCAGAACAGCCATGCGACATCCGTGAGCCCATAGAGCGCGAAGCCGATCGTTCCCGCCGTCGCCCCGATGGCCAGCGCCTTCCGCGCGCCCAGCCTCCGCACCAGCGGCCGCACGACGCCGCCCTGCACCACCACGTTCGCGACGCCGACGATGGCCAGCGCGAAGCCCACTTCCTTGGCGCCCCACTGCAGCACGTAACCGGCCCAGAGCACGAAGACGCTGGGATACACGGTGTGGCCGAGGTTGTAGAGGAAACTCGTGCCGGCGAGCGGCAGCAGTTCTCGATGTGCGCGGAGGAACTGCAGCGCGCCGATCGGATTCGCCCGCGCCCAGGTGAATCCCGCGCGGCGCTCCGGCGGCAGCGACTCCGGCAGGATGAACAGACCGTACAGCGCATTCAGGAGCGCGAGGCCGCCCGCCACCCAGAACGGCAGGCGAGGATCGCTCGCGCCGAGCACGCCGCCGAGCGCCGGGCCGACGATGAAGCCGAATCCCCACGCCGCGCCCACGATGCCGAACGCCGCGGCGCGGTTCTCCGGCTCGGTCACGTCGGCGATGTACGCCGATGCCGTTGCGAAGCCCGACGCCGTCATGCCGGAGATGATGCGCCCGACGAACAGCCAGCCCAGCGTCGGCGCGAGGGCCATGAAGATGTAGTCGAGCCCGAGTCCGGCGATGGAGATCAGCAGCACCGGCCGCCGGCCGTAGCGGTCGGAGAGTGCGCCCAGGATGGGCGCGCAGAGGAACTGCATGAGCGCCCACGTGGTCCCGAACAGCCCGACCCAGCGCGCCGCGGTGGCGGAATCGTTGTTGACGAAGGACTCGACGAGCTTCGGCAGAACCGGAATGACGATGCCGAATGCAACGATGTCGAGAACGATCGAAACGAAGATGAACGTGAGGGCGGCGCGACCGGCGGGCTTGGACACGTCCGAAGTCTATCCGCTCGCACCATGTCCGGCGAACCCGCACAAACGAAACCGATCGCCGGGTCGTTGGTATTATGCGGAAGCATCCCCATCACCACGCGCCGAGGGGCATCTGATGTCGCACGGAAACGAGCACGAGCCTTGTGAACCCACGCTGGACGCCTGCGCCCTGCAGGATCGCCGTGACTTCATGCGCCACGGGTTGATGGCGGTCGGCGCGCTGATTGCGATGGGCGCCGTGCCGGAACGCCTGGCCGCGCTTGAACGCACGCTCGCGACGGGCCGCCGCGTCGGGAATGAGCTCCGCTACCCCGTGCCGACCGCGGACGGCGCGACGATCGACCGCGCCAACAACCTCATCATCGCGCGATTCAACGGCGAGGCCATCGCCTTCGTGCTCGAATGCCCGCACCGCGGCGAGAACGTGCGCTGGCAAGCGAACAACAACCGCTTCTTCTGCCCCAAGCACGAGAGCACCTTTGAGCCCAACGGCGCGCGCATCCAGGGCAAGGCCGAGCGCGGCATGGACCGCTACGCGATCCGGCGTGAAGGCGACGAACTCGTGGTGACCACCACGGAGAAGGTCCGCAGCACCAACGCCGAGGCGTGGGCGGCGGCCAAAGTCAGTCTGTAACCGCCTTCTCCACTGCCGCCCTCAGGATGCTCATGAAGTCCTGCGCGTTCGTGACCACGCCGATCGCCTGGTGCGTGCCGCGGTCCTTGAGTTTGCTCACCAGGAACTCGCTGGCGTCGACGCAGATCGTCGGCAGTTCCTGCAGGCCGCCCTGCGCATCCTCATAGTACGCCGGCAGCATGTTGCCGACGGCGATCGAGTGCAGCGCCGTGGCGATCATCACCGCCATCGTCGCCTTGATGGTGTGCTGGCGCGTCGCGTCCTGCGCCTGCACCGCATCCGTGTAGACGCCTGGCAGCGGGCCATCGTCGCGGATGGAGCCGCCCAGCACGAACGGCACCCCTTCCACCACGCAGGCGTGCATGATGCCTTCCGTGATGGTGCCGTGCTCGACCGCCGCCTCGATGCTGCCCGCCCGGCGCACTGCGTTGATGGCGCGCATGTGGGCCGAGTGTCCGCCGGCGGTGGGTTCGCCTTCGCTCGTCATGCCGAGCGTCGTGCCCACGGTCGCGGCTTCGATATCGTGCACCGCCACCGCGTTGCCGGCGAGCAGGGCCTGCACATACCCGTTGCGGATGAACCACACGAGGTTGTCGCGCGCCCGCGAGTGCACCAGCGCGGGCCCCGTCACCCAGAGCACGTAGCCGCCGCGCCGCTTCTCCTCGACTAGCATGCGGGCGATCTGCGTGTAATCGATGGGCTTCTCGCGGCTCACCGCACTGCTCATGAAATGGAAGTCGCCGTCCGCCCCCGCCTCACCGGCGAATCCGCGCGCATGCACGAGCACACCCTCGCGCCCGTCCTCGGCGCTGCCGACCACCACCGCATCGCCGGCCTTCACGCGACGGCCCTCGCGCACCCACCAGCTGTTGCCCTCTCCGCGCACGAGTACGCCGTCCATGCGCGGCTCGCGCGGCAGCACCCAGCTGCCATCGGCGTTCTTCACATAGGTCGGCAGGTTGGTGGTCGCGAAGAACCCGTCGGGAAGCACGCCGTCGCGCTCGACGCGTGCGGTCTGTGCCGGCGGCGCCTTCGCGAGGGCGGGCGCCGTGAAGTCAGGCGGCGTGTAGCGGATGGGCATCGGCGTCTCAGAGAATGCGCTTGCCGAGCGCCGAGCAGATGAGCTCGCAGGCGATCTCGGCGGTGCGATTGCGTTCGTCGAGCACGGGGTTCACCTCGACCATGTCGAGGCCGACGAGCTTGCCCGTGTCGGCGATCATCTCCATGGCGAGGTGCGCCTCGCGGTAGGTCATCCCGCCAGGCACCGCGGTGCCGACGCCCGGCGCCTCCTCGGGGTCGATGACGTCCATATCGAAGGACACCCACAGGCCGCTGGTGTCCTTGGTCGCGACGGCGATGGCCTCCTCCAGCACGCTCCGCACACCGCGCTCATCGAGGGCGCGCATGGTGAACGCCGAGAGTTTCCACTTCTTGATGTGCGTGCGCTCGGCCGCATCGAGGTCGCGCAGGCCGACCAGCGCGAGGTCCGACGTGCGCAGCGCCGGCGCTGCGCCCGCCAGCTCGACCATGGCCTTGTCGCCGAAGCCGAGCAGCGCGGCGAGCGGCATGCCGTGCACGTTCCCGCTCTTCGACGTCGCGGGCGTGTTGAGGTCACCGTGCGCATCGACCCACAGGGCACCGATGCGCTGGCCCTTGGCGCGGAGGTGCGACGCGGCGCCCGCGATGGAACCAGCCGCCAGCGCATGGTCACCGCCAAGCACGACGGGCATCCGGCCCGACGCCAGCGCCTCACGTGTCTGCGCGGCGACCGCCGTGCAGACATCGGTGATTGCGCCGAGGTAGCGCGCGCCGCGTTGCGCGCCGCGGGCTGCGTCCTCGCGCAGCGGAACGGGCACGTTGCCCGCGTCGTCGACGTCATGGCCAAGCTTGACGAGCCGCTCGCGAAGATCGGTATAGCGAACGGCGGAGGGACCCATGTCCACGCCGCGGCGTGAGGCGCCGAGGTCCATCGGGACGCCGATGATGCGCACCTGTGTCATATGCCCTGATGCTACGCGAGGGACGGCACGCCGGAAGGGATTCGCAAGGGTATGCAGCCTATGCGTGCCGTATGCGGGGGCCGATGCATTGGCATCCAGCCGCCGGGTCAGCCGTCGCCGCGCTGGACCCGGAAGGCCGGCGGGACGTACCCCGTGGGCTTATGCTCGTCAGGGATCGTCGCCGTGTTGCCGTCGCGCAGGGCATGATACTGGGGCGACATGATCTCGACGCCCGCCGCATTGAAGACGTCTTGGATCGCCGCGTGGAGGTCGGAATAGATGCCAGCCAAGGCGTGGGAGTCCCGCGTGAGCGCGTTCACCTCGTAGGCGACGGAGAAATCGCCGAGCGCGGTCTGCAGGACGAAGGGCTTGGGGTCGCGCAGCAGCGCGGGGACCTTGGCGACGGCACTCAGCAGCAGCTCGTGGACCTGCCGCCATGGCACGTCGTAGCCGATCGTCACGCTGGTGTGCACGACCAAACCGTCGCTGCGGGCCATCGCCGTGTAGTTCAGCACGTGCGCGCTGAGGACCATGGCATTGGGAATGGTCACGTCAACGTTCTTGATCGTCCGCACGCGCGTGACGAGCAGCGTCTTGGCGATCACGTCGCCGGTCGATTCGCCGATCCGCACGCGATCGCCGACGCTGAACGCCCGGGTGTACGTCAGCACGACGCCGGCGATGATGTTGGAGATGGCCGACGACGAGCCCAGCGACACCAGCAAACCGAGGAAGAGCGAGATGCCCTTGAACGCCTCGGACTGCGCGCCCGGCAGGTACGGGAAGATGACGACCAGCACGAACGCAATGACGAGGAAGCGCGCGATCTTGTACGTCGGTTCGGCCCACTCCGGCTCGAAGCCGCCGAAGGTCAACGTCCCGCGCTCGACGGCCGAGAAGACCGCACGCACGACCACCAGCGCGTAGCGCGTGACGACGATGATGACCGCGATGAACGCGATGTTCGGCAAGTACTCGAGGATGCCCCAGCCCACGCGGCCGAGCGGATCGAGGACGTAGCCGAGCAGCCGGTCCGCGTACGGCTCGGTCCAGGGGAAGAAGCCGAGGACCAGCGGGAGGTAGAAGTACAGCAGGACGAGGATGACGGCGACGCGCAGGAAGCGCAGGACGGCGGCGAGGCCCTGGGCCACCTGTTCCGCGGTGAGCAGCTCCAAGGTCTTGATGCGCAGCGACGGCAGCCCGCCATCCTTGCGCGCGTCCAACGCCGCCTCGCCGCGCGCGATACCGCGCCGCACGAGCCGCAGGAGCAGGAGCAGCACCAGCGTGGCGACCAGCGTGAGCGCCGCACCGATGGCGATGACGCGCATCGTTTCGACCAGCGACACCTTGCTCACCTGCGCTCACAGCGCATCGCGGAATTGCGCCGAGAGCACGTCGCGCGGCACACCGGCGGCGCTGGCGTCGGCCTCCGTGACGGTCATGAGGATGATGTCGCCGGCGGTGATGTCCGTGTTGTCGTCGCCGACGACGATGCCAAGGGAGTCGAGGCGTACGCGCGTCAGGCCGCGCAGGCGCGCCTGGATGGCCTCGGCGCGCTGCGCCGCGGTGAAGGCCCCGAAGCGCGTCGGCACGAACAGGGCGGTATCGCCGCGCACGACGAGCGGCGCGGCGGCGGCCGTGCTGTCGCCGAGCGGCCGGCCAGGGATCGCCGCGAGCGGCTGTTGCGCGTCCGCGCCGATCGCGAGAGCGACGGACATGGCGAGCGCGTGGAGCAAGCGTCGCATCGGGCCTCCGAGGGGATGGGCGGGCGTCAGCGCGCCGGACGCAAGCTGAGCACGAGACCGACCACCACCACGGTGCCGGCCCCGATCACATTATGCCAGAGGAAACTGACTTGCGGCGCGCCGAACGCAACGGCCGCGACCACCGACATGCCCGCCAGCAGGCCGACGAAGGCCCCGACGCCCCGCGCCCGCGGGATCATGGCGAGCAGGAACACGCCGAGGATCGATCCGTAGAAGAAGGATCCGAAGCGGTTCACGACCTCGATGAGCGAGCCAAGGGTCGCGGCCTGCGTCGCGACGATGCAGGCGAACAGTCCCCAGAACATCGTCGAGAGCTTGCCGACCCTGAGCGACTGCGGATCGGTGGCGGCAGGATTGACCCAGCGTTGGTAGAAATCGACGGTCGTGGCCGTGGCGAGCGAATTGAGCTCCGCGGCGATGCTCGACATCGCCGCCGCCAGGATGGCGGCGAGGAACAGTCCGGCGAGGCCGACCGGCAGGTAATCGATGACGAAGCGCGGGATGATGTAGTTGACGTCTCGGGTGGGCTGTCCGAGTGCGTCCTGCGCGGTCGCGAGGGCCTCGGTGCGCACGGCATTGACGGCACGGTCGGCCGCGGCGAAGGCAGCGGCATCGCGGGAATCCGCCGCCTGCCGTCGCTCGTCGGTCACGGCGGCATAGCGCGCATCGAGCGCCGCGAACGCACCCGGCGCCGCCGCGCGAGCCGCGCGGTCCTGCACCGGATTGAACAGCAACGGCATCGGCTTGAATACGTAGAAGAGGAAAATGCCGACGCCCAGCAGGAGAATCATCGCCTGCAGCTGGATCTTCCAGTACGCACTCATCAACAGCGAACTGCGCGCCTCATCCACCGACTTGGCGGCGAGGTACCGCTGCACCTGGGATTGATCCGCCCCGAAGTACGAGAGCATGAGGAAGGTGCCGCCGATGATGCCCGACCAGAACGTGTAGGTGTTCGTCAGGTTGAACGAGAAATCGAAGGTCGTCAGGCGACCCGTCGCGCCGGCCAGCCGCAGGGCGTCGTCGAGGGGCAGCGGCAACTGCACGACGATCACGACGAGCATGGCGGCGACGGCCGCGACGATGACGAACATCTGCTTGACATCCGCCCAGGTGACTGCGCCCACGCCGCCGATCACCGTGTAGAGCACCGTCGGAATGCCGATGAGCCCGATGGACATCCACAGCGGGATGCCGAGCACGGCGGTGAAGACCACCGCCGGTGCGGCGATGATCGTGCCGCAGGACATCCCGCGCGAGAGCAGGAAGAGGAAACTGGTCAGCGACCGCGTGGCGGGGTTGAAGCGCCGCTCCAGATACTCGTACGCGGTATAGACCCTGGCGTTCATCAGGAACGGGACGATGGTCACGCCGAGGATGACCATCGCGATCGGCAGGCCGAAGTAGAACTGCACGAAACGCAGCCCGTCCGTGGCGCCTTGGCCCGTCGTGCCGATGAGCGTGATGGCCGAGAGCTGCGTGGCCATCACGGAAAGTCCCACCGCCCACCACGGTAGCGACCGCCCCGCGAGGAAGTACCCCTCGAGGTTCGTGGCGCCGCGCGAGCGCCGGATGCCATCGCCCACGACCCACGCGAGGTACGCCACGACGACGAGCCAGTTGATCCAGTGCATGCTCAGCCCCCGTAGCGCTGTTGGAGCAGCCACAACAGCGCCAGTGCCAAGGCTTGGATGGCGAGAACCTTCATCACAGTGGTCCGGACGCGCGGTGCAGTCATGTCAGAGATAGGGCGAGAGCAGTCGGGCGAGCCCGTGACCGAGCTTCTTCCAGCCGGGGCGCGAGTCCACGTGCTGCAGCGTGAGTTCCGTCGCGCCGGCGATCTTCATACGTACTTCCTCGTCCAAGCGCTCGGCCAACTTGCGGTCGAAGCACTCGACGTCCAACTCGAAGTTCAGGCGCAGCGACCGCGGGTCCCAGTTGGACGAGCCGAAGAGCACCCAGGTGCGGTCGACCACCATGAGCTTGGTGTGATCGAAGGGCAGCGGCGTGAGATGCACGCGACATCCGGGCCGCAGTACCTGCCAAAGCTGCGCCGTCGCGGCCCACTGCACGAGGGGGATGTTCACCTTCGCCGGCAGCACGATATCGACGCGCACGCCGCGCAGCGCCGCGACGGTGAGCGCCGAGATCAGCCCTTGGTCCGGGAGGAAGTACGGCGTGACGATGCGCACGGACTCGCGGGCGCTCGCGAGGGCGCCGAGGAGGACGGTGCGCAGGATCTCGAGATCGCCGTCGGGTCCGTCGGTGAAGGCGCGGGCCGTGGTCTCGCCGGTGGGCGGCAACGTCGGATACCACTGCGGACCATCCAGCAACTCCCGCGTCATGAACGCCCAGTCCTCGGCGAAAACTTCCTGCAGCTGGCCGACAATCGGGCCCTCGAGCTGGAAGTGCATGTCGCGGACCATGCGCGGCGGATTGTCGCGATGGATGTTGCGGGCCTGGATGTTGATGCCCCCGCAGAAGGCCACGCGGCCGTCCACCGTGAGCACCTTGCGGTGCGTGCGGAGGTTGAAGAAGCCGAGTCCCGCGTCGCGCACGCGCGGCAGGAACAGCGCGGCGCGGACGCCAGCCTTGCGGAGGGCTTGGACCACCGGCGGCCACGTGTAGCGCGCGCCGACGCCGTCGATGAGCACCCGCACCTCGACGCCGCGGGCGGCGGCGCGCCCGAGGGCTTCGATGAACGGGCGCCCGGCCGCATCGTCGCCGAAGATGTAGCTCGACAGCGCGACGGACGACCGCGCGGCGTCGATGGCGGCGAGCATGGCCGGGTACGCTTCGTCGCCATTATGCAGTGGCGTGATGCGGTTGCCCGTGAGGAGCGGGCGGCCGCTCATGGTCTCGCCGAGTCGCGCCATCGGTTCGAAGGCCGTCGGCACGCTGGTCGCCGTCCCGACGCGGGCGATCGCCGTGCCGTGCGGCGTCGCCAAACTCATGCGGCGGCGGGCGCGCTGCAGCTCGGCGGCGCGACGGCGGATGCGGTTGAGGCCGAGCATCGCGTAGAGCACGGAGCCGATCACGGGCACCAGCCAGATCACGCCGGTCCACGAAATCGCGGCCCGCACGTCGCGCTTGTTCACGAGCACGTGGCCCGTGGCCGCGAGATTGAACGCGAGCACCACGGCGGCGGCCGCGTAGGCCCACCAGCCGGGGAGGTCCCGGAGTACGCTCCAGCTCATCGGCAACCCTTGGCCATACCCAAACGTACTCTAGTGCGAGACGCCCGACGATGCGTTGCGGGAGCGCGCCCGCCGAGCGAACTTGCACCCTTCTCCCTCTCTGGAGCGCCGATGCCGGTCACCCTCACCGTCAACGGGACCCGCCGTACGCTGGACGTCCCGGACGACATGCCCCTCCTGTGGGCCCTGCGCGAAGTCCTCGACCTCAAGGGCCCGAAGTTCGGCTGCGGCATCGGCCAGTGCGGCGCCTGCACCGTGCACGTGAACGGCAACGCGATCCGGTCCTGCAACCTCCCGGTGGCCGGCGTGGCGAACGCCAACGTCGTCACCATCGAGGGGCTTTCCGCGGACGGCACGCATCCGCTGCAGCAGGCCTGGCAGGAGCTGGACGTCGCGCAATGCGGCTACTGCCAGGCGGGCCAGATCATGACGGCCGCCGCGCTGCTGCGGCGCACGCCGCGGCCCTCGGACGCCGACATCGACCAAGCGATGACCGGCAACCTCTGCCGCTGCGCCACGTACCATCGCATCCGCGAGGGCATCCACCGCGCCTCGGCGATCGCCGCCAACAACGACGCCTCCGCGCGCGACACCGACGCCGCCACGCAGGAGGCCCTGTGACCTCGACACTCGATCGTCGCGACTTCCTGCGCGTCACCGGCATCGCCGGCGGCGGACTGCTCATCGGCACGACGCTGCAGTTCCGCGCCCGCGATGCGCAGGCCACGGAGTTGGCCGCGGACTACATGCCCAACGCGTTCATCAAGATCGGTGCCGACGGCAAGGTGACGATCATCGCGAAGAACCCCGAGATCGGCCAAGGCGTGAAGACCTCGATGCCGCAGCTGATCGCCGAAGAGCTCGACGTCGCCTGGGACGCGATTGCCATCGAACAGGCGGACTCGGATCCGGCCAAGTACGGCCCGCAGGTGGCGGGCGGCAGCACGGCGACGCCGACGAACTGGGAGCCACTGCGCCGGGCCGGCGCGGTCGGACGCGCGTTGATGATCGCCGCCGCGGCGCAGACCTGGAACGTGCCGGAGAGCGAGTGCCAGACCAACGGGGACGGACGCGTGCACCACCACGCGACGCGCCGCACGCTGGGCTACGGCGAACTCGCCGCGAAGGCCGCGACGCTGCCGGCGCCCGACCCCGCGACGGTGCGCATGAAGGCACCCAGCGAGTACCGCATCATCGGCAAGCCGCTGCCGGGCGTGGACAACCCGAAGATCGTGCGCGGTGCGCCGCTGTTCGGCATCGACGTGACGGTGCCCGGCATGCTGCATGCGCAGTACGTGAAGGCGCCGGTGTTCGGCGCGCGCGTGGCGAACGCGAACCTCGACGAGATCAAGCGCATGCGCGGCGTGCGCGATGCGTTCGTCATCGAAGGCGGCACGCAGCTGGCTGGCCTGCTGCCCGGCGTGGCGATCGTCGCCGACAGCTACTGGAACTCGCGCGTGGCGCGCAACGCGCTCAAGGTCACTTGGGCCGAGCATCCCACGGCGCAGCAGTCGAGCGCGGCGTTCCGCGCCAAGGCCACGGAGTTCCTCGCCGCCGAACCGCAGCGCACGCTGTTCGCGCAAGGCGATGCGCCGGCGACGCTCCAGGGCGCGAGCGTAGTCGAGGCGGAGTACGAGTACCCGTTCCTCGCGCACGCCTCGCTCGAGCCGATGAACTGCACGGCGCACTTCAAGGACGGCAAGCTCGAGGTCTGGGCGCCGACGCAGAATCCGCAGTCGGGTCGCGCACTCTGCGCCAACACGCTGGGCATCGAGCAGGCGAACATCGTGATCCACATCGTGCGGTCGGGCGGCGGCTTCGGCCGCCGGCTGAACAACGACTATATGGTCGAGGCCGCGGCGATTTCCAAGCAGGTCGGCGCGCCGATCAAGCTCGTCTGGACCCGCGAGGACGACATCCAGCACGACTTCTACCGTCCCGCCGGCTACCACAAGCTGCGTGGCGCCGTGGACGCGCAGGGCAAGCTCGTCGCCTGGGACAATCACTTCGTTTCATTTGGCGAGGGCAACGGCTTCGCGCCCGCCGCGGGCATTGGCGGCTCGGAGTTTCCGGCGGCATTCGTGCCGAACTTCCGGCTCGCGACGTCCACCATGCCACTCGGCGTGCCGACGGGCTTCCTCCGCGCGCCGACGAGCAACGCGATCGCCTTCGTGTACCAGAGCTTCATCGATGAGCTGGCGCACGCGGCCAAGAAGGACCCCGTGGCGTTCCGCCGCGAGATGCTCGCGCAGTTCGCGCCGCCGCCGCCACCGGCCAGCGGTCCGCGGCCGCAGTTCATGGATGCGGCGCGCATGCGCGGCGTGCTCGACCTCGTGGCCGAGATGTCGGGCTGGGGCACTAAGCAGCTGCCGCGCGGCACGGGTATGGGCGTCGCCTTCCACTTCAGCCACCGCGGCTACTTCGCCGAGGTCGTGCAGGCGACGGTCGCCCGCAACGGCACCGTCACGGTGGACAAGGTGTGGGTGGCCGGCGACGTCGGCAGCGTGATCATCAACCCAAGCGGCGCGCTCAACCAGGTGCGCGGCTCGGTGCTCGATGGCCTGAGCGAAGCGATGGCGCAGGAGATCACCATCGAGGGCGGCGCCGCCAAGCAGTCGAACTTCCACGATTTCCCGCTCCTCCGCATGCGCGGCGTGCCCCCGGTGGAGGTGCAGTTCAAGACCTCCGACGTGCCGCCGACCGGCATGGGCGAGCCGGCGCTGCCGCCGGTGATCCCGGCCCTGACCAACGCGATCTTCGCCGCGACGGGCAAGCGCATCCGCTCGCTGCCGTTGAACAAGCACAACCTGCGCTGGAGCTGAGATGAAGCAGTGGCTGGAGACGCGTCAGGTGCTCGCCCGCCTCGCTGAGTGGCAGGCGGCGGGCGTGCCCTGTGCGTTGGCCACCGTGATCCGCGTGCAGGGCTCGGCGTACCGGCATGAAGGTGCCAAGCTCGTCGTCGCGGCCAGCGGCGAGCACGTCGGCAACGTGAGCGGCGGTTGTCTCGAGGCCGACGTGCGCGAGGTCGCGCTGCGGGTGATCCGCAGCGGCATCGCCGAGCGTCGCGAGTACTGCGGCAGCATAGACGAGATCCAGGCTTGGGACCTCGGCGTGGGCTGCGAAGGCGTCGTCGAGCTGTTCATCGAGCCCGTGCACGATGCTCGTGAGGCGGAACGTGCGATGCTGGCCGCCGAGCGTGCCCATGTGGTGGAGACGGACCTGCTGAGCGGCGTGCGCCGAGTCTATCCGCTCGACGCCCGTGGCGAACAATCGTCCGGTAGCGACGCCTCGACGCTGCGGGGCGATCGGTTCTTCGATGTGCTCGAGCCGCCGCCGCGCCTGTTGGTTGTGAGTGCCGGCGATGATGCCGTGCATCTCGCGCGGCTGGCATCGTCGGTGGGTTTCCGCGTGGTCGTGGCGGATCGCCGGCCGGGATTGCTCACGCGCGAGCGCTTTCCACTGCCGATTCACCTGGTCGAAGCCGATGCTGCGCAGCTGGCGGAGCGCATCGTGCTCGATGCCGATGCCTTCGCCGTGGTGATGACCCACAACTTCGCCGACGACACGGACTACCTGCGGGCGCTGCTGCGGACGCCGGCACGCTACCTCGGCGTGCTCGGTCCGCGACAGCGCACGGCGCGGATCCTCGGCATCCTGCGCAACGAAGGACCGGTGGAGCATGAGCGTGTGTTCGGGCCGGTCGGGCTCGACATCGGCACCGATGGCGCGGAGCAGGTGGCGCTGAGCGTGGTCGCCGAGATGCTCGCGGTGCGCAGCGGGCGTCGGCCGCAATCGCTGCGCGAGCGTCAGGCGCCGATCCACGCCGCGGAGCCGACGCCGTCCGCGTCATCGTCCGCACCGCGCTCGTGAGCGACGCCGCGCGGCCGCTGCGTGTCGGCGCCGTGGTGCTCGCCGCCGGGGCGTCGACGCGCATGGGGCGCAACAAGCTGCTGTTGCCCGTCGAGGGCGAACCCATGGTGCACCGGACGGTGCGCCGCGTGCGCGATGCCGGCTGCGATCCGCTGGTCGTCGTGACGGGGCACGAAGCCGAACGCGTGCGCGAGGCGCTCGTCGCGTTCGACGTGCGGTTCGCCGCCTCGCCGGATCCTACCGGTCCGACCAGCGCCTCGCTGCACGCCGGACTGCGCGCACTGCCCGAGGATGTCGATGCGGCGCTCGTGATGCTCGCCGACATGGTCCACGTGACGACGCCGATGCTGCGCGCGCTCGTCGACGGCGTGGCAGCCGGTGCGGAGCCACTGGGCGTCTCGCGCTACGACGATGTGCTAGCGCCACCGTTGGTGTTCCGGCGCGCGCTGTGGCCGGAGCTGCTGGCGTGGCACGGCGAGGGTTGCGGCAAGGCGGTGGTCCGCGCGCACGCGGCCGAGGCGCGCATGCATGACTGGCCGGCGGAGGCGTTGCAGGACGTCGACACGCCGAGCGACTACGACGCCGTGCGCTGACGCGGACGGCGCCTGACCGGCAAGCGTCAGGGCAGCATGCGCGCGAGTTCGTGCGGCGCGGGGAGATGGCAGGCTGCCGCACCGCCCATGAGGCGCTTCCGCACACGCGCGATGGCGTTGTAGACCGGATCGCGCAGGAACCGCGGCACGGCGGACCCGAGCGTAGCGAGGAGGCTATAGCCGCCGCCGAGGTACCGCGCGGTCTGCAGTACGGCATCGGAGTACACGTACACGACTTCGCGGCCATCTCGGTCGCGGTCCACCCACAGCAGCGACTCCACTGTCTTCAGGTCCGAGTGCCGCTCGCGCACCGCACGGCCGGCCTCGCCCTCGCGAGCCGCGAAGCGCACGATGCCGCGACGGTCATGCTGCAGGATGAACTGCACCGACCGCGCACAGAAGCCGCAGTCACCGTCGTAGACGAGGATCGGTCCGTCGGCTGCCGTGACCGCGCCGTGCGCGGCGCGTGTCGTGGCGTCGCTCATCGCGCCGCAGCCGCCGCAGCGGGAGTGAAGCGCCCGCTGCGCAGGAACTCCACGGTGAGCCGATGCACTTCCGGCTCGCGCATGATGAACGTGTGGTTGCCCTTCACGACGATGTGCGCCGTCTCGCCGGCGACGTGCGTCTCCTCGAGCCGCACCGTGCTGTCGTCGCGGCCGGCGATGACGCCGATCTCGACGCCCGGTGGCGTCGGGATCTGGCGGACGGTGGCCGTGCTGTCGTTGCGAAGTTCGTCAATGGGCTCGAGCAGCCAGCCGGCGATGGGCGCGAAGCGATTCGCCATCATCGCGCCTTGGTTCGGCGGCGCGAGCATGACGAGGCGCCCCACGCCCGGCGGTGCATCCTCCTGGGCAATCACCCAACGGGCGATGATGTTGCCAAGCGAATGGCCGACGAAATGGATGCGCGTGTGCGTCGGCAGGCGCTTGGCCTCGATCTCCTGCCTGATCGTAGCGCCGAGTTCAGGGATGCTGCAGCAGTAGCTCGAGTAGCCGATGTTGAGCACGTCGAATCCCGCCTCGCGCAGCGCTAGCTCGACCGGCCGCATCGAGCGCGCCGTGCGACCCATGCCGTGCAGGACCACGACGAGTTCTCGCGCCGCCGCGGAGTCCGACGCGGCCGGGCCCTGGGCACGCCCGGTCGTCGGCAGGCAAGCCAGCAGCATCGGCAGCAGGAGGAGGCGCAGTCGCATCGTGCTCGCAAAGTGCGGGACGGGGGTCTAATGTTCCAGTCCATCTATCTACCCGTGACCACGATCCCTGATTCCCTGCAGGCCGGCGACGGCACGCGCCTCGCACTGCACCGCTGGCCCGGCGACGGGCCGCGTGGCACCGTCCTGGTCGTCCACGGCCTTGGCGAGCACGGCGGCCGCTACGCGCATGTCGCCGCGTGGTTCGCGGCACGCGGGCTGCGCTGCGTGGGTTACGACCATCGCGGGCACGGACGCTCCGAGGGCGCGCGCGGCATCATCCCGACAGCCGGGGCGCTGCGCGATGACCTCGGCACCGTGGTGGACGCCCTCCGGCCGTCGAGCGGGACCTTTCTCCTGCTCGGCCATTCGATGGGCGGCGCGGTCGTCGCCGACTTCGTCGCACGCCGCGTGCGCGCGGCGGACCTGGTGATCCTCACGAGTCCGGCGCTCAAGGCGCCGCTGTCGGTGTTCCAACGGCTCCAGCTGGCCATCGGGCGTCGCTTCGCGCCGGACCTCGCGCAGGGCAACGGGCTCGACGCCACGGGCATCGCGCACGATCCAGCCACGGTGCAGGCGTATCTCGATGATCCGCTCGTGCACGACCGCATCTCGGCGCGACTGGCGCAGGCCATCCTCGACTCCGGTGAGGCCGCATTGGCGGCGGCGCCTAAATGGGACACGGCGACGCTGCTGCTCTACGCCGGTGCGGACCGCCTCGTGGACCCGCGGGGCAGCGATGCGTTTGCGGCCAGCGCCCCCCGCGAGGTCGTGGAGTCGCAGCGCTTCGATGCGCTCTTCCACGAAATCCTCAACGAAGGGGAGCTGGCCGCTCCCGTGTTCGCGCGCATCGAGCGGTGGCTCGATGCGCGCCTGCCCCGCTGACGCTTACGGCCTGATCACCACCGGCGCGTCGGCGATGCCGCCGCGCGTGCTCGTCACCCGGGCGTTCGCCTCAACCGTCTGCCCGGCCGGTGCGATCACGCGCACCGTCACCGTCTTGGTCTCGAAGCCGCCCACCCAGAACTCCTGGATGCGCGGGCCCACGGTGCGCAGTCCGCCGCCCTCGATGGTGAGCGCGTCCGGCCGCACGATGTGCACGCGCTTGGCCTGCTCGAGTGCCGTCGGGATGCGCCCGCTGTTGCGGACGCGCACGAGGACCTCGTGCGTGGCCGAGTCGCGCTGGGCGCCGCGGAGACGCCGCACCTCGACGTTCGGGATGTCGAGCTTCGGCAGATCCATCGCCATGTTCAGGTTGAACATCGCCTGGTTCTTGGCCCAGCGCTCGAGATCCTCGGCTGGCGGGTTCTGCGACCAGAACTTGGGATCCGCGCCACCGACCTCGACCTCGCCGAGATCGGGATGCATGACCTTCGTCCACATCTGGTACCCGCGGCCCCCGAAGCGCTCGTCGTTGTAGCGCAGCACTTCGTACTGGTCGATCCGGCCGTCCTTGTTGTAGTCGATCTCGCGACCGCCGTTCCAGAGCTCGTCGCCGTACCAGACCTGGCCCATCTGGAAGTAGCCGAAATCCGGCCCGTGGCCGAACAGCGGAGTCGGACGCTCCTGGCCGGCGGGCTGCCCGCGCGTGCCGTAGGTCCAGTACACGTCGCCGGCGAGCCCGTAGTTGGTCAGCGAGTTGCCGACGGAATCGTAGTGCTGCAGCAGCTTGAGGTCGGACGGGAACACGCACTCACGCTCGAGGCAGGTGCTGGGCCCGCGCAGGTGCATCGGCACCGACGTGTCCATCGAGTTGGTGACGCTGATGTTCGGGTGGCGCACCTGCCAGAGGAACACGGCACGCGTCTCGGGTTCGGAGAGCGGATACTCGCCCGCGCCGAACTGCGTCTGGCCGCGGCCGGTCGCCTCTTCCATCGGACGCCAGTTGTACGGGTAGTTGCGGTGCAGGTCGAGGCCGCCGACGCCGTCTTCGTTGTAGCGGCCGTCCTTGTCGTTATCGATGCCTTCCGGATACACCATGTAGTCGCCGCGGCCCTGTCCGACCTGCCGCATCAGGCGACCCTTCGCGTCCATTGTGTCGATGACGTGCGTGCCGTTGCCCGCGCCGACGAACTTGCGCATCTGCCGGATGTGGCCGTCGCCGTCGAGGTCCTCGCCGGAGTCTTCGTCGAGAAGTCCGTCGCCGTCGTTGTCCACCGGGCGCACCGAGCTGCGGTTCGCCATCGGCGTGAGCTTGTACATGTCCGCGCCGTCGGGATTGTTGTTCAGGCGCAGATAGAGCACCGACTGGTCGAGCAGCCGCGTGATCGCCGGGTCCTTGCCGTAGTTCTCGATCACGTGCCAGGCCAGCCAGAGGACGCTCTCACTCGAGGTGATCTCGCCCGAGTGGCGACCGCCCTCGAAGAAGGCCGCCGGCTTGTCGGTGTGCTTCCCGGTGGACTTGTTCGTGACGATCAGCTGCCAGATGGGCTGGCCACCGAAGGAGGTGCCCACCTGCACGAGCTCGACGATCTCGGGCCGCTCGCGGGCCCAGCGCTGCATCCAGTAGTTGAGTTCGGCCGTGGTGTGGTAGTGCGCGAAGTCCATCACGCCCCATTGCCGCGGCTGCATCTCGCGGTAGTTCGCGAGCGGGAACATCGACTGGCCGTCGCGCAGGCCGGGGATGGTGAGCACGCGGCGCGCGGTATCGCGCGGCGCCTGGGCGGCACCGCGGCCGCCGCCACCGCCGCCCATCTGGGCGGCCAACGGCGCGGCAGTCAGCAGCAGGGCGAGGATCGGAGCACGCATCGAGAATCCCAGTAGAGGTGAAGAGCGAACCTATGGCTACGCCTCCCGCAGCCGCAGCGTTCAATCCCCCTGAACTTGGCCCCGATCGGCGTGCGCGCCAACTGGTGCATCGCGGGTGCCCGGCACATCTTCTTGCGCATCCACCACCCTACCGCCCGCGCAGGAGTCCCACCGTGGCCGAAGGTCGCAAGTCCCGCAAGAAGCCGCTGACGTCCGAACAGCTCAAGCGCTCGATCGAGTCCCTCGGCCCCGCCGAGGCCGCCGACGCCCTCGAAGCCCTCGATCCGAACGTCGCCGCCGAGGTGCTCCAGCAGATCAATCCGTCGGTGGCGGGCGACATCATCCCCGAGCTCGAGAACGACAAGCGCGATTCCCTGTTCGCCGCCGCGCCTGAGGGCGTGACGCGGCAATGGTCGCTGAATCTCTCGTTCCCCGAGGGCAGCGTCGGCCGCTTGATGGAAGTGCCGCCGCTCACGTTCCACCCGAACGAGACGGTGGGCGAGGCTTCAGACCGCGTGCGCGGCGTGCCGCGCGCGACGTTCTTCACGTATGCGTTCATCCTCGACGCCGAGCGACGCTTGGTCGGCGTCTGCACGATGCGCGACCTGCTCGCCGCGGACGACGCGGCGCGGCTCGAGGACGTGATGCTCCGGGACGTCTTTGCGCTGCGGCCCGAGCAGCAGCTCGATGACGCGATGCGCATCGTCGTGCACCGGCACTATCCGGTGTATCCCGTCGTCGACGACGTCGGCCGCTTCCTCGGGCAGGTGCGCGGCAGCGCGATGTTCCAGGAGCAGGCCGTGGAGATCTCGGCGCAGCCCGGCCAGATGGTCGGCGTCAACGACGAGGAGCGCCTGCTTACGCCGTGGCCGCGCTCGCTCAAGTTCCGGCACCCATGGCTGCAGCTGAACCTGCTCACCGCATTCCTCGCGGCCGGCGTGGTCGGCTTCTTCCAGGAAACCTTGGACCAGATGGTCATCCTCGCGCTGTTCCTGCCGGTGCTCGCGGGCCAGAGCGGCAACACGGGCTGTCAGGCGCTCGCGGTGACCTTGCGTGGCATGACGCTCGGGGAGCTCGACAAGGGCGCCGGCAAGGCGCTGGTCGCGAAGGAAGCGCTGCTCGGCATCCTGAACGGATTCCTCGTCGGCCTCGTCGCCGGCGCGGGCATGTTCTTCGTCGCGCGGGCGCAGGGGAATCCGAACGCCTTGGCCTTGAGCGGCATCGTCGTGCTCGCGATGATGGGCTCCTGCGTCATCAGCGGCATCAGCGGTGCGCTCATTCCGCTCACGCTGCAGCGCGTCGGCGCCGATCCGGCGACGGCCTCGAGCATCTTCCTGACGACCGCCACCGACGTCGCGTCGATGGGCATGCTGCTCGGGCTCGCGACGATGCTCCTGATGTAGTCCCCGCCGGCGGCGCTTACGGCGCCGCCGGCACCACGCGCAGGACGCGACCGTTCGGATTGTCCGTCACGACGTAGAGGTAGCCGTCGGGGCCCTGCGTGACGTCGCGGATGCGCTCGCCGATCTCGCGCAGGTAGCGCTCCTCGGACGTCACGCGGCCGTCGCGTAGCGTCAGGCGCACGAGGCCACCGGGATTCAGCGAGCCGATCAGGAGACTGCCCTGCCAGCCTGCATAGCGCGTGCCCGTGTAGAACGTCATGCCGCTGGGCGCGATGACGGGATCCCAGAAGTACACCGGCTGCTCCATGCCCTCGCGCGCCGTGCCCTCACCGATCGGGAGGCCCGAGTAGTCGCGCCCGTACGTGATGACCGGCCAGCCGTAGTTGCGACCCGGTTCCGGATGGTTCAGCTCGTCGCCGCCACGGGCGCCATGCTCGACTGTCCACAATGCGCCCGACTCCGGGTGCAGCGTCGCGCCCTGCAGGTTGCGATGCCCGTAGGACCAGATCTCCGGCTGGGCATTCGACTGCCCGACAAACGGATTGTCCGCGGGAATCGAGCCGTCCGCGTTGAGGCGCACAATCTTGCCCATGCCCTGCGTGAGGTCCTGCGCTCGCTCACGATACGACTGCCGATCGCCCTGTGTAATGAAGAGCGTGCCGTCTCGCGTGAAGACCAAGCGAGACCCGAAGTGTCCGTTGCCTTCGAGCTTGGGCCGCTGCCGGTAGATCACCTGTACATCGACGAGCCCGGTCTCGGTCAGGCGCCCACGCGCCGCGGCGGTGCCGACACCGCCCTCGCCTGGCTCGGAATAGCTGAGGTAGACGAGCCGCGTGGTCGCGAAGTCCGGATCGAGCGCGACGTCGAGCAGTCCGCCCTGCCCCTGCGCGTGGACCGTCGGCACACCGCTCAACGGCGCCGACAGGCTGCCGTCGGCGCTCACGATGCGCAGGCGACCGGGCCGCTCCGTGACCAGGATGCGACCGTCAGGCATGAACTCGATGGCCCAGGGTTGCACGAGGCCGGTGGCGACCGGTTCCACGGTGACGACGCCGGCAATCGGATCCGGCGTCGGCGACTTGATGGCCAGCGATGCGGCGTCGAGGGGACGACGGCAGCCCGTCGCGACGAGGACGGCGGTTCCAGCGAGGAGAAGTCTGCGCATATTCCCTAGCGTATCGCTCCCGACGCGGCCGCGCCACTACGCGGTCGTCCCGCCCGGTTCCCTCTGGCCCCGCCGCCATGTCGCTCCTGCTCGCGCTCGCAATCGCCGCCGATACGCTCACGTATCCCGTCATGAACCACGGCCGACCGGCCGGCGAGATGCGGGTCGTGCGGGACGCCGACTCGCTCGTGGTCTCGTACTCGCACATCGACCGCAACCGCGGCCGCTGGGTGCAGAACCGCTACATGCTCGGCGCCGACGGCAGCGTGGTGGCCGCCGAGTCGCGGCCGATGACGCGCGATGGCACCGTGAGCGCCGCCAGCGAGACGTACCGCGTGATCGGCGACTCGGTGCGCATCTCGCGCGGCAGCACCACGCAGACGCTGCCGCGCGCGGGTGGCGTGCTCACGCTGGGCAATGCGACACCGCTCGACCTTGCCTTCCTCGCGCAGCAGCTGCTGCGCCTGCCGGATGGTGCCGGCCGGCTGCTGCCGGGCACCGCGCGCACGCAGCTCGTGATCGCGGCGGACACAGTGGTCACCACCGCACGCGGCGGCGCGCGCGTGCGGTTCGCCATGTTCCACGGCCCCAACGCGAGCCCGCGCGGCGTGTGGATCGACGGCAGCGGCGCCTTCGTGGCCGGCACGGCGGACTGGTTCATCCCCGTACACCCCGACTTTATCGGCGCGATGCCGACGCTGCGAGCCATCGAGCTCGACTACCGCGCGCGCATCGCGGCGCGCATCGCCGCGCGCCTCACGCCGACGCACAGCGGCGATGTCGTGATCGAGAACGCCGATGTGTTCGATGCCGCCTCCGGCGCCATCCTGCCGCAGTACAGCATCGCGATCTCGGGCGGCCGCATCACGGCCGTGGCGCCGACCCGCGGCTTCCGCGCGCCGCGTGGCGCACGGCGCATCGACGCGCGCGGCAAGACCGTGATCCCCGGCATGTGGGACATGCATTCGCACGTGTTCGCCTCGTCGCCGGCCGGCCAGTCGCTGCGCGACCTGGCCATGGGCGTCACCGGCGTGCGCGACCTCGCTTCCGACACCGACGCCGCGACGTCACTCCGCGACCGCTCCAACGCCCTGGAGATCGTCGCACCGCACCTCGTACTCGGCGGCATCATGGAAGGCCCGCAGCGCTGGTATGGCCCCACGGACGTCATCGTCAGCACCGAAGACGAAGCCCGCGCGGCCGTCGCGCGCTACGCCGAGCTCGGCTACCGCCAGGTCAAGCTCTACAACCTCGTGCATCCGGACCTCGTCCCGACGATTGTCGCCGAGGCCCGCAAGCACGGCCTGCGCGTGAGCGGGCACGTCCCGCGCGGGCTCACGGTGAACGCGGCGATCCGGCTGGGCTTCGAGGAGATCAACCACGCGGCCTTCCTGTTCTCCACGCATCACCAGGATTCGCTCTACGTGCCGGAGATGCGCGCGTACTCACTGGTCGCGTCGATCGTCGCGCCGCGCACGGACGTTGATGGCGCCGCCATGACCGCGCTGCTCGCCGACCTCAAGGCGCACAACACGGTGGTCGACGGCACGTTCAACCTCTGGATGCGCGCCGAGAACGGCGCCGATTCGCTCGAGGCCAAGGCGAACAACGCCGCCTACCGCCGGCTGATCAAGCGGCTCCACGAACACGGCATCACGATGGTCGCCGGTACGGACGGCTCGAACTACATCGCCGAGCTCGAGCAGTACGAGCGCGCGGGCGTGCCGGCGCCGGCCGTGTTGCAGATGGCGACGCTGACGTCCGCCCGCGTGATGGGCCTCGACTCGACCATGGGCAGCATCGCGGTCGGCAAGGTGGCCGACTTGGTGATCGTGAACGGCAAGCCGCACGAGCGGATCGCCGACCTGCGAAACGTGCAGCTCGTGTTCCGCGCCGGCCGCGGCTACGAGCCGGCGAAGCTCACGGAGCAGATGGCGGCGGTGGTGATTCCCTGACTCCGCGCTGAGTCCGCGCGGACTCAGCCCTTCACGGCCGCGATCGCGTCGATCTCGATCAAGAGGCCGTGGTTCAGAGCCGGGACGGGCACCACCGCCCGTGCCGGCACGTCGGCGCCGACCACACGCGCGTACACCGCGTTGACGCGCGGCCAGAACGCGATGTCGGTGACGTAGACGTTCACCTTGAGCAGGTGGGCGAAATCGCTGCCCGCGGCGTGCAGGATGGCCTCGACGTTGCGCAGCGTGCGCTCGGTCTGCTCCTCGATACTGCCGTGCAGCTTCTCGCCCGTCGCCGGGTCGATGCTCAATTGGCCGGCGACGTAGACCGTGCCGCCGTGGACGGTGGCTTGGGCGTAGTGGCCCGCCGGCGTGGGCGCGTGCGGTGTGGAGATGCGGGTGATCGGCATGGTTCAGTCGAGATACGGATCGGCGTCGTCGCGATCCTGCGGGTACAGCTCCCTCCAGCTGCGACGCCGTCCCTGCGGCTTGGCCTTGCGCGCGTGGGCAGGCCCCGTCGGCAGCGGCGGGCGCTGGTCGGGCGGCAGCAGGTCTTTCACCATCTCGACGAGCTGATGGCTGAGGTGCTGCCCGTACTTGTACAGCGCGACGACACGGGCGCGGTTGCCGAGGAGGAACGAGAGGATCGGCTTGTCGGCCTTCGCGCTGTTGCAGGTCTTGCAGCTGAGCACGAGGTTGTCGCGCCGGTCGTAGGCCGTGAGTCCCTTGCGGGGCGTCACGTGATCGAGCGTGATCGTGCGCTCGGGCACGATGCGCTCGCAGTAGGCGCAGACGGGGCCGTGCTGCTTGAGCAGCCATTTGCGGGTGTCGACGTACGCGGCGCGCCCCGTCGGCACGGATGTCAGGGTCGGTTGCTTCGGGGCGCTGGCCTTCGGGCCGCCCTTGCCGCCCCGGCGGCGGCCCCCGCGCCGCGTCCCGGCGGCCTTCTTCTTGGTCGAGCCGGTCATCGGGTCGACGGAGTCATCGTGTGATGCATCCATATAAGGTAGTGGCCGCGCCTAGCGTCCGGACGCCGGGATTTACTTGACATTTAAAACAATTGGCCGCACACTCTCCCCGTCCCCAATCCGGAGCAGGCGCGTGCGCGTGGTGGTCGTCGGTGGCGGTCCCGGTGGGCTCTATGCGGCGCTGCTGCTCAAGCGCCGGCACCCGGAGGCGTCCGTCACGGTCCATGAGCGCAACCGCCCGGGCGACACCTTCGGCTGGGGCGTCGTGCTCTCCGACCAGACGGTCGACAACCTCCGCGCCGCCGACCCCGAGAGCGGCCGCCGCATCGCCGACGCCCTGCACCGCTGGGACGACATCGCCATCCATTTCGGCGGGCGCACGATCCGGTCCGGCGGACACGGCTTCTCCGGCATCGGCCGCAAGGAACTGCTCGCGATCCTCCACACGCGCTGCCGCGAACTCGGCGTGACGCTCGCGTTCGAGCACGAGCTGCCCGCCGACCTCGACGCGCTCGTCGCCGCCGAGCATCCCGATCTCATCATCGCCGCCGACGGCATCAACAGCCGCATCCGCGAGCGCTACGCCGCGAGCTTCCAGCCCGACACCGACCTGCGCCACTGCCGCTACGTCTGGCTCGGCACGCCGCGCCAGTTCGACGCCTTCACCTTCGCCTTCGTCGAGACACCGCAGGGCTGGTTCCAGGCACACGCGTACCAGTTCGACGAGGGCATGAGCACGTTCATCGTCGAGACGCCGCAGGAGAACTGGGACCGTGCCGGACTGGGCGCGATGTCCGGCGAGGAGTCCATCGCCTTCTGCGAACGCCTCTTCGCCGACCAGCTCCAGGGCGCACCGCTGCTCAGCAACGCCGCCCATCTCCGCGGCTCCGCGCAGTGGATCCGCTTCCCGCGCATCACCTGCGGCTCCTGGCTGCATTGGATCGCCGACGGCGCACGCCGCGTGCCCGTCGTGCTGCTCGGCGATGCCGCGCACACCGCACACTTCTCGATCGGCTCGGGCAGCAAGCTGGCGCTCGAGGATGCCATCGCCCTCGACGCGATCCTCGCCGCCGAGCCGGACCGCGAGCAGGCTTTCGCGCGCTACCAGGCCGAGCGCTCGGTCGAGGTGCTCAAGCTGCAGAACGCCGCGCGAAACTCCACCGAGTGGTTCGAGTCCGTGGAGCGCTACGCGCGGCTCGCGCCCGAACAGTTCGCGTACTCGCTGCTGACGCGGTCGCAGCGCATCTCGCACGAGAACCTCCGCGTGCGCGACGCCGCGTACGTGGCGAGCTTCGAGCGCTGGTTCGCCGAGCGCGTCGGCATGGCATTGAAGGCCGACAGCCCCGCTCCGCCACCGCTGCTCACGCCGTACACGGTGCGCGGCGTCACGCTGCGGAACCGCGTCGTGGTCTCGCCGATGGCGCAGTACAGCGCCAACACGGACGGCAGCGTCGGCGACTGGCACCTCGTGCACCTCGGCGCCCGCGCCACGGGCGGCGCGGGACTCGTGATGGCCGAGATGACCTGCGTCGCGCCGGACGCGCGAATCACGCCGTGGTGCCCGGGGCTCTGGAACGCCGCGCAGCGCGACGGCTGGGCGCGCATCGTGCGCTTCGTCCACGAAAACTCGGGCGCGAAGATCGGCCTGCAGCTCGGCCACGCGGGCGCGAAGGGCTCCACGAAGAAGATGTGGGAGGGCATCGACCAGCCGTTGCCCGATGGCAACTGGCCGCTCATCGCGCCCAGCGAGACCGAGTACCTGAAGGGCATCTCGCAGCGGGCGCGCGAGATGACCCGCGCCGACATGGACCGCGTGCGCGACGAGTTCGTGCAGTCGACGCGCTTCGCGGCGGACGCCGGCTTCGACTGGCTCGAACTGCACTGCGCGCACGGCTACCTACTCTCGGCGTTCCTCTCGCCGCTGACCAACCGCCGCAGCGACGCGTATGGCGGGTCACTGGAGAACCGCGCGCGCTTTCCGCTCGAGGTATTCCGCGCGATGCGTGCCACGTGGCCGGCGGACCGTCCGATGTCGGTGCGCATCTCGGCCCACGACTGGATGCCCGGCGGCAACACCGGCGACGATGCCGTGACGATTGCCGCGCTGTTCAAGGACGCGGGCGCCGACGTGATCGACGTCAGCGCAGGCCAAGTGGTGAAGGAGGAGCGACCCGTCTTCGGCCGCATGTGGCAGACGCCCTTCGCCGACCGCGTGCGCCAGGAAGCCGGCATCGCGACCATCGCCGTCGGCGCCATCACCGATGCGGACCAGGCGAACGGCATCATCGCGTCGGGCCGGGCGGATCTCGTGGCCGTCGGCCGGCCCCACCTCGTGAATCCGGGGTGGACGCTGACGGAGTCGGCGAAGTTCGGCTACCCGGGCGCCGGACCGTTCTGGCCGCCGCAGTACCGCGCCGCCAAGCAGCAACTCGATCGCCTGATGGAACGCGAGCGCGCGGCCGCCGGGGCCGCTGCCGCCGCCCCACCCAAGGGAGAACTCACGTGAGCAGTCTTGCCGGCAAGCACGCGCTCGTCACGGGCGCCAACCGCGGCATCGGCGCGGCCATCGTGCGCACGCTCGCCGCGCAGGGCGCGCAGGTCACGCTCATGGTGCGCGACCGCGCCGCCGCCGAGCGCGTCGCGGCGGAGGTCGCCACGCAAACGCACATCGTCACCGCAGACGTCAGCGATCGCGCCGCCGTGCGCGCCGGCTGCGAAAGCGCCGCCGCGGCACTCGGCCCTGTCGACATCCTCGTCAACAACGCCGGCACGGTCGAGACGATCCCGTTCCTCAAGACGCCGCCTGAGGTGTTCACGCAGATGTACGCCGTGCACGTGATGGGCGCGGTGCACACGGCGCAGGCGGTGCTCCCGGCGATGCTCGAGCGCGGACACGGGACGATCGTGAACGTCGCGTCGATTGCCGGCCTGCACGGCGCGCCCTACGTGGCGCACTATGTGGCCGCCAAGCATGCGCTGGTCGGACTCACGCGCGCTCTGGCTGCCGAGTACCGCGGCAAGGGCATCACGGTGAACGCCGTCTGCCCCGGTTATGTGGCGACCGACCTCGTGAGCGGCTCGCTCGCGAAGATCTCGGCTAAGACGGGCCTCAGCGAGGCCGAGGCGCTGGCCGCGATCCTCAAGGACGCCGGGCAGCCGCGCATCGTCGAAGCACAGGAAGTGGCGGACGCGGTCTTGCACTTCTGTGTGGGCGCCGGCGCAGCCGCAAGCGGCGAGACCTTCGTGCTCATGGGGCTCGACCGGTGACGGGCGCAGCGCTGCGCCACGCGGACGCCGAGTCGGCGCTCGGGCCCGACGAGCACGAGGCGTTGCGCCTGTGGCTGCGCCTGTTCACCACAACGACGCTCGTCGAGCGCGTGGTCGACAGCGCCCTCAAGCGCGAGTTCGGGTCGTCGCTGCCACGCTTCGACCTGCTCGCGCAGCTGCACCGCGCGCCCGACGGCCTGCGCATGGGCGAGCTCTCCGAGCGCATCCTCGTCACGAACGGCAATGTCACCTGGCTGGTCGCCGCTCTGGAACGCGAGGGCTTCGTGAAGCGCCGTCCGGATGCGGCCGACCGGCGCGCGACGGTCGTGCGCCTCACGGCAACCGGTCGCCGGCACTTCGAGACGATGGCGCGGGCACACGAAGCGTTGATCGCCGACCTGTTCACCGAGCTCTCCCCGACCGAGCGCCGCGCGCTGCACGGCGCGCTGGGCAGCCTCAAGGCCCGCTTCCGCACTTCCCCAAGGACGTCCGATGACCGCTCCTGACCCGATGACGGCGATGCGCCGTCCCTTCGCCGCGCGGCGCTTCACGCACTTCGGCTGGTCCGTGAGCGCCGATGGACGCGTGGCCACCATCACGCTGAATCGGCCGGAGCGGAAGAACCCGCTCACGTTCGATTCCTACGCCGAACTGCGCGATCTCTTCCGCGAGCTGCCCTTCGCGAGCGATGTGCGTGCCGTGGTGCTGACCGGCGCCGGCGGCAACTTCTGCTCCGGCGGCGACGTGTTCGAGATCATCGAGCCGCTGACGCGCATGGCGGAGCCGGAACTCCTGGCCTTCACGCGCATGACTGGCGATCTCGTGCTCGCGATGCTTCGCGCGCCGCAACCGATCATCGCCGCCGTGGACGGCGTGGCCGCCGGGGCCGGTGCCATCCTCGCGATGGCGAGCGACCTGCGGCTCGCGACGCCACGCGCGAGGACGGCGTTTCTGTTCACGCGTGTCGGGCTTGCGGGCTGCGACATGGGCGCCTGCGCGATGCTCCCGCGCATCATCGGGCAGGGTCGCGCGGCGGAGCTGCTCTACACCGGTCGCTCGATGGACGCCGCCGAAGCCGAGCGCTGGGGGTTCTACAATGCCATCGTCGAACCGGACGCGTTGCTGGCGGATGCGCAGGCGCGCGCCGCGGCGCTGGCCAACGGTCCGGCGTTCGCGCATGCGATGACCAAGAAGATGCTGCTGCAGGAGTGGAGCGTCTCGCTGGAGCAGGCGCTCGAGATGGAAGCGCAGGCGCAGGCCATCTGCATGGGTACGCAGGACTTCCGCCGCGCCTTCGAGGCCTTCGCCGCCAAACGCACGCCCGTCTTCGAGGGCAACTGACGTGAGCACTTCGACCTCGCATCTCGATTGGCCGTTCTTCGATGACGCACATCGCTCGCTCGCGCGCGAGGTCGCGCAGTGGGTATCGACCCAGTCCATCGACCACGCCGACGCCGACGCCGCCTGCCGCAGCTGGGTGAAGGCGCTCGGCGCCGCCGGTTTCCTGCGCTATTGCGTGCCGGCCGCGCAGGGCGGCGCGCTCGCCGAGTTGGACTCGCGCGCGCTGTGCGTGCTGCGCGAACATCTGGCCGAGCACGACGCGCTGGCTGATTTCGCCTTCGCGATGCAGGGACTGGGCTCGGGCGCGATCACGCTCGCTGGCAGCGAGGCGATGAAGCAGACCTGGCTGCCCAAGGTGGCGCGCGGGACCGCGATCGCCGCGTTCGCGCTGAGCGAGCCGGACGCCGGCTCCGACGTGGCCGCCATCGCGACCACGGCCACGCCGACGAAGGGCGGATGGCGACTTGATGGCCGCAAGACCTGGATCTCCAACGGCGGCATCGCCGATTTCTACTGCGTGTTCGCCCGCAGCGATGCCGCGAGCTCGGGCGCGAAGGGCATCACGGCGTTCCTCGTGCCGGCGGAGACGAAGGGCCTGACGATCGCTGAGCGCATCGAGACCGTGTCGCCGCATCCGCTGGCCACGCTGCAGTTCACCGCATGCGAAGTGCCGGACACGCATCGCATCGGGGCGGTGGGCGATGGCTTCAAGCTCGCGATGCGGACGCTGGACATCTTCCGCGTGTCGGTCGCGGCGGCGGCGGTCGGCTTCGCGCGCCGTGCGCTGCGCGAGACGATCGCCCGGGCGAATGCACGCGCGATGTTCGGCAGCACGCTGGCCGCGCAGCCCTTGGCGCAGGCCATCGTCGGCGACATGGCCGCGGACCTCGACGCGGCCTGCCTGCTCACCTACCGCGCCGCGTGGCAGCGCGATCGCACCCCCGCGCGCACGACGGCGGTGGCGGCGATGGCGAAGCTCACGGCGACGGAACACGCCCAGACAATCATCGATCGTGCCGTCCAGCTGCATGGCGGGCTCGGCGTGCGGAGCGGACACATCGTCGAGCGCCTGTACCGCGACATCCGCGCGCTCCGCATCTATGAAGGCGCGACCGAAGTGCAGCGCCTGATCATCGGACGCGAGCTGCTCAAGGCGGCCGAGTCTGCCACGCGCGACCCCCGCAACGCCTAACCCGCGACACAAGGACCTCTGCGATGCCCACGGCTGCGCCGAAGGACCTCGGACCGAGTGCCCACGTGGATCACTGGCCCCGTCGGCAGTTGCCGCCGGCGGAGGAGTGGCCGGTCATCCGGTTGGACCCACCATACGACTATCCGGCGACGCTGAACGCCGCGGTCGAGCTCCTCGATCGCGCGCTCACCGACGGACACGCGGATCGCCCGGCGCTCATCACGCCCGATGGCAATGGCGGCTGGCAGCACACCACCTACGCGGAGCTCGCGGCGCAGGTCGATGCGCTGGCGCATGTGCTCGTGCGCGACATGGGGCTCGAACCCGGCAACCGCGTGCTGCTGCGCGGCTTCAACGGCCGCTGGATGGCCGTCGCTTGGCTGGCCACGGTGAAGGCCGGCCTCGTGGCCGTGACGACGATGCCGTTGCTGCGCACCAAGGAGTTGCGGGTCATCGCCGAGCGGGCGCAATGCCAGGCCGCGCTCTGCGACGTGCGACTGGCGGACGAACTGCGCCTCGCAGCGGAGTCACCGACGACGCTGCGCGACATCCGCGTCTGGGGTACGAACGATGCCGAAGGGCTTGAGGCGCTGATGGCCGTGCCGCGTGGGGCCTTCGATGCCGTGCGCACCAGCCGCGACGATGTGTGCCTCATCGCCTTCACGTCGGGTACCACCGGCGTGCCGAAGGGCTGCATGCACTTCCATCGCGACGTGATGGCCATGTGCGACGGATTCTCCAAGCAGGTGCTCAAGGCCACGCATACGGACCGCTGCATCGGCACGCCGCCTTTGGCCTTCACCTTCGGGCTCGGCGGCCTGCTGTGCTTCCCGTTGGCGGCGCGCGGTGCGGCCGTGCTGGTCGAGAAGGCCACGCCGGAGTCGCTGCTCGATGCCATCGCACAGACCAAGGCGACCGTGAGCTTCACCGCACCGACGTTCTACCGCGCGATGTCGCTCGCACTCAAGAAGGAGCCGCAGCGTTGGCGCCTCCCGTCGCTACGGGCCTCGGTGTCGGCGGGCGAGGCGCTGCCGGACGCGACGCGCATGCTCTGGCGCGAGACCACTGGCATCGAGATGCTCGACGGCATCGGTGCCACGGAGATGATCCACATCTTCATCGCTGCGGCGGGGAAGGACGTGCGGACGGGAGCCATCGGCAAGGCCGTGCCGGGCTACGAGGTCGCGATCCTCGACGACGCGCTGCATCCGCTGCCGACCGGTGAAGTCGGGCGGCTCGCGGTGCGCGGGCCCACCGGCTGCCGTTACCTGAACGACCCGCGCCAGCGCGACTACGTGAAGGGTGGATGGAACCTCACCGGCGATGCTGCCCTGATGGACGCCGACGGCTACGTGTTCTTCAAGGCGCGCACGGACGACCTCATCCTCTCCGCCGGTTACAACATCGGCGCACCGGAGGTGGAGGCCGCCGTGCTGCAGCATGAGAGCGTCGCGGAGTGCGCCGTCGTCGGCGTGCCCGATGAAGAACGCGGTCAAGCCGTGAAGGCCTTCGTGGTCCTCAAGCCCGACCATGAGGCCTCGAGCGCGCTCGCCAAGCAAATCCAGGACTTCGTGAAGGCGACCATCGCGCCGTACAAGTATCCGCGCCTCGTCGAGTTCGTCGCGGCGCTGCCCAAGACCGATACCGGGAAGCTACAGCGCTTCCGCCTCAAGGAGCCCAAGTGACCAACGACATCTCGCCGCGGGAGGCCGCGTGAGCCACAGGACCTTGCAGCCCGACGGCTGGGCCCGGCCGAGAGGCTATGCCAACGGCATCGTCGCGCGCGGCCGGACGATCTTTCTCGCCGGCCAGATCGGCTGGGACGCAGAGCAGCGTTTTGTCGGGCGCGATCTCGTCACGCAGGCCAAGCAGGCATTGCAGAACATCGTCGCGATCCTCGCCGAGGACGGCGCGAAGCCGGAGCACATCGTCCGCCTCACCTGGTACGTCACCGACCGGGCGGCGTATCTCGCCGCCGGCGCCGCGCTGGGCGCGGCCTACCGCGACGTGATGGGCAAGCATTTCCCGGCGATGACCGCGGTCGAGGTATCATCCCTGATGGAAGCCGACGCCGTGGTGGAGATCGAAGCCACCGCCGTCGTGCCCGAGTAGTCTCCCCCCACGGAACCTCCCATGCGATACGCCGAGATCACGGGCTGGGGCAAGTGCATGCCGCCGGCCACGCTCACCAACGACGACCTCTCGACTTTCCTCGACACCAACGACGAGTGGATCACGTCGCGCACCGGCATGAAGGAGCGCCGCATCTCGCACGTCAGCGCGGTTGAGATGAGCACCATTGCCGCGTCGCGCGCCCTGGCCTGCGCCGGCCTCGACGCCGCGGACGTGGAGCTGATCATCTACGGCGGCGTGAGCAACGAAGAGCTCTGCCCCAACTCCGCCTCCGGCGTGCAACTCGCCCTCGGTGCGACCGAGGCCGCGAGCATCGACCTCAACACCGCGTGCACGAGCTTCTGCTACGGACTCGCGACCGCGACGAGCATGATCCGCACCGGCATCGTCAGGAACGCCGTCGTCATCGGCGTCGAGCTCATCTCGCGCTACATGGATTGGAGCAACCGCAACGTGGCCGTGCTCTTCGGCGACGGCGCCGCCGCCGTCGTCCTGCAGGCCAGCGACCAGGAGACCGGCATGCTCGAGGCCGTCCTCGGCTGCGACGCCGAGGCGCGCGATTCGCTGCGGGTGCGTGGCTTCGGCTGCGGGTACTCCGGGCTCGGCATCACCTACGGCGACACGCTGTGGGACTTCGATGGCCAGGTAATCTTCAAGCGCGCCGTGCATGGCATGAGCGAGGCGTGCAAGCGCGTGATGGAGGCGCGGAAGCTCTCGGCGGATGACATCGGCCTCGTCGTACCGCACCAGGCGAACCTGCGCATCATCGAGTCGGTGGCCAAGTACGCCGGCGTGCCGATGGAGAAGGTGATGCTCACGGTGCAGAAGTACGGCAACATGAGCGCGGCGACGGTGCCGGTCGCGTTGGTCGAGGCGCTGGAAGAGGGGCGCGTGCGGCCCGGCAGCTGGCTGCTCATGCCGGCATTCGGCGGCGGACTCACGTACTGCGCACTGTTGGTGAAGTGGGGCAAGCGCGTGACGCCGCTCGGCACGAGCCCGATGGAGCTGCCGCCGCTGACCGGGACGGCGCTGGAGCTCGTGAATGCCGTGCGGGCCAGCCAGGATCCCCACGGGCGGAGCAAGGCGGGTTTGATGGCACCGGCCTTCGCGCTGCCGCCGAAAGCCTAGTCGGCCGCCGAGGCCCCGTGCGGACAGGACGGCGGCGCGGTATGTTCTCCGCCGTCGTCCCCAGCCGAGAGGCTCATGGCCCGAAAGGCGCCGATCAAGAAGAAGACGGTCAGGAAGCAGACGGTCAAGAACGCTCCGAAGCGGCCGAAGCAGAAAGCCGCATCGAAGAAGAAGGCCCCTTCCAAGCAGGGCCGTTCCGCCGCGCGTCCGGTTCGCAGCGCGCGCGACATGGGGCTCGGCACGGCCATGGCCCTGCGCCAATCGGCGTTGCTCCGGCTCAGCTCCGCGATCGCCGCCGCAACGTCCGAACAGGACATCTGCGAAGCCGTCGTCAACGGCCTCCGCGACGAGGCCCTCGGCTACTCGTTCCTCGGCATCTTCCTCATCGATGACGCCACCGGCGACCGCGTGATGGTTGCCAGCGTCGGATGGACCGCCGCGCCGCCGGGCTTCCGGCTCGCGAAGGGCCACGGCATCACCGAGCGGGCGGTGCTCGAGAAGCGCCTGCATTACACACCTGAGGTGCGGCGCGAGTCGCACTATGAGCCGACGCTGAACAGCGGATCGGAAGTCGACGTGCCGCTGATGATCGACGGTACGGTGATCGGCGTGCTCGCGGTCGAGAGCACGGAGCCGCGGGCCTTCGGCGCCAGCGACTTCGAGATCCTGCAGGCGGCGGCCACGCAGGCCAGCATCGCGATCGCCCGCGCACGGTTGCTCGTGGCGCAGCGCCAGCGCGCCGACGAGCACGAGGCCGTGCTGGGCTCCATGGCCGACCTGCTCACGCAGCGCGAGCTGCCGCGCACGCTGCAGGCCACGCTCGAGCGCGCCGTCGCGCTGCTCAAGGTCTCCGGCGGCGAGCTCGCCATCTTCGACGATGCACGCCAAGAACTCGAGGTCGCGGCAAGCCACCAGGTCGGCAAGGACACCACGGGCATCCGCCTCCGCTTCGGCGAGGGCGCGATGGGCCTCGTCGCGCAGTCGCAGAAGCCGCTGATCATTCCCGACTACCACGCCTGGCTCGGCAAGTCCTCGAAGTACTCCGATGTGCCCGTGCGCAGCGTGATGGCGGCGCCGCTCCTGATCGGCAACCGCCTGGTGGGCGCGATCGCCATCGTGGACGCGAACCCGACGCGCACCTTCGGCACCGACGACCTGCGGCTGCTCAACCTCTTCACGCCACAGGCGGCCATCGCCATCGAAGGCGCGCGCCTCTATGAGGAAGCGGCACGCCAGCGCGAGTTCTTCCGGTCGCTGCTCAACAACAGTCCCGTCGCCATCGTGCAGCTCGACACCGACTACAACGTGGCGTCGTGCAACCCGGCCTTTGAGGAGCTCTTCGGCTACACGGAGGCCGAGGCGCGCGGCCGCAACCTCGACGAGCTCATCACCGACCAAGTGACGCTCGGCGAGGCCGCGCAGTACAGCCGCGACGCCGTGGACCGCCCCGTGAAGGGCATCGGACGCCGGCGTCGCAAGGACGGCACCTTCGTCGAGGTCGAGATCCTCGGCGTGCCCGTGATCGCGGACGAGTCGCGCGTGGCGCTGATGGGCATGTACCACGACATCAGCGAGCTCTCGGAGGCGCGGCGTGACGCGGAGGGCGCGAACCGCGCCAAGAGCCAGTTCCTCGCGAACATGAGCCACGAGCTGCGCACGCCGCTCAACGCGATCATCGGCTACAGCGAGATGCTGCAGGAGGAGGCGCAGGACGCCGGACTCGAGTCCTTCGTCGCCGACCTCACCAAGATCCATACCGCAGGCAAGCACCTGCTCTCGCTCATCAACGACGTGCTCGACCTGTCGAAGATCGAGGCGGGCAAGATGGACCTCGTGCTCGAGACCTTCGACGTGGACGAGATGCTCGCCGAGGTGGTGACGACGATCCAGCCGCTGGTCGCGAAGAACGCGAATACGCTGGAGGTCATCCGCGACGAGTCGCTGGGCCGCATGCACGCGGACCTCGTGAAGGTGCGGCAGATGCTGCTCAACCTGCTCTCCAACGCCTGCAAGTTCACGGAACAGGGGTCGATCACGGTGCGCGTGGGACGCGAGGGCCGCGCGGGTGCGGAGGCGATGACCTTCGCCGTGTCGGACTCCGGCATCGGCATGACGCCCGACCAGGTCTCGCGGCTCTTCGAGGCGTTCACGCAGGCGGAGTCGTCCACGTCGCGGCGCTACGGCGGCACCGGCCTCGGCTTGGCGCTCACGCGTCGCTTCGCCGAGATGATGGGCGGCAGCGTCTCGGTCTCGAGTGAACCGGGCCGCGGCTCGACCTTCACCATGCGGATTCCCCTGCGCGTCGAACCGGCCCGCCGAGCGTCGCAGATGCTGACGGCGATCGACGACAGCGAGTCCGTCCAAGGCGACGGCAGCGCGGGTACCGTGCTCATCATCGACGATGACGCCGACGCGCGACGCCTCGTGCGCACGGCCCTTGCCGGCGAAGGCGTGCGCGTGCTCGAGGCCACCGACGGCCCGTCGGGTCTCGAGCTCGCGCGGCGTGAACGACCCGACGCGATCGCGCTCGACATCCTCATGCCGGGCATGGACGGTTGGGAGGTGTTGCAGCGTATCCGCGCCGATGCGGAGCTCGCAGAGATCCCGGTCATCATGCTCTCCGTGCTGCACGAGCAGCAGATGGCACTCGCCCTCGGCGCCACCGAGTACCTCACGAAACCCATCGACCGCGCGCAGCTGCGCCGCATCGTGCGGCGGCACCGCCATGAACCCGGCGGCACCGTGCTCGTCGTCGAGGACGATGTGGCCGTGCGGGCGTCGTTCCGCAGCGGCCTCGAACGCGAAGGCTGGACGGTGGTCGAAGCCGAGAACGGCCGCCGTGCGCTCGACACCCTCGCGACGGTGACGCCCGCGCTGATTCTCCTCGACCTCATGATGCCGGAGATGGATGGCATCGAGTTCATCACCGCGCTGCGGCGCGAGCCGCAGTGGCGCCAGATTCCCGTCGTCGTCGTCACCGCCAAGGACCTGACGCTCGAGGAGCGGCAGCGCCTCAATGGCCACGTGAGCGAGGTCCTCACCAAGGGCGAGTACTCGCCCCTCGACCTCGTTCGCGACATCCGCCTCCTGATGCGTCGCGCGCCCGACGCCTGACCCGGTCTCCTATGCCCCGCATCCTGCTCGTCGAAGACAACGAAATGAACCGCGACATGCTCTCGCGGCGGCTGGCGCGCCGAGGGCACGAGGTCGCCATCGCAGTCGACGGCCTCGAAGGCGTCGCGAAGGCGCTCGAGGGCGGTTGGGACCTGATCCTCATGGATATGTCCTTACCCGAAGTCGATGGCTGGGAAGCCACGCGCCGCATTCGCGCCGGCAGCAGCGGCCCGCGCGTGCCCATCATCGCCCTCACTGCGCACGCGATGTCGGGCGATCGCGAGAAGGCCCTCGAGGCGGGCTGCGACGACTACGATACCAAGCCCGTCGATCTCGAGCGCCTGCTCGGCAAGATGACCGCCCTGCTCGACCGTCCCGCGTGAGCACACCGCTCGACCCCGCGACGACCGCCGAGCTGCGTCACGAGCTGCGCACCCCGGTCAACCACATCCTGGGCTATGCGGAGCTGCTCGCCGAAGACGCGCCGCGCGATACGCCGACCGGTGCGGCGCTCGATGCGATCCGGGAGGCCGCGCGCGAAGTCCTCGCGGCCATCAATCACGCGCTGCCACCGTCCGGCGCCTCGGACGAGTCCGCCCTCCAGGCCCTGCTCACCACGCTGCGCGCGCCGCAATCGCGCATCCTCTCGCAGACGGCCGCGCTCGACGAGGCGAATGCCGACGCGCAGTTCCGCGCCGACATCGCGAAGATCGCCGAGGCGGCGCGGCATTTGTGCGACCCGCCGAGCGCGCGGCCGGCCAGCGGGCAGGCGGCCTCCGCCACCGGCAATGTGGCGAACGCTCCGATCGGGGAGGCCCCGAGCGTCGCGCATCCGACGCCGCTCGGCGGCACGGCGACGATCGCCGCTTCCCGCGGCCGCATCCTCGTCGTGGACGATGTCGACGAGAATCGCGCCGTACTCGCGCGGCGCCTCACCCGCGAGGGCTATACCGTCTCGCAGGCGGCGGGTGGCCTCGAGGCGCTCGCGATGGTCGCGGCGCAGGAGTTCGACCTCGTGCTGCTCGACGTGCGCATGCCGGACCTCGACGGCTTCACCGTGCTCGAGCGCCTCAAGTCCGCCGAGGCGACGCGCAACCTGCCGGTGATCATGATCTCCGCGCTCGACGACATCGCCGCCGTGGTGCGCTGCATCGAGCACGGCGCCGAGGACTACCTGGCGAAGCCGTTCGACCAAGTGTTGCTGCGCGCGCGCATCGGCGCCTCACTGGAGAAGAAGCGGTATCACGACCGCGAGGCGGACTACCTGCGCCAGGTGCTGCGCGTGACCGACGCCGCAGGGGACGTCGAGCGCGGGACGTATCAACCCGGCGCGCTCGACGGGATCACCGAGCGCGACGACGAGCTGGGGCGGCTCGCGCGCGTCTTCGACACGATGGCGGCCGGCGTGAAGGCGCGCGAGGCCAAGCTGCACGCGCAACTCTCGCAGCTCCGCGCCGACGTCAGCATCGCCACCAGCGAACACCGCGCGGTCACGGCGTTGAGCGACGGCGACACCGATGCGCTCCGGCCCGGGGCGCTGCTCGCGAATCGCTACGAGATCCGCAGCGTCATCGGCCGCGGCGGCATGGGCGTCGTCTATCGCGCCCACGACCGCGAGCTCAGCGAGGACGTGGCGATCAAGACGATCCGCCGCGACTTGCTGGCCACGGATCCCGTGCTTGCGGAGCAGCTCAAGAGCGAGATCCGGCTCGCGCGGCGCATCTCGCACCGGCACGTGGTGCGCACGCACGACCTTGGCGAGGCCGACGGGATTTCGTTCGTCACCATGGAGTGCGTCACCGGACTCACGCTGCGCGAGTTGCTCGAGACCCGTGGGCAGCTCGCCGCCGCGAGCACGCTGGCGATCGCGCGGCAGTTCGCCGAGGCGCTGGCGGTGGCGCACGAGGCGGGTGTGATCCACCGGGACGTGAAGCCGGAGAATGCGCTCCTCGACGCCGACGGCATGCTCAAGGTGATGGACTTCGGCATCGCGCGCATCGCCGCGGCCTCCACGCGCACGAACGCCGGCCTCATCGTGGGCACGCCGATGTACATGGCACCCGAGCAGCTCGTGGAGGAGGCCGTCGACGCACGCGCCGACCTCTACGCCCTCGGCGTCGTCCTCTACGAGTGCCTCGCCGGTACGCCGCCGTTCGTCGGGCAGAACGTCGTGTCGCTGATCGCCAAGGTGCTCACGACCGCGCCCGCCCCGATCGCCGCGCAGGTGCCGGACGTGCCGCCTGCATTGGCCGCGCTCGTGATGCGGCTTCTCGCGAAGTCACCCAACGACCGGCCGTCGAGCGCAACGGAACTGGTGGAACTGTTGAGCGAGCTCGGCTGAGGTGCGCGTCCTCCAGCCGGTGACGCTCGAGGGACACGGCGTCCGCCTCGAACCCATGCAGCCCACGCACGCGGCCGCGCTCGCGGCGGCCGTGCAGGACGGCGCGCTGTGGACGCTGCATTTCACGACCGTCCCCACCCCCGACGGCTGTGACGCCTACATCGCCCATGCCCTGCGCGGCCAGGCCGACGGCAATATGCTCCCGTGGGTCGTGCGTGACCTCGCCAGCGATTCGATCATCGGCAGCACGCGCTACCACGACATCGTCGCCGCGATCAGCCGCGTCGAGATCGGCTACACTTGGTATGCCGCGCGATTCCAGCGCACGCACGTGAATACGGCGTGCAAGCTGTTGCTGATGACGCACGCCTTCGACACACTCGACTGCGGCGTGGTCGCACTGCGCACCGACGCCGAGAACACGCGCTCGCAGGCGGCCATCGAACGGCTTGGCGCGCGTCGCGATGGCGTGCTCCGGCACTTCCAGGCGCGGAAGGACGGCAGCCCGCGCGACACGGTGATGTACAGCGTGCTGCGCGCGGAGTGGCCCGCGCTTCGGGAACGGTTAGCGGGGCGGTTGGACAGGCGGTTGGAAGAGCGCTGAAGGGGCGGGGAGCAACGGCGCAGCTTCGTCTCCCGTCTCCCAGACGTGAGACGTCTGCCCCCCGTCTCCCCCATTCCCCTCTCCCACCCCCCGCCCATACCCCCTCTCCCCTCTCCCACTCTCTTGCGGATTTCGGTGTTTATTCGGTAATTACCTACCCACTGACTTCGGTGTTTATTCGGTATGTCCGCCGCCCTCAAGCTCCTCCGTGAACAGCTCGCCGCCGTCGTCGCAGGCACGCCCAGCAGCACCCCTGGGCTCCCCACGGGCGTGAAAGGGCTGGACCTCGCACTCCCCGGCGGCGGTCTCCCCCGCGGCCGCATCACCGAACTGCTCGCCCCCGCCGGACTCGGCAAGACCACGCTCGCCCGCAGCATCGCCGCCAGCACGCTGCTCGGCGGTCACGCCGTCGCCTGGATCGACGCCACCCGCACGCTGGATCCGCGCGACTTCATAGATGTGGACGCCGCCGGCCGCGATGCCCTGTGGGTCGTGCGGCCCGGCGATCCCGCGCGCGCCGCCTGGTGCGCCGATCTCCTGCTGCGCACCGGGGCCTTCGCGCTCGTCGTGCTCGACGGCGCGCCCGTGCTCTCGCGCAGCATCGCCGTGCGCCTCTCGCAACTCACCCGCGACGCCGATGCCGCGCTGCTCCTGCTCGGCGATGGCCCCAAGGCCTCGGAGATCGGCGGCGCGCTGCGCCTCGTCCTCAAGCGCCGCCCTGCGCGCGACACGCGCGGCGGCCCGCAGGTCGCCGCGCTCATCGAGAAGGGTGGCCCGCATCAACTCGTCCCTTTGCATCTGGAGGTGGGCCATGCCCGCGCCATCGCCCGAGATCTCGCGCGGGACATCGCGCATCGCCTGTGTGCGCATCCCGAGGTTCCCGATCGGCGCGGCGTGGCTCGCGCGCGGAACGGCGCCACGCGCATCGGCAGCGTCCGCGGACGCCGTGCCGCGCAGCCCAGCTATCCCGAACGCTGAGCCTGCGCGCGACGCCACGGCAGCCGCTGCGCACTGGGATGCCCTGCCGATCGCCCTCTCCGACCGCGCGCGGCTGCGCACCGTGACCGTCGCCGCCGCGCGCAGCGGCGTGCGCACGGGCATGACCGTCGCCCAGGGCAAGTCCAAGTGCGCCGCGCTCGAGGTGCTGGCGTGGGACCAGGCGGCGATCGCGCGTGAAGTCGCCCGCGCGAGTGCCGCGTTCCTCGCGGCCTCGCCGCAGGTCAGCCCGCTGCGCGACGAACCCGGCACCTGGTGGATCGGCGCCGAAGGCTTCGAGGCCATCGGCGGCGAACGCGCGCTGGCCACGCAACTGCTCGCCTTGGCGCGCGTCTGGCATCCGCGCGCGCGCGTCGCCATCGCCGACAGTTGCGTCACCGCCTACGCCGCCACATGGAGCACGCGTGCCGCGAGCGAGCCGCTGCACGTCGCGCCAGGCGGCGACCGCGACTACCTCGCGCGCGTGCCGATCGCGCTCATTCCCATGGAGGGCGAGCTCCGCGAGGCGCTCACGGCCTTGGGCCTGCGCACGGCCGGATCGTTCGCGGCGCTCGACCCATTGGAAGTGGAACGCCGCTGGGGCAGCGACGGCCTGAGCGCCTGGCGACTCGCCTGCGCCGACGACGCGCGCCGCGCCACGCTCGCGCGCACGGACGATCCGCGGGTGATCGTCCACGAACTCGCGAGCAGCGCGCCCACGGTCGAGCCGGTGCTCTTCCTCGTGCGCGCCTCGCTCGACCGCTTGGTGCGCACGCTAGCCGCCGACGGACTCGCCGCCGCATCACTCAGCATCACGCTCACCCTCGACGACGGCCGGCGCGTCACGCGCGAGGTGCGGCCGGCACGGCCCATCGCCCGCGTCGTGCCGCTCTTCGAGCGCTGCCGTGCCGCACTCGACACCTGGACGCTCGAGGCGCCCGTTGCCGCGCTCGAGCTGCGCGTCAGTGAAACCGCGCCGTCGAGCGCCGAGCAGGGCGACCTGCTTGCCGCCGCGTGGCGCGATCCCTCGGCGGCCGAAGCCGCGCTCGCCCGACTGCGCACGACGCTCGGCGCCGGCGCAGTCGTGCGTCCCGTCGCGCGCGACTCGTATGCCCCGGAGCGCGCGGGAGGATGGGCCGAAGTGGAGCAAGCGGCGCGCGCCGTTCCGCTCGACGCGCTGCAGGCCACGTCCGTGAAGCCGTCGCCGGCGGCGCGGTTGCTCGAATCACCCGAACACATCGCGGTCGTCACCGACAAGCACGGCGTGCCCTTGCAAGTGTTCTGGAAGGGCCGTCGTCTCGCACTCTCCCGCGCCGTGGGCCCCGAGCGCCTGAGCGGCGAGTGGTGGCACGCAAAACCGTTCGCGCGCGACTACTGGCGCTGCGAGTGCGACGAACTCGGGCAGGACCTGCTCATCTACCGCGACAGCGGCGGCTGGCACCTGCAAGGCTGGTACGATTGAGCGGCTACGCCGAGCTGCATTGCCACTCGACGTTCTCGCTGCTCGACGGCGCCTCGGATCCCGAGCGCTTGGTCGAACGGGCGCTGGCGCTCGGGCTTGGCGCACTCGCGCTCACCGATCACGATGACGTGGGCGGCGCGGTGCGCTTCGCGACGGCGGCCAAGGAAGCGCAGCTCGCCGGCCTGCACGGCGCCGAGCTCACGGTGGACGTGCCGCTGCCGCCGGGATACGAGCGCGGCAGCGCGGCGATCCCGCATCGTGTCGTCGGCGAGGACGGCGTGCCGCGGCTGCGCACGCATCTCGTGCTGCTCTGCGAAACGCGCGAGGGCTGGGGCAACCTCTGCACGCTGATCACGCGCGCGCGGCTGGACCATCCGCGCGGCGAACCGCGCGTGACGCTCGACCAACTCGCGGGGCACACGGCGGGGCTGTACGCGCTGAGCGGGTGCCCGCGCGGCTGGCTGCCGCAACTGCTGGCGCTCGAGCGTGGTGCGAGCGCGGGAGCGCCGCCGCGCAGCGCCGTGCAGGCCGCCGGGCAGCTGGCCGAACTGTTTCCTGGCCGCTTCGCCATCGAATGCTGGGACCACGCGCTGCCCGAGGAGCGCGCCCTCGTCGCCGAACTCATTCCGCTCGCGCGCGCGCTGGGGCTGCCGTGGGTCGTCACCAACGACGTGCACTACGCGCTGCCGCAGGGCCGCTTGGGCCACGACGTCTTGAGCGCGCTGCGCCACGGCGCCACGCTCGATGAAATGGGCACGCGCCTCCGCCCCAACGGCGAGTGGCACCTCAAGGGCTACGCCCAGCTCGCCAAGCGCTGGAGCGGGCGTGAGGAAGGCCTCGCGCAGACACTCGCGATCGCCGAGCGCTGCGAGTTCCGCCTGGATGCGCTCAAGCCAAAGCTGCCGCACTTCCCGCTGCCGCCCGGCGTCAGCGAAGACGAGTACCTCGCACGCCTCGTGGAAGACGGCGCGCAGGAACGCTGGGGCTGGCGGCGCACCGCGCGGCACGACAAGCAGCTCGCGCATGAGCTCACGCTCATCGCCAAGCTCGGCTTGAGCGGCTACTTCCTCATCGTGTGGGACATCGTGCGTTTCGCGCGCCGCGAAGGCATCCTCTGCCAGGGCCGCGGCTCGGCGGCGAACAGCGCCGTGTGTTATTGCCTCGGCATCACGGCGGTGGATCCCATCAAGCTTGAGTTGTTGTTCGAGCGTTTTTTGAGCGAGGAGCGGGCCGAGGCGCCGGATATCGATATCGATTTCGCGCACCGCGAGCGCGAGCGCGTGCTGCAGTATGTGTACCAGCGCTACGGCCGCGAACACGCGGCGATGGTCTGCGAGCATATCACGTGGCGGGGCCGCAGCGCCGTGCGCGACGCGGCGCGCGTGTTGGGGTTCTCGCCCGAGCAGGCCGGCGTGCTCGCGAGCTTCAGCGATCGCTTCAGCGCCAAGAACACCGCTGCCGCGCTGCGGCTTGGCACGCCCGGCCACGCGCTCGACGAGGAGACCGCCAAGGCCGCACAGGAGTCCAATCCGTTCGCGCCCGAGCGTGCCGACGCGATGGGACCGGCGAACTACAGCAAGCGCGCCTTGGCGACACGCCCCGCGACGCTCGTGGACGCCGTCTCGAGCGACCTCGTGGTCGGCACCCACGCGAGCAACCTGATCAAGGCCTCGCGCGAGGAGCATCGCAAGCTGCGCGCCGTGCGCACCGGCGCGCCGGAGAGCGTGCGAGTAGCGGGGGCAGAAGAAGGGGAGGCCGCGAGGTCCGCCACAGCGAGGCGGCCGCAGGACCGCGCAGCGGTCCGAGAGCCTCGCGAGGACGGACCTCGCGGCCGACCCGACCCCGAGATGTCGTTGCTACAAAGAGCGAAGCTCGACCCAACCGACCCAAGGGTGCAAAAGCTCGCCGACATCGTCGAGCAGCTCGACGCCGCCCCGAGGCACCGAGGCATCCACGTCGGCGGCTTCGTCCTCACCGAGGAGCCGCTGCGCACCGTCGTCCCCATCGAGCCCGCGTCCATGGAAGACCGCACCGTCATCCAGTGGGAGAAGGACGACCTCGACCCCGTCGGCCTCGTGAAGATCGACTTGCTGGGGCTGGGCATGTTGACCGTGGTACAAGATTGCCTCGCCTACATCCGCCGCACGCGCGGCGTCACGTTGGACTTGGGCCAACTCGACTGCGCCGACCAAGCCGTCTACGACGACCTCTGCAAGGCGGATACGGTCGGCGTGTTCCAGGTCGAGAGCCGCGCACAGATGAACACGCTGCCGCGGCTCAAGCCGCGCTGCTTCTACGATCTCGTCGTGGAAGTCGCGCTCATCCGCCCCGGCCCCATCCAAGGCGCGATGGTGCATCCCTACCTGCGGCGTAAGGCGGGCCTCGAAGAGGTCACCTACCCGCATCCCTCGCTCGAACCCATCCTCAAGCGCACGCTCGGCGTGCCGCTGTTCCAAGAGCAGGGCATGCAGGTGGCGATCGCCGCCGCCGGCTTCACGCCCGGCGAGGCCGACCTCCTGCGCAAGGCGATGGGCCACAAGCGCAGTCGCGAGCGCATGGCCGACATCTGCCAGAAGATGATCGACGGCATGCGCGCGAACGGCATCCCCGAGGACATCGCGACGCGGATCTACAACCAGATCAACGCCTTCGCCGACTACGGATTCCCCGAGAGCCACGCCGCAAGCTTCGCGCTCATCGTCTACGCCAGCGCGTACCTGCGCCACTACTACGCGCCCGAGTTCCTCTGCGCCATGCTCAACGCGCAGCCGATGGGCTTCTACGCCCCCGGCACGCTCATCGAAGACGCCAAGCGCCACGGAGTGCAAGTGCGGCCCGTGGATATCACGCGCTCCCAATGGAACCACACGCTGGAACCGGGCGCCGGGCCCAAGGCCGCCCCCGCCGTACGCCTCGGCATCCGTTCCGTGCTCGGACTCGGCTCGATTGCCAAGCAGAAGATCGAGGCCGCACTGCTTCACCACGAAGGCGCGAAGGGCTCCGCGACCGCAGATGCCTCGGCAACGCACTCTCCCAACTCCCAACTTCCAACTCACCACTTCAGTTCTATCACGGACTTCGTCACGCGCACGAACCTCGACAAGCGGTCGCTGCGCGCCCTCGCCGAGTCCGGCGCCTTCGATGCCTACGTGCAAGACGAACCCCCCGCCCGCCGTCGCCGCGTAGCCTTATGGCGCGTCCTCGAAGCGCAACGCGAGGGCCCGGGCCCGCTCGCGCTCTTCCCCGAGTCCACCGTCCCCGCAGTGCTCCCGGGTTTCTCCGCGCCCGAACTCACCGAAGCCGACTATCGCCTCACCGGGCTCTCGCTCAACGGCCATCCCATGCGCCACGTGCGGCCATTGGTCGCACCCAACGGCGTGAAGTCCGCGCGCGAGATCCTGCAGATGCAGGACGGCGAGCCTGTCGCGCACGCGGGGCTGGTCATCTGCCGCCAGCGCCCCGGCACCGCCAAGGGTTTCGTGTTCCTCACCCTCGAGGACGAAACCGGCACCATCAACGTGGTCATCACGCCGCAGCGCTTCGAGGAGCAGGCCATGCTCATCTCACGCACACCGCTGCTGCTCGTGCGGGGCACGCTGCAGGTGGAATCGGGCGTCTACAACATCCGCGCCAGGGAGTTCATCGCACTCAACGCCAACGTGGGCGAGAAGGCGGTGAAGGGGCACAACTATCGCTGAGCGTCACACCGCCGCGCGATCGGCGTCCGGCGGCATCTCACGCGACTCAGGACCACGCCGCCGCGAGCACCAGCACGGCAATCACGATGCCGATCCCCAGCTTTGCGACGGTCGCCACGATGCGGCCAATGGTCGCCCCCCATGCCACGCGTTCCGCACCGCCGCCGATGCCGGTCACGCTGAGTTCCGCGACGAGCGCACCGAAGAACGTGCCGAGAAGCGCCCCCAACAGCGGACCGAACAACGGCACCGGAAACCCGACGATGGCCCCGGCGATGCCGCCGAGCAGCGCACCCCATGCCGCACGCTGGCTTCCGCCGTACTTGCGCGCATAGCGCGACGCCGTCACCCACTCGATGCCCTCGGCGATCAGCCCGAGCACGGCGCCGGCGACGATGGACCACCAGGCAACAGAACTCGACGGGTCGAGCAGCGCAGACGCGCCGGCGACGGCGAGGAAGATCCACGTGCCCGGCAGCCCGATGGCGGTGAGGAAGAACCCGGCGAGCGCGACCAGCGCAAGAGTCAGGAGCAGCATGTTCCCACTACTGCGAGGTCGCCCCTCGGGTTTCCCGCGTCCCGGCGAGCGCCCCAGCTGGACGGAACTGCGCCTCGGGCGCATCTTCTCCCGGTCGTCGCCCGTCTTCTCGCACTGTCCCCACGTGACTGACTCGATCCGAGCACGGCTCGACCGCGCGCTCCGCGCGACCCATAGCATCGAACGTGAGCTCGGCGGCGGTGGCATGGCCCGCGTCTTCGTCGCGACCGAGCGCGCCCTCGGGCGTCAGGTCGTCATCAAGACCCTGCCGGACGAAGGCTGGAGCGCCAGCGCCGCCCAGCGCTTCCACCGGGAGATCCTGACCGCGGCGCAGCTACAGCACGCCAACATCGTCCCCGTGCTCACGGCCGGCGACGCCGAGGGCATGCCGTACTTCACGATGCCGCTCATCGATGGCGCCACGCTGCGCGAGCGCATCGCACGTGGCCGCGTCCCGCTGAGCGAGGCCATCGGCATCCTGCGCGACGTGGCGCGCGCGCTGCACGCCGCGCACGCGCGCAACGTCGTGCACCGCGACATCAAGCCGGAGAACATCCTGCTGTCGGCCGGCGCCGCGCTTGTGTCGGATTTCGGTGTCGCCAAGGCGCTCTCCGTCGCCACGCAGGGGCCCGACGCCTCCGCGACGATGACTGCGATCGGTGTATCCGTCGGGACGCCGGCCTACATGTCGCCCGAGCAGGTCGCGGCGGATCCGTCGCTCGACCATCGCACCGACATCTACGCGTGGGGCGTGGTCGCGTACGAGCTGCTCGCCGGCCAGCGACCCTTCGCCGAGCTCTCGGGCACGGCCCTCATGAAGGCGCAGATGGGCACGATGCCCCCCGCGCTCAGCACGCAGGCTCCCACGGTACCGGCGGCGCTCGCGGCGCTTGTCATGCGCTGTCTCGCCAAGGAGCCGACCCAGCGCCCGCAGTCGGCGGCGGAACTGCTCGCCATCCTCGACCTCCCCTCGGGCGAGACCCAGGCCACGCGCGGACGGTCGGCACCGGTGCGACTCCTCGCTGGCGCGGTGGCCGCAGCGATCGTAGTCGCCGGGAGTTGGTGGTTCGTCACGCGCGGCAATGCCGCCGCGAGTGAGTCGACCATCGCCGTCGCCCCGTTCCGCGTCGGAGGCTTGGCACCAGAGGCGCGCTACCTCCGCGAAGGCCTCGGCGACATCATCGTACCGCAGCTGCAGACGCTGCCCGAGATCTCCGCGGCGGGCATGCGCGTGATGCTTGACCGGTGGCAGCGCATCGGCGGTGACGCGGAAGCGGATCTCGAGGACGCCGAGGCGTCGCGTGCCGCGATCGCGGCGGGCGCCGGTCGCCTGATCCTCGGTGACGTGGTGGGCACGCGCGAACGCCTGACCGTGAACGCACGGCTCATCCGCACGCGCGACGGGCGCGAGCTGGCGCGCGCACGCGTCGATGGCAGCGCCGACAGTGCATTCGCACTCGCCACGCGGCTCGTCACGACACTGCTGTCGATCAGCGACGGCGCAACGCGGGACCGCCTCCAGTCGGTACTCTCCGCGAACCCGGACGCCATCGCGCCGTACCTCGTCGGTGAACAGTTCTATCGCCGCGGCCGATACAGTGAGGCCGGCGAATCGTTCCTGGCGGCTTACAACGCAGATACGACCTTCGCAATCGCCGCACTCCGTATCGGACTGACCAACGGCTGGAGCCTTGCCAACCCAATTCCGGGACCCTGGGGCCGGCGTGCGTGGACTCACCGCGCCCGCTTGAGCGGTGCGGACTCGCTGCTCCTGCTCGCCGAGGTCGGCGAGACCTATCCACGGCCCATGCATATCCGCGAGCGCATCCGCTCCCTCGCGGCGTTGGCGGAGCGCAGCAACTCTGCCGAAGTGTGGTATGCGTACGCGGACTACCTGATTCACATCGGCGAGTCCGTGGACGAACCGAATGTCTACCAGCGGGCCTTGCGTGGCTTCGCCGAGGCGGAACGCATCGATTCAAGCTTCACGCCTGCGCTTGAGCACCAGGCGCACATTTATCTCGTGCTTGGCGACAGCGTCAACGCCCGGCGCGCGCACGCCAGGCAGGCGCGCCAGGATTCGACGGGTGATTTCTTCATGGTCAACGACTTCACGCTGCAGGTGGACCTCGGCAGCCTCGACGACCAGATGCGCGCGATCGAGCGCTTGGCACGCAGCCGGACGCCGGAGGATGTGGTGTACGCGGCGATGTTCTCGCATGTCGCGTTCGCCGGCCGGGGTGCGCGGATGGACATCACGGACTCTGCGCTCCACGTGTTGGAGCGCACCGTGAGGGGACAGCTCAGTTCGCTGAACGCCCGCGCCGTCCGCGAGATCTACTGGAACTCGGGACGTCCGAGCGGCGCCAGTGCGTACCCGATCGCGGACGGCGATACGTGGGGACACGTCGAGACGGTGTTGGCTGCCGTGATCTGGCAAGCGGATACGGCGATGGCGCGCAGCAGCGCGCGCGCGCTCGATGCCTGGACGCGCCGCGGGGCGACCACCGACCCCGATCCCCTCGTCGCGGCGGCGCAGTTCGCGTTGGCGCAGCGTGCGCTCGCCGCAGGCGACACCGCCGACGTCGAGCGCCGTCAGCGGGCGATTCGCAGCGCGGGAGCCGCGGCGACCCAACCGTGGCTCGCCAACACCCATCGCACACTCGATGCCGCCATCGGCGCCCAGCTGGCCGTGGCGCGCCGCAGCCCGACGGCGCGCGCGGCCGTGGAGACGCTCGACAGTCTGCTGCTCGACACCCCGAACCTCGAACGTCGCGGCGTCCGGACAACGGGCAACATGGTGCTTGCGTCGCTATGGGAACGACTGGGCGAGTCGCAGCTGGCGATCCGCGCCGCGAATCGCCGCGATGGCCAGAGTGGCTACAGCATGTATCACGCTGAACGCCTGCGCATCGTCGCGCGCTCCGCACGCGCGCTCGGTCAAGCCGACGTCGAGCGGGCCGCGCTTCAGGAGTTCGTCGACATGCGCGGCGTCGCTGAGCCAGCGCTCCAACCCGAAGTCGAACGCTTCCGCGCCCGCCTCGCGGAACTCAACGCGCAGGCTGCGCGCTAGTCGACTATGCACATCGCAGTCTTCGGCGGCACCGGCCGCGTCGGTGGTCGCTTCATTGAATACGCCCTCGCCGAGGGCCACACCGTGCGCGCCCTTGTGCGCGACCCGGCCAAGCTCGCCCCACGTCCCGGTCTCGACGTCATCGCCGGTGATGTCCTGAACCCCGCCGACGTCGAGCGCACCATCACCGGAGCCGACGCGGTCGTCTCCGGCCTTGGTGGCGCGGGAGTGAACGACCCCGGTGACGCACAGTCCCAGGGCATGCGCAACATCGTCGCGGCCATGCAAAAACTCGGGGTGCGCCGCGTCCTCGGCGTCGCCGGCGGCGGCATCCTCAACTCGGTCAACGGTGGCCTCCGCCACGACCAACCGAGCTTCCCCGACGTCTTCAAGAAGGTCAGCGCCAAGCACAAGGAAGCCTGGCTTGCGATGCGCGACTCGGGTCTCGACTGGACCATGGTCGCCACCGGTGACATCGTGCCCGGCGAACGCACGGGCGTCTATCGCACGCTCGAGGAGTTCCTGCCGGACGGCGGCCGCAAGATCAGCGTCGAGGACGTGGCCGACTTCCTCTTGATGGCGCTGCGCGAGCGCAAGCACCTGCAGAAACGCGTCGGCGCCGGCTACTAGGTTGCCCTAAGCAGCCGACGCCGACGCCGGACGAGCGGCGGGGCCGAGTCCCCCGGCCCGCACCCCACCAGGACTACTTGGCGACGTACCCGCCGTCCACCAGGTAGCTCGCGCCGGTCACAAACGACGCCTCGTCCGCTCCCAAGAAGCAGATCAGTGCTGCGACTTCCTCCGGAGTGCCCAACCGTGCGGCGGGATGCAGGGGCAGCACCGCCTCCTCCAACCCGGCGATCAACGGTGTCTTGATGAACGCGGGATTCACCGTGTTCACGCGGATGCCAAGCGGCGCGAGTTCGAGCGCCGCGGCCTTGGTCAGGCCGACCACGCCATGCTTGGCCGCGGTGTAGGCCACCGCGTGCTCGAAGGCGACGAGTCCGAGGATCGAACTCACGTTCACGATCGAGCCGCGGACCTTCGCGACCTTCATCACGCGGGCGGCATGCTTCACGCCGTAGAACACCCCGTCGAGATTGATCGACATCAGCTTGCGCCACGCCGCATCCTCGATGGTATCGACGGAGGTCTCGAGCCCGCCGATACCGGCGTTGTTCACCATGACGTCGAGCCGCCCGAACTCGGCGACCGCGCGATCCACGAGCGCCGCAACGTCGGACTCACTCGCGACGTCGGTGCGCAGCGCGACCGCGCGGCCCCCGGATTTGGAGATTTCCGCCGCGACCTGTGTCGCGCTCGCCAGGTTGATGTCGGACACCAGCACCGCCGCGCCCTCCGCCGCGAACCGCAGGGCCGCCGCCGCGCCGATGCCGCTGCCCGCTCCCGTCACTGCCGCGACCTTTCCCGTGAACCGTGCCATCTGCGCTCCGTTTGGAAGGCATCGGCAAGATCGCGCACGGCACGCCCCGGGAAAGTCGGGCGTGTTCACCAAGCAGTGTGAGGACTCTCCCTATCAGCCCACACCCGTCAGGGTGCAAGCAAACGGCGAACGGCCGCGCCCGCGGCCTGCACCGCCGCGAGATCCACGCCCGTCTCGTAGCCGCTGGCGGCAAGCATCGCGAGCACCGCCTCGGTCGCGACGTTCCCCGTCGCGCCTGGCGCGAACGGACATCCCCCCAGGCCTGCGGCACTCGCATCGATGCTGCGCACGCCAAGCGCGAGGCAGGCCTCGAGGTTCACGAGCGCCCGGCCGTAGGTGTCGTGGAAGTGCGCATTCACGCGCGTGGCGTCCGTCAGCGCCAGCACCGCCTCGAACACCGCACGCGTACGCTCGGGCGTGCCCACGCCGATGGTGTCGGCGATGGACAGCTCATCCACGCCGAGATCGAGTAGCCGCGCCGCCACGTCGCGCACCGCGGCCGGGGCAATGTCGCCTTCGTACGGACAGCCGAGGGCGCAGGACACGGTGCCCCGCACCTGCAGGCCGTTGGCCTTCGCCCGCGCGACCACCGGCCGGAACCGCTCGATCGATTCGGCGACCGAGCAGTTGATGTTCTTCTGCGAGAACGTTTCGCTGGCCGCGCCGAACACCACGATGCCATCGGGGCGTGTGGTTAGCGCGCGGTCGTATCCGCGCTCGTTCGGCACCAACACCGTGTACCGCGCGCCCGGACGGCGCGTGATCGCCGCCATCACCTGCTCGGCGTCCGCCAGCTGCGGAATCGCCTTGGGGCTCACGAAGCTCGTCACTTCGATGACCGGCACGCCGGCGGCGCTGAGCGCATCTACCAGCGCGACCTTGGCCGCGACGGGCAGCACGGCCTTCTCGTTCTGCAGCCCGTCGCGGGGCGAAACCTCGACGATGGTGACACGGGAGGGCATCCCGAAGCATAATGAAGGCGCATGCGACCCGTCTCCTTGCGCCCGTGATCCTCCGCGAAATCCCGCGCGGGTTCACCACGCGCTTCGCGCCCGCCCCCACGGGCCACCTGCACCTCGGACACATCGTCAACGCCGTCTGGGTGTGGGGCCTCGCGCGCGCCTACGACGGCCGTGTCATCCTGCGCCTCGAGGATCATGACCGCGGCCGCTGCCGGCCTGAGTACGAGCAGAGCATCCTCGACGACCTGGAGTGGCTCGGGCTCGACGGGGACATCGCGCCGATTGCGACGTTCCGCGCCGGCAGCACGCCGTTTCGCCAGCACGACAACGCGGCGCGCTACGCCAGGGCGCTCGCTGAGTTGGAGACGCGTGGGCTTGCCTATCCCTGCACCTGCTCGCGCAGCGACATCGACCGCGCCTGGGCCGAGGCTTGGTCGCGCGAACAGCCGGGCATCCCGCTGCTCGAGGGCGTGGAACCGCGCTACACCGGCACCTGCCGCCACCGCGGCATCGCCCCCGACGCCACGCCAGCGCGCCGCATCGTCATGGACGCGGATGACCCGGTCGTCTTCGACGACCTCCGCGACGGACGTCAGGTACAAGACCCGCAGCTGCAATGCGGCGACCTGCTCGCCCGCGATCGCCTCGGCAACTTCACATACCAGTTCTGCGTGACCGTCGACGACCTCGACCAAGGCGTGGACCTCGTGATCCGCGGCGAGGATCTACTCGACAGCACGGGCCGCCAGATCCTGCTCTCGCGCCTCCTGGGACGCGAGCGCGCGCCGGAGTTCCTGCACCATCGGCTGGTACGCCATCCCGACGGCCGCAAGCTGAGCAAGAGCGCCGGCGACACCGGCGTGCGCGAGCTGCGGGCGTTCGGCGCCACACCCGCGGCCGTGCTCGGGCGCGCCGCCCAGCTCGGCGGACTCCCGCATGACGGGGCCCCGATCGCCGCTACGGAACTCCACCGCCTGTTCCGCTGAGCGCCACGCGGCGCGAGATTGCGCCGATGCACGTCCCCCGCGTCCAGCCGTGACCGCGCCGCTCGTCGCACTCGCGCTCTTCCTCGTCCTGCAGCTCGGCATCGGCGTGTGGATCTCGCGCCGCATCGCCACCGAGGATGACTACCTCGTCGCCGGACGGCGGCTCGGGCCGCTGCTCGCGACGTTCTCGATCTTCGCGACATGGTTCGGCGCCGAGACGGTCATCGGCTCGGCGGGCGAGGCCTTCGCGCACGGCGTATCGCTCGGCTCCGCGGAGCCCTTCGGCTACGGACTCTGCCTCGTGCTGATGGGCCTCTTCCTCGCGCGCCCGCTGTGGAATCTCGGCATGACCACGCTCGCGGATCTCTACCGCGCGCGCTTCGGCATCCGCGTCGAACGCTTGGCCGCCGTGCTGCTGGTGCCGGCGTCCGTCCTCTGGGCGGCCGCGCAGATCCGGGCCTTCGGCAGCGTCGTCGCGCTGGTCGGCAACGTGCAGATCGAATCGGCCATCGGCATCGCCGCGCTCTTCGTGATCGCCTACACCACGTTCGGCGGATTGCTGGCCGACGCCTACACCGACGTGATCCAGGGCATCGTGCTCGCCGTCGGTCTCCTGCTCCTGCTCGGGGCAACCGTCGGGCATGTCGGAGGCGTCAGCGCCTCCTTCGCCGCCATCGCCGCATCGGACAAGGTGAACCTCACGCCGGCGGCCGCCGGGCCGTGGTACCTCACCCTCGAGGCGTGGGCGATTCCCGTCATCGGCTCGCTGACGACCACCGAAGTCGTCAGCCGCGTCATCGCCGCGCGCTCGGGAACCGTGGCGCGACGTGCCTCGCTCACGGCCGGCACGCTGTACATCGCATTGGGCCTCATCCCGATCGCCGTCGCGTTGCTGGCCACGCAGTTCATCGGGCCGCTGGCAGACGCGGAGGCCGTGTTGCCCGCGGTCGCGCGCGAGCTGCTGCCGCCGATCGCGTTCGCCGTGTTCGCCGGCGGCCTCGTCTCGGCGATTCTCTCGACCGTAGACTCCACCTTGCTCGTGTCGGCCGGCCTGCTGACGCACAACCTGATCGTGCCGCTTGGCAAGATCACGGACGAGCGCCGGAAGCTGTGGATCGCGCGCAGCGGCGTCATGGCCTTCGGTCTCGTCGCGTACCTGCTCGCGCTCTCGACCAGTGGTGTCCTCGCGCTCGTCGAGCAGGCATCGGCCCTCGGATCCACAGGGATCGTGGTCACCGTGCTGTTCGGGCTCTTCACGAAGCTTGGCTCGCCGCGCACCGCTGGGGCGACGCTCATCGTCGGCCTCGTGAGCTATGTTCTCGGCGTCACGGTCGGCGTCGAGACGCCCTTCCTCGCGTCGCTGGCCCTCTCGCTGCTCACCTGGGGACTCGGATGCACACTCGACGCACGGGCGTCCTCCTAGGCGCGGCGTTCCTGATGGCCACCTCGGCCATCGGGCCGGGGTTCCTCACGCAGACCGCCGTGTTCACCGAGCGGTTGGGTCCGAGTTTCGCGTTCGCGATCCTCATCAGCGTTCTCATCGACATCGTCGCGCAGGTCAGCATCTGGCGCGTGCTGACGATCTCCGGCAAGCGCGCCACCGACGTCGGCAACGCCGTCGCGCGAGGCCTCGGCACGCTGCTCGCGATCTTGGTGGCGCTCGGCGGCCTCGCGTTCAACATCGGCAACGTGGCCGGCACGGGGGTGGGTCTTGAAGCGGCGCTCGGCGTCCCGGTCACCATCGGTGCGGTGCTGAGCGCAGCGTTCGCCATCGCGATCTTCCTCATCCGCGAAGCCGGGAAGGTGATGGACCGCATGAGCGTCGTGCTCGGCGCGTGCCTCATCCTCCTGACGGTATACGTGGCGATCACGAGCCAGCCGCCGGTGGCCGAGGCGGCGCTGCGCAGCGTGTGGCCGACGCGCGTGGATGCCCTGAGCATCGTGACGATCGTCGGCGGCACGGTCGGTGGCTACATCACCTTTTCCGGCGCGCACCGCCTCGTCGACGCGGGGATCCACGGCCTCGGCGCCGTGCAGGAAGTCACGCGGACCGCCATCACGGCCATCTCCGCCGCCACGGTGATGCGCATCGTGCTGTTCCTCGCGGCGCTCGGCGTCGTGCACCAGGGCCTCGCGCTGGATCCGGCGAACCCACCGGGCTCCGTGTTCCGCCTCGCCACCGGGGCCGTGGGATACCGCCTGTTCGGCGTCGTGATGTGGACCGCCGCGGTGACGTCGCTCATCGGCGCCGCATACACGAGCGTGTCGTTCCTGCGCGACCTGCATCCCGCCATCGACCGGCACTGGCAGCGCGCGGTCATCGTGCTCATCGCGTTCTCGACGATCGTCTTCGTGCTCACGGGCCGTCCGGCGCGCACGATGGTCGTCGTGGGGACGCTCAACGGCCTCATTCTCCCGCTCGCCTTGGGGACCATGCTCGTCGCCGCCCACCGGACGGACATCATCGGCGCCTATCGCCAGCCTCGGTGGCTCACCGCGGGCGGTGCCGTCGCCGCGGTGGCGATGGCTATCGCCGGCGCATTCGTCGCGTGGCGAGACCTGCCTGGGCTGCTGCGTTAGCGCTTCCTCTCGACGCCGCTCCGGGCGTAGTTTCCCGCATCCCTCACCGGAGCCACCCGTGGCATTCTCGCGTCGTTCATTCGTCCGCGCTCTCGGCCTCGGCGGCACTGCCGCCCTCACCGCGCCGAGCTGGGTGGGCGCCCGTGGCCTCGAGTCGCTCGCCGGCAGCGGCGACCTCGTCGAGCTCGAGCGCACGCTGCAGGGCGGCGCGATCCGACTGATGAGCAACGAGAATCCCAACGGTCCCGTGCCCGCGGCGATTCGCGCGATGCAGGCCAGCTTCCATGAGGCGGCGTGGTACCCGGCCAGCACCGAAGGCCGTGTCCGCACGGCGCTTGCCCGTTCCTTCAACATGCCGGAGGAGCAGATCCTCCTCGGCTCGGGCTCCGGTGAGATCCTCAAGGTCGCCGTGCAGGCCTTCTGCTCGCCGACCAAGCATCTCGTCACCGCGATCCCGACCTTCGAGACGCCGACGGCCACCGCGCGCGGCTTGGGATTCCCCGTGCGGGAAGTGCCGCTCGACAGCCAACTGCGACTCGACCTCGACGGCATGCTGCGCGAGGTCCGCGGCGCTGGGCTGGTGTTCCTGTGTAATCCGAACAATCCGACGGGGCATGTGCACGGCAAGGCGGCCGTCGAACGCTTCATCACGGCCGTGCTGGCGGCGGACCCCGAAGTCGTCATCCTCGTCGACGAGGCGTATCACGAGTTCGTGGACGATCCCTCGTACGCAAGCGCGCTGCCGATCGTGGCGTCGCAGCCGCGCGTGTTCGTGTCGCGCACCTTCTCCAAGATCTACGGCCTCGCCGGTCTCCGCGTCGGCTACGCCTTCGGGCAGCCGGCCACGCTCGAGCGCATGGCGGCGCACCGCGTATCGAACGGCGTCGGCGCGCTGGCGCAGGTGGCCGCGGTCGCCGCACTCGCCGACACGGCGCAGATGGCCCGCGAGCAGCAACTGAACCGTGAGGCCCGCGCGTACACGGCCCGCGTCTTCACGGATCTCGGCTATCAGGTGATTCCCTCGCAGACCAACTTCGTGTTCGTCAACGTGCGGCGCGATGCGCTCGCCTTCCAGGCCGCCTGCCGCACGGAGGGGCTCATCGTCGGTCGCGCGTTCCCGCCGATGACGCAGTGGTCGCGCGTGTCCATCGGCACGATGGACGAGATGCGCCGGGCGGCGCCGGCGTTCCGGAAGCTGCTCGGCTAGGCGTCCGTCTGGCGTTCGGCGCGGCGCGGCTCCACCGCGCCGAACGCGACGCTCCGCCGGTGTGAGAAGATCAGATTCGTCTCGAGGTGCGCGACCTCCGTGCGCCCCGCGAACGCCGTCAGCACGAACTCCCGCAGGTGCGCCGCATCGTGCACCGCCACATGCACGAGATAGTCGTTGGCGCCCGCCACGTGGTGCCACGCGAGCACTTCCGGGAGCGTGGCAAGGTGCCGCTCGAACGCCGTGATGGCCGCGCGCACATGCTTCTCCAGTCTCACCGCGACCATCGCCTGCAGGGTGACGCCGAAGGCCCCCAGCGCCACGTCGGCGTGATAGCCGCGCAGCACCCCTCCCTGTTCCAGCCGCCGCACCCGCGCCAGGCAGCTCGACGGCGACAGCCCCACCTTGGCCGCGAGCTCCTTATTCGACAACCGCGCATTGTGCTGCAAGTGCGCGAGAATCAGGCGATCCGTGCGGTCGAGGGTCGCAATTAGCCCTTCTGACAGAATCTTCTGCGGCAATTGTCGCATCCTGTGTGATTTCCTGCTGAATTGTACATAGAATCCGCACAGGAGACGAGCCGTGCCCCCATCCTTCGCCACCCGCGCCGTCCACGCCGGACGCGCCGACTTTACCGACCTCGGCGTCCACGCCCCGCCGCTCGATCTCAGCTCCACGTATCCGACACCGGATCTCGCCGCGGCCGCCGCCTCCTACGACGCGCTCGCCGGTGGCGACGCCCCTCGTGGCAATGCCGTCTATTCCCGGCTCTTCAATCCGACCACCGACCGCGCCGAACGCGCGATCGCCGAGCTCGAAGGCGCCGAGGATGCCGCCGCGTTCGCCTCGGGCATGGCCGCCATCGCCGCGGTGCTGCTGGACGCGCGACAGCGTGGCCGGCATGTCGTCGCGGTGCGACCCCTGTACGGCGGCACCGACCACCTATTGGCCAGCAACACGTTCGACCTTGACGTGTCGTGGGTGGCCGCCGCGGAGATCGCCACGGCCGTGCGCGCGGATACCTCGCTCGTCTATATCGAGACGCCTGCGAACCCCACGCTCGACCTCGTCGACATCGCCGACGTCGTGCGCCAAGCGGGGCACGTGCCCGTCTGCGTGGATTCCACCTTCGCGACGCCGGTCCTGCAGCGGCCGCTGGCGCACGGTGCGGCCCTCGTGCTGCATTCGGCGACCAAGTTCCTCGGCGGCCACGGCGATGTGCTTGCCGGCGTCGTCGCCGGGCCGCACGCGCACATCGCGCGGCTCAAGCACCTCCGCGCCATCACCGGTGGCGTGCTGCATCCTCTCGCCAGCTACCTCCTGCACCGCGGCCTGCCCACGCTGGAACTGCGCGTGTTGCGCATGCAGCAGACGGCCGACATCCTCGCGACGCGTCTCGCCGAGTCGCCGCGCGTCCAGCGCGTGTTCTATCCGGGCATGCCCGGCCAGGATCCCCGCGGCCTGATCGGTCGCCAGATGGCCGGGCCCGGCAGCATCCTCAGCTTCACGCTCGTCGAGGACAGCGCCGATGCGATGCAGCGCTTCATCTCGCGACTGCGCCTCATCACGCCCGCCGTGAGCTTGGGCTCCACCGACACGCTCATCCAGCCGCCGGCCGCGCTGACGCACCGTGCGGTGGACCCCGCCGCACGCGCCGCCAGCCACATCACGCCGGGACTCGCACGGCTTTCCGTCGGACTCGAGTCGGCAGATGACCTCTGGCAGGACCTCGCGCAGGCCCTCGACGGCGTCGCGCGCGCCGCCCCCATCCACACGGGCGAGATGCTAGCTTCCACGGCGTGAACGCCATCGAAGCCCTCAACAAGCCCCGTTGGGACGATCACGACTGGGGGCCGCTGCCGCCGCTCACCCGCGACGCCGAGGCTGAGGTCTGTGTGATCGGCCTCGGTGGCACGGGACTCTCCTGCATCAGTGAGGCCCTGAACCTCGGCGCCACGTCCGTCATCGGCATCGACGCCGTGGACGTCGCCGCGGGCGCCGCCGGTCGCAACGGCGGCCTGCTCCTCGCGGGCCCGGTGGATTTCCATCACGATGCCGTCGAGCGGCACGGCGTGGAGCGCACGCTGGCCATCCACGCGCTCACGGAGCGTGAACTCGCGACGATCCAGCAGGAGACGCCGGGCATCGTCCGCGTCACCGGCTCGCTTCGCATCGCCGAGACCCCGGAGGAACTTGCCGATTGCGGGAGGCAGTTCACCGCGATGCGCGCCGATGGGCTCGCCGTGGAACACTACGACGGTCCCGAGGGCCGCGGACTGCTGTTCCCCCACGACGCCGTGTTCCATCCGCTGAAGCGAGCCCGTGCGCTCGCCACGGCGCTGCGTAGCCGCGGCGCGCAGCTCTACGGCCAGACCATCGCGCGCAGCATCGAGCCCGGCCGCGTGCGCACCGAGTCGGGCACGATCAGCGCCCGGCACGTCATCGTCTGCGTGGACGGCAAGCTCGAATGGCTGTTTCCGGAGTTGCTGGCCGAAGTGCGCACCGCGCGACTGCAGATGCTCGCGACCGCGCCCCAGCTGCCGATCAAGTACGACAGGCCCGTCTCGACGCGCTACGGCTTCGACTATTGGCAGCAGCTGGAGGACGGCAGCGTGCTCTTCGGCGGCGGCCGCGACAAGTTCGAGGCCGACGAGTGGACCACCGACGACGCGCCGGACGCGAAGGTGCAGGAGTACCTCGAGAAGCGCCTCCGCGAGCGGCTCGGCATCAGCACCGACATCACGCATCGTTGGGCCGCGTCGGTGGCGTTTACGGATTCTGGATTGCCGATCGCCCGCGAACTCGGTGGCGGCGTCTTCGTCGTTGGCGCCTACAGCGGGACCGGCAATCTCGTCGGCGCCGTCTGCGGACGCGGCGCCGCGCAGTTGGCGCTCACCGGCGAGAACACGCTGCTCGCACCCTTCCAGGACTGACCATGCGCTGGGAACGGCCACCCATGCTCGACGCCACCGTCTCGCTGCCGGCGTGGATCCGCGATGCGGTGGATTTCGACGCACGCTATGAGACGGACGAAGAGAAGATGCGGCTCGCCGTGCGCCTCGCCGACGCCAACGTCACGCATCGCACCGGCGGTCCTTTCGGCGCGGCCGTCTTCGAGCGCCGCAGCGGCCAGCTGATCAGCGTCGGCGTCAACTCGGTCGTGCGGCTCAACAACTGCACGCTGCACGCCGAGATGGTCGCATACCAACTCGCCCAGAAGCGCATCCAGAGCTACTCGCTCGGCGCCGAGGGGCACCCGGCGCACGAGCTGTTCACGAGCTGCGAGCCCTGCGCCATGTGCCTCGGCGCGACGCTCTGGAGCGGCGTCAGCCGCGTGGTGATCGCCGCCTCGCGCGACGACGCGATTGCCATCGGGTTTGACGAAGGCCCGGTGTTCGCGGAGAGCTACGGCTATCTGCGCGAGCGTGGCGTGGAGGTCGTGCCCGGCGTGCTGCGAGCCGAAGGCCGCGCCGTGTTGCAGCGCTACCAAGACCTTGGCGGTCCGGTCTACAACGGCTGACCTAGGCTAGCGGCACAGGGATTGTCTCGGCAGGGTATGCTCGTCATGCTGACTCGCCTCCTCTTGCTCCTGCTTGTTGCCGGCCTCGGCGGCTGCTACTTCCCCATCACGCGGGCGCACCCCACGCCGTTACCGTTCGCGCTCGAGTCGCTGGCGCGCGACACCACCATCGTTGGGGAGCTGCGCGTCACTCGGCTAGACGGGCACGACGTCATCTTCAAGGGCTACATGTTGCTCGGGCGCGACGGGGTGTCCGGCCGTGGACGCGCGACAGGCCCGCGCAGTCGAACCCGGTTCACACCCAGCGACTCAATCGTGCGCATCGTGACCGTGCGACGCGAAGTACGCGTGATTCCGACGGCGCTGGCCACCGCCGCGGCAAGCACGGCCGCGGTGCTTGCCGTCTGGGGCGCGATAGTCAGTCTCTTCACCTGACACCAGCCTAGGTGTCGGTTCTAAAGAGGTTGTTCACTGAGGCATAACTGAGGAAGCTGGAGGTGCGAGCCACCCAACCTTCAGCCAGAGGCCTCAGTGAACATCCACAACAATGCGCGATTGACCGCCTGGGGGCGAGCCGAGCTCGTCCGCCGGGTGGTCCTCGACGGCGAGCCGGTGCGCGCCGTCGCCGCGGCCCTCCACATCAGCCCGAGCACGGCTTACAAGTGGCTGCGCCGCTTCGCGGCCGGGGGCTGGGCGGCGCTGGCCGACCGCTCCTCGCGCCCGCATCGCTCGCCGACCGCCACGCGGCCGGCGCTCATCGAGCGGATTCTCCGCCTGCGCGCGACGCGGCTCACCGGGCCGGAGATCGCGGAGCGGCTCGGGCTCGCGGTCTCGACCGTGGGCCGGGTCCTCACGCGCGCGGGCCAGGGCCGGCTGAAGGGCCCGGGGGCGACGGGCGGGCCGCGCTACCAGCGCGAGACGCCCGGCGAGCTCGTGCATGTCGACACGAAGGCCCTCGATCGCTTCGTCACGGCGGGCCATCGCGCGCACGGCAACCGCTCGAAGGTCGGCCGCCGTCGGGGGCTCGGGCAGGACCATCTCCACGTCGCGGTCGACGACGCGACGCGGCTCGCGTACGCGGCGCTGCTACCGACACAGGACGCGGCGGCGTGCACCCGCTTCCTCGAGGCGGCGCGCCGCTGGTTTGCGCAGCTGGGCATCGCCGTCACCGGTGTGATGACCGACAACGCCAAGGCGTACACGAGCCACGCGGTGCAGGCCGCGCTGGCCGCGCACGGGATCCGGCACCTGCGCACCAAGCCCTACCGCCCGCAGACGAACGGCAAGGCGGAGCGCTTCATCCAGACCGCGCTCCGCCGCTGGGCCTACAAGAAGCCATACCGGACCTCGGCGCACCGCAACGCGGCGCTGCCCGACTTCCTAGATTGCTACAACGTCGAACGGCCGCACCGGTCGCTCGGCCGCGTCCCGCCGCTGCTCCACTTCCTCATGCAGCGTGAACAACGTCCTTAGAACCGACACCTAGGTGCGCCGGCGCACTGTGCTCACGGCGCCGGGCTATCGCGCGGTCGTGTCGGCCTTGACCACATGCACCGTCTGCGTCGGGAATGCGAACGCCGCCCCGTTGCCTTCGACGATCTCCATGATCTGGAGGAAGAGCCCCTCCCGAATCTCGCGGAACTCGTCGATGCCATCCGCGAGGATCCAGCAGAACATCTCGAAGTTCAGTGACGACGAAGCGAACTCGGAGAAACGCACCTGTACGCGGTCCGGCCAGGTCTTCGGATGCGCGCGCAGGCACTTCTCGATCTCATCGCGCAGCAGCCGCATCGTGGCAGCGCTCGTGCCGTACTCAACGCCGATGATCGCGCGGAGCAGGAAGCGGTCGCGCGGGGCGAAGTTCTCCGTGCGCGACTCCGCCAGCTGGCCATTCGGAACCGAAATGATGGTCCGCGCCAGCGTACGGATGCGCGTCGAGCGCAAGCCGATGGCTTCGACCTCGCCCTCCACGCCCCCGACGTTCACCCAGTCGCCGACGCGGAACGGTTGGTCCACACCGATGCTGACGGACCCGAAGAAGTGCTCCAGCGACTTCTGTGCACCCAGCGCCACGGCGATACCGCCGATGCCGAGGCCGGCGAGGATGGTCGCAACGGGGTAGCCGAACTGCGCCACGACCGTGAGCACGGCGATCACGAACACGATCAGCCGCGCGATGCGCGCGCCCAGCGGAATCAGCGAGCGCAGCGCGGGATGCCGCGCACCCCATTCCGAGATCGGAATCGTCTCCTGCAGCACCCCGATCGCCCGCAAGATCACCCAGAAGACCGCGACGGTGGCGATGGCCGCCTGCAGCTCGACGATGAACGCCTGCGCCGGCGCCGCCAGCGCGATCCACCGGAGCAGCACGCGGCTCGCCGCGACGCCCCAGAGCAGCGTCAGCGGACCCTTCGCCGCCGCAATCAGCTTGTCGTCGAACTCCGTATCGGTCTTCGCCGACAGCTTGCGCAGCGCCCGACGCGTCGGCCCCTGGAGCGCCCAGCCGATCAGCGCCGATGCGGGCAGCAGCACCAGCAACGCGATCCACTGCCAGTAGAGGATGTCGAACGGCCCCGGGTTCAGCATCCGCACCGGGATATGCTCGCGGATCCAATGGTCGGGCAGGTCGGCGTAGATCTGGTCGATCTCGTTGACCGTCGCCTGCGAAAAGCGCCAGCCGCGCTCGTCGCCACGCCCGCTGCGGGCGAGGCGGATCGCTACCTCCCGGCCGTCGGAGAGCTTGATGCTCCCGAGCAGCTCGCGGTCGGAGGGCAATCCGTCCTCGCGCTCGCCCTCCGCCACCGGCGACACCTTCTCGAGATCGAGCCACAGCCGCGAATCGAGTACGGCGACCAGCCGCCGCGCGAGTTCATCGGCGCGGCTGGTGTCGATACCCGGCGGGAGGTCGAGGAGCCGACCGGCTGCCGCGAAGTCGGCGCGGTGCGCCAAGTCCAGGAACCGCGCGACGGCGGCTCGGGGCGACGCCGAGTCGACGACGACCTGCGCCACCAGCTCGGTGTCGGGCGCGACGGCCGGCGCCGCCGGTCGCCCGAGGAGCTGGGCGGCCAGTGCGAGCGGCGTGAACAACAGGAGGAGGGCGGTGCGAATCGCGTGCATCTCCCAAACTCGGGCATAGGAACCAGCGAAGCAACCCTTCGCCCGAGTAGATTTCACATCTATCCCTAGCCCTGCGACGGATCCCATGAGCACCTCGAAAGCACCGCATCTCGCCGACCCCGACAAGAACCCTTCGTTCACGCGCGGCGTGTTCCAGGGCGAGATCCTCGAAGACCTCGTCTTCCCCTTCCCCGAGCCCTCGGCTGAGGAGAAGGAAACTCTCGCGCAGATCCTCGACAGCTTCCGCGGTTGGGCCGCGGAGACCGTCGACTCCGCGAAGATGGACCACGACGGCAAGTTCACGCCGGAAGTGCGGCAAGGCATGGCCGAGCTCGGCCTGATGGGGCTCAACATCCCCGAGGAGTACGGTGGCTTCGGCGCCAGCACGATGGTCTTCAGCCGCGTGTTCGGTGAGATCGGCGCGACCGACGCGGCGCTGGCCGTCTACTTCGGCGCGCACCAGAGCATCGGCATCAAGGGCATCATCCTCTTCGGCACGGAGGACCAGAAGCAGCGCTGGCTCCCGCGCTGCGCCAGCGGTGAGCTCATCGGCGCGTTCTGCCTGACCGAACCTGGCTCCGGATCCGACGCGCAGGCCATGCTCAGCACCGCCGTGCCCAGCGCCGACGGCAAGAGCTACACGCTCAACGGCACGAAGATCTGGATCTCCAACGCCGGTTACGCCGGCGTGATGACCGTCTTCGCCAAGGTGCCGGTGGTCGTCGACGGCAAGGAGAAGCAGCGCGTCACGGCGTTCATCGTCGACGCCAAGGCCCCCGGCGTCTCGCTCGGCAAGATCGAGGAGAAGATGGGCATCAAGGCCAGCGACACGCGCACGGTGACCTTCGAGAACGTGACGGTGCCCGCGGAGGATCGCCTCGGTGACGTCGGCAGCGGCTTCAAGATCGCCCTCGAGATCCTCAACTCCGGCCGCCTCGGCCTCGCCGCCGGGTCCTCGCGCGGCACGCGCGAGATGCTCAAGATGGCCATCGAGTACGTGAAGCAACGCGAGCAGTTCGGCCGCCCGATCGGCAACTTCGAGATGATCCAGCGCAAGGTCGCCATCGCCGCCGCGGACTGCTACGCGGCCGATGCCGGCTGGATGCTCTGCGCCGGCATGGTGGATCGCGGGGGCGTGGACTTCTCGCTCGAGACGGCCGCCTGCAAGGTCTACGCCTCCGAACTCGCCTGGCGCTCGGCCTCCGACGCCATGCAGATGGCGGGCGGCATCGGCTACTCGAAGGAGTACCGCTACGAGCAGGCCGTGCGCGATTCGCGCATCAACATGATCTTCGAAGGCACCAACGAGATCCTGCGCGCGCTCATCGCGCTCATGGGCCTCCAGCAGCCCGGCGAGGAGCTCAAGCAGGTCGGCAAGGCCTTCAAGAACCCGCTCAAGAACATCGGCGCCATCTCCAGCTACGTGACCGGCCGCGCCAAGCGCACCATCACGAAGAACAAGTTCACGAAGGTCCATGAGGCGCTGGCCGACGAAGCCGATCTCGTCGAGACGGCCATCCACGACCTCGCGCTGGCCGTCGAGAAGGCGCTCATCGAGCACGGCAAGGACATCATCGAGCGGCAGATGCTCCAGGAGCGCATGGCCAACGCAGCCATCGACATCTACCTCGGCACCGCCGTGCTCTCGCGCGCGACCACGGCCATCAAGAAGCACGGCGAAGCCGGCGCCAAGGACGACCTCGACGCCGCGAAGATCTTCATCGCGATGGCGATGCGCCGCGCGCGCCGCGCCATCCGCGCCATCGAGAAGAACCAGGATGACCGCCTGCGCGCACTCGCCAAGCGGGCGTACGACACCGGGGACCTCACCGTCCCCACTCCAACGGATACGTGACCCTCATTTCGCTGTCCGGCGTCGGCATCTCGTTCGGCGCCACGGAACTCCTCAAGAACGTCACCTTCACGGTCGCCGCACGGGACCGCTGGGGCATCATCGGGCGCAACGGCGCCGGCAAGACGTCGCTCTTCCGCATCATGACCGGCGAAATGCCGCCGACGGTGGGCAACGTCGCGCGGCAGCCGGGCCTGCGCCACGCGCTGCTCGATCAACATCGTGCCTTTGAGGGCGCGACGACGGTGTGGGAAGCCGGTGCCGCCGCCTGGAAGGACGTCATCGCGCTCGAGAAGAGCATCGCCGAGCAAGCCATGCAGCTCGGCGAGATGGGCGAGAAGGTCACCGAAGAATTCCTCGAGAAGTTCGGCCGCGACCAAGAGCGCTTCGCCGACTTGGGCGGCTACACGTACCACGCCCGCGTGGACGCCGTGCTGCAGGGCCTCGGCTTCGACGCCGAGGAGTCCAAGACGCGCCTGGTCTCGTCGCTATCGGGCGGTGAGCGCGGTCGCGTGGGCCTCGCCGCGCAGCTCATCGCGCCCGCCGACCTGCTGCTGCTCGACGAACCGACCAACCATCTCGACCTCGATACCACCACGTGGCTGCAGGACTGGCTTCGCGAGGCGGACGAGACGGTCATCGTCGTCTCCCACGACCGCGCCTTCCTCGACGCCATCTGCACGCACATCCTGCACGTCGAAGGCCGCACCAGCGAGTGGTACAAGGGCAACTACAGCCAGTTCGTGCCGCAGCGCGCCGAGCGCCGGCTCACGCGCGAACGCGAGCTGCAGAAGCAGATCGCGTACGTGAAGAAGGAGGAGGAGTACATCCGCCGGAACCTCGCCGGCGTGAACTCCTTCCAGGCCAAGGGCAAGCGCAAGCGCCTCGAGCGCTTGCCGCGCCTCGCCCCGCCGCCGGGCGATCCCGCGGCGATGTCGCTGCACTTCGAGCCCAACGAGCGCGGCGGCGACCAAGTCATCGCCATCAAGGACCTTCGCGTCGAAGTCCCACCAGACCGCGTGCTCGTGGACGGCTTCACTGCGGTGCTCCGCCGCAACGATTTCGTCGCGCTCGTCGGCCCCAACGGCGCCGGCAAGTCCACGTTCATCCGCACCATCCTCGGCGACCTCGCGCCCGCCGGCGGCGAGTCGAGGATCGGCAGCTCCATCACGCCGGCTTGGTTCCGCCAGGACCTCTCCGACCTTCCGCTGCGCAAGTCGCTGATGGATGCCATCCTCGACCAGCGTCCCCTTTGGTCGCGTGGCGCCGTCCAGAACCACCTTGGCGCGTTTGGCTTCAGCGGGGACGAAGTGTTCCGCGAGATCGGCACGCTCTCCGGTGGCGAGCGCGCGCGCATGGCGATGGCGCTGATCACGCTCTCGCACGCCAACCTCCTCGTCTTCGACGAACCGACCAATCACCTCGACGTCGAGAACATCGAAGCCTTGGAAGACGCGCTCGACGAGTACGAGGGCACGGTGCTGCTCGTCAGCCACGACCGCGCGTTCCTCCGCGAGGTGGCGACGCGCGTGTGGGCCTTCGAAGGCAGCCGCCTCGTGGACTTCGACGGCAGCTTCGTCGAGTGGGAGGAATCCAAGCTCAGCAAGGCGCAGCTCGCGGCGAAGCAGGAGGCTGCCGCGAATGAGGCGCGGAAGCAGGCCGAGAAGGAGAAGGCCAAGCAGAACGCGAACAAGCAGGCCGACCAGCACGCGACGCAGCGGGCCAAGAAGCAGGCCGCCGCGTACGCCGAGGCGGCGGTGCAGCGCTGGGAGAAGCGCGTGAACGAGATCGAGGTGCAGCTCGAGGACACCGATCTCTACGACGGCTCGCCGGAGGGTGCGCAGAAAGCCGCGCGCCTCGACCAGGAACTGGCCAAGGCGCGGAAGGAACTGGATGCCGCGATGGCGGCGTGGGCGGAGGCGGCGGACTGAGCGCCGTCGCCGAGCGCCGCGCGGGGATTATGCGGCGCCGTAGTGCTTGATCGCCTGCTTCACCGCCATCCGCGCCGACACCTCGAGCTCATACTCCACGGCGATCTCACTGAACTCGGCCGCCGTGTGCCGCTTCCGCCGCGTCGCGGCGTCCGAACTCGCCGCGTACCGACGCGCGTACTCGCGGCAGGCCATCCACATCGCGTTCGCGCGATGCCACCAGTCTTCCGACTCCGCGCCGCGGCCCGCGGCAGCGATCTCCTCGTAGGCACCGGTGCGCGCCACGAGCTGCGACTCCGCGAGGTCCGCCATCTCCCACGCGGCGGCGAATTCCTGATCGTCTGCGCCGAGCTTGATCAACGCGCCGATCCGCTCATGCTGGTGGCAGCATTCCTGCGCCGCGCGGTACAGCGCGTCCCCGGCATCCTTCACAGGGTGCGCGGACGGTTTGGAGGCGCGAGGTGCAGGCTTGGACGGCATGAGGGATGCACTGAGGAGGGGAGACGGCAAGCGCGGACCTCTTCAAGCTGAACGGGCGACTCGGGCGGGGCAAGCGCACAATCCCGCCCAACCGGTGACGCGGTCCCTCACCCCGCCCGCTTCCGCAGCAACCCCGCCGACGCCAGGCTGAACACGACCACCACCGGCAGCGGCTCCAGCGCCGTGAAGCCCATGCGCGCGAGGGTGTTGTTCTTGTACATCTCCCAGAACTTCAGTTGCTCGGCCTCCTGCGTCGCCAGCTGTTCCGCAGTGGCTCCCGCCTGGCGCGCGCGCTCCAGCATCTCGGCCATGTACCGCTCGCCGAAGTCGGGCACGAAGTTCGTGAAGGCGATTTCCCAGGCCACCACGTAGCAGGCGACCGCAATCAGCGAGATCAGCAGCCCGACCTTGAGCGCCTCGCCAAAGCGGATCTCGCCGCCCCGTTCAGTATCCCGGAATTGCCGGACGCCGAAGTAGATCATCAGTGATGCCAAGACCATCGACGCATACCCGACGGCCATGCCGGCACCACTGCCGAGTTGGTCATGAAACGGCAGCGAGAGGACCATCATGCCGGACATCACGGCGCCGGCGATGAGGCCAAAGGTCAGGACGATCTTCCGCATAGTGGCTCCAGGGGTTGGGTGCGGCGGCATCCTAGCGTGGGTCCCAGCGTCGGCGCGTCACCGGAAAGGGTGATTTTGGCCCGAAATCCGCGATTTCATCCCTTCGGATGACGAAACACGCGCCGAGGCGGCACTCGGAACGCCAGCTCAGGGAACCAGCCGAAGCTCCCGTGCCTTCTGGATCGCCTGCGTCCGCCGCGCCGCCCCGAGCTTGTCGAGTACGCGGCTCGCATGCGTCTTCACCGTGTTCTCGCTCACGAAGGCCCGCTCGGCGATCTCCCGATTGCTCAGCCCTTCGGCCATCAGCGCGAGGATCTCCAGCTCCCGCGGCGTGAGGCCGAGCGCCGCCACCTGTGCGTCATCGCGCACGAAGTCGGGGCCCACGGGCACCAAGACCTCACGGACCTCGACCTGCTTGCGCGTGAGCTTGAGGCCAAGCCAGATGCCGAGCCCGGCGAAGATCGCCGCAACAAGGCCGCCGTAGATCTCGAAGGAATGCTCCATGACGAGCCACTTGTACTCCAGCAGCTGCAACAGCGCGGTGCAGAGACCGGCTACGAGTCCATACACCAGCACCTTGCGCATCATCGCAGCGTTCCCGCTCGCACGAACATCGGCCACACCACGTCTCGCGCGCCGACGGCGCCCCAGGCGTCCCGCACGGCCGCCTCGAACCGGAGCACGTCCGCCTCGCCGCCCGCCTGCAGCAAGCGCTGCGTGGCGCTCCACGAGCGGTGGAACCCGAGATACTGCTCCACCGCCATCGCGCTGCGAATCTCGAACGGCGGCACCTGCACCTCGTCGATCGGCAGGGGCATCGAACGGTAGCCCTCGCGGATGAGGTGATGCTCCGGTGCCCAATGCGCCGCGCAGGTCACGTCGTGGTAGTACATGGTCACCGCGTCGACCTCCGGCGTGACACGACTGTGCACGTAGGCGAACGCCGCGAACACCCCACCCGGCGCCAGCACGCGGCGCACCTCGGTGAAGAACGGCGACAACGCGAACCAATGCAGCGCTTGCCCGACGGTGACGAGGTCCACGGAACCATCGGGCAACGCCGAGTCGTACGTGGTTTCGCGGTAGCTGACGCGCTCGTGCGGCGGCGCCGCGGCGAGCTGCGCGGCGCTCGGGTCGGTGGCCATCACGCGCTCGAAGCGCGCCGCAAGCGCCATCGCCACCTGCCCGTTGCCCGTGCCCACGTCCCAAGCCTGCCGATGCCCACGCACGACACCGGCGAGCCAGTCGTACAGCGCCGTCGGGTACGTCGGGCGAAACGCCGCGTAGGTTGCCGCGTGGCCGCTGAAGAGGTGCGCGAAGTGTCCGCGTGCGTCGTCCGCTTCGGGGCGATCGCGTGGCGGCAGCGGCGTCACGGCTATTGATCCGCCCCGACGATCGCCAGATGTGTCCCGTCCGCGCTCAGCGCGAGCCGCGACACATCGCGAATCCCGCGCGAGCGCAGATCCACGAAGGTCTCCAAGCGCCCCTCGGCCCAGCGATACAGCACGCCGTTGCCGCTGATCAGCGCACTCCCGTCCGACAACCACACGTGGTACTCCGCGCCCCGCGGCAGCACGACCACGCGCCGCACCCCGCGCGTGCGCACGTCCACCTCACCCAGCACCGCAGTATCGCCGTGGAAGTGCACGAACGTGAACGCCTCGCGCCCGGGCACGCGCGCAAAGGCGCGCCCGATGCCGCGGGCCAGCGTGTCCACGCGCTCGGTTTGCGGATTCATCAGCACCAGCGCATTCGCATCGCGTGGCGTCGGCTGGCTGAGCACGAAGGCGCCGATGTTGCCAAGCCCCACCCACACGTGGTAGCCCACGGGCCTGAGCGCCGGCACGATCGGTCGCTGCGGCACCCCGTTCCAATCGTATGCCCAGAGACGCTGCGTGGAATCAGCCTCGACGACGATCGCGCTGAAGCCGTTGCCGTCCGGCATCGGCGTCGGGGAGTACTCCTGCTCGACCGCCGTCCGCGTCAGCTGCGAGACCACGCGGCCATCGACCGTGACGCGCCACGAGTCCGCTCGCCCGTCCGCCTCGATGCGCGTGAACAGCAGCGAGCGGCCGTCCGGCGCGAACTGCGGCTGGTTGTCGTAACCGGCACGCCGCGTCACGTTGCGAAGGTCGCCCAGCGAGAGGGCCGAACCGCTGCCGCGCAGCTCGCCCACCCAGATGTCCGTGCCGCCCTGCGCACCGAGCGCGCTCGCCAGCAGCATCGTCGACACCACCACACCGATTCCCCGCATCACCGTCGCCTCCGCTGAGGTCAGACCGCCGGCAGCACCACGCCTCGACATTCGCCGAACCCGATGCGTACGGCACCCGGCCGCTCGCACCACCCGCGCATGATCACCTCGTCCCCATCGGCGAGGAAGGTCCGCGTCTCGCCGTTGGGCAGCGCCAGCGGCTCCGTGCCGCGCCAGGTGAGTTCGAGCAGGCAGCCGCGCGAGTCCTTGGTCGGACCGCTCACCGTGCCGCTCGCGAACAGGTCGCCCGGGCGCATGTTGCAGCCGTTGCTCGCGTGGTGCGCGAGCATCTGCGCCATCGTCCAATACATGCGCGTGAAGTCGCCCTGCGAGAGGCGCACCGGTGCATCACCCGCCTCCCGCATCTTCGCCGTCTGCAGCCAGACCTCGAGCGTGATGCCGAAGCCGCCGGCGCGCTCGTTCGCGGCGTCGAGCAGGTAGGGCAGCGGCGCCGGATCCGTCGCCTCGCGTGTCCGGGCGGGCACGCGGAACGGCGCCAAGGCATCCAGCGTCACCACCCACGGGCTCAGCGTCGTCGCGAAGTTCTTCGCGAGGAACGGTCCCAGCGGTTGGTACTCCCACGTCTGCACGTCACGCGCCGACCAATCGTTCACCAACACCAGCCCCGCGAGATGCTGCTCGGCCTCGCCGAGCGGAATCGCGTGGCCCAGCGCGTTGCCGCCGGCGATGAAGGCCCCGACCTCGAGTTCGTAGTCCAGCCGCGCGCTCGCGCCCCAGCTCGGGGGACCCTCGGGCTTCGCGCTCGTCTGTCCATGCGGCCGCTTCACCGCCGTGCCGCTCACCACCAGCGAACTCGCCCGGCCATGGTAGCCGATCGGCACGTGCTTGTAGTTCGGCAGCAGCGGATTGTCCGGCCGGAACATCGAGCCCACGTTCGTCGCGTGATCGATGCTCGCGTAGAAGTCCGTGTAGTCCCCGACCTCGGCCGGCATCGTCATCCGCACCGCCGCCATCGGGACGAGCACGTCCGCCACGCGGCCTTGCTGCGCGAAGCTCGAAGCCAGCAGCTCGCTCACACGCCGACGGAGGGCGGCGAGGCCCGTGCGCCCCGTCGCGAACAGCGGCGTGAGCGACTCCGCATCCAGCGCCTCGAGCACATCGGTCCGCAGTCCGTCGAACAGCCCTGCGTCCCGCGCGGCGCGCAGGTCGAGGACGCGGTCGCCGATTGCCACTCCGCTGCGCGCTGCCTGGCCGTCCACCACGATGAAGCAGCCGAGCGGCAAGTTCTGGATCGGGAAGTCGGTACCGCCCGCGTTGGCCGCTTCCACCCAACTGCGCAGGTTGGGATCGATCGTCGGGTCGTGCGTCATAGGCGTGGGGGGAGAAGCCGGAGCGCGGCGAGGTCCTGCACCGGCTCTTCAAAAGAGCAGGATCCGAACGATCCCGCAAACCGCGAGCGCGCCTGGGCAACCTGCGCGGCGCTGGCGTGCAGGCCGCGCCACGAGATCCCGTGCGCGTCCGCGACGATCGCCGCCGGGTCGCGTTCCTCGAGCAGCTCGACGAGCGACGCGGGTTCGGTGCCCGCGTGCAGCAGCGTCGCCGCGAGGAACACGTTGAGGAATCCGTACATCGTCCCGCGTTCGGCGTCGGGGGCGTAGGTCAACGGATACTCTCCGCGCAGCGGATGGTGCAGCCCCGCGGTCGCCTTGAACGGCACCTGGCGCTGGACGCATTCGGCGAGGAACCGCAGCACCGCGGCCGGCGCCGGGAATGCCTCGGGCGTCACGCCGCCGGTTCGGATCTTCGCCCGCAGGTGGGCGGCGCCGATGGCGTGCACGAGCTCGGCCGGGTCGGCATCGACGGGAATCTCCACGTAGACGATCAGCCCGCCGTACGCCGCCGCGACGGCGTTCACCTCGCCGACTGTCGTGGCCTTCGCCTCGATGCTGTCGATCACCCAGCGCGCACCGTGCTCGCGATTGAAGGCGGCGACCACTGAAGCGTCGATGGGACCCGCGAGCACCGACAGCGGCCACGGACCGATATCGCCGCCGCGGTCGATCCGCGACGCCGCGCGCACGAACTCGTCGAGCCGCGCGACAGGCAGCACGAAGCGCGCGAGCATCCCGCGCCGCTCACCTACCCGATACGCCGCGTAGTTGCGCACCGCGTCGTCCATCGGCAACGCCGCCGGGGGAAACAGCCCGGCGTAGTCCACCAAACCTTCGAGCAACGTCTCCAACGCGTTCACGCCGTACCTCCGCGGATCGTCACGCTCCAGCGCCGCGGCTCCCCGGGCACCAGCCATGTCATGCTCTGCCATTCACCGAGCGCGTCCTTGTAGTTGTCCGGAGCCCCGAGCGCCGGCGCCAAGCACAGCGTCGGGCTGCCGATCTTCTGCAGCCGCACCTTCCGGGCGTGCTGCAGCCCGCTGCGGTCGATGAACACCCCGCAGTAGGGCACCCCCGCCCCGTCGAAGCTCAGCGTCAGCCGCTTGTCGTCTTCCCAGATCTGGATCATCGAGCGTCCTGCCCCGAGTTCCAGCCACGCGCCCAGCTGCGCCTTGCGGGGAATGCTCCACGGCATGCTGAGGTCGCGCGACTTGTCATCGAGGACCAGGCGTGGCCACTTGCCGTCGCCTTCCATGACGTCGCCGCGCAGCTTTGCGCCCTCCACCGACGCCACGCGAAAGCGCCCGCCGTCCGGGAGGCGCAGCCGCGTGAGCTTGGTCAGTGGAAACGTGAGGAACGCGCTCCAGAGGAACGGCAGCCGATCCTTGCCCGTCGTGTGCGCTTCGTACCGCGCCTCGACGGCGCCGTCGGGCCGCACCAACAAGGTGCGCGTGAGCGCCCACGGCATGCGCTCGCCGCGCCAGGTGCAGCTCAGCTTGTGGCCATCGGGGTCCGTGCTCAGCGTCGTCTCGGGCACCTGCGCGCGCGCCTCGCCACCGACGGGCAGCGGGCGTCCGCCGACGCCCTTCACCCACTCGGGCACGTGTCCGCCCCCGGCACTCGGCGCGCACTCATCCCAGCCCGCCGACGCGATGGGTGCCTGGTTGAGGCGTGGCAGCGTCGCCGAGGTGGTGGGCAGCAACCACTCGTGATCGAACAGGTCCAGCGACCGCACGCGGCCACCGAGCGTCGGCACGACCTCGATGCGCGAGTCGCCCCCTTCGAGGGCGACGAATCCCGGCTCGGCAGCGGCGAGCGCGGTGGCCACGCTCAGGCGACGCTAGCCGGATCCACGCCGCGCGTCTGCAGCACGCGCGTCACGGCCTCGCCGATCTTGTTGTTCGGCGTGCTCGCGCCGGCCGTGAGCCCGACGCGGAGCGGACCGGACGCCGGCAGCCAGCCGCTCTCCGACACTTCCTTGCCCGTCGCGAGATCGCGGTGGCGGATCGTCCCCTGCTCGGGGTCGATGCAGTTCGCGTCCTCGACGTGATACGTGCGCACCTTCTCCGCACAGAGCGCGGCGAGCGAGATCGTGTTCGAGGAGTTGTAGCCGCCGATCACCAGCATCACGTCCAGCGGCTCCGTGAGCAGCGCGTTCACGGCGTCCTGCCGGTCCTGCGTGGCGGAGCAGATGGTGTCGAAGGTGCGGAAGTTCTGCGCGCGATACTCGGCGCCGTGCACACGCTCCATCGTCTGGCCCACGGCCTCGCCGATCGCCAGCGACTCGCGCGCCAGCATGGTCGTCTGGTTCGCCACGCCGATCCGCTTCAAGTGCACGTCGGGATCGAAGCCAGGGCTCGCCGCATGCGCGTACTTGGCCAGGAACGCCTCGCGGCCGCCCGGGAACGTGCCGGCGATGTACGCCATCACGTCCTCGGCCTCCGCCATGTTGCGCACCACGATGTACGTGCCCCCGGCGTACTTCTCCACCTGCGACGCCGTCGCCCGCGTCTCCTCGTGGTAGTACTTGCCGTGGATCAGCGAGGTGAAGCCGTCCTTCGCGTAAGCATCCACGCGCTTCCAGACGTTGAGCACCGAGCCGCAGGTCGTGTCGACCATGACGCAGCCGATCGCGCGCAGCGTCTCGAAGTCGTGGATGGTCACGCCGAAGGCCGGCAGGATCACCACGTCGCCCGGCTCGACGCCCGTGTAGTCGAAGCCCTTGTCGCTGGGCTTCAGGAACACGATGCCCATTTCCTTCAGCTTCGCGTTCACGTGCGGGTTGTGGATGATCTCGCCGGCGAGGTAGATCTTCTTGTCCGGGAACTTGAGCCGCGTCTGGTACGCGTACTCGACGGCCCGCTCCACGCCGTAGCAAAAGCCGAACTCCTTGGCGAGGCGGATGGTGACATCCCCGGCCGTGAGCGTGTACTCACGGGCCAGCAGCAGGTCGACCAGCTTGCCGTCGTAATCGGCGGTCAGGGTGTTCTGGACCTCGGCCTTCAGGCCGAAGCCCTTGCGGACGTACGTGGACTCGGAAGCCATACGGGAAATCTAGCGGTGGCACCCCCCTCCCGGGGGGCGGAAAAGCTCGCGCGACCGGCCGCCGCGCCGTACCTTGGCGCCCATGGCCGAGCACTACGACTTGTGCGTGATCGGGAGCGGACCCGCCGGCGAGAAGGGCGCCGCGCAGGCGGCCTACTTCGGCAAGTCCGTCTGCCTCATTGAACGCGCGCCGAAGCCCGGCGGTGCCGCGGTCAACACCGGGACCATCCCCTCCAAGACCCTCCGCGAGACCGCCCTCTACCTCAGCGGCCTCCGCCAACGCGGGCTCTACGGCGTGGATTACCGCGTGAAGAGCGACATCACGATCGGCGACTTCATGCACCGCGAGCGCGCCGTGGTGGAGGCCGCGTGGGAGACCATCGACGCCAACCTCGACCGCCACAAGGTCACCCGCATCCAGGGCGCGGCGCACTTCGTGGATCCCTACACCGTAGAGGTTGCGCGCTACCAGCAGCCGCAACGCCGCATCCGCGCCGACGTCTTCCTCCTCGCGACGGGCTCGCGGCCCGCGCACCCGCCGGAGATTCCCTTCGACGGCCGCATCGTCGTGGATTCCGACGACGTGCTTTCGCTCACGCAGATCCCGCAGCGGCTCATCGTCATCGGCGGCGGCGTCATCGGCTGCGAGTACGCCTCGATCTTCGGTGCCCTCGGCGTGCGCGTCACGCTCATCAACTCGCGCGAGCGCCTGCTCATGCAGCTCGACGCGGACCTCTCCGACGCGCTGCGCGTGGAGCTCACGCGCCGCATGGGCGTGCAGGTCGTGCTCGATACGAATGTCAGCGCGGTCACGGTCGAGGGCGACCTCGCCACGGTCACGCTCTCCGACGGCCGCGCCCTCGCCGCGGACTGCGTGCTCTACTGCGCCGGCCGCGAGGGCAACAGCGAGGGACTGCAGCTCGATAACACCGGCGTGAAGACCAACGCGCGGGGGTTCGTGCAGGTCGATTCCACCTTCCGCAGCACCACGGCGCACATCTTCGCCGCCGGCGACATCGTCGGCTTTCCCGCCCTCGCGAGCACGGCCATGGAACAGGCCCGCGTCGCGATGTGCCACGCCTTCGACCTCAAGTACAAGATGCAGATGGGCGCCGTGCTCCCCTACGGCGTGTGGACGGTGCCCGAGATCGCCACGGTCGGCATGGGCGAGGACGAAGCCCGCGCCAAGGGCATCGCCGTCGAGATCGGCAAGGCGTCATTCCGCACGAATCCCCGCGGCCTGATCATCGGCGACACCGAAGGGTTCGTGAAGTTGGTCTTCACGGTCGACGACCGACTCGTCATCGGCGCCAGCGTCGTCGGCGAAGGGGCCTGCGAGCTCATCCACGTCCCCGCCGCGGCGATCCACTTCAACGCGACGCTCGACTACTTCATCGACGCGGTGTTCAACTACCCGACGCTCAGCGACGCCTTCAAGTACGCCGCCTACGACGGGCTGCAGCGCCTGCAGCGGCGCGTCTCCCGCAGCATGGAAGCGCGCGCGCGCGTCACTTGATCACGAAGGGATGCAGTGCCTCCCGCATCCAGTCGGGAATCGGCCGCTTCTGCATCGTCTCCTTCACCACGCTGACCACCGTCAGGGTCGCACTCGCGCGATGGGCGCGATCGCTGGCACGGTAGGCCTCGAACCGGAACGTCAGCGACGTCTGCCCGATCTTCGCCACGCCGCACTCCACGTCGAGCAACTCGTCCATCTGCGCCGGCGAATGGAACTCCACCTGGAACGCCTTGCGCGGGATCTGCACGCCACGCTCCAGCCGCAACGTCTCGAACGGCAGGCCGCTCGCCCGCATCATGTCGTGCTCGGCCGCCTCGAAGTACTTGAGATACGAGCCGTACCAGATGATGCCCAGCGGGTCGCAGTCACTCCAGCGCACGCGCTGCTGGACACGGAACGGAAGCGGCACATGTGTCGTCACGATTTCGCTGACAGAGGTTCGGGGAAGGTCCTACGCCCGTTCGCCGGTGTAGAATGGTAGCATACGGCAGCGCCCCGCGGTCGGGGCCTGTAGTGTTCCCCCCCTCTGGACCGGAGGCCTCCATGCTCCGCACGATCTTGGTGCCACTCGACGGCTCGGCGCTGGCCGAACGCGCCCTGCCGATCGCCATGGACATCGCCCGCCGCGCCGGCGGTACCGTCCACCTCGTCCGCGCCCACGTCCCGCTCGCGATCGTCGGCGCAACCGCCGAGGGGGTGTTCACGCAGGACATGCTCGCCGCCGACGACGCGCTCCGCAATCGCGCGGTGCAGTACCTCAACGAGCGCGCCCACAATCTCGCGAAGGACTGGGGCGTGCCCGTCGAAGCGCACATCGAGGACGGCACGCCCGGTGCCTGCATCACCGAGGCCGCCGACCGCGTCAATGCCGGCTTGATCGTGATGACCACGCACGGCGCCGGCGGCTTCGCGCCCGGCTGGCTCGGCTCGGTCTGCGATGCCGTGATCCGTCACACGCATCGCGCCGTGCTCGCGCTCCCCGAGAACGACGCACACGGCGGCAAGCCCTTCGTGCCGAAGCGCATCGCGATGGCCCTCGACGGCAGTGCCCGCGCCGACGGCATCATCCCCGCCGCGCGCGACCTGGCCCTGCTCTTCGGCGCCGAGGTGGACGTGGTGCGCATGGTCGCGCCGTTCATCCCGAACGACGTCGCGAGCATCCTGACCAGCGAGCGCCCCGATCCCTACGGCATCGACGCCGAAGCGGCGGCCGCGAAGGAGGCCATCGACAAAGTCGTGAAGGGGCTCGCCGAGAGCGGACTCAAGGCCGAGGCCACGGTGCGCGTCGAGCTCTCGCCGGTGAAGGCGCTGCTCGCCCACGTCGAAGAAACCGACCCCGACATCCTTGCCCTCGCCACGCAGGGGCGCGGGTTCAGCCGCCTCATCGTCGGCTCGGTGGCCGACAAGCTCATCCGTGGCGCGAAGCGACCGGTGCTTGTGCTGCGGCCGATGAAGGACTGAGGGTCAGCGCGCAAACAGCGATGGCGTCACGAACGGCGCCATCGCGTACGTCACGAGGACCTCGTACGCGGCCTGCCGGTCGATGCGGCCCGCCGTGAGGATCCCCACGGCGCCCTTGCCGTGCTTGGTGCCGCGCTCGTTCGCGAAGCGGTCCATCGCGTGCCCCAGCTCCTCGCCATCGCGGATCAAGGCGGCGACGCCGTCCGGCAACGGCATCGCCAGCGAGCCGCCCACGCCCTCGCGTCCGTCACGGTGCACCACGACACACCACGCGCAGGTGCGCATGCCGTCCGGGCCGTCCACCACGCCGCCCTCGAGCCCCACACCGAGGTCGGCATCCGTCGCCTCGCGCGCCCGACGCGCCCGCTCGCGCGCGCCGGCAATCGTCTCGTCGTCTCCGAACGGTTGGTCCGGCACACCGCTCGCCACCACCTGCGGCGCGACCTCCGCCTCGGGGAAGTACGCCCGGAGCACGGCCGCAGCCGCCGCCAGCTTCACGGGATTGCCCGAGCCCACCGCTACGCGAACAGTCGTCATACCGCCCGAATCTAGGCGGCAGCGAGTATCTTCGCCCTGTGCCTGCACGCACTCCCGCCCCTGCTCCGGTCTTCATCGCCGGTCGGCTTTGGCTCGATTTCGTCAACACCGCCGACGCCCGACTCGGCCAGCGTGTGGACCTGCTGGCGACGTTCTCGGCATTCGTCGACTGGCTCGCGGCCGCGCAGGTCATCGACGCCGAACGCGCCGCGACCCTGCGACGTCGCGCGGTCGAGCAACCCAGCGGTGCCGCCGCCGCGCTCGTCGAGGCACAGCGTATCCGTACGCTGCTCCGGCAGCTCGCCGAGCAGGGCCGTGACGCCCGCGGCGCCGTGCAGCGCGCGCACGTCGTCGAGGAGATCAACCGGGTCTTGGGGCGTTCCGTCGGCACGCGACGCGTCGACGCGATGCCCGACGGCGGCTATGTGCGCAGCTTCGTGCCCGTGGGCGATGCCTTCGGCGGCCTGGTGATTCCCGTCGTCGAGAGCGCCGTCGACTCACTCGTCCGCGGCGAACTCGGCAAGATCCGCGGCTGCGCCGACCGCCGGTGCCCGCGCCACTTCGCCGACGACACCAAGAGCGGCACGCGGCGCTGGTGCGACATGAAGACCTGCGGCAACCGCGCGAAAGCAAAACGGCACCGCCAGAAGGCGGTGCCGTGAGGTCGCACGGCTATTGACCGTTACGCCTTGATGTAGCCCATCTCGGTCGCGTAGCCGCGGAGCTTCTCCTGCAGCAGGCGCCGGCCGCGGAACAGGCGGCTCTTGATCGTTCCTTCCGGGACGCCGAGCGCCTGGGCGATCTCGCCGTAGCGCAGGCCGTGCAAGTCGCTCATCACCACCGCCGCACGATACTCCTCCGGCAGGCCGTGGATGGCATCGACGATTTCCTGGTCGATGAATGAATCGTAGAACGTGCCTTCCGGATCGACGTCGCCGACCGCCTCGAACACCTCGCGGCCATCTTCGTCCTCGAGCGGCTGCACCTCGCGCGCGTCGATGCGACGCTTGCGGCTCACGAACGCGTGGTAGAGGATGGTGAACAGCCACGCGCGGATGTTGGTGCCGAGCCGGTACTGCTCCCAGCGTTGGAACGCGCGGAGCAGCGTGTCGGAGACGAGGTCTTCGGCCTCGTCGCGCACGCGCGTCAGCTTGAGCGCGAAGGAATACAGCGCGTCGAGCTGCGCCATCGCCTCCGCGTCGAAGCGCGCACGCCGATCGGCGCGCTCGCGCTCCGCGGCCCGATCATCCATCCCGAAGATGCCATACCCTGCTGCCATCGACGCCATCGTTCCCTCCGGAACTGTGCGATCTACGCTGCGGTCGTCTTCTTCACGTGGCCGGCCACGAACCGCTTGAGGTCCGTCGCCACGCCGTGCATCAGGCTCACGTCCCGCTTCATCCGCGCCATCGTCGTCGCGCCCTCGAGGGTCGCGACGATGAACCGCGCCAGACGCATCGGGTCCGCGTCATCCTCCAACCGATCCTTGACCTGGCCCAAGAGGCCCGCGATCTCGTCCGTCCACGAGCGGAACACGCGCGCGATCCGCACACGGAAGCCCTCGTCCATCGCCGCCATCTCGGTCGCCAGGGCGCCGAACGGGGACGCCGAGCGCCCCCCGCGCTCGGCCTGCAACGCGACGACCGAATCGATGAACACGTGGAGGCGTTCAATCGGGTCGAGCGTCGGTTCACGCAGGATGGCGAGGCCCCGCTCCGCGAGGACGTCGAACTGCCGCGCCAGTACTTCGTGGCCAAGCGACTCCTTGGACTTGAAGTAGTGGTAGAAGTGCGACTTGCCGCTGAGGCCGGCTCGCGCGATGACGTCATCCACTGACGTCTGCACGAAGCCCTTCTCGGCGATCAGTTCCGCCGCGGCATCGAGGATTTGCATGCGCTTCTGGGTCACGGCGGTAAACTTAGGACCAACTAGTCCTAATCCAATAGAACTTAGGAAATATCTTATAAATCGTTGTTGTATAAGAACTTATAAACTGGACAGAGAGTTGGACTGGCTTGTGAAAGTGCAATAATTGGAATCTCTAGTACCGCGGTTCCGTACCGAGAGTACTAGTCTGCACCCAGAACGGCGCTCACCACGAAGGCACGAAGCACACGAAGGATTTTGAACCGCTTTGCCACAGAGACACAGAGGCACAGAGGTCTTCACAGAGCACTGCAAGAAGCAAATGCATGGGGGTCCGCACCGAAGCATCGGAGCGGACCCCCTAGGGTTTCTTGCGGTTCTCCGTGCGACCTCCGTGACTCTGTGCCTTCTATGTCGATTCGACGGTATGTTCGTGGGACAAGGGTGCGGGGCGAGCCCGGTCGTGCCTCGGTTCGTGAAGACCGCCACGGAGCAGGGGCCGCGCCCACCCATCACGATTGCCGAGAGCCCGGACGGTTGGGTGGTGCCCACGCCCGACGTGGAGCCCGCATGCGGAAGGCCGGTGCCGGCGGCGATCCCCACGCGGAGGTCCGGATGTTTGTCGGCATCGATGTGGCGAAGGCGACCGTCGTGGTCGCGCTCCATCCGAGCGGCGAGACGTGGACGACGGGCACGAGCGCCAAGGAGTTGCGCGCGCTCGCGCGGCGCCTCGCGGCGCTGCGGCCTGCGCACGTCGTGCTCGAGCCCACCGGCGGCTACGAGCTCCCCGTGCTGATGGCCCTCGGCGCGCAGGCCCTGCCGGTGAGCCTCGTCGCGCCGGCGCGCGTGCGCGAGTACGCGCGCTCGCACGGGCAGTTCGCGAAGACCGACGTGCTCGACGCGCGGATGCTCGCGCGCTTCGCGGCCGAGCGGCCCGTGCAGGCCGTCACGCTCCCCGACGCCGCGCACCGCACCCTGATGCAGCTCGTCGCCCGCCGGCGCCAGCTCGACGAGATGCTCGTCGCCGAGCGGCTGCGCCTCGACCAGCAGCGGCTCTTCCCCGACTCGCCCGTCGTCGCCGACATCGAGGAGACGATCGCGTTCCTCGAGGCGAAGGGGCGCGACCTCGACCGGCAGCTCCAGGCCCACATCGCCGCGCACCCGCAGTGGCGCGAGACGGCCGCGCTGCTGCGCAGCGTCCCCGGGATCGGCCCCGTGACGGTCGCGACGCTGCTCGCGTTCCTGCCCGAGCTCGGGACGCTCTCGCGCCGCGAGATCGCCGCCCTGGTCGGCGTCGCGCCGCTCGCGCAGGACAGTGGCGCCTGGCACGGCCGGCGGCACATCCGCGGCGGTCGCGCCGACGTCCGCCGCGTGCTCTACATGGCCGCGCTCACGGCGGCGCACCACAATCCCGCGCTCAAGGCCTTCTACGCGCGGCTGCGCGCGCGCGGCAAGACGGCGAAGCAGGCGCTCACCGCCTGCAGCCGCAAGCTCATCGTCGTCTGCAACACGATCCTCAAAACGAAGCAGCCGTGGCAGGCCCCGAGGCCCGCCACGGCATAACTCCTCACCTTCGAGACACGGTTGCTCCGTGGCGAGGTCGTTGCATTTCCTTCTTTTGCTGCGTGCCTTCGTGGTGAAAGCAGTTATCGCTTCCGCCGCCCACCCTTCGGATACGGCGGCCGAGGCCCACGCCGCTCGTCTCGTCGGTCATCGCGTCGCCCATCGCGCCGCTGCGGCCGACGCTCGGCCTCGCCGCGCATCCACGGCCGCGCCAACTCCTCCTGCGCCGCCTCGAGCGAATCGGCCTTGATCGTCCCGCGCTGCCCACGCCCCACGGCGAAGCGCAGCGGCCGATCCAACACCGGCAACTCTTCTGCCACCATCGTGCGCGCCAGCTTCTCCGGAATGTGCAGCCGCGCCACGCCGCGCGGCCCTTCCGGCGTCTCTTCCACTTCGTAGTGCAGCGAGACCTCGCGGTCGCGGATCGTCACGTGCGACGGCAGGCGCATCAGCCGCCCGCGCTCCGCCGCCGGAATCCACTCATCCGGATCGAACACCAGCTTCGCCGCGCGAAACTCCGCCATCGAGTTCACGCCAGCCAGCTGCCGCTCATACCAGGCCGCAAGCTCCGCCTGCGAGATGCGCGGCATCGCGCCACCGCTGCGGCGCCACGCCTCCCGCACCTCTGCAATGCGCGGCTGGTTCTGCGGCATGCTCGCATGCCGGGCCTCGCCGCGTGCCAAGGCCTCGGCGAGCACGCGTCGCGCCTCGGCTTCCTTGCCCGGCGGGAAATCCGCGATCGCTTCGCGCTCCCGCTCCAACTCGAAGCCGAAGTACTCCAGCCGCCGCTCCAGCGCAAACGGGCGATCCCGCTGCTGCGGATCGTACACCAACTGCGGCGAGTGCCCCGTCGCGTACTTGCGGATCAGGTCGCGTCCGAGCTGCGTGCCCTCGATCCCCGCCCGCGCCACACCGAACTTGTCGGCGAAGTACCGCAGCGTGCCCGCGACCGGCCCCCAACTGCCGCAGACGCTCGTCTTGGACACCCGCGCCTCGTCGCCGTTCACCGTCTGCTCGTCGATCACCAGCGAGAACGGCATGATGCGCGCCAACAGCTCGACCCACTCCTTCTCGATCGCCTGTGTCGCCATCGGCATGCGCTCCGGCAACGGCAAGCGCACGGAGCGATAGATGCTCGCCAGCGCGAGGGCCGCGTCTTCCACGGCCTTCACGAGCACCCCGCGGCCCTCCGCCCAGCGTTCGATGCTCGCATCGAACAGCTGCCGCGGCAGTCCGTACACCTCGCCGAGGTACCCGCACTTGGCGAAGGCCTCGGCGTACACGTTGTACGTCGTCAGGTGATCGCTGCCCGGCACGATGAGCCCCGCGAGATCCCGATCTTCGCGCGTCATCCGGTGCAGCGACTCGACGCTGGCCATCACCGCCACGTACGGCAGCAGCGTGTCGCTGCAGTGCACGAGCAGCTCGGCCCACGAGCGGTCCACGGGCAGCGCTTCGACCGCCTTGCCGTACTCCGTCAGGCGCCCGTTCTCGATGATGCCGCGCCGCGCCAGGAACTCCAGCGAGTTGCGGTAGCTCTGCTTGTCGAGCGGCACCGGCAGGTCGAGCTCGTCCGCACGCACGCCCAGCGCCGCGCAGGTCAGCGCCACGCGCTCCGAGTCACCCGCCAGCTGGAAATCCGGCGCCGTCGGCATAAGGCGATCGAAACGGATGTCGCGGTCGCTCAGGATGAACACGCGGCCGCCGGCGACCCGCCCATGCACGCGTCCCGCCATCTGCAGGATCTCGTTGGCGCCGAGGTGCAGCCGCGTCAGCACGTTGCGACCCTGCTCGACGACGTTCGCAAAGCGCGTGTCGTCGATGATCACCGTGTCGAGGCCCTGCACGTTCAGCGCGCTCTGGCCCGCGGCCGTCATCGCCAGCAGGAAGGGCTTCTCCACCTCGCCTTCCAGGAACGGCCGGATCACGCGGATCGGCTCGCCGCCGTGGTAGAACGCCACCTGCATCCGCGGATAGCGCGCCCCGACATCCGTCGCGACTTCCTCGACCGCGGCGCGCGTCGGCAGGAACACGCCGATGCCGCGCCGCTCCTTGATCGCCCGCGTGATGAAGCGGTCGTCGAGGAAGCTCGTCGGCTTCTTGCGCTCCACCTCGACGCGTGCGGCCTTCTGCGGGTCGAAGGCGCTCGACTCCACCACGGCCGCCGCATTCAGGTAGCGCTTGTAGAACGACGGATCCACCGTCGCCGAGAGCCAGATGAAGCGGCATCCCGTCCGCTTGCCCAGCGCGAGGCAGAGTTCCAACTCCGCACTGGTTTGGTGGATCTCATCCACGACCAACGTGTCGTGCGGCCGGATATCGCCGTCCTGGAACCAGCGCCGCGCGATGCCCGTGGTCACGATCACCACGTTCCATGTCGGCGTCTCGGGCGTCGCCTCGCGCTCGCGGTTCACCACACCCACGCGCAGCTCGTCGGTGCCCAGCAGCAGCTTGGCGATCGGCTTCACCGAGAGCGTCTTGCCCGTACCCGTCCCCGCGACGATGCCAAAGCCCTGTCGCGGCCGCGCTTCACTCTCGGCGAGCTCCGCGGTGATGCGCGAGAGTTCCTCGCCGCGCGACTTCCACAGCACGGTTTCGATGTCGAGGCCGAACGCGAGTTCGATGGTCTCGCAGGCAGCGCGCGTCGGCGCGATGACGATGATCCGGCCGCGCGGACCGCCGGCGCGGAGAAACGCCTCGCGGTCCGGCGGCAGATACGCGTCGCGGACCGGGCGCTGTGGCAACGGCGCGTTTACGACGTGGGCTCCGGACGGCGCTCGGCCGGCGGCTTGGTCGTGTCCGGCGGCGTGCGCGGCGGCGTATTCCGCCCTCGCGCGGGCAGCGCCGCGCGCGAGGTCGTGTCACGCCGCGTCGGCCGCGGATTGCTGCGGAACCCCTTGGTCTCGAGTTCCCGCTCCGAGGGCCCGAAGATCACCGTGCCGTTCGCCGGCTTCTGTCGCAGCGCGGTCTGGCAGTCGGTGGGCGCGGGCTGCTGCGCCGGCGAGACCCCATCCATCCAGATGCGGCACTTCCCCGCCGGCGGCATCAGGTGCGTCGGCACCACCGGCACCTGCGGCCGCGCCGTCCCCTGCGCACCGGCCATGGCCGGAAGCGCCGCCACGGCGGCCAGCAGGAAAAGGGATCGCAGCATGAGGGCAATATCGTCGGTCTGGAAGGGAATTCTACCCGTCTCGTCCACGGACGTTCATTTCCGCCCCTCTGGACACTCAGCGGTCGCCGAAGCTGATGCCGGTCCGCCGCGCCGTTTGCACGATGTCATGCGACGGATCCACGCGCCGCGGCTCCCGGATTGCCTCGCGGATCGGCACCGTCACGATATGCGGCGTCTGCAGGGCCACCATGTGGCCCCACTTCCCGTCCGCCACCGCCTGCGCCGCCGCGCCGCCAAACCGCGTCGCCAGCAACCGGTCATACCCCGTCGGCATCCCGCCGCGCTGCAGGTGCCCCAGCACCATCGCGCGGCACTCCTTGCCCGTCTTCGCCTGGATCGCCTTCGCGAGATTGTGCGCGACTCCGCCGATGCGCGGCGCCTGTCCCGGCAGCGAGTCGCCGATCAGCGACACATGCCCACCCTCGTCCTTCGCCCCCTCGGCGACCACGACGATCGCGAACTTCCGCCCGCGACGGTCGCGCTCCATCACCGCCTCGCACACGTGTTCGAGCTTCCACGCGATCTCGGGGATCAGCACCACGTCCGCCGATCCCGCCACACCGGAATGCAGCGCGATGAACCCCGCCTCGCGCCCCATCACCTCGAGCACCAGCACGCGGTCATGCGACTCCGCCGTCGTCTGCAGCTTGTCGATCGCCTCGATCGCCGTCGCCACCGCCGTGTCGAAGCCGAAGGTCGTCACCGTACCCGCGACATCGTTGTCGATCGTCTTCGGTACGCCGACGATGCGCATGCCCTTGTCGACCAGCCGCTGCGCGATGGCCAGCGAGCCGTCGCCGCCGATCGAGATCAGCGCTTCGATGCCGAGGTTGCGCGCGTTCTCGAGGATCTCGTCGGAACGGTCGATCTCCCGCCACGACCCATCCGCCTGCTGCACGGGGAAGCTGAAGGGATTGCCGCGATTCGTGGTCCGCAGGATCGTGCCGCCGAGGTGGCCGATGCCGCGCACCGACTCGCGCGTGAGCGGGATGACCTCGTCCTCGCCGAGCAGGCCGGCGTAGCCGCGTTTGATGCCCATGACGCTCCAGCCGCGCTCGAGCGCCGAGAGCGTGGCCGCGCGGATGACGGCATTGAGTCCGGGGGCGTCGCCGCCGCCGGTGGAGATTGCGATGCGCATCAGTCGGGAGTGAGCCGTTGGAGGAGAGTGAGCGCTTCCCCGGGCTGCAGGTGCCGCCCGAGTTCGTGCTTGGAGAACAGCAGCCGACCGTCCACGCTGAGCTCGAACCTCCCACCGCCCGTCGGCGTGAGCGTCACGGTCGCCTGAGGATACGCCTCGCGCAGCGTCGCCGCCAACGCCGCGGCCCGGGGCTGGTAGTTGCAGCCCACGCAGAGGGCGATGTCGATCCAGCGGACGGGCAACGGCTATCGCTGGTAGGGCACGCCCGTGACGTTCGCCATGCGATACACCGCCGTGTCGTGCTTCGCGATGATCGTGCGGAGTGAATCCACCGTCGCCTGCATCTCCGCCACCTGCATGCCGAGCGAATTCACGGCGTCCGTCATGTCCTGCATCAGCTGTTGCTCGGCGATGCGCTCCTCGGGGTCCTGATAGCAGGCGCCGAGCGCGAGGGCAGCGAGCAGCGCGAACGAGAGACGGCGAATGCGTGCCACGGAGGCCTCCGCGATGATCCGGTAGTGGCGGCAGGGCGATGATGCCGCAGCGTGCCTGCAATCTACGCAGCTATGCTGCCATGCGCCGCGCTTTCTCCCTCGTCGAACTCGTCGTCGTCTGCACTTTCGTGGCGCTCGCCGCCGGCGTCGCCCTGCCGCGCGGCAAGTACCTGCTCGACGGCCTGCGCCTGCGCCAAGCGGCGCACGAGGTGAGCGGCGCCGTCGCCCTCACACGCGTCGCGGCGATCCGGCGCGGCCACGTCGCCCGCCTCATCGTCGACCGTCCCGCCGGCACCATCCGCGTCGAGTCGGGTGGCGACACGTTGCTCATCCGCGCGCTGCGCGCCATGCACTACGTGCAGCTCCACGCCACGCGCGACACCGTCACCTTCGGCGCCAACGGACTCGGCGTCGGCATCGCGAACTCCACCATCGTCGTGCGCATCGGCGCGCGCGCCGAGACGGTGGTGGTCAGTCGCATGGGGCGCGCCCGGGTCAGTTACTAAGCAGCGAGACGCACGAGACGGAAGTGGCATCCTCCCACGCCGCATCCGCCCCTTACATCTCACATCTCACAGCTTACATCTGCCGTTAAGTGCCAAAATCGAAGCCTTGCACCGAAATCCGCGGGATCTCCTGCCCGATCACGCGTTCGATCGTCCGCACCATCCCGATCTCCTCGGTGCTCATGAACGTGAAGGCGTCACCTTCCTTCGCCGCGCGGCCCGTGCGCCCGATGCGGTGCACGTAATCCTCGGCCTGCTGCGGCACGTCGTAGTTGATCACGTGCGTGATGCCGGAGATGTCGAGGCCGCGCTGCGCGATGTCGGTGGCGACCAGGACGCGCGTCTTGCCGTCCTTGAACCGCGCCAGCGCCTGCTCGCGTTGGCTCTGGCTCTTGTCCGCGTGCAGCGCATCGGCCTTCACGTGATGCTCCTCGAGGTGCCGCACCACGCGGTCGGCGCCGTGCTTCGTCCGCGTGAAGACCAAGATCGAGTCGTCGTCGCCCAGCTCCTTGAGCAGGTGCGTGAGCAGCGCCGTCTTGCGGTGGCCGGGCACGGGGTAGACGAAGTGCCGCACCGTATTCGCCGCCTGCGAGCGGCGGCCGACCTGCACCACCGTCGGCTTCCGCAGGTACTTCCGCGCCAGCGCTTCGACCTCGGGCGGCATCGTGGCGGAGAACAGCAGGGTCTGCCGATACGCGTGGATCTGCGCGACGATGCGGTTGATCTGCGGCGCGAAGCCCATGTCGAGCATGCGGTCGGCTTCGTCGAGCACCAAGACTTCGAGGTCGTCGAACACGACGTTCTGCTTCTCGAGATGGTCGATCAAGCGCCCCGGCGTCGCGACGACGATATCCACCCCGTTGCGCAGCGCCTCGGTCTGTTGGTCGTAGCCCACGCCGCCGTACACGGAGATGACCTCGAGCCCCGTGCCCTCGCCGTACTTGCGCACGCTGGCCTCGACCTGCTGGCAGAGCTCGCGCGTCGGCGTCAGCACCAGCGCGCGCGTCCGCTGCGGCCCGCCCATCAGCCGCTCGATGATCGGGATCGTGAACGCCGCGGTCTTGCCCGTGCCCGTCTGCGCGAGCCCCATGAGGTCGCGCCCCTTGAGCGCGAGCGGCACCGCCTGCTGCTGGATCGGCGTCGGCCGCAGGTACCCCGCGCGCTTGAGCGACGCGAGCATCCGCTCGCTGAGCCCAAGGTCGGCGAACGTGATGTCGGAGGTCGCCGCTTCCTGCTCGGCGAGCGTGCGGGCATCCCCCTCCAGCGCGGGACGCGTGGACACCGGGGGCAGGATCGCCGCCGCAGCCTTGGACTTACTCGGCCGTTTCGTCTCCCCCTCTCCCCCCCTTCTCCCCTTTCCCGTCGCCTTCTTCCCACCCCCGCCCGTACCGCCGTCTCCCTTCTTTCTCTTTGTCATCGTGTCGGAAACCTAGTCAGGTCCTCAAGCATCTGGGCATTCACTTGCCCCGGCACTTCCTCCATCACCACATGCCCGCCATCGGGAATCCACGTCAGCCGCCCATCCGGTAGCATGCGCGCCAGCGACTCCGCATTGCGCGGCCGCACCGTCCGGTCGCGCGTCCCGAAGATCACATGCGTCGGCACCCGCAGCCGCCGCACCGTCGCCTCGTCCCACAGCCCCCACTGGAACTCTTGCAGCATCTGGAACTGCGCGCGCACCACCGCGGGGAACTGCGTCGGCGCCCAGTACTCATCCACATCGCGCTCCGTGAAGAAGCCGAGCTTGCCGTAGACGCGGTGCTGCACGAACGCGATCGCCTCGCGCGGAATCAGCTTGGCGATCCATTCGCCCGGCAGCGTCGGCAGCAACGGCGAGAGCGCCTGCCAGGGGGGAATCAGCCCGAAGCCCACCGCACCGTAGAGCATCAACTGCGACACCCGCGCCGGCGCCTGCAGCGCCGCGTGCACCACGACCTTGCCGCCCATGCTCTGCCCCGCCACCGCCGCGCGCGCGACGCCGCAGGCATCGAGCGTCTCCAGCACATAGCGCGCGAAGGCATCGAGCGAGTAGCTGCCGGGCGCGCTTGGCGCATCGCTGAGTCCGTGGCCGGGCAAGTCCGGGGCCAGCACGCGGTATCCCGCGTTGGCCAGCGGCAGGATGTTGTGGCGCCACAGGTACGCGCTTACCGCCCACCCATGCACGAGCAGCACGGGCGGTCCATTGGCAGGCCCCGCCTCCAAGACGCGCACCCGCGGCCCGCTGGCGAGCGTCACAGTGCGCGCGACGATGCCGTCGACGCCGGCCGGAAACCACTCGGCGGGAGGCAGACGCGTATTCACGCGCTCGCCTCCCGCCGACTACCCTGCCCCTGCACCCGACTCAAACGAGCGAAATCGGACGGCCGCTGGCCCGCGCGATGAGCCCGATGCGGAACGTCACGTCGCACCAACGCTCGTCACCGCCGTGCGTCACCTCCAGCGGGAACATCGGCCACACATAGGGATCCGTGCTCTTCGGCATCGCCAGACCCTTGTGCGGATGCCAGACGCCGTCGCGCCCGCAATCGTCGACGAAGCGCTCGAACATCTTCGTCCACACCTCGTTGCGCCGCAGGAACCCGAGTCGCGCCATCAGCTCGAGCCACGCCAGCGCCTTCGGCACGTCGGCCTCGACGGCATTGCGGTGCGGCAGCATGTCGCCGAGCACGGCGTACGGCAGCGGCATCAAGGTGTTGCCGACCTGCTGCACCGACTCCTGGCGCGGCAACGGGCGCGCGAGGTACGCGTTGAGCAGTTCCATCGCCTCGTAGTGCTCGTTCTGGAACAGCGGCATGTGCGCGATCAGATGCAGCGCGTAGATGCTCGGCGGGAACGCGTCGGGGTGCAGCACCTGCTTGTTGCCCACGCGGATCCACGGCTTCTCGGCCAGCGGCGAGCGCACGAACTCGGCAATGCGCTCGATCGTGCGACGTGCGAGCCCACGGAGTCGCGGGTCCGCCTCGAAGCCCGCCTGCGCCAGCGCCGCTCCCGCCGCCTCGCGCAGCAGCTGGCGCTGCGCCAACAGCACTTCTTCGTCGACCTTGGCCTTGGTCGGGCGCAGCTCATAGAGGAAGTCCGGATCGTTGTCCTCCGCGAGCAGCCGGAAGAGCACGCGCTTCGTGTGCACGATGGGCGGCGCATCCTTGTCCCAGCCGTACTCGAGCAGCCGGCGCATCGCGGGAATGGTGCCGATTCCTTCGAAATGCTCGGCACGCTGCGATGGCAGGGCGAGCATGGCGCCGTTCCAGACGCCGTTCACATCGGCCTGGAGCGCGAGCTCGAGGGCCGGCTTATAGGCGAGCGGCAGGATTCCGGGTTCGAAGTCCACCCCGGGCCCGAGCTTCGCTACCTCGTTGGTGGCGCGATACTGAATCGGTGGTGACGCGTGATCCAGCAGCCATCCCAGCGGAAACGCGACCTCCGCCTCGGGAGGAGGGGGGGGCGCGAAGATCGACGTGGGCGAGATGATTGGGGTCGTCAAACGATAACCGTGGCTAACGCCATACGAGAAAAGAACTTATCCGGCGGCACTTGGAGTATAACCTATGCCGGCCGGGTCCCATACCCTCGGGAGCGGTAAAGGATACCATTTCCTACGAATTCCGCCAGATTGCGCGCATGCGCGGAGAATTCGTGGACGTCGGGGGAAGCCGCCTCTATTACTACGCGGCGGGTACCCGCGGAGCCGGAGCGCCGGTCGTCCTGATCCACGGATTCCCGATGACGTCGCGCCTCTGGCACGACTTCGTGCGGGACTTCGCGCCAGGCCATCGGCAGATCATCGTCGATCTCCCCGGGTTCGGCCGCAGCGATCCGCCCAGCTCCGCGCGCGCCGGATGCGGCGCACACGCCGCCGCCATTCACGCCCTGCTCGACGACCTCGGCGTCGACCAAGCCTTCATCGTCGGACACGGACTCGGCGGCGGCGTGGCGCAGGCCTTTGCCGTGCAGTGGCCCACGCGCGTCGCCGGACTCGCACTCGTCAGCTCAGCCGGCTTCGGGGTGAAACCACGGCGCCTCGCCCGTCTCGCCCGTGCACTCGGCCCGCTCGCCCGGCACACGCCGCCGGCCCTGCTGGCGGGACTCGTCCATGGCTCGGTGCGTCGTGGCTTCGCCGATCCCCATCGCGCCCACCTCACGCTCGACACCTGCCTGCGCCACTTCACCACCACGCCCGGGCGCGACGCGCTCGCCGCGCATCTCGCGGTGATGCGGCATTGCGACACGGCCGCCTGGTCGCGGCGCCTCGGTGAACTCGCCGTGCCCGCCGCCGTCGTCTGGGGCGCCGACGACCCGTTCTATCCCGTGGCACTCGGCGAGCGCCTGCATCAAGCCATCGCGGGGTCCAGCTTCACGGTGATCCCCGGCGCCTCGCACTTCGTGCCCGAGGACCAACCCGACGCGCTGCGGCGCGCCCTCGATCCGCTACTCGCCCGGGCCGCGCTCTAGGCGCGACTCATCCACCGCCTCGGCGACGCGTTCGACGTCGCGCACCAACGCATTGATCTCCTGCGTGCGCGGCCCTTCGTCGGCCACGCGCGAGGCGACGCCCGAACTGCGCAGCCGCGTCAGGTCGAGCTTCATCGTCTCGAGCACGAGCACCGCTTGCTCCAGCTGCGCCTTGAGCGAGCCGCGCCGCTCGGCGAGGTCGGTCAGCGTCGTGCGCTGCCGCTCCAACAGCTCGAGGCGCCGCGTGCGCTCCGGTCCGTCGGGCATCGCCTCGGCCTGCGCCACGCGCGTCTCCAGGCGCACCAGCGCGTCCGGCGACGCATCGGCGTCGAGCGCGTGCAGCGCGATGGCCAGCGTGCGCACGCGCTCCACCAGCGCCTCGACGGTGGGCTCGATTTCCGGCAGCATCGCACGCTCGTGCTCCGGCAGCCGCGCGAGCATCGAGCGGATCTTCGCGCGCGACTCGTAGGCATCGCGCAGCGCCGGACCGAACTGTCCCGCGAGCACGTCCTTCGGCACCGCCTCGAGCACCGCCTGCGCGGCCGTGGCCGCGGGCGGCGCCGGCAGCTTCGGTTCGAGACGGCGCAGCGGCGCTTCGTCACCCGACGTGCGCGGCGCCGGCTTGCGGAAGACATCGCGCACCGGGATGCCATCGGCCCACAGGTCGGTCAGGCGCCGCACGATGCCGTAGCCGATGCCGATCGCCGGGAAGATCACCCACGGAAAGGACGGCGACGTGACGGCATTGATCACGGCCAACATGCCGATCGTCACCACGCCGGCGCCGATGCGCCGCCGCACGCCGGCAATGCGCTCCTCCGGCGTCTTCTGCTGCAGCACGAACTCCCCCATGCGCTGCGCGGCGACGCGCAGCTCCTCGCGCTGCGCCCGCGGCTGGTTGCGCACCTGGTCGCGCCAGCGCCGCGCCTCCTCGCGCCACTGCTTGAGCGCCTCGCGTCCCTCCGTGCGCGCCGCAGCGTCCTGCATCCAGTCGCGCGGCAACTTCGGGAAGTCAGGACCCGGCACCGGCGTCCGCGCATGCAGGTCATCGAGCGGATCGGTCGACGGGCTCGGGGGGGGCGGAGCTGCCGGGATCGCCGGCATGCCGCCGCTCGACGGACGCGGCACCGCGGCCGAGGGACGTGCCGTGGCCGCCGACCGGCGCTTCATCGATGGCGACTCGGCATCTTCGGCCAGCGCCGCGCGGAACTCCGCCGCACTCGCCCAGCGCGAGTCGCGCGCCTTCTCGAGGGCGCGGTCGATCGCGTACACGAGGTTCTCCGGCAGGTCGGCGCGCACGTCGCGCAGCGGGCGCGGACGTTCGCTCAGGTGCTTCATGAGCATCGTCGGCGTATTGCTCGCCTGGAACGGCAGCTCGCCCGCCAGCATCTGGTAGCCGACGATGCCCAGCGCGTAGAGGTCGGCGCGGCCGTCCACCTCGCGCTCGCCCATCGCCTGCTCGGGGCTCATGTACGCCGGCGTCCCGACCGCGATGCCCGTCGCCGTCAGGCGCTGATCGCCTTCCGCCGCACGCGCGATGCCGAAGTCCGTGACCAGCGCGCGACCGGTGCCGCGCTCGAGCAGGATGTTGTCCGGCTTGATGTCGCGATGCACCACGCGCTCGCGATGCGCATAGTCGAGGGCGTCGCAGACCTCGCGCAACACCCGTCGCACGACGTCGACAGGCGGGCGCGGCTCGCGGTGCAGGCGTTCCGCGAGCGACTCGCCGTCCACGAGACCCATCGCCATCCAGACGAGTCCGTCCCGCTCGTCCACGGCGTAGATGGGCACGATGTGCGGATGCGAGAGCCCCGCCGCCATCTCGGCCTCCCGCAGGAAGCGCCGCTTCACTTCCTCGCGGAACGCCAGCTCCGGCGGCAGCACCTTGAGCGCGACCTTCCGGCGCAGGCGCACGTCGGTGGCGCGGTACACCACCGCCATGCCGCCGCGTCCGACTTCCGCCTCGATTGCGTAGTGGCCGTCGACGGCGGCCGCGAGTCGCTGCAGCAGCGCGTCGTCAGCCACGGGTCCTGCCGCGATCGATGCGCGCGAGCTGGTCGCCCGCATACACCGACGCGTCCACCTCACGCGCGAGCGCAGCCGCCCGCTCCGCAACCGTGGTCAACTGCTGCCAGCTCTGGTTGCCCGTCTTCAGGCGCAGCACATCGAACTTCAGGTTCTGCAGCGTGAGCGCCACGTTCTCGAGCTTCGCCGCGAGCTCGGCGCGCCGCGCCTCCAGCTCCGCCGCGCCGCGCCGCGAGCGCTTGAGCAACGCCAGTCGCCGCACGCGCGCCTCCGACGCCTGCACGTCGAGCGGATTCGCCTGCGACTCCAGCATCGAGATTTCCTTGTCCATCGCCGCCACGGTCGCGTCGCCGAGCTCGCGCTCGACGGTCGTCAGCGCCGTCGCCAGGCCCATCACGGACTCGGAGAGGCTGCGCGCCGTCGGCACGACGTCCGGGATGCGCGCCTTGTCCGCACTCGGCAGCGAGTCCACCAAGCGCAGCACTTCCTCGCGATCGAGCAAGGCCTGCCGCGCCGTCGCCGCGTGCGGACCCGAACCCAACGCCGCCGCGTCCGCCGACGTGATGCCCGGCAGCCCGCCCGCCGGCGACGCCGACTCCACGCTCAGCCGGCGACGCCGCGCCTTCTCGCGGATCTCCATCCGCTTCTCGCGGTCCCAGATCGCCTTCGCGCTGTCCACCGTATCGGCGGCGACGTCGACGATCATCTTGTCGCGTGGCTGGCGGAACACATCGCGCCAGTCGAAGCCGTCGCTCCAGAGTCGCGCGTACTTGTACGCGATGTTGATGCCCCAGAACGCCGAGACGAACAGGAAGTTCGGCCCGCCGAGGAAGTTCACGAAGAACAGCGCGCCGGTGACGAACAGGAACGGGGCGATCGCCTTGCGGAACGCGACGACCGTGCGGTGCTCCCAGCGCACGAGTTCCTCGGGCGTCGGCGCATCGGGATCGAAGTTCGCCGGCGGCGTCCACGTCGGCTGCGCCTGCGGATAGGCGTTGCCCATGCGCTGCGGCAGCTGCGGCACGTTGCCCGTCTCCAGCGCCTGCACGAACGCGCGGGCGTCGGGGAAACGGTCGTCGGGATTCTTCTCGAGGCAGAGCATCACCGCGCGCGCCAGGTCCGGCGGCACCATCGCGCGCTGGTCGATGGGCACCGGCTTCTCGCTCAGGTGCTTTACCAGCAGCGCCGGTGCGCTTGTCGCGTTGAACGGCAGGTCGCCGCACAGCATCTGGTAGGCGACGATGCCCAGCGCGTAGAGATCCGTGCGCCCGTCGATGTCGCGGTCGCCCGCCGACTGCTCGGGGCTCATGTACGCCGGCGTGCCGATGGCGATGCCCGTCGCCGTCAGCTTGCTGTCGCCGCCCTCGCTGACCGCGCGCGCGATGCCGAAGTCCGTCACCATCGTGCGCCCGGTGGCGCGGTCGATGAGGATGTTGTCCGGCTTGATGTCGCGGTGCACCGTGTTCTGCGAGTGCGCGTAGGCCAGCGCATCACCGACCTCGCGCAGGATGCGCCGCGCCTCCTCGGGCGTTACCGGTCCGCGGTTCGCGATGCGCGTCCCGAGGTTCTCGCCCTCCACCAGCGCCATCACGAAGTACACCAGGCCTTCGCGCTCGTCGACGCTGTAGATCGGGACGATGTGCGGGTGCGAGAGCTGCGCGGCCATCTCCGCCTCGCGCAGGAAGCGCGAACGGATCTCCGAACGGAATGCGAGCTCGGGCGGCAGCAGCTTGATGGCGACCGGTCGCTTCAGGCGCTTGTCCCGCCCGCCATACACGATGCCCATGCCGCCGCGGCCGATTTCCTTCTCGACCTCGTACTGCGATTCCAGCACTCGCATCACATGCGATTGCAGTTCCGCGTCGGATTGGCTGAGGCGCGAGTCGCTCAAGGTGCGTGCGAAGGGCGTGCTGGGTGGGGGAACCGGAGCGGCAAAGATACGACCTGAACGGGTCCGATACCACACCTCGGGCCCTGCGGGATGCCGTGGCAGTCCCTACGTCAGGACGGCGCATCAAAGTTGCAATCCCCGCCAAAAGGTCGTAAGTCAGGGCGGAACGCTTGTTGCGTCAGGGGGATATTCCAATGCACACACCCATCTTCATCATCCCCCAGGATTCGTCGAGATGAGCACCCGCCAGACCCTTCCCGTCCTGCCGTTGCGTGGGACGGTCATTTTCCCGGGGCTGACCGCCCCGATCGCGGCGGGCCGTCCCGGCACACTCCGCGCCATCGAGAGCGCCCTCAAGGGCGATCGCCTCGTCTTCGCCGTCGCGCAGAAGGACAACACCGAGGAGCCCTCGGCCGACATCCTCTACTCGATGGGCGTCATCGCCCGCATCGGCCAGGTGCAGCGCGGCTTGGGCGGCGTGCAGCTGCTGCTGCACGGCGAACAGCGCGCCACCTCCCTGCAGTACACGATGACCGAAGGCTTCCTCTCCGCCGTCGTCACGAACACCGAGGAGATGGCGCCGCTGGATGAGAAGGACGCCGCGTTCGAAGCGCTGCACAAGGAGATCCGCGAGCGCGCCGCCGAGCTCGGTGAGCGCCGCGGCCTGCCCGAGGAAGTCGTGCATCAGGTGCTCGACTCCGTCACCGAGCCCGGCAAGTTCGCCGACCTCGTCGCCGGCTACATCGAACTCTCCGTCGCCGAGAAGCAGGGCCTGCTCGAGACCCTCTCGGTGGAAGACCGCCTGCGCAAGGTGCTCGTGATGGTCCAGCGCCAGATCTCGCTGCTCGAGGCGCAGGAGGAGATCAAGTCGCAGGTCCAGGAAGAGCTCGGCGAGCGCCAGCGCGAGATGTTCCTGCGCGAGCAGATGAAGGCCATCCAGAAGGAACTCGGCGACGACGACCAGTCCAAGGAGATCGAGGAGCTCCGTGAGAAGCTCAACAAGCTCGAGCTCCCGAAGGACGCCCGCACCGAGGTCGAGCGCGAGCTGGGACGCCTCGAGCGCTCCGGCCGCGAGTCGATGGAAGCGCAGGTCATCCGGACCTACCTCGAGTGGATCGCCGAGTTGCCGTGGAATACGCGCTCCGACGACCAGCTCGACCTGACCCACGCGCACACCGTGCTCGAGGAAGACCACTACGGCCTCAAGGACGTGAAGGATCGCGTCCTCGAGTTCCTCGCCGTGCGCCAGCTCCGCGCGCAGCAGCTCGCCGAGGAGATGGATCGCACCGGCGAGTTCCCGGCGGCCAAGCTCAAGACGACCGCCGACGAGGCCCCGAGCGCGTCCATTCCGAAGAAGACCAATCACGAGGAGAAGGACCGCCAGATCACGGACAAGCGCGAGGCCAAGGCCCGCGCGATGGCCAAGGGCCCGATCCTCCTGTTCTCGGGTCCGCCGGGCGTCGGCAAGACGAGCATCGCGAAGTCGATCGCCCGGTCGCTGGGGCGCGAGTACGTGCGCGTCGCCCTCGGCGGCGCGCGCGACGAGGCCGACATCCGCGGCCATCGCCGCACCTACGTGGGCGCGATGCCGGGGCGCATCATCCAGGGCATGAAGCAGGCGGGCACCAAGAACCCGGTGTTCCTGCTCGACGAAGTCGACAAGCTCGGCCAGAGCTTCCAGGGCGATCCGTCCGCGGCGCTGCTGGAAGTGCTCGACCCGGCCCAGAACGATTCGTTCACCGACCACTACCTCGGCATCCCCTTCGATCTCTCCGAGGTGTTGTTCATCGCGACGGCCAACTTCATCCAGAACATCCCCGGTCCGCTGCTGGACCGCATGGAAGTCGTGGACTTCGCCGGCTACACCGAGCGCGAGAAGCAGGAGATCGCCAAGAAGTACCTGATCCCGCGCCAGCTGGAGGAGAACGGCCTCGCCGACAAGAAGCTGAGCTTCGACGATGACGCCATCGCGTCGCTGGTGAGCAAGTACACGCGCGAGAGCGGCGTGCGCCAGCTCGAGCGCGAGATCGGCAAGGTGGCGCGCAAGGTGGCGCGCCGCATCGCGACCAAGGAAGGCGAGGACCCGACCAAGGACGGCATCATCAGCGCCGAGGAAGTGCGCGAGCTGCTCGGCCGCCCGAAGGTGCATCCGGAGAAGGCCAACGTCGCGCACGAGGTCGGCATCGCCACCGGCATGTACTACACGCCGATGGGCGGCGACATCATGTTCGTCGAGGCTTCCGTGCGGCCGCTCGCCGCGCCGACGGCCGAAGGCGGCGCACCCGTGTCGCTCATCCTCACCGGCCAGCTCGGCGACGTGATGAAGGAATCCGCGCGCGCGGCGTTCACCTACGTCACGAAGAACGCCGAGGCGCTGGGCATCCCGAAGAGCAAGCTCGGCACCGTCGAGACGCACATCCACGTCCCGGCGGGCGCCATCCCCAAGGATGGTCCGTCAGCGGGCGTGGCGATCTCCACCGCGCTGGCCAGCGAGCTCAGCGGACGCCCGGTGCGCAAGGACATCGCGATGACGGGCGAAGTGACATTGCGCGGTCGCGTGCTGCCGATCGGCGGCGTGAAGGAGAAGGTGCTCGGCGCGCTGCGCGCCGGCATCACCGACGTCATCCTGCCGAAGGACAACGAAGCGGACGTGGAGGACGTGCCGGACGAAGCGCGCGGCCAGCTGCGCTTCCACTTCGTCGGCACGCTCGAGGAAGTGCTGGCGCTGGCGCTGCTGCCGGAGCCGACCAAGGAACCACTGGTCGCGGTGGCGTAAACGACGAACGGCCGCCCGAGGGCGGCCGTTCGGATCCACCAGGGATCAGCGACGGGGTCGGTACGGCGTGAGCCGGCCGGCCCCGTCGAACTTGTGCAACGCCGCTCTCGAAACGTGTATCGATTAGTCAGTCAAACGGCTCGCCGGAAGTCCGATACCGTCCAAGCCTCGCACAGCGCCAACAAACTGGACGCCCATCAGGTCTCCCTCGAACGATTGCCCTACATCTATCCTATTGCCCCCCCCCCCCGCCACCACGCACATCGTGTCCTCACTTCTTCTAACCGAGGATTAGTCATGCGATGGAGACGCGTAGCGATTTCGACCGCCGCAGTGCTTGGAGGCCTTCTGCTCGGTGCTGCCGCAGCCCCGAAACAGGTGAAGAGATTCTGCGAACGCGATCTGTGCCTCAACCCGAACGTGTGCGTGCATACCCAGATCATCCGCACGGGTTGCGACATGCAGGGCGTGTTTTGCGCGACTTACCAGTGTGACGAGGAGTGATGCCTGCTTCGTTCCTGATCTCGGTCCGCTTCCGCGTCGCGCTGGTTGCAGCCGTCCTAGCTGCGCTGGCGCCCGCATCGCACGCTCAAGCGACCGTTCAGCATCCTACCGCGCCAAACCTCCGCGCGCGCGAGACGGATGTAAGCGTCTCCCTTCGCGACACTGTTGCACGAGACCCGCGACTTCGCCTTTGGCGCGATGCGCTGGTCGGCGCTCGGCGCGCCGATTCGGTGGGTTCGCTGGACGGGGAAGTTCAAGAGGCGTTCGGTACAATCGTAGACCTTGCCGTTAGCGGCTCCATCGTGGCCGTTCTCGACCAGAGTCAAATGCGTGTGGTGTTGCTCAACCGGGATCTTGGTGTGCTGGGTGACGTCGGGCGCCAAGGGAGCGGCCCGTCTGAGTTCCGAGCTCCGATCAACGTGACAATCGTCGCAGATACTCTCCGGGTTTACGACGCCGCACTTGGGCTCAAGACTTTCGTGCTCTCGGTGTCGCCAAGGTTCGGGGCACGAATGATCTCAGCCGTGCAGCCCGTTGTGGCTGTGCAAACGCTTTGCTTCCGCAACGGCGGCATGTACGCAATCGCGCCGTCGTCGCTCCAACCAGGTCGTGAGACTGCTCGGGACATCGAGCCTCTGGTGTCGATTCTTCGGCCGGATGGGAGCGTAGGCGGTACGTTCGGCGAGTCATACGCTTCACCCAGCCCTCTTGTGCGCAGAATGATGTCAGAAGGAGTCATTGGGTGTGACGCGAGAGGGCGCGCGCTCATCGGACTGGTAAAACTCCCGTTCGTGACTGCCTACTCAGAGGATGGACGCTCGATGCGTCGATTGCGTGTTCGAGATTTCGAGCTTTCGCGGTCACTGGAACGTCCCAATGCACGGGGGCAGATGTCGATCGGCCTTGATCCCGAGACGCGAAGTATCAGCACGCTCTCTCGCATCGTTCACCTTGAAGGAGATGTTTTTGCGGTCCAGGTCTCTCGATTCGAGCTTTCACCGAACCGCAGATCATTTCCGGAAGTCGAAGTGCAAACCTATTTGCTCAGTTTGTCCTCCTTCGAGGCGGTGAGCGTCGGCAACCATTTGCCGCGCATCGGACACGTCGACTCCACTGGATTCAGAGGGTCGATGCAACACCTTCCATAGTTCCTTCTATATGGAGGTTGTCGCGATGTTCATCCCCAGCCCGCACGGCTACACGTGGCAGCAGCGCGCTGAACTCTGGGCGCGCTATCGCGCCGGTGACTCGGTCCGCGAGATCGCCCGCGACCTCGCCAAGGATCCCGGCGCACTTCACGGCGTGATTCGCAAGCAAGGGGGCATCTCGCCGCGCCTGCGTGCACGATCGGCGTTGGCGCTGTCGCTCGACGAACGGGAGCGCATCTCGCGCGGGCTCGCCGCCGGCGAATCCTACCGAGCGATCGGCCGCGCCCTGGGCCGTGCCGCATCGACCATCAGTCGTGAGGTCGCACGTCATGGGGGCCCGACGAAGTATCGGGCCGTCCGCGCCGACGCGGTCGCGTGGAAGTCCGCGCGTCGGCCGAAGGCCTGCCGCCTCGCGTCCCGGCCGCGCCTGCGCTATCTCATTGCAGCGAAGCTGAAGCTGCGCTGGTCACCGGAGCAGATCAGCGCGTGGCTCCGCCGCACCTACCCGCACGAGCCGGAGTTGCACGTGTCGCACGAGACGATCTACCGCTCGCTGTACGTCCAGGCGCGCGGCGTGCTCAAGAAGGAACTGCTGAGGCACCTGCGCACGGGACGCGTGGTGCGGCGCGCCCGCGCCTCGACGCGCAAGGGCCAGGGGCGCGGGCAGATCGTCGATGCCATTCCCATCAGCGCGCGCCCGGCCGAGGTCGAGGACCGCGCCGTGCCCGGCCACTGGGAGGGCGACCTCCTCGCCGGCGGCGGCAACACGCACATCGCCACGCTCGTGGAGCGCACGTCGCGCTTCACGATCCTCGTGAAGGTCGAGAGCAAGGAGCCGGGCCGCGTCGTGCCCGCGCTCATCCGCCAGATCCGGCGGCTGCCGGCGCACGTCGCGCGCTCGCTCACCTGGGACCGCGGCAAGGAACTCGCGCACCACCAGCGCTTCACCGTCGCCACCGGCGTGCAGGTCTACTTCTGCGATCCGTACAGTCCGTGGCAGCGCGGCACCAACGAGAACACGAACGGCCTCCTGCGGCAGTACTTCCCCACGGGCACGAGCCTCGCCAACGTTACGCAGCGGCAGCTCGATGCCGTCGCGGCTCAGCTCAATGGACGGCCCCGCAAGACGCTCGACTTCCGCACCCCGGCAGAAGTCTTCGACGAAGCTGTTGCATTGATTGCTTGAATTCATCCCACATATCTGTATACATTTGCCAACGAGCCGTTTCCGCGCTTAGTCAGGCTACGACTGGGCGGGGCAACGCGGGCGCCGCGAGGTGAGCTTTGATACATGCGCGATCGCTTGTGGTCCTCGGCGCGCTAGTGGCAGCTGGTGGAATCGTAGGATATCATCTCCCGCGTGACCCTCTGGCTCAGGCGTCAAGCGCAGGGGTCGCTGCCTCGGCGGTAACCGCGCGCCGGGAACTCGTCATGGTTTACATCGGCGCTTCGACATGTGGACCGTCCAACGACGCCCGCCTTCCCGGTTGGCTCCGAGAGGCAGAGGATACACTGCAATTGCGTGCGCGTCGCGGGGACGCCAGCGTGGTTGTGGTAGGCGTTGCGCGCGAACTCGATGTCGCGACAGGCATGGCGCACCTCGCACGAATGGCAGCCTTTGACGAGGTGTCAGCTGGACTTCGCGAGAAGAATCATCTCAGCCAAAAGTACATTTCTCGCGACTTTTCTGGAGCGGCGGCCACGCCCCAAATACTGATTTTGCTTCGCGAATACGACGAGCTACCACTCGGAGGGCTCGATGCAGGCTCAGTGCGTGAGACGCTGCTCTTGAGGCGTGTTGGGCTCCTAGAAATCGAACACTGGCTGCACCTTGGGACTCCGATTCCTTCGATCACGTCCAACTCTGCTCCAACTGTCGCTTCTGTGGCGCCGTTCTGAGCGACGATACCGAGGTCCACCCTAGGAGGAAATCAGATGAGACTTTCTCGCCCGTGGTCATTGGTGGCCGTTCTGTTTGGTCTTGCGGCTGGCGCGATGTTCGCGTCGAGCAACGCAGAGGCCCGCGCGGTGAGTTACTGCGAGAGCGACGAGTGTGTCAACTGGTACACATGTATCGACGTTGGAGTCCTCCCGATCGGCTGCGACAAGGTATACGGATCTCCGTTCTGCCAAACCTACTATTGTCATTGAGCTTCGCACGGAAGGCGTCGGACAGGCGCGTCAGCGACGGGGTCGGTACGGCGTGAGCCGGCCGGCCCCGTCGAGCTTGAAGCGCGGCAGCATCGGCTCGCCGAGCTCGAGCTGCGGCGCCGCGGCGTCGGCCCGCAGCGCGGCGGTACCCGGCAGCGTGAACGGATGCGCCGTTTCGTAGCTGACTTCGTAGCCGATGTCCTCGAGCGCACCGATCGTCGTGGCCGAGAACGGGGTCGCGCCGCTGCCGAGGAACGGCGTCATGAGTTCGTTCGCGAACACGTTCTCGCGCCAGTGCGAGTAGCGCGAGCCGACGCCGTCGGTGCTGTGCACCGGGACGGTGTTCGCGCAGACGGTCGCGCCGCCGTTGAAGTCGCGGCAGGCCTGGCGTGCGAACAGGCCCGTGTAGCGCGCGTCGGCGCCGTTGGTCGCCGTGTCGATCACGCCCTTGTCGGTCCACACCGTGCCGAAGCCGACGACGTGCAGCATCTCGTGCAGCACCACGCTCGGCAGGCGACCGGCGCTGAGCAGGTTCTGCACGTCGGCATCGTCGAAGCGCATCACGCCCAGCGCCGGCGTGTCGTCATTGCGGATCAGGCAGGGACCGGCCGAGCCGAGCGTCCCGCCGGGACCATCGATGGATTCCACGATGGCGTAGATGCGCAATCCGCGGATGGGCTCGCGCCCGATGTCCGGATGCCCCGGCAAGCCACACTGGCTCAGGTTCGTGAACGACGCCGGCAGCGCCACGCTCGACAGCGGCCCGACGATGGTCGCGCGAATCGTGTTGCCGGCGACATCGAAGGAATTGCGGACCTGGGCGCTCGGCTCCGTGCCAAGCCAGATCAGCTCGAGCTCGTACGCGGTCGACTGCTCAGGGCGCGTCGAGGTACCGCAGGCCGTGATGATCGCCGCGAGGACCGCGAGTGCGAGGCGACGGGAAATCGAAGGGAAGGTCACGCGGGAAATCTGGCGAGGAGGAGGATGGCAGGCGAAGGACCTGTATCACAGGCTCACATGCCGGGTAACGGCCCGTAGGTCAGGAAGAATCGCCGGGCATCGACGCGGAGGGCACCTGGTTCAGTACCCGCCACGAAGGTCTCGGTGTAACGACGCTCGGCCGGTGTGGTCGGCTCCGCGAGGTCACCCGTGTCGCGGTCCATCTCGGCCCGCACGATGTTCGACGGCTCGGGCCACGCGAGTGGCGACGCCGCGCCCCAGCGCGCAAGCATCGTCCCGAAGATCGGCGCGGCGAGTCCGCCGCCCGCCGCGCCCGGCGTGATCGTGCGCGGGCGGTCGAAGCCCAGCCACACGCCGGCCACGAGGTTCGGCGTCATGCCGACAAACCAGACGTCGGTGTTGTCGTCAGTCGTCCCGGTCTTCCCCGCCACCTGGACCTCGGGCGGCAGGAAGCGCCGCACGGCGTTGCCCGTTCCGCGGTCCACCGCATCGCGCATCATCTGCACGGCCACGAACGCCACGGCGGAGTCCATGGCCGGCGCGCGCAGCTGCGTGCCCTGCCCCCACAGCGTACGGCCCACGGGATCCTGCACGCGCAGCACCACGCGCGGCTCCACCGCGCGACCGTAGTTGGCGAAGGCGGTGAACGCCGCGACCAGTTCGACCGGGCGCACCACCGAGGCACCGATGGCGCTCGCCGGGAACGGCGCGATCGGCGACGCGATGCCCATGCGCTGTGCCAGCGCGATCACGGAGTCCGCGCCTTCCCGCTGCCAGAGCGTGACCGCCACCGGGTTCCGCGAGCGCGTCAACGCCGTGCGCAACGTGATCGGTCCGAGGAACTCCCCGTCCGCGTTCTTGGGCTGGTAGACCTGCGCGTCGTACGCGATGGTGATGGCCGTATCGGGCACGATGGCGGTCGGCGGCATCGAGTCCATCAGCGCCCGCGCATAGACGATCGGCTTGAACGTCGAGCCTGGCTGCCGCTGGCCGTTCGTCGCGCGGTTGAACGGCGCGGTCGCGTAGTCGCGGCCACCGATGAGCGCGCGCACGTCGCCCGTGGCCGGATCCATCGCCACCACCGCGCCTTGCAGCCAGTTGCTTGCGTCGCGCGGCGCCGTCCGCGGCGTGGAGTGGCGATAGCCGCGCTGCGCCTCGATGCCCCGGATGCCTTCGGTCAGCGCCGACTCCGCGGCGCGCTGCAGCACTGGGTCGATTGTCGTCGTGATGCGCAGCCCGCCGGCGTCCACCGGCAGTCCGGCGCGCTCGAGCGTTTGCCGCACGGCATCGACGAAGTACGGTGCCGCCACGCTCATGCCCGCGTTCGGTGCCACGCGCACCGGCTCGCGGCGTGCCGCCTGCGCCTGCTCACGGGTGATGTAGCCCTGTTCGGCCATCAGGCCGAGGATTGCGTCACGCCGGTTCTTGTTGCGGTCGGGATAGCGGATCGGATCGTAGATCGCCGGACCCTTCGGCAACGCGGCCAGCGATGCCGCCTCGGCGATGCTTAGGTCCGCCGCAGCCTTGCCGAAATAGTGCCGCGCCGCACTCTCGATGCCGTACCAGTTGCGCCCGAAGTGGATCTGGTTGAGGTAGGCCTCGAGGATCTGCTGCTTGGTGTAGCGCTTCTCCATCTCGCGGGCCGCCAGTTGCTCGCGCACCTTGCGGGAAATCGAGCGGTCCGACCGGTCGATGATCGTCGGATGCATGTTGCCGACGAGCTGCTGCGTGATCGTACTGGCCCCGCGCGACGCCCCCAGCAGGTTGTCGCGGATTGCGGACGCGATGCCCACGACGTCCACGCCGTCATGCTGGTAGAAGCGCCTGTCCTCGACAGCCACGAAGGCCCCGTGCACATAGCGCGGCAGCGACGCGAGGGAAATTGAGGTACGCCACTCGCGCCCGATCTCTCCGATCAGCGACCCATCCCGCGCCAGCACCAGCGACGATTGCGGCGGCGGGATGATCTGCCACGGCTGCACCGCCGCGGAATCCTGCGCCCGCGCGACACCCGCCCCCGCGAGGAGCAGCAGCGAACCCGTGCAGAAGAATCGGCGCACCGAAAGCATGGCCTGCATTGTACCCCAAAGGACGCCCAGAGGCCCCCACCTGCCACCTCTCCCCCCCACCTCCCCCATTCCCTTCTCCCCGCCTCCGCCCCTACCCCCGTCTCCCCTCTCCCACCGAACGTAGATTTCCAGCGTGTCCACGCTCACCATCGCTCTCCCCCAGTTCCGCCCCGCGAAGGCGAACCTCCCCGCCAACCTCGACCGCATCGCGGGCCTGATCGCCCAGTCCGTCACGCTCGAGCCGCGGCCGCAGCTGGTGGTCTTCGCCGAGACAGTGACGACCGGCTATTTCGTCGAGGGCGGCGTCCGCGAGCTGGCGCTCCCTTCCGAACGGCTGATGGCAGAACTCGCGTCGCGCCTGGCGAGCCTCGCGCCGAAGCTCCCGGCGATGGACGTGGTGCTCGGCTTCTACGAAGTCGCCCCCGACGGGACGCTGCACAACAGCGCCGCCTGCGTGTCCTTCGGTGGGGGTGAACCGGCGCGCCTGCTGCACCTGCACCGGAAGAACTTCCTGCCCACGTACGGGCTCTTCGACGAAGAGCGTTTCGTCGAACGCGGCTACGGCGTCGAGGCCTTCGACACGCGCTGGGGACGCGCGGCAATCCTCATCTGCGAAGATGCCTGGCATTCGTTGACCGGGACCATTGCGGCGCTCGATGGCGCGCAGGTCGTGTGTGTGGTGGCTGCCGCGCCCGCGCGCGGCATCGCGCCGCGCGACGAGGGTTCACAGCCGGGCAGCGTCGGGCGCTGGGAGCGCCTGATCCGCGACATCGCCGACGAGCACGGGGTGTATGCCGTGCTCGCCAACCTCGTCGGCAGCGAGGGGGGCCGCATGTTCCAGGGCGGTTCCATGGTGGTCGGCCCGCGCGGCGATGTGCGCGTGCGCGGACCCGTCTTCGAGGAAGCCCTGGTCACGGCGACCGTCGAGCTCGCCGACCTGGCGCGCGTGCGCGCCGAACTGCCGCTGTTGAGCGACCTCAAGTCGCAGCTGCCGTACCTGCGCACGGAGCTCGATCGCGTGCTCGGACTCGGCGAGCGTCGCGGTGGCGAGGAGCGCAAGGCGCCGCGTGGCGAATCGCTCGCATCGCCGAAGGCCGCGGCCGCTGCCACGGCGCCGCGGGACGTCCCGCTCGCCGCCGTCAACCATCTGCCGCTGGTGACCGGCTCCTCGCACGCAGCGCCGCCGTCGCTGGATATCGACGCGCGCCTAGTCGAGCAGTGGCTGGTCGCCTTCCTGCGCGACGAGTTCCAGCGGCGCGGATTCTCCAAGGCCGTCGTGGGCGTTTCGGGCGGCGTCGACTCGGCCGTGGTCGCTGCGCTCGCGGCGCGCGCCCTCGGCAAGGAGAACGTGATCGGCGTGCGGCTGCCGTATCGCAGCTCGAGCGCAGACTCGTTGGCCCATGCCCAGCTCCTGATGGACCAGCTCGGCATCGAGCAGCGCACGCTCGATATCACGGGCGCGGTGGACGGCTATCTCGCCCAGGAGCCCGACGCCGATGCGGCGCGCCGCGGCAACGTGATGGCCCGCGTCCGCATGATCTCGCTCTTCGACCTGAGCGCCAAGCACCGCGCGCTGCCGCTCGGCACGGGCAACAAGAGCGAGCGCCTGCTCGGCTACTTCACGTGGCACGCCGACGATTCGCCGCCGGTGAATCCGATCGGCGACCTGTTCAAGACGCAGGTCTGGCAACTGGCCGCCTACCTCGGCGTACCCAGCGAGATCGTGCAGAAGCCGGCGAGCGCGGATCTCATCGCCGGCCAGACGGACGAGGCGGATTTCGGGGTGAGCTACGCCGTCGCGGACGAGATCCTCAACTGGCTGCTGCACGGCTGGACGCGTGAGGAGTTGTTGGCGAAGGGCATCGACGGCGAGGCATTGCGGTTGGTGACCAAGCGGCTCGATTCCACGCATTGGAAGCGCAAGCTGCCGACGGTCGCGATGCTCAGTGCGGCGGCGATCGGCGAGAGCTACCTGCGGCCCGTCGATTACTGAACACGCCTGCGGCGCCCCGCAGCGCAAGAATCGGGTCGCCCGTCCGCGTCGCGTCGCGCATCGTTCCATCAGACCTGACCGGAGAGCTGGATGGACGCCACGACTGACTACGCGCGGATCGAGCGAGCGATCCGCTACCTCGACCGCGAGCGCGCCGCGGCACCGTCCCTGGCGGACGTCGCTGCGCACGTGGGCCTCAGTGAATCGCACTTCCAGCGCATGTTCACGCGCTGGGCAGGCATCAGCCCGAAACGCTTCGTGCAGTACCGCACGGCGGAGATGGTGAAGCGCCTGCTGCGCGAGCGGCGTCCGGTGCTCGAGACCACGTACGAGGCGGGACTGTCGGGCCCAGGGCGCCTGCATGACTTGGTCGTGAACGCCGAGGCCGTCACGCCGGGCGAGCTGCAGCGCGGCGGCTTGGGCGTGACGGTCCGGTACGGATTCCATCCCACGCCGTTCGGCGACTGCCTGATCGCCGTGACGCCGCGCGGGGTCTGCCATCTCGCGTTCGTCGAGCCGCTCTCGCGCACGGAAGCGCTCGCGCGCCTCGAGCATGACTGGCCCTTGGCGCAGCTCACGCCGGACCAAGCCGCCACGCGCGCAGCGGCGGCGAAGGCCTTCCCGCCGCCCGGCAGCAGCGCGGTGCCGTCGCTCGCGCTGCACGTGAAGGGGACGAACTTCCAGCTCAAGGTGTGGAAGGCGCTGCTGGAGATCCCCGTCGGCGACGTCACCACGTACGGGGCGATCGCCACGAAGCTGGGCGACCCCAAGGCCTCACGCGCCGTCGGCGCGGCGGTGGGCGCGAACCCCGTGAGCTACCTGATTCCCTGCCACCGCGTGATTCGCGCCAGTGGGGAGCTGGGAGGGTACGCGTGGGGGGTCGAGCGGAAGAAGGTGATGCTGCGGCGGGAAGCCATGCTCACCGAGCGATGAACTACAACCGCAGATCTGAGATGTAAGATGTGAGATGTAAGTGGGAACTGCCGTTGCCCCAGTCTTACATCTCACATCTCATGTCTTACATCTGCAGTTAGGCCGCTTGAGCAAAATGTAGACTCACCGCCCTTCGTGCCCCTCTCTTGAGCTGCCGGTGCACCGCTCGTGCATACCGCATGAAGTTCTGCCCGGCCACCGGATACCGGGCGAAGAATTCTGTCGGTAGCAACGAGCCTTTGCGTTGGTTGCAGGCCTGGCAGGCCGAGACGAGGTTGCCGGGGTGATGCGATCCGCCGCGCGAGAGCGGGATTACATGATCCAGCGTGGCGTTTTCCAGTCCCAAGCCGGTTCCGCAGTACACACAGCGACGTCCACAATCCCGGAAGGTCGCACGCTTGACCTGGCGCTTGTGCTGCTGGTGCAGCACGCGGCGAGCGTTGCGGGAAAGCCCGCGCGGGGCGCGGGCGAGAGCGATGTGGTGGACGCCCCGATGTGACATCGAACCTCACCTGAAATGACGACACCCCGCGGCAGGCCATTGGGCCCGGGCGGGGTGTCGTCGGAGAAGTAGGGGAGGCTCCAGCTCACGATCGCACTGAGCGATCGTGGCCACTGCGGCTGGAATGGCTGTCCGAACGTTTCGGTCACAGGCCTCCCGTCGCGGAACGTGCTGGCTCGTGAGTCCAAGCCACGTCCCTTGTGTGGGTAAGACGCGCCTATGATTGCGAGGTCACGTGATTCCGCGCAAGGGATATCCGTGAAGTCGCATATTTGTGATGCGACTTACTGCCGCCCGCCGCTCCAGATCGCCAGGATGCCGCACCACCCGTTGCCGGCGGCGCGCTGCAACTCGATCGGGGCCGACGCCGCCGTCGGGTACAGCTCCATGCCGGCCACCGACTGGGCAGAGAGCAGGTCGTCCACGGTAGTGCGCGACGAGAGGAAGCGCTGCGTACCCTGCTGCCCGCCGCCCAAGCGACGGACTTCGTCCTGGCCTTCGCGCGTATACAGCTCCTCGACCATGCCCGTCATGCGCATGCCGTCGACGATGACTGCGAGCGCACAGCCCGGTGTCCGGCCCGTCAGGATCGGCCGGGTGCCGAAGCGCTCGATCTTCACGTAGCTCTCGCCCGCGAGAATGGCGGACACGATGTTGACCTGGCGCGAGTCGAGTTCCTCGGGGGTGATGAACCGCGCCACGGTGGCGCCGCGACGGACACGCTCCATGCGGTCGTAGAACCCGCGCCGCGCGAGCGGCGTGTCGCGGCGCTCGGTAATCGTGCGGGGGTTCAGCGCGCGCGGCAGCGGATCCATCTCGACGATGAAGCGCCCGTCCTCCACGACCCGCACCCAGTCGCCGAACGGGCGATACCCGATGCGACGGACCACGAGCTCCACGGAGTCCGCGTCCACCGGCGCCGGGAGCTCGACGATGCCGTCCTCGTTGGCCACGCGGTTCACGCCGCTCTTCACCGTCAGCACGGCGTAGGGAATGCCCTGCCCGCCGCGGTCGCGCACGGCGACTTCGCGCACGACGCTGGACGACGCGCTCGCCGCCGGGTCCTGCGCGGCGGCGGTATTCGGAGTCATGGCGCCGGCCACGCAGAGGGAGGCCAGCAACGACAGGCGGAAGGCGGAGGACTGAGTCATGCGCGGGCGTGGAAGAGGTTCGCCCGAATACTACCCCACCACCGGCCTCAGGGTCGAGGTGCGGGGAACGGGGCGAGGCGTCGCGTGAGATCGAGGTTCGTGATGTGCAGGTTGGCGCCGCGTCCGATGCGGAAGCCGTACCCACCCTCGACGGCGAGCGCCGCGCGCGGCCACGCGCCGATGCGCGTCCCATTCACCAAGAACCGCACCGAGTCCGGCTCGGCGCGCACGCTCACGCGATGCCGCGCGAACCCCGTGGAATCGCGCCCGCTGACGCCCGGTACGCTCGTCCACTCGTACAGGGCCCGCGTCGACCCATGCTCGTGCCGCAGCACCGCTGCCTTGCCGTCGGGCCGCATCACGAAGGCCGTCCAGCTCGCGTGCAGACCATCGAGCCCCGCGCCCCCGACGAACACCCCGTACTCGGCCGCGTCGGCGCCGTCGTTGAAGTAGATCATCTCGCCCTCGAGCACGAAGCGACCCTCCGCGCGACCTGTCGTGGGGAACAGCACGCCGCCCGGGCCCATCGTGACATGCCAGCCGGGGGCCATGTGCGTGAACTCGAACTTCGCCGTGCCCACGTTGCCCGTGCCGCCGCGCTGGGGCTCGGCGGGAGCGTCGGTCTTCCAGGACCATCCCGGCGGCGTGACGGCTGTGGCCGTCGGAGCCATCTGCGCGGCGAGGCCGAACGCAGGGAGGAGGACCAGGACCGCGAGCAACGCGCGCATCGAAACGCTCCGAGACAGGGGATGGGAGGAGGAGTATACGGACAAAGTCCGCGGTCGGCATCCACCCCAAAGGTCCGCAGCGGTAGTAAATTGCGGAGTCCCAAAGGCTTCCCTCAAAACCCAGCCTCACCATGGCCACCTCCGCCAAGGCCCGTCGCGCCACGCACGGCCTCACGAAGGACCAACTGCTCGCTGCCTACCGCACGATGCTCCTGTCGCGTCGCCTCGACGACAAGGAGATCCAGCTCAAGCGGCAGAACAAGATCTTCTTCCAGATCTCCGGCGCCGGCCATGAGGCCGTGCTGACGGCTGCGGGCCTGGTCTTCAAGCCCGGCTACGACTGGTTCTACATGTATTACCGCGACCGTGCCCTCTGCCTGCAGCTGGGCATGACGGGCGCCGAGATGCTGTACTCGGCGGTCGGCGCAGCCATCGATCCCAACTCGGGCGGCCGTCAAATGCCGTCCCATTGGGGCCATAAGCGGCTCAACATCGTCTCCACCTCCTCGCCGACGGGGACACAGTTCCTGCAGGCCGTGGGCTCGGCCGAGGCGTCGGTGCGCGCCAAGGCGCTGGGCATCAGCGAAGGCTTCGAGAAGGACGAGGTCGTCTTCGTCTCCACGGGTGACGGCACCACGTCGCAGGGCGAGTTCTGGGAATCGCTGAACACGGCCTGCAACCTGAAGCTGCCCGTGGTCTACCTCGTCGAGGACAACGGCTACGCGATCTCCGTACCGGTCGAGGTCAACACGGCGGGCGGCTCGATCAGCAAGCTCGTCGCGAGCTTCCCGGACCTCTACATCCAGGAAGTGGACGGCTGCGACCTGCTCGCGTCGTACGAGGTGATGCAGAAGGCCGTCGACTACGCGCGTCAGCGGAAGGGCCCGGCCCTCGTGCACGCGAAGGTGATTCGTCCGTACTCGCACTCGCTGTCGGACGACGAGGTGATGTACCGCCCGGACGCCGAGCGCGAGGCCGATGCGGCGCGCGATCCGATCACGAACTATCCGAAGTGGCTGGTGGACGAAGGCTACTGCACGGACGCGGACATCAAGGCGATCCAGGAGTCCGTGGACGCCGAGGTGCTCGCCGCCACCGACGACGCGCTCGCGCAGCCGCAGCCGGATCCGAGCACCGTGCACTTCGCCGTGTTCTCGCCGGACGTGGACCCGACCAGCGAGCAGTTCGACACCGAGGACGACCCGCAGTTCTCCGGCGATCCCACGACGATGGTGGACCTGCTCAACGCCTGCATGAAGGACGAGATGCGGCGTGACCCGAAGATCCTGATGTTCGGCGAGGACGTGGCCGACGTCTCGCGCGAGGAGTACCTCGGCAAGGTCAAGGGCAAGGGCGGCGTCTTCAAGGTCACGTGGGGATTGCAGAAGGAGTTCGGCGGCACGCGCGTGTACAACTCGCCGCTGGCCGAAGCGAACATCGTCGGCCGCGCGATCGGCCTGGCGCTGCGCGGCTTCAAGCCGGTGATCGAGGTCCAGTTCTTCGATTACATCTGGACCGCCTACATGCAGCTGCGCGACGAGCTCGCGACCATGCGCTGGCGTTCAAACAACATGTTCGCGGCGCCGATGGTCGTGCGCACGACCTACGGCGGCTACATCCGCGGCGCGATTTACCACTCGCAGACGGGCGCCTCGCTGTTCACGCACTGCCCGGGCCTGCGTGTGGTCTGCCCGAGCAACGCGCTCGACGCCAACGGCCTGCTGCGCACGGCGATCCGTTCGGACGATCCGGTGATCTTCCTCGAGCACAAGCATCTCTACCGCCAGACGTACAACAAGGCCGCGTATCCCGGCCCGAACTTCATGATCCCCTTCGGCAAGGCGAAGATCGTGAAGGAAGGCTCGGATGTGACGGTGGTGACCTACGGCGCGACGGTGCAGCGCGCGCTGGTGGCGGCCAAGCAGATCGAAGAGGAGAAGGGCATCAGCGTCGAGGTGATCGACCTGCGCACGCTCTCGCCCTGGGACAAGGAAGCGGTGTACGCGTCGGTCAAGAAGACCTCGCGCGTGATCGTCGCCTACGAGGATTCCATCTCATGGGGCGTGGGTGCGGAGATCGCGGCGCGCATCGCGGATGATTGCTTCGCCTGGCTGGATGCGCCGGTGAAGCGCGTGGCGTCCACGGACACGTTTGTCGGCTACGCGCCGAGCCTCGAGGATGCGATCCTGCCGCAGATTGCGGACTTCACGCGGGCGTATGAGGAGATCGTGGGATTCTAGAAGGGCAGCTGTAAGCTCTAAGCTGCAAGCTGAAAGGGGCGCTCCGGAGGGTTCGGGGCGCCCCTTGTCTTCCCCCTGGTCGAAGGGGCTCCCCGACAGGCCGCCAACGGGCGCGGAAGCCGGCCCGTAATCTTCGCAGATTCAGCTTTCGCTCTTCTGCATTCGCTCTTCCCCTTCGATCTTCGCTCTTTGCCGCGCGCACTTCATCTCGCGACCGCGCTGACACTCGTTGCCGGCACATTGGGCGCACAAGTCGCGCCTGATTCCGCCGCGCGGCGCGACTCGATCGCGGCACTGCAAGCGCTACAGGTCCGCGCGGCCTACACGCCGCGGGTGGTGGGAAGCGCGGCATCGGCGACAATCATGCCCGACTCGCTGCCGCTGGCCGCGGCCGCGCCGTCGATGGGCGAGATGCTGCGTCGGCTGCCGTTCCTGTACGTGCGGCAGAACTCGCGCGGCGAGAATGAACTCTCGATCCGCGGCTCGGAGTCGCGCCAGGCGGCTGTCCTCTTCGAGGGCGTACCGCTCACGCTGACCTGGGATGCACGCGCCGACGTATCGGCGATTCCGTTGGCCGGCGTGCAGCAGCTGCACTATGTGCGCGGGTTGTCATCGCTGCTGTCGGGGCCCAATGCGATCGGCGGCGTGGTGTCGGCGACGCTCTGGACGGACCACGACGGCGAACGTGCGCCCGCGCGCCTCGCGCGGGCGGAGCTGCAGGCCGACCAGTTCGGCGGCACGCGCTCGACCGCGACGTTCGGTAGAGCGTTGCGACACTCTGCGACCAGTTCACTGCAGTACCGCTTTGGCGCCGGTCTGCGCGACCTGCCCGGCCTCGCGCGCCCGCACGGCGTCACGGAGCCCGGGCGTGATGAGCCGTTGCGTCTCAACACAGACACCCGCGCCATCGACGCCTTTGCGGGCCTGCGCTACGAGCACGAGCAGGGGCGCTATCTCTCCGGCTTTGCCACCATCACCGATGGCGAGCGCGGAGTGGCGCCCGAGCTGCACATCGACACGCCGCGGCTCTGGCGGAACCCCGACGTGCGCCGCGTGATCGGCGGCCTCTCGGCGGGCACCGGCGCCCTGCGCAATGGACTCGGCATCGGCGACGCCGAAGTCTCCCTGGGGCTCAACGACGGCCGCACGCTGATTCACAGCTACGCGGACCGCAGCTACGCATCCGTGACCGGCACCGAACTCGGCGAAGATCGCACGGCCACCCTGCGCGTCACCTTCGACCAGCAAGTCGGGCAACGGCTCGTGGTGCGCGGGGCGTTCACGGAGTCGTGGGTGCGCTATCTCGAGACCATCAACGCGGCACCTGCGCTCGAGTATCGCCAGCGCCTCTCGAGTGCCGCCACGGAGCTCGATTTCCGCCCGTCAGCAGCGCTGACGCTATCGGCAGGCGTCTCGCAAGATGCCGCGACGACGGACGAGGCCGGCGGACGCCCGCCGCTCGGCCGCAAAGATGGCGTGGGTTGGCGCGCCGGCGGTACCTGGGTGCTCGCCGAGCAGGGGCTGCGGGTGCATGCATCGGCGAGCCAACGCAAGCGATTCCCGGCCCTGCGCGAACTGTACTCGGGGGCCCTAGATCGATTCGAGCCGAATCCCGCGCTCCGTCCGGAGACGGCGCACAGCGCGGAGGTCGGCGCCGGCTTCATTCGCGCGCGCTTCGACGTGCAGACCGTGGTGTTCCGCCAACAGATTGACAACGCCGTCGTGCGCATCACGCTGCCGAGTGCACGCTTCCAGCGCGTCAACCGCGATCGCTTCACCAGCAGCGGCGTTGAGTTGACGGCCGGCACGATGCTCGGCCGTGCGGCACTGCGTGGCGATGTCACGCTGCAGCAGGCGCGCATCGCGGACGCGACGGTGTTCGATCCGGATCTGCGCCGCCCAGAGGATGTGCCGGAAGTGTTCGGTTCCCTGCAGGCCGTGATGCCCGTCGGCCGCGGCGTCGAAGCGCAGGCGCGCATGCGGGCACTCGGGGCGACGCGCTGCACCAACCCCGACTCGAACCGGCCCGAGCGGCAGGGCGGTGCGCGGGCGGTGGATCTCGGCATCGAACGGCGCTGGGGCAGTGCGGCGCGGATATTCGGGCGCATCACCGCGGCGCTGCAGCTCGAGAACGCCTTCGACGCGGCGATCTACGACAAGTGCGGCCTCCCGCAGGCCGGGCGCACGCTGCGCCTGAGTGTACGCCTCGGATGAGCGCGCGGGGTGGCCCGTCGCGCGTGGACGCGACGGTCTAGCGCCGCTCGACCGCGTCCCGGACGTCGAGCAGGATCTCGAAGTACAACTGCTCGCGGCGGTAGGCGAAGTCCAGCGACGCCATCTGCGCCTCGTCGCCCGTCTCCTTCGCGCGGCGGAAGGCCTCGGTGTACATCTCCTCGAGGTTGGCGAGGATGCGGTCGCGGGAGCGGGACATCGGGATCTCCTTCAGGGCGCTGAACGTGAGGCGAGGCGGCACGAAGGGGGCCGGTTCCGGCACCGCCTTCTTGGGCGTCTCGAGCAAGTACTTGGAGGCGGCGTCGAGGAACTTCCGCCGCGCGTCGGGGTTGTTGGCCATCGCGATGGAACCTAGCCGCGGGCGAACTGGCACGGCAGTTGCGTGATTAATCTACATGTGTCCCGGGAGTCCCTGCCGCCGTGGCAGGGTGCCTGTAACCCCTTGTAGGAGTATGAGATGAACAACGTGAAGGTCTTCGCATTGATGGCAGCCATGACCGCCCTTCTCGGTGCGGTGGGTGGAGTCGTCGGAGGCCAGAGCGGGTTGGTGATGGCGCTGCTGTTCGCCGGCGTCATGAACGTCTTCATGTACTGGAACAGCTCGAAGATGGTGCTCAAGATGTACCGGGCGCAGGTCGTGGACCGCGCCCAGGCGCCCGAGCTGTATGAGATGACGGATCGGCTGCGCCAGCGCGCTGGCCTGCCGATGCCGACGCTGGCGATTGCGCCGCACGACCAGCCCAACGCGTTCGCGACGGGTCGCAACGAGGAGAACGCCGTCGTCTGCGTCACGGAAGGGCTGCTCAAGCTCGTGAACCGCGACGAACTGGAGGGCGTGATCGCGCACGAGCTGGCGCACATCAAGAACCGCGACATGCTGCTGCAGACGATCACGGCCACCATGGCGGGCGCAATCTCCTCGCTGGGCCAGATGGCGCTGTGGTTCGGCGGCCGCGACGAGGAGGGCAACTCCAACATCGTCGGTGCGATGGTGATGTTCTTCGTGGCGCCGCTGGCGGCCGCGTTGATCCAGTCGGCGATCTCGCGTCAGCGTGAGTTCAAGGCCGATGCGGTCGGCGCCGAAATCAGCGGCAAGCCGCTGGCGCTCGCCAGTTCGCTGCAGAAGCTGGAGGCCTACGCGAAGCGGATCCCGATGGACGTCGCACCGGCCGCAGCGGCCTTGGCGATCTCCAATCCGCTCTCGGCGCTTGGCGGCGGCATGATGTCGCTGTTCTCGACGCATCCGGCCACGGAGCTGCGCGTCGCGAAACTGCAGGCGATGGCGTAAGCCGTGCGCTCGTCGATCTAGCGGTCCGTCGAGACGCCGAGCGCGGCAGTCAGCGGAGGCCGCGCGCCGCCAACAGGCGCGCGACCGCCGAGTCATCCTCCGCAAACGGCATCAGCGACGCCACGACGGCTTCCTCACTTTCTCCTTCGACCGCCATCAATGCCGGCGGGACGCCGCCCTCGGCTTCGCGCGGCGTCCCGGCGCGCCGGTCCACTTCGATCACGGCCGCCACGGCGCCCGGCGTGGCCGCGGGCACGCGCCGGATGCGCACGACGGGACCCTGCTGCATGCGACGTTCGAACAGGACGCTGGTGAGGTCTTGGGTCATCGTCCGATAATGTCGCGCCGGTCACGGCGTTCGTCCACCAAAGGCCTAGGCCCACTACCGCAGCGCTCAGGGCGCAGGAGGCTCCGCGAGCCGATGGAACACGGCCTCGCGGACCTCTTGTCCGCCCTTCAGATGCTCGACGACGATGCGTTCGAGCAGCTCCGGCGTGACGCCGGCATACCACGTGCCCTCAGGGTACACGACGACAATCGGACCTCCGGTACACACACCGAGACAGGGCGCCTCGCTGCGCTTCACCCGCGTGGGGCCGAAGAGCAGGCCTTCGCGTTCCAGCAAGCGCGCGAGTTGGGAATAGATGGCGCGCCCTCCGCGATCGCGCGCGCAATAGCCGCCGACGCACACGAGCACGTGGCGCGTGTACGGCTCCATCAATCCCTGCAGGGGATGCCGCTCAGACATCAGGTGCCTGGCAGCTTGTTGTCGCCCGGCGGCGCGACGTACCGGAATTGCTCGACGACGGCGCCGCCGATGAGATGTTCGCTGAAGATCCGCTGCGCCTTCTCGACCGTGACGCCGTGGTACCAGGTGTTCTCGGGGTACACCACGACCATCGGTCCGTGTCCGCATTGCGCGAAGCAGCCGGCATGGTTCACGCGGACCTGCTGCGCGATGCCCGCATCGCGGCAAGCATGCTTGAGCGCCTCGAAGGTGAGCTGCGAATCGGCGGCCTTGCAGGTCTTGCCAGAGGTGCAGACGAAGGCGTGTTTCTGGTATTGGGACATGTTGTGTACCTTAACGCATGGCCACCCCCGAAGAGTTCTTTGCCATCGACATGCGGGTCGGGACGGTGCTCGCCGCCGAGCCGTTTCCGGAGGCTCGGAAGCCGTCCATCAAGCTGGAAATCGACTTCGGCCCGGAGCTGGGGGTGAAGCGGTCTTCGGCCCAGCTCACGAAGCGCTACACGCCGGAAGCCTTGGTCGGACGGCAGGTCGTCGCGGCCGTGAACCTCGGCGAGCGCCGCATCGCCGGCTTCAAGAGCGAGGTGCTGGTCCTCGGCGCGATGCCGGACCCCACGGACGTCGTGCTGCTGCAGGTCAACGTTCCCGTCGAGAACGGGACCAGAATCGGATGACATCCATGCTGAGATTCGTGCGTCGTGCCTTCGCGGTTGCCGCTGCGTCGGCGCTTTTCGCCAATGCGGGCGCCGCCCAGCTGCCGCAGGAGGTACTGGCCATCACACGTGCCAACGTGGTGGACGGCGTCAGTGACACGCGCCTGCGCAATGCGACCATCGTGATCCGCGCCGGGAAGATCGAAAGCATTCGCGAGAACGGTGCGGTGCCGGCAGGGGCACGCGTGCTCGACGCCGCCGGCCGCTGGGTGGCTCCCGGACTGATCGACGCGCACACGCACATCCGCACGGTCGCTGACGCGCGCCGCGCCCTGCTCAGCGGCGTCACGACGGTACGCTCGGCGTCCGTGCCGAACTACCAAGACGTCGCCCTGCGGGACATCGGGAAGTCGGGCTGGATGATCCTGCCGGACGTGCTCGCCACCGGCGTCTTCGTCTCACCCGACCTCGGCGAAACGATCACGGCCGACGCACGACTCGCGCCGCTGGCCGGTGGCGTGCGCACGCCGGAGCAGCTGCGGCTCCTCGTGCAGGTGAACGCCGCGCGCGGCGTGAACTGGATCAAGACGCGCGGCACCGAGCGTGCCGGCCTGCCCGACACGGACCCGCGGCAGCAGACCTACACCGAAGCGCAGTTGCGCGTGGTCGTGGAAGAGGCCGCGAAGGCCAACATCCCCGTCATGGCGCATGCGCACGGTGACGAAGGGGCATACGCGGCGGTGCGCGCCGGCGTGAAGAGCATCGAGCACGGCACGTACCTCTCCGATTCCACGCTGCGCCTCATGAAGGAGCGCAACGTCTGGCTGGTGCCCACGTTGTCGACGATCGTCGACCTCACGACGCCGGGCGGCGACTACAGCGACCCGGTGCTCGAACTGCGCGGCCAGCACATGCAGCCGCGCATCGAGGACGTGATTCGTCGGGCACACGCGATGGGCGTACGCATCGCCGCGGGCGCGGACACGGACTACCATCGCGAAAGCACGACGCGCATCAGCCACGAGGTGATGCGCTTTGTCGGGCTCGGCCTGACCCCCGTGCAGGCGCTGGCAACCGCGACCAGCGGCGCGGCGGAGCTGCTCGGCGTCGGGAATGCCACGGGGCAGCTGCGGGTTGGTTACGAAGCGGATTTGATCGTGCTCGAGCATGATCCCCTCGCCAATCCGGGGACGCTGCGCGATCCCCTACTGGTCATCACCAACGGGCGCGTCGCGCTCGACCGGCTCCGCATGGGGCTGGGCAACTGAATCGGAGTCGTAGGCATCATGGCTGAAGGCACGCAGGGCAAGCCGCCCTCCAAGACCGTCGTCACGTGGGCGGGTGACCAACAGTTCGACGGCGGGCGCGCGAGCGGTGGTCCGACGATTCGCCTCGATGGCCGCGGCGCGACGGGACCGAGCCCGGTCGATGCGCTGGGCATCGCCATCGCCGGCTGCACAGGCGTCGACATCGTCGACATTCTCGCGAAGCGCCGCACGCCGGTGGAATCGCTGAGCATGGAAGTGCACGCGGAACGGGCGAACGCCGTACCGGCGCGGGTCGTCGCGGTCGACATCACCTACCACATCAGGGGCGCGGGCATCGAACGCGCCCACGCCGAGCGCGCCATCGAGCTGGCGGTGACGAAGTACTGCTCCGTGGGCAGCTCGATCGATCCAGCGACACCGATTCGGTGGACGCTGGTGCTCGAGGACTGATCGGGCCGCGTTGCCGGCGCGGGGTCACGGCGGCGTGAACGCCTCCACCGTGCCCAGCGCCGTGTTCACCCCGTTGTAGCCACCGATCACGTAGAGCTTGCCGTTCACCACGGCGCCGCGCGCCGCGATGCGCGCCGTGGGCATCACCGCCAGCGTCCGCCAAGTGTTCGTCGTGGGATTGTACTCCTCGACGACGCCGAGCGGCGTGCCGTTGTTGCCTCCGATGGCGTACAGCCTGCCGTTGTGAGCCAAGAGCACGAGGTCCGCGCGCGCGGTTGGCATCGCCGTGCGCGCGGTCCATGCATTCGTCGCGGGATCGTACACCTCCACGTGGTTGGCGAACGCGCCACCGACAAGCTGGCCACCGACCACATAGAACTTGCCATCCAGCGCCGCACCGGCGGGCGCCGTGCGCGCCGTGGGCATCGAGGCACGGATGGTCCACACGCCGTTCGTGGCCGCGGTCGGATCGAAGGACTCGTGGGTCGCGACGGTCGTGGATCCATTCCGGCCGCCGGCGACGTACAGCACGTTGCCGATGACCGCGGCCGCAGGGTCGGCGCGGGGACCGACGGTGAGGCCTGCCAACGACGTCCACAGCTGCGTGCTTGGATCGTAGGCGCGCACTTGGGTCGAGACGACGCAGCAGTCCGTACCGCCTGCCGCATACAACTTCCCGCCGATGACGCCTGCCCCGGCCCCCGTCTGGATGAATCCGCTGCCGCTGCGTATTGACCACGTGTTTGACGTGGCGTCGTAGGCCTCGACGTCCGAACGATGACCGCCGACGCGGAACCCGCCGACCGCGACGATCGTGCCCGAGACGGCACCCATGCTGAACGCCCATCGCGCGTTCGGCATCGCCGCCCGCGACTCCCAGAAGCCGCTAGTCGACACGGCAACGACGGTGGCGTCGGCGTTCACCCCTTCACTCGTCGCGCGCACAGTCGTGCTGCCGGGACCGACCGCCGTCACGAGACCGGCCGCGCTCACCGTTGCGACTGCCGTGTTCAGGGACTGCCACGTCACCCCGCGGCCCGTGAGCTCCGAACCCCCTGAGGCAAACGTACGCGCCGCAAGTTGCAGAGTCTCGCCGACCTCTAGGGTATCGAGGGCCGGCGTGACGGTCACAGTCGCGACTGGTATCGCAGAGACACTCACCGCCATGCTGCCACTGACCCCCTCGGCGCTGGCGCTGATCGTCGCGGTCCCTGCTGCCACGCCCGTCACGATCCCTGCGGACGAAACGGTGGCCACGGCCGCATCACTGGTCGCCCAGACAAAGCTGCGGCCCGACAATGCTTGCCCGCTCGACGAGCGCGCCGTCGCCGTCAGGTTCAGCGATTGGCCGACGACAACCGACGACCCGGGACCGCTGACCGTGATGCTTGCGATAGGCGCGAGACTGACCGTAAGCGTCATCTGCCCGACGATGGCTTCCACGACGGCGGTGATCGTCACCGTACCCGCGCCGACTCCGGTGACCACGCCTTGGTCTGACACCGACGCGACCGAGGGATTACTGGAGGTCCACGTGACGATGCGTCCAGCCAGCGGTTGATTCGATGCTGAACGAGGCGTCGCGGTGAGATTCAGCGAGTGGTCGACGAACAGCGTGGACGCGGGCCCGGTCACCGCGACACTGGCGACCACGGGTTCGCGCGCGGTCAGCACGCGCGACGCGACCTTGCCGCCGGCCGATGCCGTCACCGCCGCGCTTCCCGGCGCCAGCGCGGTCACCAGCCCTTGGGGGTCCACGCTCAGCGGGCCCGCCGGGGAGACGCTCCACGTCACGGGCCGATCCGTCAGTTCCACGCTGAAGGCCGAGAGGGCGCGGGCGGTGAGCTGGCGAGTCGCGCCGATCTCGAGCACGGTGTCGGCGACGAGGATCTCGACCCGATCCACCGGCTCGGGCGGCAACACGGGATCGGCTGCGCATGCGCCGAGCCCGGCGGCACATATCAGCCGCGCAGTAGTGGATGTCGATCGCCACACCTGAGCCAGAGTCATTCGCATGGTCCCCGCGCCTCACAGGTTTTTGTGCGTGCTTCGCTTCGAGCCGCACTAAGTAGCCGCCTCCCGTTGCCGCCACGTCCGGTTTGGCGTTTCTTAGGCGTTACAGGGGGTCTCGCGCATGCTCCGGCTTCGGGTCTTGGGAGGGATGGAGGCGATCGCGGCCGATGACAGGCCGCTCGATGACCTCAGCCGACACACCAAGCGACTGGCGTTGGTGGTGTACCTGGCCTGCGCGCGACCGCGCGGCTTCCACCGCCGCGACAAGCTGGCGGCCCTCTTCTGGCCCGAACTGCCCGACGAGCGCGCGCGTGCCGCGCTGCGCACGACTCTCTCACGACTGCGCGACGACCTCGGCGCCGATCTCGTCGTGACGCGCAGCGCCGAGGAAGTCGCGCTCGACATGTCAGGCCTGTCGTGTGACGCGCTTGCGGTCGAGGCGGCGTTGGCGGCCGGTGATGCGTTGGGCGCGGCGGAACGGCTTGTCGGTCCGTTCCTCGATGGCGTACACGTCGATGGCGTCGCGGAAGCGTTCGAAAGCTGGGTCGACGAGGAGCGGACGCGCCTGCATCGTGAGGTCGTACAGGCGCTGGTACAGGCGGCGCATCGCGAGCGCGATGCGGGGCGACTGGACGCTGCCATCGTGCGCGCCGAACGGGCGACCGCGCTGGCTCCGCTCGACGAGGCGGTCGCGCGCTTGGCCATCCAACTCCATGTCGCCGTCGGCGACCGTGGATCGGCCTCGCGCATCTACGACCGCCTGCGCGACAAGCTGGCACGCGAATTCGGAATCGCACCGTCGGCGGAAACGGCAAGCGTGGTGGAAGCGCTCGAGCGGTCGGTGCCTCGCGGCGTTCCCACGGCGGCGGGACGGTCGGAGCGCGCGCTGCGCGATTCTCGGCCCACCAGCGTCGTGACAGATGCGATGCCGGAGGGACCGGCCCGTCTATCCCTCGCGGTCCTCGTTGGCGGCGCCGCGATCGCAACCATGCTTGCGACGGCGTTGACGATGACCGCCCTCCGCCGGCGTGAGGGGCTCGCTGCGTCGCCGCTCGCGTGGCAACCTGTGGCGAGCCATCACGGTACACCGCTGCACCTGATCGGACCATCGGTGGTGCTCGACTCGGCGGAGGACGCGCTGCTGGTCATGTTCGGCACCGAGACGATGCATCCGCAGCGATTGAATGGGCGCGTGATGCGCCTCGTTGGCCTCCGCGGGGAGTCGATGACATGGACAACCGTCGAGACGGAGGGTGACCGCTTCCCGGCGCCGCGCTGGCTCGCAGCGGCCACGCTCGACCCGACTCGCGACCGAGTGTTCCTGCACGGCGGCGCCTTCGGCAGCACGTCACCCTGCTCGAGCGACCTGTGGATGCTCGGTGGCGCCGGGCCGTCGCAGGCGCGGCGATGGCATCAGGTGGCGCAGCGCGGCCCGCGTCCCTCAGCACGGGCATCGCATCGGCTGGCGTTCGATGCTGCCACCAACCGGCTCTTGCTGCACGGCGGCAATGACTGCTTCACGGTGCACATGCACGACACGTGGATTTTCGCCTTCGACGATTCCACACAGCGCTCCGGGGAGTGGCGGCTGGTCGCCGTGGATTCCACGGACGGAGCTCCGCCGCAGTCGGCCGGTGCTGCGGTGGCCTTCGATCCCGCCCGTGCGCGACTCATCCGCATCGTCCCCGGCGCAGGGCTACGCGCCACGCTGTGGACCCTTCGCGACCTCAATGCTGCCGCTGCCAAGTGGCAGCGCGTCGACTGCCTAGACGCACCGACCAGTCACTTCGGACTGGCGGTTGCCGTGGAACCGAGCGGCGAGGTACTCTGGGCCTTTGGCGGCTACGATGACGACTCGCGATACAGCCGCGACGTCTGGCGAATCGATCTCGGACGCGACGAGCGAGCGGGATGCCGGTGGACACGCCTCCTCACGGATGACTACGGTCCTCCGGCTCGGAGCGATGCCACCCTCGCATGGAGCGGGAGTACGCGCGCGCTGGTGCTGTTCGGGGGCGCCTTCCAGACCAACTCCCTCAACGACGTGTGGCGCCTCACGCCCTGAGGGCGCCATGGTCGGCTATCGCGCCAGCGTAATGCTCACCGGACAGTGATCGCTGCCCATCACATCCGTGTGGATCCGCGCCGCCTTCACCTGCTTGGCCAGCGCCTTCGACACCAACACGTAGTCGATTCTCCAGCCGATGTTCCGCGCGCGGCAGTTGGCCCGCTGGCTCCACCAGGAATAGTGGCCATTGCCCTGCGTGAACAACCGGAACGTGTCGACGAAGCCCGCGTCGAGGAATGCCTGGAAGCCGGCGCGCTCCTCGTCGGTGAAGCCCTTGTTCCCGACGTTCGGCTTGGGGTTCGCGAGGTCGAGCTCGGTGTGGGCCACATTCAGGTCCCCGCAGAACACCACCGGCTTCTTCTTCTCCAGCGCCTTGCAGTGCGCGAGGAAGGCCGGGTCCCAGGCCTTCTCGCGCAGCGGCAGGCGGCTCAAGTCGTCCTTGGCGTTCGGCGTGTACACGCTCACCACGAAGCACTTGGCGAATTCGGCCGTCACCACACGGCCCTCATCGTTGCTGTCGCGCCCCTCGCTGTCGACGAGGGCGTACTTCTTGCGGATGGCCGCCGAGAACCCGGTGGTCACCTTGAGCGGCTTCACGCGCGAGAAGATCGCCGTGCCGGAGTAGCCCTTGGTGGACGCGGAGTTCCAGTACTCCTCGTAGTCGGGCAGGTCGATCTCGGCCTGCCCCTGCTCGGCCTTGGTCTCCTGCAGGCAGAGGACATCCGGCTTGTGCTTGGCGATGAACTTCTGGAAGTCGCCCTTGCGGATGACGGCGCGCAGGCCGTTCACGTTCCACGAATAGATCTTCACTTGCGAATCTCACGCAGCAGGTGGCGCAGCTCCGGAATCAGCACGCGCGTCAACGCGAGCTCGACCGCTGCCTTCGAACCCGGCAGCGACACGATGACGGCGCCCTTCGCGCTGCCCGCCACCGCGCGGCTGAGGATCGCCGTCGTGCCGATCTGCTCCTGGTAGCTCAAGAGCCGGAAGAGTTCGCCGAACCCCGGAATCTCCTTCTCGAACAGCGGTGTCACGGCTTCGACGGTGCGGTCCTTGCTGCCGAGTCCGGTGCCGCCAGTGATGACGATGGCGTGGAGGTCTCCAGTCGCCAGCCACTCGGCGACGAGCGCGCGCACACGGGCTTCGTCGTTGGGGAGCAGCGCGTGGCGGGCGATCTCGTGGCCCGCAGCCTCGAGCAGCCGTCGCGCCAACGGCCCGGATTCGTCCGTGGCCTCCGTGCGGGAGTCCGTCACGGTCAGGACGGCGATGCGCAGCGCCCCGAGCGCCTGCGCTTCCCGGCGATGGCTCGCCGTCCCTTCAGGTGTCGAACTCACCGATCTGCCACTCCGCGATCAGCGGGTGAGGCCTTCGGCGCGCAGTGCGCTCATCAGCCGGTCGCGAAGCTTCTCGGAGGCGCAGACCGACTTCTTGGCCGCCTGCAGGGCCTTGAGGAAGCGCTCCTCGAAATCGTGGTGGCTGAAGCAGTCCGGACAGGACGTGATGTGCGAGCGCACTTCGCGTTCGCGATCCGGCGTCAGCTCGCCATCCAACAGATCGAAGAGCTTGTTCATCGCGCCGCGGCAATCCTTGATCGGCGCTCCATCGTCATGCGTGTGCTGCATCATGCATCGCTCCGGTCGGGGCCGGGAGGTGGAATGAGTCCAAGGTCCTGCGCATGCAGGGCCAACTTCTCCTGCAACAGCTTCCGGCCACGGAACAAGCGGGAACGCACCGTGCCGACGGGAATGCCGAGGACCTGTGCGGCGTCCTCGTACGATTGGTCTTCGAGATCCACGAGCACCACCGCCGAGCGGAACGTGTCGGGGATGTCCTCCAACGCCTGCTGGATGGCCGGGGCGAGATCGGTCCGCGCGAGCAGCGGATCGAGTCCACGCCGTACCCAGCCTTCCTTCGACTGCGCGGCATCCACGGCCTCCGCGCCATCGTCGTCCAAGGTGACCTCCCGCTGCCCCCGTTCGCGAGAGCGCAGGAACACGTTCCGCGCGATGGTGAAGAGCCAGCGCCGCACATCCGTGCCCGGCTGGAAGGTCTTCCAGCTCCGGAACGCGCGCAGGTAGGTCTCCTGCACCACGTCCTCGGCGTCTGCCTCGTCGCGCGTGAGCGAGCGGGCAAACCGATACACGTCGTCCAGCGCCGTCAGCGTGAGAGCACTGAACTCGGCGTGTTCGTCTGTCGCGGGGGCGAGCTCTTCGGTCATCACTGGAACATCGCAGTTATCCGGCGTTGGGGCTACGGGTTCCCTCTTTCCGTGGGAGACGGGAGAGGGGGGTACGGGCGGGGATGGAGAGAGGGGAATGGGGGAGACGGGGGGGAGGGGGGAGAGGTCGCATCCGTGTGGCGCCCCTCTCTCGTGATTCCCCCGTCTCCCCCATTATCGTATCCCTACCCACCGCCCGTACCGCCGTCTTCCCTCTCCCACTGAAGGGCCCATGGATCTATCCCACCTCCGAGAGGACTACCGCCGCGCGACGCTCGACGCGGGAGACGTGGAGGCGGATCCGCTCGATCAGTTCCGCCGCTGGTTCCATGAGGCGCAGGAGGCGCGCGTGTACGAGCCGAATGCGATGGCCTTGGCGACGGCGGACGGCGATGGCTTTCCCAACGTCCGCATGGTGCTCCTCAAGGAGGCCACCGAGCGAGGCTTCGTGTTCTTCACCGACTATCGCTCGGTGAAGGGCCTTGAACTGGACGCGAATGCGCGTGGCGCGCTCTGCTTCTGGTGGGGCCCTCTAGAGCGTCAGGTGCGGCTGCGCGGCGCGATCACGCGGATTCCCTCCGAGGATTCGGCGGCGTACTTCGTGCAGCGGCCGCGCGGCAGCCGGCTCGGCGCGTGGGCCTCCGCCCAGAGCTCGGTGATCGCCAGCCGCGATGAGCTCGAGCGCAAGCATGCGGAGCTCGACGTGCAATACCCGGGCGAAGACGTGCCGCTGCCCCCGCACTGGGGCGGGTTCCAGCTACAGCCTGAGTCGTATGAGTTCTGGCAGGGGCGTGCGAGCCGCCTGCACGACCGCATCCGGTATCGGCGCGATGCGGCCTCATGGGTCGTGGAGCGCCTGAGCCCGTAACGCGGGCTCAGTTCGTACTGCCTAGGGCCCGCCGTCCGTCCTTGGCGATCTGCAGATTGGGGTCGAGCGCCAACGCGCGGTCGTAGGCGGCGCGGGCGTCGTCGCGCTTGCCCTGTTGCCGGAGCACGTCGCCGAGTCGCGCGTGCGCGGCAGCCTTGCCGGGCGCCCAGTTGTCCTCGGGCCAAGTCTCGATCGCGAGGATCGCCCGCAGATGGCGCTCACCGTCCAGCAGTCGCTGGCCGGTAATCGCGGCGAGTCGACCGACCTGATACCGCCCGGGAACGCTCGCCGGCTGGCGCGCCAAGAACGCGTCCCACAGCGCGAACGCGTCGGGAACACGGCGCCACTGGACGAGCCGCGCCGAGAGATTGGCTGTCGCGGCGAGCGAGTCCGGCTGCAGCGCGATGGCCGCCCGCAGCTCCCGCTCCGTCGTTGCCGTGTCGCGGCCCGACCACGCGATATTCGCCGCCGCGACATGTCCGCGCGCCGGATTCCGTCGCGCGATCTCGCGCTGCTGGCGCTGCGCCTCGGCCTTGTCGCCACCCATGACACCGGGCGCGAGCAGGTGGAACTGGATGAGCCCTTCGCGTGCATCGAGCAGTTCCGGGTCGTAACGCACCGCCTGCTCGAAGGCGCTCTTCACGCGACGCGCGAGGAACGGCTGGCGCACCACGTTCGCCGTGGCTGCCTGCTGCCCTACGGCGTTGCCGAGCCAGAGATGATAGGTGCCGTTGCGAGGCTCACGTTCGATCGCGCGTTCGAAACTGCGCTCGGCGCGGTCCGGCTGGTTGGCGCGGAGATAGTTGCGTCCCGCTTCGTAGTCGCGCGCCCCTGGTCCGGTCTGCGCGGCGAGATGCAGTGACGACGCGCTCAGCGCGGCGAGGAATGCAAGAGACAGGTGAACGAGGCGCATGAAAGTTGAACGGGTGGACGAGCTTACACGTTTCGACCACGCGGGTTCCCCGAGGGTTTGAGCGCCCCGGCTCAGAGCAGCCGGTGCCAATACCCGACGTCGAGCCAACGGCCGAACTTGAAGCCGACCTCGGGCAGGTGGGCGACCTTCGTCATGCCCATCGCCTCGTGCAGCGCGATGCTGGCGTCATTCGGCAGCGTGATGCCGCCGAGGACGGCGTGGAGGCCCTGAGCCCGCAGCCGCTCGAACAACGCGGCGTAGAGTGCGCGGCCATGGCCGCGGCCCCGCGCCGCATCGGCGACATACACGGTGGCTTCGACAGAGAAGCGATACGCCGAGCGCGGCTTCCACGGGGTCGCATAGGCGTAGCCGACAACGGCTCCTGCGGCCTCGGCCACCAGCCACGGCAGCCCCGCAGCCGTGACCGCCTCCGCGCGACGCTGCATCTCGTCCGCCGAGACCGGTTGCTCCTCGAACGTGACTGTCGTGTGCGTGATGTAGTGCGAGTAGATCGCCGCGATGGCCGGCGCATCGCCGGGCAGCATGTCGCGGATCACGGCGGACGTCACCGCGGGCGCTCCGAAGCGCGGAGCTCCGCGTACAGCTTGAGGTAGCTCTCGTAGCGTCCGCGATCGACCTTGCCCGACTCGACGGCCTGCTGCACTGCACATTGCGGCTCGACTTCGTGGTGACAGTCCTGGAACCGGCACTCGCCCAGGTACGGGCGGAACTCGCGGAAGCACTGGTCCAGCGACTCGGCCGGCAGGCCCCACATCGCGATCTCGCGAAGACCCGGCGTGTCGACCAGGTAGCCTTCATCGCCATCAGGCAGCGGGATCAGCTTCGCGCCGACGGTCGTGTGGCGGCCCTTGTTGACGCTCTGCGAGATCTCCGCCGTCCGCAGCGCGACGCCCGGGTGCAGGGTGTTGAGCAGCGACGACTTGCCGGCGCCCGACGGGCCGGCGACCGCCGTCACCTTGCCATGCAAGACGGCGCGGAGCTCGTCGAGGCCGATGCCGCGCTTCACGCTGGTCCGATGCACCGGGTAGCCCGCCTTTTCGTACGGCGCCGCGAGCGCGTCGATCATCGCGGCGTCCGCCACGAGATCGACCTTGTTCAGCACCACGTGCGGTTCGAGGTCGTTCGCCTCGCACACGACGAGAAACCGGTCGATCATGCGCACGTGCGGCTCCGGGTTCGCCACCGCGAACACGACGCAGACCTGATCGACATTGGCGGCGAGGACGCGCTCGCCGTAGCGGCCACCCGGTTCGCGTCGCGCGAGGACCGACTTGCGCGGTGCGATCGCCGTGATGCGCCAGCCTTGGCCGCGCTCCTCGGGCTCGACCGTGACATGATCGCCGACCGCCAGCTTCACGAAGTCGCGCTCTTCCTGCTTGAGCCGCCCCGCCAATGCCGATGGCAGCATGGTGCCATCGGGCGTGCGCACCTGCCAGACGCCGCCCGTACCCTCGATGACGATGCCCTGCATGGCGCTCATCGCAGCAGCGCGTTCAGGGCGTCCTGCGCACGCGCCAGCGGCCACGCACCGAGGGCCTCGAGCACCGCCGCGCGCGTCGGGCCGAACTCGAGGTATGCCGTCTCGACATGCCCCTCCACGCCTTCCTCGCCGATGCGACGCCAGCGCAGGAACATCAGATACGCTCCCCACGCGCCGCGGGGATCGTCGGCGAGCGGATCGGCCATGCGGGCGATGCTGTACGGAAACCCGTCCGGCGCATCCAGGGCGGCCGGCCGCGCATGCACGGCCTCGTAGCCACCGACGGTGGTCTCGTCACCCTTGGTGTGGTCCGCCGGCAGGAAACGGCTCAACGGCCCTTCACCATTTCCTTCATCACGTTGCCCGTGATGAACGCCAGGTTGGCCGGACGCTCGGCGAGCCGGCGCATCAGGTACGGATACCATTGCGTGCCGAAGGGCACATAGACGCGCATGCGCCAGCCTTCCCTCACGATCCGCTCCTGCAAGTCGCGACGCACGCCGTAGAGCATCTGGAACTCGAAGCGATCCGGCGCGATGCCATTGGCCTTCGCGAAGCGGATGGCTTCGTCGATGATGCGCTCGTCGTGGGTGGCGAGGCCGGGGTAGCGGCCCTTCTGCATCAGCCGCTGCATGGCCTCGACGTAATTGGCGTCGACGTCCCGCTTGTCGGGAAAGGCCACCGTCGCCGGCTCGAGATACGCGCCTTTGCAAATGCGCACGCGGCACTGCTTCTGCACGCTCCAATCGACGTCGGCCAGCGTGCGGCGCAGCGCGCTCTGCAGCACGACACCCACCGTCTCCGGATAGTCGGGGAACAGCCGCCGCTCGAAGAAGTCGATGGTCCGCTGCGTGTACGCCGAGCTCTCCATGTCGAGGCGCACGAAGCCGCCATAGCCCTTCACCTTGGCGAGGATGGCGCGGATGTTCTCTTCGCAGAGCGCAGCGCTGATGTCCTGACCGAGCGCGGTGAGCTTGACGCTCACGTTCACTTCGAGGCCGCGGCGCTGCATCTCATCGACGAGGGCCAGGTACTGCCGCGCCGTTTCGCGCGCCTCGGCTTCGTTGGTGACGGATTCGCCAAGCAGGTCCAGCGAGGCCGTGATGCCCTTCGCCTTGAGCTCGGCGACGGCATCGCAGGCAGTAGCGATGGTTTCACCCGCGACGAATCGCGACGCGAACTTCTTGGCGAGTCCGTTGTTGCGGACGAATCGGAAGATCTGCGGCTGGTGCGACAGGTACAGCAGGGTCTTGCGGAGCATCGGTGGGGAGATTCGTGGAGAGAAGCGATCAGCGGAAGGCGCGCGGCAGCGGTCCCGTGATCCGGACCACCGGGTGCGGGGCGCCGACGCGCAGCGCGGCATCGAGGAAGTTCCAGGTCGTCAGGCCGTCGTCGCTCTCGGGTTCGAGCAGGATCGAAGCCAGCAGTGCCTGCCGCGGCGACGCGGGGACCAACATGACGCGGCCCCGGAGCTCCATGCGCTCCGTCACCCACCGCCCCACGAGCCGTACTTCCTGATGGCCCTGGAACGGACGCGGGGCGCGCGCAATCGAGTCGATGACGAAGCGTTCGACCGTCACCGTCCCGAGTGAACCGCTGCTCGTCGCGATCTGCCGAAACTCGATGCCGTGGTGCGCGAGGCGCGCGACGAAGGCGCTGTCGTCCACCGGCACGATCCACGCGGTCGGCAGCGGGCGGCGCAGCGTGGGCTCGAAGCGGTCGTAGACGGGCATCTCGACTGCCGTGAACACGTTCGAGCGCCGGAAGCCGCGGCGCAGGCCAGGCTCGTAGCGAACCGAGTCGCCCGTCGGGATCAGCGGCTCCACCAGGATGGGCGCGGTGAACGGCGTGGTCGTCATCTGCGAGCGCAGGGCGACGGTAGCCGAGGCCGGCAGCGTGCTGCGCGCGCCCGTCCGCGCGAGGATTGTCGCACGATGCTCCGCCACCGCGTGCAGGGTCTCGTGCACGTAGTGGTACGTCGCGAGGACGCGCCGCTCGAAGGGATCGTGCGAGTAGGCCTCGCTGAGGATGGAGACGCGGTTCCGCAGGCCGTAGTAGTTCGTACCGAAGCGCGGCACGTGCTCGTACGTCTCCCACGCGGCCTTCTGCGTGGACGTCACGTCGTCGCGGCCACGGAAGTTGCCGTAGTCGAAGGTCTCGAGCCTGTGGCGGCTGCGCATCCGCTCGCGGATGAGCGGCAGCAGCGTGTCGCGCGTGAACGGGCCCGCGGGCGCCAACGCCGGATCCATCGCCGCCGGGTGCAGCGACGGCGAGTAGGTGAGCGCATAGCCGTGGTACGATCCGTTCGTCGTGTGCAGGTCCATGAACACGTGTGGATCGAACATCGCAAACATGCGCATCGACGCCGCGGTCTCAGGCGCCTCGACCTTGATGTAGTCGCGGTTCAGGTCGAGGTTCTGCGCATTGGGGCGGTTGCCGACGAGCTGCGGCCCGTTCTGCGCCCCGCGAAGCCGCTCTTGCGGCCCGAACGCGTCGTTGCCGTCCGCGTTGTAGATCGGCACCGCCACGAGCACGATCGAGTCGAGCACATTCGGGCGCGCGTCGCGGAGCAAGTCGCGGACGAGCGCGAGCAGCGCCTCTTTCCCCTCGACCTCGCCGCCGTGGATGTTGCCCTGCACGTAGACGATCGGCTTGCCGCTGCGCCGCGCCTCCCCCGCATCGCGCACCAGCGGCCGCGAGATGAGCAGGTACGGCAGCACCTTCCCCTGCCCCGACCGCCCGATCTCCCCGCGCACGAACGCGGTGGGATACGCCCGCTCGAGCGAGTCGATGAACGCGATCACATCGGCATGCGTCGACGTCTCGGTGTACGCCGAGCGCTCAGCCCGCGTCTGCTGCGCGCCGAGCACAGGAGCAGTCGAAGCCGACAGCCCAAGCACAAGCACAAGCCCGAAGGAGACGATGGCAGTTGCCGTTCCCTTACATCTCATAGCTCACATCTCACATCTGCAGTTAGACCGGCTTCCCTTCACGCGGATAAAACGTCCTCCCATCCCGTGCCATCTCCACCAACAGCTTCGCCGGCGTGAACCGCCCCGGGTACCGTGCATCCAGCGCCTCGAGCTGCTTCACCGCCTCGGCCACGCCGACGGCATCGATGTGCCGGAACGGCCCGCCGCGGAACGGCGGGAATCCGATGCCGAACACCGCACCGATGTCGCCGTCGCGCGCCGAGCGGATGATGCCTTCCTCCAGGCAACGCGCCGCTTCATTCACCATCGCCAACGAGAGGCGACGCTGGATCTCGCCCTTCTCGACCGTCACGCGCTTCGTGCCACCGGGATACAGCTGGTAGACGCTCTCGTCCACGTCCCCGCGCTTGCCCTTTTCGTCGTACACATAGAAGCCGCTCTTGCCCTTGCGGCCCAGCCGGCCGGCGCCGAGCACCTTCTGCAGCGCCGTGCTCGGCGACATGCGTCCGCCGAAGGCCTCCGCCATGATCGCGCCGCTCTTGCCGGCGATGTCGAGACCGACCTCGTCGATGAGGTTGATCGGCCCCACGGGGAAGCCGAACTGCGCCATCGCCTTGTCGATCGCATCGATGGCGACGCCTTCGTCGAGCAGAATGCCCGCTTCGTTGACGTACGGTGCCAGGATGCGGTTCACATAGAACCCCGGCGCGTCGTTGACGATGATGACCGTCTTGCCGATGCGGCGGCCGAACTCGACCACCGTCGCCGTCACTTCCGACGCGGTCCGCGGCGTCACGATGACCTCGAGCAGCGGCATCTTGTGCACCGGCGAGAAGAAGTGCATGCCGATGACCTGCTCCGGCCGCTTGCTCCCCGCCGCGATCTTCGCGATCGGGATCGTGCTCGTGTTCGTCGCGAAGATCGCATCGGGCGGCAGCACCGATTCCGCCTCGGCGATCACCTTGTGCTTGACGGCGAGGTCCTCGAAGACCGCCTCGATCACCAACGGCAGCCGACCGAAGCCTGAGTACTCCGTCGTGCCGGAGACCAAGGACATCTGGTCATCGAACTGCTGCTTCGTGACCTGCCGCTTGGTGAGCCGGTCCTTCAGCACGTCCTTCACCGCGGCGACTCCCTTGGCGACCTGCGCGGCGGCGGTGTCCTTGAAGCGCACCGGGACGCCTTGCTGGACGCTGATGCTCGCGATGCCCGCGCCCATGAAGCCCGTGCCCAGCACGCCGATGCGATCCACGGCGCGTGCCTTCACGTCGGCCGGCACGCCCGCGTCCTTCTTGAGCGACGTCGTCGCGTAGAACAGGAACATCAGCTGCTTGCAGACCGGCGTCATCGCCATCTCGCCGAAGAGTCGCGCTTCCTCCGCAAAGCCCTGCGCCTCCGAACCCGAGTAGCTGGCCTGCACGGCATCGATGGCCGCGAACAGCGCCGGGTAGTGGCCCTTCGACTTCTTCTGCGTCATCTCCCGCGCCTGGCGGAACACGACGCTGCGCCCGATCGGGTTGTCATCGAGCAGGATCTCCTTGGCGCCATGCTTGCGCACATCGCGATTGCGCTCGAGCGTGCCGGCCGCGAGTTCCTTCGCGCGCTGCACGGCGACCTGCCGCAGGATGCTCGGATGCACCAGCTCGTCGATCAGGTTCGTCTGCAGGGCCTTCTTCGCGCGGACGTTCTTGCCCGTGAGGATCATGTCGAGCGCCACCTGCAGCCCGACGCGGCGCGGCAGGCGCTGCGTGCCGCCGGCGCCGGGAATCAGTCCGAGTTGCACCTCGGGCAGCGCGAGGACCGTCTTGGGCGTGTCCGCCGCGATGCGATACGCGCAGGCCAGCGCGAACTCCAAGCCGCCGCCGAGGCAGGCGCCCTCGATGGCGGCGACGACCGGCACGCGGCCCTTCTCGATGCGCGACATCATCGTGTGCCCGAAGGCACTGGCCTTCTGCGCATCGGCGGCCGTCTTGAACTCGAGGAACTGATCGATGTCGGCGCCGGCGATGAACGTGCCGGGCTTGCCCGAGATCAGCACGGCGGCCTTCACGGACGGATCCTTGTCGAGCCGCTCGATCATCGCCGTGAACTCGTCGATCACGGCCGGGGAGAACTTGTTGATGCTCTCGCCCTTGAGGTCGAAGGTGAGCACGGCGACGCCGTCCACCATCTCCAGCATGAGTGCGGTGGTCATCAGGCGCGCTCCACCACCATCGCGTGGCCGAGTCCGCCGGCCGCGCAGACAGTCATGAGCCCGAACTGCCCGCCGCGGCGGGCGAGTTCGTTGGTCAGCGTCGTGAGGATGCGCGCACCCGTCGCGCCGAACGGGTGGCCGATGCTCACCGAGCCGCCCATCACGTTCAGCTTGCTGCGGTCCACCGTTCCGGTCGGCTCGCTGAAGCCGGCGCGCTGCGCCCACTCCCTGCTCTCCAGGCCCTTGATGTTGCTGAGCACCTGCGCGGCGAAGGCCTCGTGCATCTCGATCAGGTCCATGTCCTTGAGCGTGAGGCCGGCCCGCTTGAGCGCCTTCGGCGCCGCGAGCACTGGGGCCTGCAGGAGCTGTTCACCGGGATCCACCGCGGCGTACGCATACGCCCGGATGAACGCCTTCGGCGTGTGCCCCAACGCCTTCGCCACGTCCTCGCGCATCAGCAGCACGGCGGCCGCGCCGTCGGTGAGCGGCGAGGCATTGCCCGCTGTGATCGTGCCGTAGCGCTTGTCGAACACGGGCTTGAGGCCCGCCAAGGCCTCGAGCGTCGTGTCGGCACGCACGATGTTGTCGTCGGTCACGGCCTCGTACTTGGGTCCGGCGATCACCGGCGCGACCTCCGCGCGGAGACGCCCGTCCTTGATGCCCGCCGCCGCGTTCAGGTGCGAGGCCAGCGCGAGCTGGTCCTGCTCCTCGCGTGTGATGCCGTTGAGCTTCGCCATCTTCTCGGCGCTCTGGCCCATCGTCTCGCCCGTCGTGGGCTCGGCAATGGCCGGCGTGATCGGGATGAAGTCCTTGCCGCGGATCTTCGAGAAGGCCTGGACGCGCTGCCCCAGCGTCTTCGCCTTGCTCGCTGCGACCAGTGCATCCGAGAAGCCGCGCGAGTGCAGGATCGGCACGTTCGACAGGCTCTCCGCACCGCCGGCAATCGCGACGTCGGCATGGCCCAGCGCGAGCTGGTCCGCGGCGTCGGTGATCGCCTGGTTCGCCGAGGCGCAGGCGCGCGAGACGCTGTACGCGTCCACGCCCTTGGGCAGCAGCGGCATCAGCGCGACTTCGCGCGCGATGTTCGGAGCGGTGACGTTGGGGACGACCGTGCCGAACACCAGCAGGTCGAGGGTCTTGGGGTCCAGATCGGTCCGATGCACCAGTTCGCTGACGGCGATCTTGCCAAGCTCGATCGCGCTGAGCGCCCGGAGGGTGGTGCCGGCCTTGGCGAATGGGGTCCGCACGCCCGCGATGATCGCGATGCGCCGCCCCGGCTCGTAGATAGGCATCCTATAAAGGTAGGGGACGCGGGCCCGTGGCGCAGACCGGCGACGCGGGGCACGCGGCTATCATCGGCGCCGCGGACGGGGTATCGTCCTAGCGATGTCCACCCCCCATGCCCCGCGGCGCAGCGAGCGCCTCCAGGCTCTCGCCGGCGACCGATTCGACCTCGCGGTCATCGGGGGCGGCATCACGGGTGCGGGAGTCGCCCGCGACGCCGCGCGGCGTGGACTGCGCGTCGCGCTGCTCGAAGCGGAGGATTTCGCGGCCGGCACCTCCAGCCGCTCGTCGCGACTCGTCCACGGCGGCGTGCGCTACCTCGAGCACGGCTACCTGCATCTCGTGTGGGAGTCCAGCCGGGAACGCCGACGCCTGCTGCAGCAAGCCCCGCATCTCGTCCGGCCGCTGCAGTTCACGTGGCCGGTGTACCGCGGCGCGCGGGTGAAGCGTTGGCAGCTCGCCGCCGCGCTGACGATGTACGACGCCCTCGCGATGTTCCGGAACGTCGGACGCCACCGGCGGCTCGACACCAGCGGCGTGCTGAGCGCCGAGCCGCTGCTCGCCCGCGACGGACTGCTCGGCGGCGCCACCTACTGGGATGCCGCCACTGACGACTCGCGCCTCACCCTCGCGAACGTGCTCGACGCCGCGGCGCATGGCGCCGTGGTCCTGAACCACGCGCCAGTGCGACGCCTGACCTTCAATGGCGAGCACGGCCCCGCCGACGGCGTCGAGGTGCACGACGCACTCGGCGGCGCGACCATCCATGTGCGGGCCAAGCTCGTCGTGAGCTGCGTCGGCCCCTGGACGGACGAGATCGCGCGTCTCGAAGATCCGCACGCCGGACCGGCCGTCCGCGGCACCAAGGGCGTGCATATCGCCGTGCCGGCATCGCGCGTCGGAAACGTGGCGGCCGTGACCATGCTCTCGCCCGACGACGGACGCGTGATGTTCACGCTGCCAGCGAGCGGTGGCATGACGATCGTCGGCACCACGGACACACCGACGACGGAGCATCCCGCCGACGTGCGGGCCGCACGCGCCGATGTACGCTACCTGCTGAATGCCGCAAACCGCTTCTTTCCCGAGGCGCGGCTGACGGAGGATGACGTCGTCTCGGCGTGGGCCGGCATCCGACCGCTGGTGGCGAGTGGCAACACGGGCGACCCCTCCAGTGCGTCGCGCGAGCATGCGACGCAACTCTCGCGGCGCGGCGTGCTGACGGCCACGGGCGGCAAGCTGACGACCTATCGCGCGCAGGCACAGCAGATCGTCGACGCGGCCGTGCAGCGCCTTGGCGTCACCACCAAAGCCTGCGACACCGCCGACGCGCCCCTCCCGGGCGCGCGTCCTGCGGCGACGGGCGGCGACGTGCGGATCGTGCCCGAGCTCACGTGGCGCGAATCCGACGTTGACCAAGCCGTGCGCCAGGAGTTCGCCGAATCGCTCGCCGACGTCATGATCCGACGTACCTTTCTCGCATTCGAATTGCCGGACCAGGGGCGGAGCATCGCGCCGCGCATCGCGCGACGGATGGCACCGCGGCTCGGCTGGACCGACGCCGGCATCGCGAACGCCGTCCGGGAATACACGCAGGCCCTCGACCGCATCTTCACCATCACGCCCTGACATGCGCGCCTCCCTCCCCCTCGCGCTCCTCCTCGCCGCGTCCGTCGCCTGTGCCGGCGATGATGCGCCGCACTCCTACGCCCTCACCGAGACCCCGCTGCCGGTGGGCGCGGATGCCACGGAGCCGAACTTCTACACGGCCACGGACGGCCGCGTGGTCATGAGCTGGATCGAACGCGTGGACAGCAGCACGCACGCGTTGCGGATCGCGATTCGCTCGACCGACGGCAGCTGGGGCGAGCCGCGGGACGTCACGCGGCGCAGCGACTTCTGGCTCAACTGGGCCGACTTCCCCTCGGTGGCGATGCTCGCCGACGGACGCCTGCTCGCCCATTGGCCGCAGCGCAACGGCAGCGGACGCTACGCGTACGAAGTGCGCATGGCCGAGTCGCGGGACGAGGGCCGCACCTGGAGCGAGAGCGTCACCCCGCATCAGCCGGGCATCGAGGCCGAGCACGGCTTCGTGTCGATCCTGCCCTTCGATAGCGGCGCGCTCGTGGTCTTCCTCGATGGTGGCAACAACATCACGTCGGCGCCGGCACATGCCCACGGCGACGCGGAGCACAGCACGCCGATGACGCTCGCCGCAAACCGCTGGGGCAACGCGCCGCTCTCGCCGGCGACCAAGACCGTCGTCGATGCGCGCGTCTGCGATTGCTGCCAGACGAGCGCTGCGCTCTCCGCCAGCGGTCCGGTGGTCGTGTACCGCGACCGCAGCGACACCAAGCCCGAGATCCGCGACATCGTCATCTCGCGCCTCGTGAATGGCGCGTGGACGCCCGCCGTGCCCGTGCACGCCGACAACTGGGAGGTGGACTTCTGCCCGGTGAACGGCCCGATGGTGCAGGCCTACGGCGACACGGTCGTGGTGGCCTGGTTCACGGCGGCGCGCGACACTGCGAAGGTGCAGGTGGCGTTCTCGTATGATGCCGGCGCGACGTTCGGTGCCCCGGTGCGTGTGGACGAGGGCAATCCCGCCGGACGCGTCGGCCTGCAGCTCTTCGACGGCGCGGCCTACGTGAGCTGGCTCGAGCGCGGTGCGGGCGATTCCGCCTTCGTGAAGCTGCGCCGCGTCGAGCGCGATGGACGCGCCGACACGAGCATCGTCGTCAGTCCGTCGAGTGGTGCGCGGTCGAGCGGGTTCCCGCGGATGGCGCGGCTCCGGGATGGCCTGCTCTTCGCATGGACGGTGCCTGGGCGCCCGAGCGTGATTCGCGGCGCGACGTATCGGCGGGTCGAGTGATGCGGGTTCGTCGCGAGCGCGCAGCGCGATTGACCATGACCGTCGCGCTCGGCCTCGTGCTCAGCGCTTGCGGCGGTGCGGAGCGCGCACCCGCCGCGACACTCGCCATCGGTGCGCCCGCGCCGGCGTACGCCGCGCAGCGCATGGACGGCACTCCCGTCGCCCTCGCCGACCACAAAGGCGAGGCGGTGATGCTCAATGTGTGGGCGACCTGGTGCAAGCCCTGCCGCGAGGAGATTCCGGCGCTCGACTCGCTGCATCGCGAGTTCGGCCCGCGGGGATTCCGCGTCGTCGGCGTGAGTATCGACGTCGCGGGCGACACCGCGGAGATCGCGGGCTTCGCGCGTCAGCTCGGGGCGAGCTACGACCTCTGGCTCGACCCCGACGACAAGGTCTCGACGACGTTCCGGGCGATTGGGGTGCCGAGCACGGCACTCATTGACCGCGACGGCGTACTGCGCTGGCGGCATATGGGCCCGGTGCGCGCGAACGATCCGGCGCTCCGGGCCCTGCTGGACTCCGTGCTGAACTAGCGGTCTTACGCGTCTTCGTGGATCGTGACGAGTTTCACGATCTTCAGCTTGCGCGTGCGGCCGGGCAGCTTGAGCATGGCCACTTCGCCGACCTTCTTGTGCAACAGGGCGCGGCCGATCGGCGACGACATCGTCACCTGGCCGTCCTCGAAGTCCTCGGCGTCGCCGAAGATCAGGTAGTAGTCCTCGCGATCCTTGGTGTCCTGGTCCTCGACCGTGACCTTCGAGCCCATGCCGACGGCGTCGGTCGCGATCTGCGACTCGTCGATCTGCGAGAGCTTCGACAGCCGCTGCGTCAGGTGCCCCAACCGCGCCTGCACGAACTGCTGGCGTTCGAGCGCGGCCTTGTACTCCGAGTTCTCGCGCAGGTCGCCGAGTTCGACGGCTTTGCGGATCTCGTTGGGGAGCGTGACGTTGAGTTCGAAGCGGAGCTTCTCGGCTTCGTCGGTGAGCTTCTGCTTGAGCGCCTCGATCACGGCGCAGCCCTCGGATATAAGGATGAAGCGGGGGTGGAAAAAAGACCCGACGCCCGACCTAGAGGGGCCGGGCGCCGGAGGGGTCTTTCCGCTTCGAGAAAGCTAGCCCCGCGCAGGCGCCGGGGCAATCATCTCTCGGGCGAACGGCCTAGCACGATTCAGCGGTGCGCGTCCATCCGCTTGGCACGTGGAACGGCGGCATACCTTTCCCTGGATGCTGCAAGTCATTGAACACGGCGATGTCCGCGAACTCCGGCTCTCCACGTGGAAGAGTCGTCTCGCCGGATACGGCGTGAGCGCGTTCGTCGCGCGCCACACGCTGATCGACGCGGGATTTCCTGACGCCGCGCCGGAGCTGGCCGCCTACGTCGATGCCCATCCGGTCGACGGTGCCGTCCTCACGCACGGGCACGAGGACCACAGCGGTGGTGTCGCCGCGCTGCTCGCGCGCGGCGTCGGCGTGCACTGCGCGGCCGAGACCGAAGCGGAGATGCGCCGCGTGGAACGCGTCGGGATGTATCGGCGGCTGACGTGGGGGAGTCGGGTGAGACTTACGCTTCCGCTGCACGTGTTTTCGCCATCCCCGGCCTTGCAGCTCAAGCCGACCCCCGGCCACTCGGCGGACCACCACATCGTGTGGGATGCGGAACGCGGCACGGTGTTTGGCGGTGACCTGTTCATCGGCGTGAAGCTGCGCCTCGCGCATCACGACGAGCAGATGCGGCCGCAGGTCGTCGCGCTCCGGGAGGTGGCCTCGTGGCAACCCGAGCGTTTCTTCGACGCGCACCGGGGGCTGCTGCCCGATCCCGTCGGTCAGTTGCGGGCCAAGGCTGACTGGATCGAGGAGACGATTGGGCGCATCGAAACGCTCGTTGGCCGGGGCTGGCCCGATGCGAGGATCCGCGACGAGGTGTTGGGCGCCGAGGATCCGACCGGCACGTGGAGTTTCGGGGCCTATTCGAAGGCGAATTTCGTACGGAACGTCCGCGAGACGATGCCACAGGCATCCTAGGCAACGTTCGGGGGCGTTTCGGCGTAGAATTCCCGGTATGCGCCTCCTTCCGATCGCCCTCATCGCCGTCCTGCCAGCGACCCTGGTCGCGCAGGCTCCCGCGACGCTGACCGCGCGCCTCGGCGTCGACACGATTTCCGTCGAGAAGGTCGTCCGCACCGGCAACACGCTGGTCGCGGAAGTCGTGACGCGCTCGCCGCGAACCACCTTCCAGCGCCACCGTGCCCAGTTCGACGAGGCCGGCAACCTGACCTCGCTGACGGTGCGCGACTTCAATCCCGCCAACGGATTCGAGGAGCGCATCACCACGTACACGCGGCGCGGCGATTCACTCGACATCGCGGTCCGTGGCAATCAGCAGAGCGCGCGTACGGTCGCGGCGCCGGCCGAGTGGCTGCCGTTCATCGACCTCGTGCATTGGCCGTTTGACGTTGCCCTGCAACGGATGCGGCGCAGCAACCAGACGCAGTACGCCGCCCCGATGCTCAGCGGCCAGCGCATCTCGAACTTCCCGCTGGCGTTCATGGGCCGTGACTCCGCGACGGTCACGCATCCGACGCGCGGCACGATGCGCCTCACGGTGCTTCCGGATGGGGCCATCCGCACGCTCGACGCGGGCGCGACCACGCGGGCGTTGATCGTGTCGCGCAGCGGCGACAGCGATCCGGCCGCGTTGGCCCGCGACTTCGCGACCCGCGACGCCGCCGGACGCGGCATCGGCGAGCTGTCGGGCCGCGGCGGCGGCGAGACGAGCGTGCTCGGCGCGACCATCACCCTCGACTACGGCGTGCCGATGAAGCGCGGCCGCGACATCTGGGGCGCGCTGGTGCGCTACGGCCAGCTCTGGCGCACCGGTGCGAACCGCGCGACGCACTTCAAGACTGACCGCGAGCTGCGCTTCGGAGACCTCGTGGTTCCGGCCGGCGAGTATACGCTGTTCTCGATTCCCGAGGCCGCCGGCGGCCTGCTGATCATCAATCGCCAGACCGGCCAGAACGGCCAGCAGTACGACCCGGCCCGCGACCTTGGCCGCGTGCCGCTGCGTGCGCGCGCCCTCGATCGCGAGGTCGAGGCCTTCACGATCCAGGTGCGCGAGGAGAACGGCCGTGGCGTCCTCGCGCTGCAGTGGGACCGCACGGAACTCGTCGCCGAGTTCACGGTCGTTCGCTGAACATCACTTCCATTCGCCCTTCCATGCGTTCGCTCGCTCGCATCAGCCTTACCGTCGCACTCTCCGGCGCAGCGCTGGTCGCCCCGCGCCTCGAGGCGCAACAGCGCCCGGGAACCGCGGCCCAGTCCGCGGCGGTGTCCATCGACTGGCGCCTCCTGGGCCAGATGAATCCCGACACCCGCGTCGCGCCGGACTCGCTGAAGCGTCTCGATGGCCGGCGGGTGCGCATTCCGGGCTTCGTGGTTCCACTCGATGACGCGCAGGATGAAGGCGCGGAGTTCCTGCTCGTGCCGTACTACGGTGCCTGCGTGCATACGCCGCCACCGCCACCGAACCAGATGGCGTTCGTCACGATGCAGGGCGGACGGCCGATCAAGCTGGCGCTCTTCGACGCGGTGTGGATGGAAGGCACGTTGCGCATCGTGAACTACGACTCGCCGTACGGATCGGTCGGCTTCACGATCGAAGGGTTGTCCATGGCGCCGTACACCGGGCGGTGACCGAGCCCGCCGTCGCCCTCCACGAGGTCCGGTTCGCGTATCGCGGCGGTACCGCGGTCCTCGACATCCCGAGCCTGCATGTGGCGCGCGGCGAGCGCCTGTTCCTGCACGGCCCCAGCGGCAGCGGCAAGACGACGCTGCTCGGATTGATCGCGGGCGTGCTGAGCGCGACGTCCGGCCGCGTCCAGGTCCTGGGCAGCGACTTGGGCGCCATGGGATCCGCCGAACGCGATCGTTTTCGCGCCGCACACGTCGGCTACGTGTTCCAGATGTTCAACCTCATCCCGTATCTCTCGGTGCGGGAGAACATCATGTTGCCCGCGCGACTGTCGAAGCTTCGCCGTGCACGGCTCGGCGACGCCGAACCGAACGCCGAGGCCACCCGCCTCGCCGCAGGGCTCGAGATCGACACGCTCCTCGACGCCCGCATCGGGGAGCTGTCCGTCGGCCAGCAGCAACGCGTCGCCGTGGCGCGTGCGCTGATCGGGGCGCCCGAGCTCATCGTCTGCGACGAGCCGACGTCAGCGCTCGACGCCGACCGCCGGGACCGCTTCCTTGAACTTCTGTTTGCCTCGGTTGCCGCTGTTGGCAGCACGCTGGTGTTCGTCAGCCATGACCTCGCGCTCGCGGAACGCTTTGGCCGCACGGTCGCCCTCGGGCAACTGAATCGCGCGAGCCAGGTGGCGGCGGCCTGATGTATCTCGTCTCGCTCGCGTGGCGCTCCCTCCGCGCCCGCCTCACGATCTCGCTGCTCACCGTCGCGAGCATCGCGCTGTCCGTCGCGCTGCTTATCGGCATCGAGCACCTGCGCGTCGGCGTGCGCGAATCGTTCGCCGGCACGATCAAGGGGACCGATCTCATCGTCGGCGCGCGCGGCGGCACCACGCAGGTGCTGCTGAGCACCGTCTTCGGCATGGCCACGCCCTCCGGCAGCGTCAGTTGGGAGACCTACGAACGCTGGAAGGCGCATCCCGCGGTCGCGTGGACGATCCCCTACTCCCTCGGCGACTCGCATCGCGGCTTCCGCGTCATCGGTACCACCGAGGAGTTCTTCACGCGGTATCGCTTCCGCGACCAGTCGGTCACCTTCGCCAGCGGACGGGCGCCGTCCACGGACCGCGAGGTCGCCATCGGCCATGAGGTCGCGCAGCGCCTCGGCTACGCCCTGGGAGCGGAGATCGTGCTGGCGCACGGCATCGCCGAGGTCAGCTTCGCCGAGCACGAGGTGCATCCGTTCACGGTGGTCGGGATCATCGCACGCACGTCGACGCCGATCGACCGCGCGCTGTACGTGACGCTCGACGGCCTCACCGAGATGCACGCCGCGGAGCAGGAGCGCGGCGGCGGCCTGATGCTGGGGCCGCCGCAGGAGCACGCGCACGGCGAGGCGCCGATCACTGCCTTCCTGCTCGGCACGAAGAACCGGTTCGAGACGCTGCAGTTGCAGCGTGAGATGAACGAAGATCGCACGGAGCCGCTGACGGCCATCATTCCCGGCGTCGCGCTGGCGCAGCTCTGGGACGTGGTGGGCAACGCGGAGCAGGCGTTGCGGCTGGTGAGCCTGTTCACGCTGCTCGTGGGCCTGCTGGGCATGTGCGTGGCGCTGTACGCGTCGCTCGAGAGCCGGCGGCGCGAGATGGCCGTGCTTCGCGCGATCGGTGCGGGGCCGCGCAGCATCGTCGCGCTGCTCGTGAGCGAGTCGGCGCTGCTGGCACTGAGCGGCGCGGTACTGGGCGTGTTGCTGGTGTACGCCGGGTTGGCGGCCGCCGCCGGTCCGGTCGAGGCGCGATACGGATTCGCGCTGGGCATGTCCGGGCTCGCGCGTACCGAGTGGATCTTCCTCGGCATGGTCGTAGTCGCAGGGACGCTGGTCGGCCTCGTGCCCGCGTGGAAGGCATATCGCAGTTCGCTGGCCGATGGGCTCAGCGTGAAGGTGTAAGCGCAGGTCGTGATTCTCACACGCAAGGAGACGTTCGTGTTCGCTCGTGCACTCATGCTCGTGGCGCTTGCCGCGCCGCTGCTGTCGGCCCAAACGCCGGCGGGACAGGCCCGGCCGCCGATGGGCAGCCGCAATCCGATGGCCGACCCGATCAACGTCGAGGCCGTGCCTGCCTACATCCGTCGCACGCCGCCGAGCGATGCGACCATCCAGCGCATCTGGGACGAAGGCATGAACCGCTCGCAAGCGATGTCGCTGGCGCAGCAGTTCCTCGATCCGATCGGGCAGCGACTCACGGGCTCGCCGGAGAGCGAGCGCGCGCAGGACTGGCTGGTGAAGACGTATCAGGGCTGGGGCGTGACGGCGCGCAAGGAGCGCTACGGCACTTGGCTCGGATGGAAGCGCGGTGTGACGCACGTGGACTTGATCTCGCCGCGTATCCGTTCGCTGGAGGCGCACGCGCTGGCGTACAGCCCGGGCATGCGTCGGCCGGCGGAGGGCGAGGTGATCGCGTGGCCGGAAGGCATCTCGACGCCGGCGGAGTTCGATGCGTGGCTTCCGAACGTGCGCGGCAAGTTCTTCCTGCGCAGCGTTCCGCGCCTCAGCTGCCGCTCGCCGGGCCAGTGGGCCGAGTTCGGCACGCCCGAGGAACGCGCCCGCGTCGACTCGATGCAGAACCAGATGCAGCTCGCTTGGAATCAGCTGAACGTCGCGATGAGCGGCGGACGCAGCATCTGGGAGAAGCTCAAGGCGGCAGGCGCGCTCGGCGTGTTCGAGTCGCAGTGGTCGAACTACCCCGGCATCCAGAAGATCTTCGGCTCGCCGCTGCAGAGCGTCCCGTCGTTCGCGATCGGCTGCGAGGATTACGGCCTGCTCTTCCGCATGGCACGCGCCGGTCAGGGCCCGCGCGTGCGCGCCTTCACCGACAGTGAGTTGCTCGGAGAGCGTCCGGTGTTCAACGTCGTCGCAGAGATCCGCGGCAGCGAGAAGCCCGAGGAGTACGTGCTGCTGTCGGCCCACTTCGACTCGCACTCGTCGGCCTCCGGCGCCACGGACAACGGCACGGGCACCGTGACGATGCTCGAAGCGCTGCGCATCCTGCGCCAGGTGTATCCGAATCCCAAGCGGACGATCCTCGTCGGCCACTGGAATGGCGAAGAGCAGGGCCTCAACGGCTCGCGCGCGTTCAGCGAGGATCATCCGGAGGTCGTGAACGGCCTGCAGGCGCTGTGGAACCAGGACAACGGCACCGGCCGCGTCGTGAACCTGAGCGCCGGTCCCTTCCCGGGCGCCGCGGGCCGCATCGAGCAGTACCTCGGCCAGCTCCCGAGCGAGATCACCCAGTGGATTCGCTTCCAGCCCACGGGCGGCCAGGCGACGGGCGGTACGGACCACGCCAGCTTCGTGTGCCACAAGGCGCCGGCGTTCAACCTCGGCGCGTTGCCGTGGGACTATTCGTTCACGACGTGGCATACCGACCGCGACACGTACGACAAGATCGTGGAGTACGATCTCAAGAACAACGCGACGCTTGTCGCGATGTTGGCGTACCTCGCGAGCGAGGATCCGCAGCGCATGCCGCGGGATGTGATGGATCCGCTGCCGGGTGGGCCGAACGGGCAGCCGCGTGCGTGGCAGGCGTGCAATCCGGCGCGGCGGTCGTCGGAGGGTGCGACGCGGTAAGGGACGCTCACGCAGTGGGACGGCCTCTCCGGCACACGCCGGGGAGGCCGTTTTCTTTCATATTATGTACACGGTGAGGGGGCCGATTGTACCCTAGGTGTAATGACCTAGCACGTTGTTGACAGGTAGAGGGCGAGTCGCTGGGCCGGGGTGCGATCGCCGAGCGCGCTGTGGCGGCGCTCGGTGTTGTAGAAGGAGAGATAGTGCGGGAGCGCGCGGGTCCGCCAGCCGGAGCGGCCGTACGGGCGTTCATAGGCCCACTCCGCGAGCAGCGTGCGGATGAAGCGCTCCGCCTTGCCGTTCGTCTGCGGCCGATACGGGCGCGTGAAGCGCTGGCCGACGCCGAGCGTGAGCGCCTGCTCCGCGAAGGGGAGCGCGCGGTAGCAGCTGCCGTTGTCGGTGAGGATGCGCTCGACGACGATGCCGAGCGCCGCGTACCAGGCGACCGCGCGCGCGAGGAAGGCCGCCGCGGTCGGTGCCGTCTCGTCAGGCAAGACCTCGACGTACGCGATGCGCGTGTGGTCGTCGATGGCGACGTGCACGAACTCCCAGCCGCGTCCGCGCGTGCGGCGGGTGCGGTCCCCGTGGATGCGGTGCCCGACGACGCCGATGCGCCCGAGCTTCTTGACGTCGAGGTGCACGAGCTCGCCGGGCCGCGCCCGTTCGTAGCGCACGAGGCGCCGCGGGGGCTCGACACGCGGCAGGCGCCCGAGCCCCAGGCGGCGCAGCTCGCGGCCGACGCTCGAGAGTGGCAGGCCCGTGTGCTGCGCGATGCGGCGGCTCGACCACCGCTGCCGCCGCCGCTTGAGGATCTGCCGGCGGTAGCGGCGCTTCAGGCGCGTCGGCGAGTGATGCGGCCGCGACGAGCGCGTCTCGACCTCCGCGCGGCGGCGCAGCCACTTGTAGATGGTCTGCCGCGACACACCGAAGGCGCGGGCGACCTGGGCGACGGGCGTACCGGCCCACACGCGGCGGCAGGCCTCCCGTCGCGCGTACGGGGTGAGTCGTGCATTCTTGTGGGTGTTCACAGGGCCTCTGGCGTTGCCGGTTGCGTGTCTCGACAACCCCAGCTTGGTGAGGCTACGCCCTGTGAACAACCTCCTGAGCAATAAGACCTAGGCCACTATCTATTCGCCGTACTTGCCTACACTGTCTCCATATGACTAATGACACGATCGTCTACCGGGTTGATGCAGACGATCGCATTGTCTCTGTCAGTTCCGCGTGGGACCCGTTCGCCATCGCGAACAACGGGCGCGAGGTCACGGCCTCATCGGTCTTGGGAAAGAATCTCTTCGAGTTCATCGGGGACAGGACCACGCGGCACATCTACCGGCAGATGCTGGCCCGCATCAGGGCCGGCGGAAATCTCCGCTATCGGTACCGCTGCGACTCGCCGGATTGCCGGCGACTCATGGAGATGCAGATCGTCGCCACGGCCGAGAAGGGCGGGGTCGAGTTCCGCTCGGTGACCGTGGAAGAGCATCCGCGCACCCCGATGGTGGTGCCGCAGGCCGACGGCGCCTTGGATCCGGACCCAGAGGAGCTCCAGCGCGCCTGCGGATGGTGCAATCGCCTTGATGTCGATGGCACCTGGATGGAGATCGAAGACGCGCTGCCGCGACTGCGGTTGCTCGAACGCGCATCTCCCCCGACGGTGACCCACGGCATCTGCGAGGACTGCCTTGCGCGGATGACGGAAGAGCTAGAGTTCGCGACGGGGGCATGACCCCGCGGCCGCATTAACGCGGCTCGCCCGTCTGGCGTATCTTCCATAGGATGCGCCCCCCCTTCGCGACCGCACGCCTCGCCCGCCGAGCGCTCTTCGCCATCCTGCTGCTCGGGGTAGCTGGCACGCTCGCGGAGCTCCTGCTCCTCAAGCACTTCGAGGACATCTGGCAGTTCGTGCCCGTCACCTTGCTGGGCGGCGCCCTCGCGCTGCTCATCCTGAATGCACTGACCGACGTTAGGCCGGCACGTCTCGCCCTTGATGGCGTCATGGCCCTGTGCATCGCCGCCGGCGTCGTCGGCCTCGCGATGCACCTCTCGGGCAATATCGAATGGGAGCTCGAGCGCGCCCCCGAGCTCACCGGCTGGCCGCTCCTCCGCGACGCCCTCATGGGCGCCACCCCGTCGCTCGCTCCGGGCGCCATGATCCAGCTCGGCCTCATCGGCCTGCTGCACGGCTACCTGCGCCACCGCGAGCTTCAGCCGACCTCACCATCCTCACCGGAGTCCTGATATGTCGCGGTTCATCGTTGCTGCCGCTGCCCTGCTGCTCACCGTCGTCTCGACCGCCGAGGCCCAGTTGGGCCGGCAGCGCGACCGGCTCGTCGAGCCGAACATCGCCGCGGACAGCACGATGCTGGCGCTGCCGTACCTCACGCCGACGATCGTCGAGGCCATCAAGGCCGCGCGGCCGATCCTGAGCATCGTGACCCTCGATAGCATCCTGACCGCGCAGCGCCTCACCAAGCCGCAGCGCGACTCACTGTACCGCCGGATGTTCGTGCACGTGGACTTGAACCGCGGCACCGACGCCGAGTTCCTGCTGATCCCCGGTGCCGGGCCGCGCATGCTGCGAGAATTCAAGGAGTACCGGCCGTGGACCTCGTACGCGCAGTTCGAGCGCGAGATTGGCAAGTACGTGCGCAATGTGCCCGGCGAAGTCGAGCGCCTCGAGCAGTACACGTTCATCGCCTTCGATCTGAACACAGCGACTGACGAGATCATGGCGACCTTCGCGCCGATTGCCGTCGGGACGCCGCGCTGGATCCGCGAATTCAAGGAATACCGGCCGTGGACCTCGCAGGCGCAGTTCGAACGGGAGATCGGGAAGTACGTCCGGCGCAATCCGACGGAAGTCGCGCGGCTCTGGCGGTATGCGATCATCCGCTGACCGGCGCTAGCCGCGCGCACCGCGGGACGGGGGCCGCACGCTTGCAGGCGTGCGGCCTTTGTCGTCTCTTTATGCGCATGAGCCAGCTTGCCGAGTTCCGTAGGTCTCCCCTGGGAAGGGCCGTGGCGTCTGCCGCCATCTTCGCGGCCTTCGGCGTCACGGTGCGGTACGTCTGGGGCGCCTTCGATCCAGAGATGCAATCGTGGTCGATGGTCGCCGCCGCGCCGCTGCTGGGACTGGTCACGTACCTGCAGGCCGTGGGCAAGCCCCGCCAGCTCGGGCGCTTCTTCGTCGGATTCGGAATCCTCGGGATCCTCTTCTGGACGGTCGCGATCGCCATCGGCACGCTGCCGGTCGAAGCGCGCATCGATTGGTTCTGGGTTGCGATCATCTCTGCCTTCCCCGCGGCGTGCCTCGTCCTCGGATTCCGCGAGTTGAGGAAGTCCTCGACGAACACCGCGCCCACCCAGTGAGCCTGCGGCCTCGTTTACGGCTAGAGCGATGCTCGCGATAGCGCGCCTCTCGGCCCTGCTGGTGGCCCTACTCCACGTCTACATCCTCGTCCTTGAGATGTTCTGGTGGGAGACCCCGCGCGGACGCCGCGCGTTCGGCACGACACCGGAGTTCGCGGCGCAGACCCGCGTGCTCGCCGCCAACCAAGGGTTCTACAACGGCATCCTGGCCGCAGGCCTCCTCTGGGGCCTGTGGCTCGGCGCCGCGGGTGAATCCGTCGTCGTGTTCTTCCTGGTCGCGGTAATCGCCGCCGGCATCTTCGGCGCCGCGACAGCCAATCGACGCATCCTGTTCATCCAGGCGCTCCCCGCCGCCATCGCCCTCGCCCTCACGCTGCTCTCATGAAGCGCATCCTCATCGCCATCGTCGTGCTCGGTCTCGCGCTGTTCGGTGTGCTCGCGGCCAATGCCCTGCGTGTCCCGGCGCCCGCTGCCGCGTCGGGGGCGTCCGACGCCATCGCCATTGACGTCGCGGCAGCCGCCGAGCGCTTGGCTGTCGCGGTGCGCTTCCCCACCGTGAGCGTGCAAAGCGGCGCGCCGATCGACACCGCAGAGTTCCGCGCGCTCTACGCGCACTTCGAGCGCGCGTATCCCGCGGCGCACGCCGCCATGCGCCGCGAGACGATCGGGGAGCTCTCCCTCCTCTACACCTGGCCCGGCAGCGACTCCACCGCAGCTCCCGTCGTGCTGATGGGCCACGTTGACGTCGTTCCAGTCACGGACGAGAATCGCGCCGAGTGGCTGCACGGCCCCTTCGACGGCACCATTGCAGACGGGTTCGTGTGGGGTCGCGGGACGCTCGACGACAAGGTCACAGTCGTGTCGATCCTTGAAGCGGTAGAGCAAATGGCGGCGGCTGGCCTGCGACCGGCGCGGACCGTGTATCTCGCCTTCGGCCACGACGAGGAAGTCGGTGGTCTCCACGGCGCACGGCGCATCGTCGATACGCTGGTCGCACGAGGCGTTCGTCCTGCGCTGGTGTTGGACGAGGGCGGGTTCATGACCTCCGGCGCGATTCCCGGCGTTGAAGGCGTGGCGGCAATCGTCGGCATCGCCGAGAAGGGCTATCTCTCGCTCACGCTGACGTCGCGGGCCAGCGGTGGACACTCGTCCATGCCGCCGACGCGCACGGCGGTCGGGGCGCTCAGCGCCGCCATCGATCGGCTGATGGCGAACCCGTTCCCCGCGTCGCTCGACGGCCCGACGGCGCAGATGATGACGGCGATGGCGCCGTACGTGCCGTTTGGCCAGCGCCTCGTGCTGGCCAACCTCTGGCTCACGGAGCCGTTGGTCATCCGGTCGTTGCAAGGCACGCCACTGGGCGGCGCCCTCACGCGTACGACAACGGCGCCGACGATGCTGAACGCCGGGGTCAAGGACAACGTGCTGCCACCTGAAGCGACGGCGGTGGTCAACTTCCGCATCCGACCCGGCGAGACCCGCGAGACCGTCATCGCGCGCGTGCGCGAGATCGTGAACGACACCATGATCGCCATCGCGCCGCGCGACTCCGCAACCGCCGATCCCTCAGCGGTCTCGCGCACCGACGTGCCGGCATACCAGCTGATCGAGCGCACCATTCGTGCAATGGTGCCGGATCGCAGCGTTCCGGTCCTGCCCTACCTCGTCATGGGCGGCACGGATGCCAAGTTCTGGAGTGCGCACTCCGACCGTGTCTACCGATTCCTTGCCGTGCCTCTCGGGGAGAGCGACGTCGCCCGCGTGCATGGCGTCAACGAGCGCATCGGCATCGAGGCGTTCGGGACGGCGATCGGCTTCTACGCACGGCTGCTCAGGAACCTCGACGGGCTCTAGCGGACCGTAGCGTCGCGGCCGCGACGCAGCAGGAGATCCCCGGCCTGCAGCATCTTCCCGCGCAGGCGAGGCGGATAGCCGGGGTGCTCCTCGAGGAAGCGCCGCAGCGTGTCCGCGGCCGCCGCCGACCGGTGCCCGTCGAGCACCGCGTTCATCCACCGCAGCGGGAAGAAGATGTCACCCGTCTGCTGGATCTCGAGCACGAGGTCGAGACTCGGACGCAACAGCGGCAGCGATGCCTCCGCACGCAACGGATGGTTCAGGTGCCCGACTGCATCGAGTACCCACGACTCCTGCCGCCGGTTCTCAACCACCTTCAGAGTCTCGAAGAACGCGGTGCGCACCGCCGGGTCCGCGTTCAGTGCCGGCCGCACGAAGGCGAGACGCGCGCGCCGATCCGCATTGGTGATGCGCGAAGCCTCCTCGTCGAGAATCTGCTCCGCATTCGGCAGCCCCCGCAGCGCCAGCGCCTCGGCGAGCGCCGTATACTGCTGTTCGGAGAGCGGCAGGCCCGCCGGCGGCTTCCGCGTGCGCCAGATCTCCTCTAGCCGGGCGACTCCATCCGGAGTCAGCGTGGCGGACGCGATCGTGCTGAAGAAGGCGCCCTTCCGGCCTGGGGTCGGCGCACGCTCGAGCGCCCGCCACAGCCGCCGCTCGACTTCCGGCGCCACGCGCTGCCGCAGGCTGTCATCGAGGAACGACCAGTACGTGAAGCGCAGGAGGCCCAGTACCTGTGAGGCAACGAGCTCCTCGCGTTCCGTATCGATGGCGACGAGTGTCGCGTCCAGCAACGCCGCGGGCTCGAGGACGCCGGCGATCAACTCTTCCTGCAGCGTTTGCCACGCGACGGCGCGATGCAACGCCTCGGGGAGCGTATGCACGCGGTCGAGCAGTGCGCGTCGCGACGCGGAGTCCAGGGCAAAGCGTCCGTACGCAACGCCGTCGGCGCCACCAAGCAGGATGCGCGGCGACTGGATCGGCTCGGGTAACCGCAGGGTCAGGATGTCACCGGCGAAGTTGCCGCGCAGCAGCGCGACCTTCTCGTCCGTGATCAGCGCATAGCTGAGCTGCTGCGGCCACCGGAGGCGGCGATCCGGCCAGGTATCGTTCTGCGTGATATGCAGCGTGCCGTCCTCCACCCACGCCGTCAGCGTCGGGCGCCCGGGCTCTTCCACCCACACGCGGCTCCACGTCGTCACGTCCATCGGGCTGAGCGAGTCGAGCACGGACACCAGGTCCGGCCACGTCGCGTTCCCGAACCGATGCCGGTCGAGATAGATGCGCAGTGCGTCGCGGAAGGTCGTGTCGCCGACCATCGTCTCGAGCTGCTGCATAACGATGGGCGCCTTCTGGTAAATGATGGCGCCGTACAGCGACCCAGCCTCGCGCAGGTTCTCCAGCGGCTGGCGGATCGGATTCGCACCCTGCGTGCGATCCACGCCGTACGCGGCGGGATGGTGTGCCTGGAAGAAGCGCAGACGCTGGTCGACATCCGGGAACGAGGGTCCGACGATCTTCGCCGCCATGAAGTTCGCGAAGACCTCCTTCATCCACACGTCGTTGAACCATTCCATCGTGACGAGGTCGCCGAACCACATGTGCGCCGTCTCGTGCGCGATGAGACTCGCACGGCCCAGCTCCTGCGTGCGGCCGGCGGACTCGTCGAGGAAAAGACTGCCCGCCCGGTACCACACCGCCCCCGGATGCTCCATGCCACCAAACTGGAACGCCGGCACGGCAAAGAAGTCGAACTTGGCGAACGGATAGGGGATTCCCGTGTACTCCTCGAGCCACGCCAGCGCCGCCGCGTGCAGATCGAAGACGGCAGCGGCGTTGCGGCGGACGCGCGCGCTGTCCGTCTCGCGGTGATACATCGTGAAGCGCCGGCCGTCGCGCTCCGCCGTCTCCTCCTGCAGCACGCCGGCGGCGAAGGTCATCAGGTAGGTGCTGATCGGCTCGGTCTCCGCGAAGCGCAGCACTTGCCGTGATGCGTCGCTGCTGTCGCGCGAGACCAATGGCCCATTGCTGACGGCCTTCCATGCCGCCGGCACGGTCAGCGTCAGGGCGAGCGTCGCCTTCAGGTCCGGCTGCTCGAACACCGGGAACGCCGTCGACGCGCGGTCGGGCACGAAGAGCGCGTAGAGGAAGTCCGCGTTGCGGTTGAGGGCGGCATCCGTGCTCCGGAAGCGCACGCTGACGACGTGCTTGCCGGTCTCCAGCAACCGCGGCGGCAATACGATGTGATCCTGCACGAACCGCGGTTCGATGCTCGCGCCGTCGAGCCGGACCTCCTCCACGTGGTCGGCGGGCGCGCGGAAGTCGAGCACGAGGGGCTTGCGCGCCTCGCTCAGCGTGAACGCGATGTCAACGACACCCGTGACCGCCGAGTCTTTCTCGGCCGGAATGTCGAAGTGCGCGTCGTAGCGGAGGTCGGAGATGGTGCGTGCACGGTACTGGGCGAGCTCTCGGGCGACGCCTGGCTCGACTGCGTCACCGCAGCCGAGGACGAGACTCCCGAGCGCGAGCGCGAGTGGCAGGCGCAGAAGGCGGTTCAGCATGCGCGGAAGTTGCGCCGCGCATCGGGCGCCGGCAACGGGACGTGTCCCGATGATTGCTTCCGGCGAGGGGGCTTAGCAGCGCCCTGCGGCACTCGGCGCGGGCACCGCGGTGGGCTGCAGCCGCCAGCTTCCGTTCGCCGCCCGCTCCGCCGTCCCAAGCGTCAGCCGGCACTCTGCCGGACGTTGCGCCCCTACTATATGAACGAGGTCGAACAGCGCGGCGCTTTTCCGGCGCAGCGCATGCCGCGTCCCGAACGTGTGCACCAGCCAGGAGTTGGCGTACTGCCCATCGGTCATGTCCACGGACTCGACCCCCGGAAACGCGGGGACCTCCCGTCGACCACCGGCCATGCGACCGGCCCGCTCCGAGTCGTTCACCATCTCCGAGAAGAACAGCACGCGATCATCGGCCGAGGCGTAGAGCAGCAGTCGCTGCGCGAGCGGTCGCACGGCCGGCACGATCGAATCGCCGAACCGCTCCAGCGCGATATCGGGTGAGACAAACGCCACCGCACGCAACGGATCCTGCGTCAGCGCGGCGCGCAACGCGCTGTCTTCGCGGAAGGTCTCCCCGACGAGTTGCCCGCCGAGGCTGTGGGCGACGAGCATGAGTCGCGCTCCGCCGGTGGCCGCGTGCGCGGTGCCAAGGGCCTCGGCGAACGCCGCATGGCTCGCGGCGGCGGCGGTCGAGTCCTGGCGATACGCTGCCGTGAGAACCTCGCCAACGCGCGGCCACGCGACGCCTGAACCGATGGACGGCCATGCGAAGACGAGCCACGGCTGGGTGCCGCGCGCCCGGACGCGCGCCAACGCCGCATGCTCCCAGAGATCGCGGAGCGAGGTGCCGTACCCGTGCGTGTACATCACCGCAAACCGATGCGGTTCGTCCGGTCGCGCGGCACAGCCGCCGAGGGCGCCGAGGAACGCCTCGCGGCTCAACACGAGGGAATCGAGGATCTGGATGCGCGCGCCGTCCGTGACCGGGTCATCGAGTACGGGGCGCCGCGTGAAGACCATGCCATACTCGAGATGGTCCGACAACCGTGCCGCGTCGCGGCCGTTCTCGCGTGCACGCGCCGAGATGTAGAACAACGTGTCCACGAGCACCGGCGCGTCGGCACGCCCAAGGATCGGACGGCACGCGCTTGTCGACACGGTTAGCGCCGCACCCGCAAGCACGAGCAGCAGCGAAGCCCGGCCCTTCATGTCGCGAGCTGCGTCCACGCCGCGCGCACGCTCGCCGCGCCACCGCGCGGCCCATCCGCATGGCCGAAGATCCCGCGCCCGCACACGAAGCCGAAGTCGCGTGTACCGATCGTCGCATACACGCGCGGCAGCGTCTCCGCAGAATCACTGCCGCCCGGCACGGGAAGCGCCGGTTGGATCGGGCCCATCGGCTCGAGACAGGCGCGCACGTTCGCCATCACCTCGTCCTCTGGCACCATCATGCGATCGCCAAAGCCGGGCATGATCACGGCATCCGCGCCGCAGAGACGCTGCAGCTTCGTGAGCACCCGAGCATGCACCCCATACCCGGGCACGCGCGTCAGCGCCGCGACCATCGGGAAGTGCGCGAACAGCGGCACCCGCGCGTGCTCGCGAAGCATACGCAGGCCGCTCAAGCCCACGGGCAGCGCATTCACCAGCAGCGCCCCCGCACCGCGCGACACCGCGACGTCATGCAGCTCACGGATCCGCGAGACCTCGTCCGTGACGTTCGCCATGTACAGCTTGCGTGCTCCCGTTGCGCGCTCCGCGCGTGCCCGGGCCTCCCCCATGCGCTGCGCCCGCTCGGCGAGCGGCGACCAGTCGATGTCCGCGAGCATCTCGTCGTCCTTGGCGATGTCGAGCCCGCCAAGCCACGCCTCTTCCGCGATGGCCGCGAACGCCGCCGGCGTGAGGCCGATGTTCGGCTTCACCACGCCGAGGAAGATCGGGCGGTCGTGGGCATCGAGCAGCTGGCGCAGTCCCGCCACGCCGAATTGCGGCCCCGGGAACTGCGCGAGATATGCGTCGGGAAACCGGATGTCATCGAGTCGGATGACGGGTACGCCGGGCACGTGGTACACGCCTTCGCCGAGCACGGCCGAGAGCAGGTTCGGGATGCGCGGCCCGAAGTTGCCGTGCGGATGCGCGACGGTCACGCGTACACGGTGCAGCGGTCCAGCGGGTGCACCCGGCACAGGAAGGCTCAGCGCCGCGATGGGCTCGGCTTCAAGGGCGATCACCTTGGCGGCATGGCGCGGACGGTAGTCCTCGTCCACGCCGACGCGCTGCCATTGCGCGGTGGACTGCTCGGCGCACAGGTGTGCCGCCGCCGCCCGCGGGTCGCCGCCGCACTCGAAGGTGTAGTCGAGCTCGAGGTATTGTGCGGCGTCGAGCGTGTGGCGGTCGGCGAAGAAGGCGTCGATGTCGGTCGGCCGCATCGTGCCTCAGTAGCGCCAGCTACGCAGATCTGATCCTGGCGGCGCCGTAAGCAGGATGCGCTCGAGGGCCCAGGGGAACACCATCTGCGGATACCGCAAGCGCGAGTACGCATTGCTGCGCGTATGGTCGCCGTTCCAGCAGTGCTCATCGCGATCGCCGTAGTCCACGACCGCGTCGGCGGGCGGGCTGGCGCTGCGCAGGAACTTCTCCACCTCGTACACGGCGTTGTTCAGGTAGTAGTTGTCCATGTCGCCGACATAGATGCGCAGCTTGCCGCGCAGCTTCGGCCCCAAGGTCGCCCAGTCTCGCTGCAGAATGTGCGAGAGGTCCCAGTTGTCGCGCCAATGCCGCGCCACGGCGGTATCGATCACGCCGCTGCGCTTGTCCCAGATGCGCGCCGGATAGCCGTCGGGCCCGACCGGCGAATACACGCTCTCCCACACGTCGAACTGGTCACCCGAGCGCGTGTTGCTGCCGAGGGCGAGCTCGCGACGGTTCATGTCTTCGACCGTGGCGGTGATGTGACCGAGGTAGTTGCGTTGCGCGGGTCGCCGCGTGCGGCGGAACGGGCCTTCCGTGTAGTACGCGTTGCGATCGGCATAGATGTTGACGGTCGTGTAGTGCCGGAAGTCGATCGGGTCCGGACAGGCGATCCACGCACCGTTGAAGAAGTCGGGATAGAACATCTGCACGGCCATCGCTTCCCAGCCGCCGGTCGAGCCGCCGTACGTGAACCGCGCCCAACCCTGCCCGATGCCGCGGAAGCGCCGTTCGATCTCCGGGATCAGTTCATGGTTGATGGCATCGCCGTACGGGCCGTTGTTCGCCGAGTTCACGGCGTAGGAATCATCGTAGAACGGCGTCGCGTGCTGGATCTCGACCAGCAGCATGCGCGGGAAGCCGGGACCGGTCCAATCCCTGTAGAGCTGGTAGGCGAGCTCCTGCTGGATGCGATTGTAGCCCCGCAGGTTAAAGCGCGTGGAGAAATCCGGGGCCAGTGTGGAATCCGGCGGCGTTTCCCGCCAGCCGCTCACGCTCGACGGGAAGTGCCCGTGGTTGATGACCAGCGGATATCGCGCATCGGGATGCGTGTCGAAGCCCTCGGGCAACAGCACCCAAGCGGCGAGGTACATGTCCGTGCCCCAGAACTGCGAGAGCCGTTCGGAGCGGATGCGGACGTACTTCACGTACTTGGTCTCTTGCGCAGCGAAGTCCGCGACCGGCGGAATCTCCTCCGTCAGCTCCAACGCGATGCGGCTGTTGGCGGCGATGGTCACGTTCACGGGTCGCGAGTACAGATTGCCCGGCTTCCGCGTCAGCTGCTGTCCTTCCCAGCGGTCGGGTGGGAGCTTCACCACATGTCCGTCCGCGCGTCGGAAGGTCTGGTAGCGGTTCACCAGCGCCTGTACGCGATACCGGCCCGGCGGCAAGTCGCGCAGCGACTCGATCGGATACCCGAACGCGGCCGCATCCACCATGACCGGGGTGCCGGGCCGCCAACCGTCCACGTCCGTGCCGGTCACCTGCGCCGTCGTGACGGCGTCGCTGGCGCGGAAGCGGGGTTCACCCGTCGTGTCGGCGCTGATGTACAGGAGCACGCGTCCGTCGATCGGCGCGTCGGAGCGCTCGGCCGGGAACGTCACGGTGAAGCGCGGCCCTTGGGCGTCGACGATCGTCGGCGCGAGGAGCAGTGCAGCGGCAAGCAGGACTGGACGCACGAGAACCTCGCTGAAGATGCCTACTCCCCCAACAACTGCACATGTATCTCGCGCCGTTCGCGCGGCCCGTCGAGTTCCACGAAGAACAGCGCTTGCCACTCTCCGAGCTGGATCGTCCCATGGACGACCTGCACGTTCTCGCTCGCCGGCATGAACAGCGCCGCGAGATGTGCGTGCGCGTTGTTGCGACCGTCCACGGTGTGCTGGTTGTGCTCGTACGCGGCGTCGGTGGGCGCGAACCACTGGAGGTGCCGGATCATGTCGCGTTGCAGTGCAGCGTCGCGCTCATTGATGACGATGCGCGCCGTCGTATGCGGCGTGCTCACGGTGAGCAGGCCGTTCGCCATCCCCTGCGCCTCGACCCAACTGCGCACCGTCTCCGTGACGTCCACGAAGGCGATCGCGGACTCGGTCCGGATATCAAATGAATGGCGACGCAGCTGCATCGGTGAAATATTCAGGGAACCCCTGCCCCTTCGCCAATGCGCCTGACCGTCAACGGCACCCCGCACGAGCTCGACGTCGAACCCGAGATGCCTCTCTTGTGGGCCCTCCGCGACGAACTCGGCATCACCGGGCCCAAGTACGGCTGTGGCATCGGCGTCTGCGGCGCCTGCACCGTCCACGTGGACGGCAAGCCCGTGCGGAGCTGCTCGACGCCCGTGGGTACCGTAACGAAGCCGGTTACGACCATCGAAGGCTTGGGCAGCCCCGAGGCGCTGCATGCCGTGCAACGCGCGTGGATCGAGGTCCAAGTCGCGCAGTGCGGCTACTGCCAGTCCGGCCAGATCATGACCGCGGCCGCGCTGCTGGCGCAGAATCGCAACCCAAGCGCCGCCCAGATCGACGACGCCATGCAGGCGCACCTCTGCCGCTGCGGCACGTATCCGCGCATCCGCCAGGGTGTGTTGCGCGCCGCCGAGCTCCTGCGCGAGGGCCGCTGACATGGGCAAGGTGAAGACCATCGCGCGCCGCACGTTCCTCATCGGCTCGGCGGCCGTGGCCGGCGGACTCGTCGTCGGCTGGGCGCTCGTGAAGTGGCCGCTCCGCAATCCGCTGCTCGACGTCCTCGATGACGACGACGCGACGCTGAACCCCTATGTGAAGATCGACCCGAACGGCATCACCATCATCACGCCGCGTGCCGACGTGGGCCAAGGCGCCTACTCCGTGCAGGCGATGCTGGTCGCCGAGGAGCTCGACCTGGAGTGGGGCAGCTTTGCAGTCGAGCCGGGGCCGCCGAGCAAGGCCTACTTTAACGAGGCGGTGCTGCCCGAGGGCATGCCGTTCGCGAGCATCAACGACGGCTTCGTGGCGCGGCAGGGCCGGGCCTTGGGCGGTGCGATTTCGAAGCTCATCGGCCTGCAGATCACCGGCGGCTCGTCCACCGTGCCCGACGCCTACGAGAAGTTGCGCGCGGCGGGTGCCGTGGCGCGCCTGATGCTCCTCGAGGCGGCGTCACGCCGCACGGGCGTTCCCGTAGATCAACTGAAGACCGAGAACGGCCACGTCGTCACGCCGACCGGCGAGCGCATCCCCTACACGTTGCTGGCCGCCGAGGCCGCACAGATCGATCCGCCGTCCTCCGTGCAACTGCGCGATCCAGCGCAGTGGAAGTTCCTCGGCAAGCCGATGCAGCGGCTCGACATCGTCGCGAAGAGCACCGGCACGGCGCAGTACGGCATCGACCTGCGGATGCCGGGCATGGTCTACGCCACGGTGCGGACCAATCCGCGCCTCGGCGGCAGCATGATCTCGGTGGATGACAGCGCCGCCAAGTCCGCGCGTGGCGTGATCAAGGTCGTCCCGATCACGAATGGCGTCGGCATCATCGCCGACAATACATGGCGTGCCTTCCGCGCGGCGGCGCTGCTGCAGCCGCAGTGGGGCGACGCCCCATACCCGAAGACCAGCGCCGAGATGTTCCGCATCGTCGGCGAGTCGTTTACGGACGATCGGCGCGATTCGCGGTTCCGCAACGACGGCGACATCGAGGAGGCACTCGCCGCCGGCGGCGCCTCCGTACATAGCGCCGAATACAAACTGCCGTACTTGGCGCACGCGCCGCTCGAACCGATGACTGCCGTCGTGAAGTTCACCGGCGGCAAGCTCGAGATCTGGACGGCCACGCAGATCCCGCGCTTCCTCGTGCAGTGGGCGGCCAAGACCGCGGACATCGACGAAGACAACGTGACGCTCCACGCGCTCATCGCGGGCGGCAGCTTCGGTCGCCGCCTCGAGGATGATTACGTGCGGCAAGCCGTGCAGTTGGCGATGGCGCATCCCGACGTCCCGATCAAGCTCACCTGGACGCGCGAGGAGGATTTCACGCACGACTTCCCGCGCCCGCTGGCGATGGGCCGCGGCCGCGGCGTCGTGCAGGATGGCAGGGTCGACGCCTTCGACCTCGGCATCGCGGCACCCGCGACCACGGCGTCGCAGATGTCACGCATCGGCCTCTCCACACCCGGACCGGACATCTCCATCGTCGCCGGCGCCTGGGATCAGCCGTACGCGATTCCCCACTACCGCGTCACGGGATACCGCGTGCCGGAACTGGTGCCCGTGAGCTCGTGGCGTTCGGTCGGCGCGAGCATCAATGGCTTCCTGCACGAGAGCTTCCTCGACGAACTCATCCACGCGGCCGGCGCAGACCCGCTGCGCGAGCGCATCCGGCTCTGCATGCATGAGCCCTCGCGGCGCGTGCTCGAAGCCGTGGCGGAGATGTCCGGGTGGGGCAGCCCGATGGGCACCGGTCGCGGACGCGGTGTGGCGCTCACGGTCTCGTTCGGCGTGCCGGTCGCCGAGGTCGTCGAAGTCACCGATACCCCGGACGGCATCCGCATCGACCGCGTCTTCGTCGCGGCGGAAGTCGGGCGCGTGCTCGATCCAGTGAACTTCGAGAACCAGGTGCAGGGCGCGGTGATCTGGGGGCTCGGGCATGCGATGCATGCGGAGATCACGTATGCCGACGGCGTCGCCGAGCAGACGAACTTCCACCTCTTCGAGACGATGCGCCTGAAGCAGGTCCCGGAGATCGTCGTGCGCGCGCTCGAGGCGGGTCCCGCCGTCCGGGGCATCGGCGAGCCACCGGTCCCGCCCGCTGCGCCGGCGCTCGCCAACGCGATCTTCGCGGCCACCGGTGCCCGCGTGCGCGAACTGCCGATGCGGAAGTCCGTGCGCTTCGCGTAACCCAGCGGCCGCGACCTTCGTAGGGAAAGCATGCCCTACACCGTCCATTACGACCCCAGCTGCGGTACGCTCTACACGGCGCTCAACGGCGTGGTGGACTTCACGACGGTCGCCGCATGGGAGGCGGAGCTGTACGGTGCCGCGCGGTCGCTGCCCGAAGGCAGCCGCTTTCAGGTGATCGAGGACCTGCGTGGGTACGAGGTGGGCGAGCAGGAACTCGCGGTCCACAAGGAGATGCGCGAGGTCACGCCGCGCTTCTTGGCGGCCCACGGCTTCGTCGTCGGCTTCTTCCGGTTGTATGAACGGGTTCCGCCGGAGCCCACGGAACCCCGGACCTGCACGCGCGTCGTCCACCTGCACCATGACGCGCACAAGATGGACCGCTATCGCGAGCTGTTGGCGAGCCCCGAAGAGAGCTTCTTCTCCGACGTCGACGCGGCACGGGACTGGTTGGCGCGCCGCTGAGTCGCTCGCCGCGCGAGGCGACGGTACCTTTTGGTATGCAGCCTGACGCTCCTGGCGACGCTCCAGCCGAAGCCCCCGTTCGTGCCCCCCGCCGCTGGTCGGACTCCTTCAGCAAGGGCGCGCCGAAGGCCCCGATCTGGTCCGCGCCCGATCCGGCACTCGCCGCTGCCGGTATCGAAGGTGAGTACGTCGTGGCCCGCGTCCGCCTGGTCGCGATGCTGCTGCTGCTCATCTCGCCGACCTACAGCCTCCTGGCGTCGCGCGGTGAAGACCCCATGCATGTGGCCGGCTTCGTCGTCACGCTGCTCGCTGCCGGCGTCTCGCTCGCCATCTTCTTCCGCCTCCGCAATGGCGCGTGGCGCCCGTGGATCGGCTTCGCATCAAGCGCCTTCGACGTCACGATGGTCTCGGTGGCGCTCACCAGCTTCTTCATCGTCGCGTCGCCGCTGAACGCCATCAACTCGACGGTCACGTTCGAGATGTACTTCTTGGCGCTCGTGGCGACATCGCTCCGCTACGACGCGCGCATCTGCATGGTGGTCGGCGGCTTGGCCATCACGCAGTACGGCGCGCTGTGGGCCGCGGCGGTGGCGAGCGGGAATCTCACGGCCGTCGAGATGACGATGCGGGCCGGTCCCTACATCCCCGTCGATCTCTTCACGCGGTTGATCCTGCTCGGCATTGCGACGCTGCTCGCCGTGAGCATCGTGCGCCGTGCCCAGCGCCTCCTCTACCTCGCGTCCCGCGACCGCCTCACCGGTCTCTTCAACCGCGGCCACTTCGACCGCGCCCTGGTCTCGGCCATGGACCAGGCCACGCGCGACAAGACGCCGCTCGCGCTCGCCTTGATCGACGTCGACCACTTCAAGCAGGTGAACGACGGGCACGGCCACGCCGTCGGCGACCGCGTGCTCGAGCAGGTCGCGGACCTGATGGGGCGCTCGATGCGCCGCACTGACATCGTGGCGCGCTACGGCGGTGAGGAGTTCGTGATCCTGTTGCCGAACACCACACGCGAAGCGGCCTTCCATCGCATCGAGGCCCTGCGCCGCGAGATCAGCGATTTTCCCCTGCGCATGGACGACGGACGCGTGCTCCGCATCGACTTCAGCGCCGGCGTGGCCGCGACGCAGGCCGACGGGCCGATCATCGACCCCAAGGTGCTCGTCGATGTCGCCGACCGGCGGCTGCTCGCCGCCAAGCGCGCCGGACGCGGGCGCTGCTTCGGTAGCGACAACGTCGCGTGATCAGCGCCGCGGGCGGATCAGGATCAGGCTGTCCTGCGGCGGCACGAGCCACTCGGCGCCCGTCGCCGTGATGACCACCATCTCCTCGGGCGACAATGTCTTCGTGCCTTCGCCCCACGTCGTGCTGCCACCGGGCAAGGCCCAGGCGTAGAACCCGTCGAAGGCAAAGGTCATGCCTTCGCGCAGGGCACGCGTCTCGCGGCGGTTGAGGTTCGGCCCCGCGTCATGTGCCCAGTAGCCGACACTGTGGCCCGTGCCCCACGGCACGCTCGCCGAGCCCGCGCGGTTCATGACCACGCGCTGCGCGGAGTCCACCTGCGCGCCCGTGACCCCGGGCCGCATCGCCGCGAACGCCGCGCGACTGCCGGCCCGTGCATGCTCCCAACGCCGTAGGTCCTCCGCCGGCACCGCTGACTCCCCGGGTCGCAGCACATAGGCGAAGCGCTGGATGTCCGTGACCCACACGTCCCACACCTTGATGCCGAAGTCGGTCTGGATGAAGTCGCCGTGCTGGATGACGCGATCCGAGGCGTGTGAGTGGCCGCGGTCTGGCCCGGAGTTCACGCTCGGGTTTTGCGCGGGCGACCACCCATCCTCCACGCCCAATTCGCGCATGCGCCGCTTGAGGAAGCGCGCGACATCGGAATCCTTCGTGACGCCCGGCACGACGGTCGCATACGCTTCCGCCTCCAACTGCGCCGTAAGCGCGGCAGCACGCTGCATGATCGCCACCTCGGCCGGCAACTTCACCTGTAGCCAGAGCTCGACCAACTCCTCGCTTGGGACCAGCCGTGCCGTCCACTCGGATCCGAGCGCTCGCTCGAGCGCGATCCGCTGCGTGTGGGAGAGGCCGTCGGTGACGTTCTCGCTGCCGCCGCTGTTGATGGCGATGCGGCGGGCACCGCTCGCGCGCAGGCGGCTCGCCACGGCATCCATCAGTGCGGTGGACGAGTTCCGGTCGTAGACGACCACGGAGTCGTGCAAGCCGAGTTCACGCAGGGCGATGGCTTCGCCGAAGCCGGAGATCATCACGGACCGCACACGGTCGCCGTTCCGGACGAACACGACGGCGGCGGGCGACCCGGCGTTCTCGCCGCCCACGTGCAGCGCCAGCGGGTCGTTGGCATTCTCGCGGAGAAAGGTCACCCATGCGTCGACGTTTGCTTCGCGCATCGCCTGCGGCAGCAGGCGCGTGATGCGCTCGCGGCGGATCTCGGGCCACGGACTGGGGCCGGTGAAATCAGAGGGCGCCTGGGCCACGAGGGGCGCGGTGGCGAGAACGGATGCCAGGAACAGTCGACGCATGTCAGGGAGACGGCTCGGGTCTTCCGAAGTATGCCCGGCGGCGCGGCGCGAGGGAACTCGGCAGATTTCCCGCATGCCTGAACGTCCCGCCGTCAGCCTCGATTGGTCCGAAGGGCGCTACTTCGACCGATGGATGCTCGTTCACTTCATCAGCGGGGTGGCAGGCGGCTTCAGCAATCGCTGGTTCGACCTGACGACCCCCATGGTCTTCGCGGTCGCTTGCATCGTGATGGGCATCTGGGAGCTCGCGGAGTGGGTGTCCGGCGTCACGGAGAGTTGGACGAATATCCTCCTCGATATCGCGGTCGGCTGCGCCGGTGTGGCGGTTGCGCTGGCGATTGCCGCACGGCTCACCCCGCGGGGCGAGGTCGTCGCGTTCACGACGACCTTCGCCCTCGCCGCCGCAGGCAGTGCGCTCGGCTGGTTGGCCTATCGCCGCCGGCGCGATCGGCGTGATGGTTGGGCTGGGCGAGGACGACGCGCATCGGCAGGGGTCCGCGGGGTCAGGGGACGTTGACGGTCCGGCTGGCGGGACAAGTTGCCCTTGAGCCGCCAAGGCCCGTCAGAAGCGAAGCGCGGATTCTCCCTGAGGGAGATTCCGGACAACCGCGAAGGCCTTCGACATGCCGCCCTGCTCGGCGTAGCTTTGTGGCGTTGTCCGCCCTCTTGGTCGGCCTGAACCGAATCGTTGGCGCCCCCCGTCCTTCGGAGCCCTGATGTCGCTCGCCTTGCCGTGGCTGTATCCGCTCGCCCAAACCGCTGCTGAACGCCTCGCGTCCGCGCGCGACGGACTCGACATCCCCTTGGGCCAGCGCCTGATCGGCCTGCTCGGCATCGCCGTGATGCTGGGCATCGCCGTGCTGCTCTCCAGCGACCGCAAGAAGATCGACTGGCGACTCGTCGGCGCCGGCGTCGGCCTCCAGACGCTGTTCGGCGTGCTCGTGCTCAAGACCGAGATCGGGCGCCAAGTCTTCGCCAAGGTCGGCGACTTGATCACCTCGCTCCTCGGCTTCCAGGAGCAGGGCGCCCGCTTCGTCTTCGGTAACCTCGTGCAGTCGAGCGTGCCCGTCACCAACGCCGACGGCAGCACGATCGAAGGCGCCACGCAGGTCGCCCAGACCGGCGCCTACTTCGCCTTCAACGTCCTGCCGACGATCATCTTCTTCTCCGCGCTGATGTCGGTGATGTACTACCTCGGCGTGATGCAGATGATCGTGAAGTCGCTGGCCTTCGTCATGCAGAAGACGCTCAAGACGTCCGGCCCCGAAACGCTCAGTGCGAGCGGCAACATCTTCCTCGGCCAGACGGAAGCGCCGCTGCTCATCAAGCCTTTCGTCGGCACGATGTCACGCAGTGAACTCAACACCGTGATGGTCGGTGGCTTCGCGACCGTCGCTGGCGGCGTGCTCGCCGCATACGTCGGCATGCTCTCCGGATGGTTTCCGGGCATCGCGGCGCACCTGCTCGCCGCCAGCGTGATGAATGCGCCCGCCGGCCTCGCCATCTCCAAGATCCTGCTCCCCGAAACCGAGGAATCACGCGCAAAGGCCGCCTCACTCCGTGAAGCGGAAGCCGCGATGAAGTCCGCGGAACCCGTGCCGCCGCGCAAGCGCATCTTCCAAATCGGCGGCCACAGCGGAGAGAGCGGCATGATCGAAGCCGCCGCCAACGGCGCCGCGCAGGGCGTGCAACTCGCCATCAACGTCGCCGCGATGCTCATGGCCTTCGTCGCGCTCGTCGCCCTCATCAACGCCATCCTCGGCTGGGGCGGCGCGCTTGTCGGCATCGACGGCCTCTCGCTCCAGAGCATCCTCGGCACCCTGCTCCGTCCGCTCGCGTGGGTGATGGGCGTGCCGTGGCAGGACACGCCCTACGTCGGCTCGCTGATCGGCCTCAAGGCTACGCTCAACGAGTTCGTCGCCTACGCGCAGTTCGGCGCAGACCTCGGCGCGGGCCAAGTGCTCGAGCCGCGCTCGGCGATCATCCTCACGTACGCGCTGCTTGGCTTCGCGAACTTCAGTTCGATTGCGATCCAGATCGGTGGCATCGGTGGGCTGGCACCGGAGCGGCGCGGGGAGATCGCGCAGCTGGGGTTGAAGGCGATGATCGGTGGCAACCTTGCGGCGTTTACGTCGGCATGCCTCGCCGGGATGCTCGTGTGACCTGACGGGGCGGTCACCCGCCCTGCGATCAGGCCGGCAGCGGCACTTCGAAGCCGCAGCGTGGCCGCGCGGCGTGGTCGCAGACGGAGGTCACGCGAGTCCCCGCGACTTCGCCGAGCAGGGACTCGACGGCACGGCAGAGTCCCGGATGCTGCGACACGGCGTCGCCGAGCGGACAGGCACCGCAGCCGCGGATGATGACGCGATCTGCGTCCGTCTCCGCGCGCGCCTCGCCGCCGAGGATGGTGAGCGCGTCGATCGCCGCTTGCACTCCCGCCGTCGGCGCGGCGTGCGCGGGATAGCCCAGCGCCCGCGCGAGCCGTTGGCCGACCGCGTGCATCACATCCGGCCCGAGGTCGGCCGGCGCGCGCGTCGCCAGTTCGTCCAAGACGGCGAGCAGCACCGGGGCGTATGCCCGGGAGAAACCCACCTCGGCATCCGGATGGATCTCGTACACGGTGGCTGGCTTCCCCGCCCCCGCGCCACGTCGAACCCCCTGCTGACGCACGAGTGCGTCGCGCTCAAGCGTCGAGAGGTGCGAGCGCACGGCGTTGTCCGAGAGCCCCAGGGCGCTGGCGAGCTCCTCGACGGTACTCGCCCCCCGGCGCAGCAGGGTCACGATTCGTCCCCGAGTCGTCTCGAAAAAGCGTCCATCCATCGCCGTTGCCGCCACGCGAGAGCCTCCATCCGGTGATAACTGCACAAAAACTAGTCAAAATCCGCCAATTCCACAATAATCACCATTTCATATTGACTTATTTGTTTTAATGGGGTATCGTCACTGCGCAGGCCATTTCACCCCCCCATTCCTCGGAGATGCATCATATGAAGCGCTCACTGATTGCCGTCGCGGCCACCGGCCTCGCCATCACCCTCGTCGCCGCTGCGCCGGTTGGCGAGCCGACCTCCGCGGACTCCGCGGCCGCGCCGGTCGCTGACGCCCGCCTCCTCGCCTCGCTCGACGATGCCACGATCGTCGCGATCTTCGACGCCGCGAACACGGCCGACATCGAGACCGGCCAACTCGCGGCCCAGCGCGGACAGTCGCCGGAGGTCCGCGAGTTCGGCGCGATGATCGCCCGCGACCACGCCGCCGTGCGCCAGATGGGACGCGACCTCGCCAAGAAGCTCGGCGTGACGCCGACGCCGCCAGCCAACGACGCCGCCCCGGCCGCGCACGCGACTGCGATGCGCGAGCTGCGCGCCGCCCGCGGTGCCGCGTTCGACCTCGCATTCCTGCGTCACGAGGTCGCGTTTCACCAATCGGTGATCGATGCGATCAACTCGACGCTGTTGCCGGCGATCCAGAACGCCGAGTTGCGCGAGTTGGTCACGAAGGTGGCGCCGGCGTTCGAGGCGCACCGCCTTGCCGCGGCGACGCTCGAGCAGAAGCTCGCTGGCGCGCGGCGCTAGGACCATCCGACGCGACACGAACGGCACCGGCGCGCCGCACGGCGCGCCCTCCTCGCGGCGGGCATCGTTGGCGCCGTCGTGCTCGCGGCCCCCGTCGCCTGCAGCGACGGGGGGCCCACGGGTCCGGGCATCGCGCGCCTCATCGAGGAAGGAAAGCGGATCTTCCGGTACGACACCTTCGGCGATGAGCAGTTCTGGACTGACGCGCTGCCGCAGGGCCTGAAGGATGCGCTCCTCAAGCTCGACGCCGTCGTCGCGCACTACGAACGCATCTTCTCACTCAGCCTCTCGGCACAGCAGCGGCCTGACCTCGTCCAGTACCTCAAGTCGCTGTGACACCCTGACCACCTGTCCTCCACGCAGTCTTCACGCAGCCTTAACCATCCCGTAACGGAACCGCCGGGGCCGGCGCAATCTCTGCGGCGTACGATCTCCCAAGACCCTCACGGGAGACCAGCATGCTGACGACCCTGATCGCCTCGCGTCCGACGCAGCACACGACCGCCAACGGCACGGCGTTCAGCCTCGCCCTGCACCTCGGCGTGATCGCGACGATGCTCGTCGCCACCACACAGCGCGACGTCTTCACGCCGCCGTCGAGCAGCACGCGCATCGTGCCACTGGTGGCACCCGCCTCGCCGCGTCCCGCGACGCCGCAGCGTCCGCAGGCGGCGCCCCCGCGGACCAGCCACACGCCGAGCACCACGGCGGCCGTCCCGGCGGTGGACGTGCCGCCGGTGAGCATCCCGACGGACGTGCCGACGGGCCTCCCGACCGACTACGCGCCGCCGATTGACCTCCCCGCCGGCGACGGCGGACTCGGCGCGCCGTCGCCGGGGAGTGACGCGACGCCGCTCGGCAGCGGCGACGGCGTGCTCGGTGCGGAGTCGGTGGACGTGCCGGCCGCGTTGCGCGCTGGATCGCCGCTGCCGCGGTACCCGGAGATCCTGCGCCAGTCACGCATCGAAGGGGGCGTGCGCGTGCGCTTCGTGGTGGACGAGAACGGCCGCGCCGAGCTCGGCACACTGACGGTGCTCGAGAGCACGCACCCGGCCTTCATCGAAAGCGTGCGCGCCGTGCTGCCGCGCCTGCGCTTCACCCCGGCGCGCGTGGGGCGCGACCGCGTGAAGCAGGTGGTGGAGATTCCCTTCGGCTTCGTCGTGCGCTGAGCCGCGCGGGCGCTCAGCCCCCGCGCTCGGCGAACACGAGCACGCGCTCGAGCAACGCCGAGATCGTCATCGGGCCGATGCCGCCCGGTACCGGGACCATCGCGTCCAGGTGCCGGGCGGTCGTCGCGTTGGCAATGTCGCCGCGCGCGCCGGGGTTGAAGTAGCCGACGTCAATCGCCACGGCGCCGTCCGCGAGCATCATCGCGTCCACGACACCGGGCACGCCGGCCGCCACAATCACCACGCCAGCGTTGCGCACACGCGCATCATCGGCGGCGGCAGCAGGCGCAACCAACGCCGACATCTGCGCCCCGCGCCGCGCGAAGGCCTCACGGAACATCTCGGCGAACGGCGACTGTTCCGCGACCACGACGCCGCTGCGGCCCTCGAGCGCGATGCCGGCCTCGTCCACGAGATGCAGCGCCGCGCTCACCGTCACCGGCGGCAACGCGGACGCGTCGGCGAAGTACCGTTCGACCTCAACAGGCGCCATCACGTCGACATCCAGCGACGCGGGAATCATCGCCTCGACCGCGTCGCCCCACGCAGGGTCGGGATACGGAAACTGCACGAACAATCCGTCGAGGCCAGGCGTCGCACGCAGGCGCTCGGCGGCGGCCAGTGTGTCGGCGAGTGTCGCGCCGAGCGGGACCGCCGCGACGTCGACGGCGATCCCGCAGGACTCGGCGGCCCGGAGCTTCGGCGCCACGTGTGGAACCCTCCCACTGGCGTCGGCGAAACCGAGGATGCCCAGCAACGGCGCGCGCCCGCGCGCGGCAGCCAGTGCCTGCGCGCGGGCGCGGAGCCCGGGAAGTCGCCGCGCGGCCAGCGCGGTCCCGTCAAGGATGATCACATCGGCAATCTATCCGACCGCGACGACATTCCAATCGCGTCAGCGTGACGTCACCGCCGTCGTCGTCGCTTCGCGCACGCGGCGCTCGACCCAGCGTGCCATTGCGCTGTGTGGCAGCAGCGGCTCGCCCGCATAGACGGACGGCGTGCCGGCGATGTCGCGCGGCAGCTTGTCGCGGCTGACCAAGCCCTTCGACACCAACACCGGCACGACAATCGCATCGCGGCCCGTGATCAAGCGCTGCATCTCGATCAACTCGCGTGTCCGCGTCACGCCCTCGGCCCGCACGGCAACCGGCGCGTCGTCGCGCACGAGCTCCAACCGCACATCGCGGAAGCCGGTCCACGCCTTCACGCTATCGGCCACTGGACGCAGGTTGCCCATCCATGCCGCGTAGTCCTCGGCGGAGTTCGGGCCGTGACCCACGATCATCAGTCCTCGGTTCGCCGGCACATCGCCCTGCCCCTGCACCAAGGCCAGCGCGCGGTCCGCCAGCACGCGCGCCATCTCGTGCGCGTTGTCCAGCGCCGGCGTCAGCACCAACGGCGTGCGCGACGCCGTGCGCTCGATGCCCGCCATGTGCAAATGGTGCTCCATCGTTTCGTCGAGCCGCACGTCCTGGCCCGCGAGGTAGCGAATCTGCTCGTAGTGCCCGCTGTGGCTCGAGACGAGCATCGGAACGATCACGATGCGCGACACGCCCTTCGCGTCGAGCTTCGCCACCGCATCCTGGAAGCGCGTCGTCGCGGCACCAGGCCCCATGAGGAAGCTCACTTCCACGGGACCGCCGGTCTGCGCCTGCGCCGCGATGGCGCGCACGCCGGCATTCCAGGTCGAGTCGCCGCCGTGGGCGATGACGATCGTGCCCGTCGTCGCGGGTGATTGCGCGCCGAGGGAGAGCGCGGTGAGGGCGAGGAGGGAGAGCGTGCGCAGCATCAACGGAGTCCGGGTAGGGTGTAGGTGAGGGTCGTGTACACATGCCGACCGGTGAATCCCGCCCATTCGCGGGGGCGGCGGTCGAAGAGGTTGTCGGCGCCGAGCGCGAACTCGAGGCCGCTCACGGGCAGCGTCCGTGCGACGCGGAGGTCCACACGGGTGAAGGCGTCGCGCCAGCTTCCGACGGCGCCGGTGGAGTCGTCGCGCTGCATCGGCGTGCGGCCGGTGTGGACGAGCGTGACGCTGCTGCGCAGCGCAAGCGGCAGCACGGCTTGCACGCCAATGCGCGCTGAGCGCGACGGCCGGCCGAGCAACTCCAGCCCGCTGCGCTCGTCCCGCGTCTGCAGCAGCGAAGCGCCCAGCTCGCCGCGCAGCCGTCCGCTGGCCACGAGGTTCGCGCCGGTCTCGAACTCCGCGCCGCGCGTCCATCCGCGGTCGCGGTTCTGGTACTCGTACACCGGCGCCTCGTTGGGCGCCGAGACGATCTGCGTCTCGATGAAGTCGGCGAAGGTGTTCTGGAACAGCTGGCCGCGCACGTAGCCGCCGGCCGTCGCCCACTCGATGCCGAGCATGGCGTTGCGTGAATGCTCCGGCTGCAGCAGCGGATTGCCCTGCACAGCATAGCCGGCGTTGGTGTTCTGGAAGAACAGGAACAGCTCCTTGAAGTCCGGTGCGCGGAATCCGTCCCCGTACGAGGCGCGCAGCGTGACGCGCGGCGCCACCTGTGCGCGGGCCGCGACGCGCGGCGTGACGTGTGTACCCCACACGTCGCTGTGCGTCATGCGGACGCCCGGGAGCAACGTGAAGCCGCGCAGCGGCGAGAACTCCAACTGCGCGAACGGCTCGAGCGAGGTATGCGAACGCCGGCCGCCCGGCACGCGCGCCGTCTCGATGGCGTCCGTGCGCAGTTGCACACCCGCGTCCAGCGAGACGCCGCGGCGGAACGCGCCGTTATACAGCAGCTCGCCCAGCAGGATCTGCTGGCGCTGCCGATCGCCGGGATCGCCCGCGACCGGCGCCGTGAAGGCGCTGGTGTACGCGGTGTGATCCCAGTCGGAGACCGCGAGCTTGGGACTGATGCGGTGCGCGCCGCGCGTCCAGCTGCCGCCCACGCGTGCGTTGAGCTGCACGTTGTCGCTGATGCCGTAGAAGGTGCCCGTGCGCCAGCGCTGACGTTCGTCGAGCGCAAGCACCGCGAGCTCGGCTTGCCGCGCGCTGTCCGGCCGCCACTGCATCGTCGCCGCCACGTCGAGTCGGGCCGCCAATGCCCCTTCGTTGCGCGCGATACCCGGCGCCGATTCCTGCGTGCGCCGCGCCACGTCGAGCGACGTCGCGAAGTCGCCGGCGACGAGCTGCACGCGCCCCGCTGCATCCATGCGGCCCTGCGCGCCCATCGTGCCGCTCGCGCTGACACCCACGCGGCGGCCGTCGTCGCTGGGCCGGCGCGTGATGATGTTGATCACGCCGCCCATCGCCTCGCTGCCGTACAGCGTGGACTGCGCGCCCTTCACTACTTCGACGCGCTCCACCATCCCGACGGGGATCCGCGCCAGGTCGAAGTTGCCGGACAGGCGCCCCGCCAACGGCTGCCCGTCGAGCAGGATGAGCACGCGCTCGCTGCCGATGCCCTGCAGCATCGCGCCGCTGCCGGCGGGATGGCCGCCCTGCATCTCGATGCCGAGTTGCTCGGTGAGGACGGCGGCGAGATCGGACGCTCCGCTGCGCTCGAGCTCGCGCCGGCTCACGACTTCGACGGTCGCGACGGCGTCCGCCAGCTTCTGTTCGCGACGCGCGGCACTCACCACCACCTGGTCCAGCGCCAATGCGGCGGGCACCAGCGCGACATCGTGGGTGCCGGTGCTGGGCACCCGCGACTGCGCGACGAATCCCATCGCGCGCACGCGCAGCTCTCGCGCATTCGCCGGGCGCCGCGTCGCGACCCATCGCCCGTCGGCATCCGTGCGCACGCGCAGCGTGTCATCGCCGATCAGCAGGACCTCGGCGCCCGCCACGGCGCGCCCGTCAGCGCGCGAGGTCACGCGCCCGCGCGGCAGGTCCTGCGCCGCGAGCGTCGGCGCGGCGACGCAGGACGCCGCCAACAGCACCACCAGCCGTCGACGCATCAGTCCAGCTTGGCCCAGCGGAACGTGATGTGCCGCGCAGCTCCCGTCGCGCTGTAGTAGCCCGTCACCTGCAGCTTGTAGGTATCGCTGCCGCGGCGCAGGAAGTACACGTCGAAGGTGGGCGAGATGCGGTGATCGCCGAGAATGTTGTAGCGGTAGTAGCGCTGGCTACCGAAGACGCCGGCGTAGGTGTCGATGCGATAGGCGCTGGCGTTCGTGACGGCCGTCGTGAGGTCGGCAAACGCGGTGGCGGTGGTCGCCGCACCGGCCTTTCCGCTGCCGCTGATGCCGCCGTTCACGCGGATCGTGAAGCCCTGCACGTGCAGGTCCCACGCTGCGTCATCCGTCGTGATGGTGCCGGTGTTCAAGTCGACACGCGCGCCGCCGGTGGCGCCGGCGTTGATGACGATCTGCTGCGGCGCCGGCAAGGCCGACCCGCTCGTCGTCTGCAGCCGGTACTCCAGCGTGACCGAACCCGCGTGCGTGGCCGTCGGCGTCGCGATCGCCTTCACGCGCAGCGCAGCGAACGACGTGGAATCGCTGAGCCGCAGCAACCAAGTCTTCGTCGTGTCGGCGGTCGCAGCGGCGCCGCTGCCCGCGTGCCACCCGACAATCGCCGGCGTCAGCGCATCGCTCACGAAGCTCAGCCCCGGAGGCACGGCTGTGACCGTATCGAAGTCTGCAAACTCGCTCTCCGCCGTCATGGCCAGCACTTGGTCGTTGGTGGCGGACGCGTTCTGGCAGAGGCAGGCCGCCGTCACTCCACCCGGACCGGCGTCGCCGCCGTTGAGCGTCACGTTGGTCCCCAAGAACGCGATGTCCCAGGCTGTGCTCGCATTCGGGCTCGGCGTCGGCGTCACGAGCGCCGAGTCGGCGAGGCTCACGAACTGCCAGGCGCTGGTCGCGATGACCGTGATCGAGCCCTCGTCCTGCAGGCGGCTGGGGGAAACGACGTTGTCGGTGGTGCAGGCGGTGAGCGCGGCAACACCGGCGATTGCTGCCAGGCGAGATATGTTGCGTGTCATCGTGTTGTGACTTAGATGAGAATTGTTCTCAAATGCTTGTACGAGCGAAGTAGTCTATCGCCGCAATTCCGACTAAGTCAATAGGGATTCTATCACGAGACGATGACAGACCCACGAAGCACAGCGCGGCGGTGAGCCCCGAGCTCACCGCCGCGCCTCGCCCTGCCTGTTCGAACGCGACTACTTGTTCGCCGCCTCGAACTCCCGACGCAGCCGCGCCATCAACTCGTCGCGACGGTCATACAGCCGCTTCAGCTTGCGCGGCTTCTTCTTGCCCAGCGCGTACGACGTCAACACCGGCAACGCGATCGTCGAATCCAGGTAGCACACCACCGCATCCGGCAACTTGTCCGGATCGATCTTGCCCCAGCTCACCGCTTCGGCCGGCGTCGCGCCGCTCAGGCCACCGGTGTCCGGCCGCGCGTCCGTCACCTGCAGGAAGTAATCATGTCCGCGCTCGTCGATGCCGAGCACTTCCTGGATCTGCGGTTCCGTCTGCAGCGCGAAGTTCTTCGGGCTGCCGCCGCCCATGATGCAGATCGCGCTCTCGCCGTTGCGCTTCGCATGCAGCACGATCGACGCCGTCTCGTTCACGTCCCTGTTCGGATCGATCACGCAAGTGCCGCCTTCCAGCGCCAAGGCCGCCACGTTCATGCCGATGCTCGAGTCGCCCGGGCTCGACGTGTAGATCGGCACCCCGCAGCGGTACGCCGCCGCGAGCAGCGACTTCTGCGGGATACCCAAGGCCTTCTCGCGCTCGACGAGATACTTGCCGCAGAGATGGTGGAACTCCGCGCTCGACATCGTGCGCTGGAACTCCGGCGCACGGATCACCTTGCGGAAGAACGCGTCCGTCGAGAGCAGCACGTCGTAGTCGAAGAACACGTCGTAGATGCGCACCACGCCTTCCTCGCGCAGCACGGTGTCTGACGTCTGCGGATCGCCGCGGTGCATCGAGAGGCCGAGGCCGAAGTGCGTGTCGTGGTAGAGGTTCGCACCCGTGGAGATGATCCAGTCCACGAAGCCCGCCTCGATGAGCGGGATGATGCTGCTCATGCCCAGTCCGGCCGGCGTCAGCGCGCCCGTGAGCGTGAGGCCCACGGTGCACTTCGGGGTCAGCATCTTCTCCGTGAAGAGCTGGCAGGCTTCGCGCAGGCGCCCGGAGTTGTAGCTCTGGAAGCACTGCTCCACGAGCTGCACCACCGTCTCCGTGCCGTCGATCTTGCGCGGATCGATCTTGCGGCCGCGCAGGAACGGGCTCGCCGCCTTCGTGATCACCTTCTTGGCGCCCTTCGCCTCGCGCTGCTCGGCCGCCTTCTTCTGCGAGCTCTTGTTGCCCGCCGCACTCGCGCGCTGCGCCTTGCCGTCTCCATGACGCGACGCCTTGAACCCACCGCGCGCGCGATCCTCACCCTTCGCCATTGGCTTCCCTTGCCCGCTTGCGGGCCGTCTTGAGCTGCAGTTGATACGCCTCTTCCACCACCCGCGCCGCCTCCGCGGGATCGTCCGTCACCACCATCAGGTCCATGTCGCCCGGCGAGATCTTCCGCTCCGCCAACACGCGCGACCGGATCCAACGCACCAAGCCCGCCCAGTAGTGCGTGCCGAACAGCACCACCGGGAATTGCGAGATCTTCCCGGTCTGGATCAGCGTCAGCGCCTCGAACATCTCGTCGAAGGTGCCGAAACCACCCGGGAAGATGATGAACGCACTCGAATACTTGATGAACATCGTCTTGCGCACCGCGAAGTACCGGAAGCTCACCAGGGTATCGACGTACGGATTCGCCCCCTGCTCGAACGGCAACTCGATGTTGCAGCCGAAGCTCGGCGCGCCCGCGAGCTTCGCGCCCTTGTTCGCCGCTTCCATGATGCCCGGGCCCGCACCGGTAAGGATGCTGAAGCCTTGCGTCCCGAGGATCCGCGCCACCTCGACGGCCGCGAGATACTGCGGATCGTCGGGATGCGTGCGCGCCGAGCCGAAGATGCTGACGCCCTTCTCGATGCCGGCGAGCTTGTCGAAGCCTTCGACGAACTCCGCCTGGATGCGCATGACGCGCCACGGATCCGTCGTGCGGAAGTCGCTCTTGGGGCCGCCGTACTGGAGGAGCTTCGCGTCCTCGGTCAGTGCCCAGGAGAAGTCGCCGATCGAATCGTCGGTCGCCGCGCGCGGCAGCACCTCGTCCTTCATGACCGGAAACTGCCCACTCGCCCGCATGCCTTCGTCCATGCGGTCCTTGAGGCCTTGGAGACTCTCGCGCGCCGCGGCGTCCAGGCGCGCGGGGTCGGCCTTCTTGCCCGACGCGGTGCGCGCCGGCTTGGGCTTCGTCGCCTTGGCCGGCGACGTGGACTTGGGAGTTTTCTTGGCTGCCATCGTCCGTGAAGTTTACGTTCCCGCACCCGCTCCTGCGACTGCCGCGCTCCCGTGACCCTCGTCATCCTCGTCGCCGACGGCGCCCGTCCCGACACGCTGTTCGGCGCCATCGACGCCGGCGAGCTCCCCGCGCTCGCTGGCCTGCGCGCGCGCGGCACGGCGCTGACGCTCACGAGCGTCTTTCCCTCGGTCACGGGCAGCGCGTACACGCCCTTCCTCATGGGCCTGCACCCCGGCCGCGCCGGCCTGCCCGGCCTCCGCTGGTACGACCGCGAACGACGCCACACGCTGTGGCCCGCGCATGCCCGCAGCTACGTCGGGCTCGGCGGCATGCGCGCCGACAAGGACCTCACGCGCGAGCACCGCACGCTCTTCGAGCACGAACCGCGCGCGATCGGCGGCTTCACGTACGTCGGGCGCGGCCTCTCCACGCGGCAGCGCATCGGTACGGGGTGGGCCTTCGGCGCGCGCATGGCGTGGACGCACTTCCGCGGCGACCTCGACGGCTGGATGCGCTTCGATCGCTGGCTCGGCGAGGAGTTCGTGCGGCGCATCGTCGCGCAGCGCCCGCGCGTGGCGTTCCTTGCGCATCCGGGCATCGACAAGATGTCCCATCGCTTCGGGCACGGGCATCCACGCGTGCTCGAGGCCATGCGCACGGTGGACCACACGGTGCGGACGCTCGAAGCGGCGTTCGCGCGCGAGGGCCGCGCCGGGGAACTGGAGATCTGGATCGTCAGCGATCACGGGCACGCGCCGGTGCCGCAGCACGAAGACCTCGCGGGCACGATTGCGTCATGGGGACACGCCGTGCGCGCGCATCCCTGGGTCATCGGCGGCGACGACGTCGCCGTCATGGTCAGCGGCAATGCGATGGCGCATCTCTATCTCGAGCTGGGGCGTCGACGGCGCGCCGTCTGGCCCGCGCTTCGCGATCGCTGGCAGCCCTTCCTTGAGCGATTGCTCGACTTACCAGCCGTTGACCTCGCGCTGCTGCCTATGGGCGACGCACGCGTCCGCGTTCACTCACGCGCACGCGGCAGCGCCGACCTGTTCACCGCCGGCGATGGGACGTTCTCTTACCGCCGCGACAGCGGTGATCCGCTCGGACTGGGACAAGACCTGCTCGGGCTCGACGAGACCGCAGCCTGGGAACGCACACGCGAGAGCGAGTACCCCGATGCGATCGTGCAGGCCTGCGCCATCGCCGCGGCCCCGCGCGCCGGCGACATCATCCTCTCCGCGGCTCCCGGCTGGGACTTCCGCTCGCGCTACGAGCCCGTGCTGCACACGTCAGGGCACGGCGCGATGCAGCGCGATCATCTGCTCGTCCCGTTCATCAGTTCGCGACCGATGGCAGGCGCGCTGCGGCGCACCGTGGACCTCTTCCCTACCGCGCTCACGACGCTGGGACTCCCGGTGCCGCGAGGGCTCGACGGCAAGTCCGCGCGCTGACCGCGCGCGCGACCCGGGTCAGGACGCCGACGGGACGGTGCGGGCGAGCAACTGCTGCAAGCGCTGCGCGAGGTCGCGCTGCCGCTCGCGCATCGGGGCGAGCCGCCGCGCGTTGAAGCGCCGCAGGAAGTAGCGCCGCACCGCCGTCCACATGGCCTGCCGACGCTCGCCCACCGCCAGCGCCGCGAAGGCCCAGACCGGCTGCAGCATGGCGCTGAGCAGCCCAGCCATCCAGCCATACGCGAGTCCGATGGCGAGCGACGTCAGCGCAATCCACAGGGGGAAGGCGACGCCACCGACGAGGACGCGATGCGTCACCACCGTGTCGTCACCTTCGAGGCGCGCCGTGTAGGCGGCCGCGGCGACGGTGATGCGCTTCGGGATCCAGAAGAACACGCCGCCCAGCAGCGAGATCGGCAGCAGCGGCAGCAGCGGCAGCCGGCCCAACGCCCAGCGCAGCGCCGCGGACAACGGAACGTCGCTGCGCAGCGTCTCCGGCGTGAGCCCGAGCCGATGCAGCGCACGCCCGTGCGCCTTGAGGGCCAGCGCGACGTCCCGCCAATCGTTCGCACCGCCGTCACGCAGCGCCTGCAGCGCTTCGGTAGTGATGCGCAGCCGCTCGACCTCCGCTGCCGGCGAGGCGTCCGCCCCGAACTCCGCACGCCACACCGCCTCGGCCGTGCGGACCACGGGCTCGTCCTCCCAGCGCTCGAGGTTCACCGACACCGCGCGCATCGCCTGCTCGATTCGCTCCGTGAGTTCGCGCACCGCCGATCGGTTCGTGGCTTCGGACACGAGATCGTGCCAACGGAACGACTCGCCGACGATCACATGCGCTTCGGAGCGGAAGGTGTCGCGATCGCGGAACACGAGACCCATGGCCACGATCGGGAAGTCCGTGCCCCGCTGCTGCGCCGCGCCAAGGGCGATGCGCGCCGCACCCGTCTTCAGCGGCGCCAAGCGAGACATCGAGTGCGAGATGCCCTCGGGAAAGATTCCGACCACGTCGCCCTTCGCGAGCACCGCGTGCACGTCGCGGAAGGAATCGAGGTTCTGCGACATCTTGCCCGGGTCGTCCTGCTGCCGGTACACCGGCACCGACCCCACGCCCTTGATGAGCCAGCCGATAAGCGGATGCGAGAACAGCGGCGACTTCGCCATGAATCGCACCTTCCGCCCGGCCATCGCCGCCACCAGCGCCGGATCCACCAGCGAGTTGTTGTGGTTCGCCACGATCAGCACCGGCCCGTCGGACGGCAGGCGCGCACCCGCCACCGTCACGCGATAGTACGAGCGGACGGCGAGCTCGGAAATGAGCGGCATCGCGCGGTAGAGCCACATGGCGCGGGAAGATACGGGGAATCTCGCGGGAGCGGCACTCGAGCCTGGTGCGGGGCCGCAGCCCGCCCAGTCGCAGGGTCCGGCCTATATTCAAGGCGTGCTCGGCCTCGTTCTCGCCCTCATCCCGCGCGCCCTGGTGAGCCCGCGCACCGCCCGGGCCTTGCTCGTCGTTGCCTGGCGCTTCCGCCGCAATCGCTGGTACCTGCGATTTCCGTTCCTGCCGCTGCCGGCCCGCGATTATGTGCGCTGGCGGATGTACACGGCCTACGGTGACTACGACGCGATTCCGCCCGTCGAGGATGTGATCCGCTATGCGCGCTGGGCCGCGCGCTTCCCGTGAGCGCGTGACGGCCCTGCGCCGCGCGTCCCGGCGCGCCGGTGATCGCGCGTTATGACGGCCTTCGAACAGCGCCTCAAGGCGCAGGCCCTCGGACTCGGCTTCGATCTCGCCGGCATCGCCCGGCTGGGACCCGTCACGACGCACGCGGCCTTCGCCGACTGGCTCGCGCAGGGATACCACGGCGAGATGGACTACCTGCAACGCGGCGCCGAGCTGCGCGCCGACACCACCCGCCCCGAACCCGGGATGCACAGCGCCGTGGTCGTCGCGCTCGACTACGGCGGCAAGCAACCCGACGGGCCTGTCGCGCGCTACGCCCGCGGTGACGACTACCATCGTCTGATGTGGGACCGCCTCGATGCACTGCTCGCGTGGGTCAAGCGCGAACGCGGTGATGACGTGCGCGGCCGCAGCTACGTCGACACCGGACCGATCCTCGAACGCGAGCTCGCGCGCCAAGCCGGGCTTGGCTGGACCGGCAAGAACACCATGCTCATCAACCCGGAGCTCGGGTCGTTCTTCTTCATTGGCGCGCTCTTCCTTGACGCGGAGCTTGAGCCCGATGCGCCCTTCGAGGACGACCACTGCGGCACCTGCACGCGCTGCCTCGAGGCCTGCCCCACGCAGGCTTTCGTCGCCCCACGCGTGATGGACGCGCGCCGCTGCATCTCCTACCTCACGATCGAATCACGCAGCGCGATTCCCGAGGAGTTCCACGCCGCCCTCGGCGAGCACGTCTACGGCTGCGACATCTGCCAAGACGTCTGCCCGTGGAACGTGAAGTTCGCCCGCGCACTGCGCGAGCCGTCGTTTGCGGCCCGACCGGCGCTCGACGGGCGCAGCGCCAGCGAGCTCGCGACCTGGCTGCTTTCCCTCGACGACGCGACGTATCGCGATGCCTTCCGCGGCTCGGCGATGAAGCGCGCCAAGCTCAGCGGCTTGCAGCGGAACGCGGCGATCGTCTCGGCATCTCCGCGTCACGCCTGACGGACGCGCCCTCAGACCGTCGTGTATCCACCGTCCACGAGATAGTACCCGCCCGTCATGAACGAGGCCTCGTCGGACAGCAGGAACGCCACCAGCGCGGCGACTTCGTCCGACTTGCCGAGCCGGCCCAGGGGGTGCTTGGCGACCAGCGCCGTCCGGACGTTCTCGGGAAGCCCGCCGAGCAGCGGTGTCTCGATGTAGCCGGGCCCCACGCTGTTGATGCGCAGGCCCTGCGCCCCGTACTCGGCCGCCGCGTTGCGCGTGAGGCCGACCACGGCATGCTTCGACGCGGTGTAGGCGCTGTTGCCGAGAGCCGCCACGGAGCCATGGATCGACGCCATGTTCACGATCGCGCTCTGCGACGCGCCCGCCTTCAGCATGGCCGGAATCTGGTAGCGCATGCCGTACAGCACGCCGTTGAGATTGATGTCGATCACGCGCTGCCAGTCGGCAAGGTCCACGTCGCCGGTCGGCGCCGAGCGGCCTCCGATGCCGGCGTTGTTGACCGCGAAGTGCAGCGCGCCGAACGCGGCGACCGCCTGCGCCACCGCGCGCTCGTGGTCCCCGGCCTTGGCCGTGTCCTGCTGCAGGGCCAGCGCCGTGCCGCCGGCGGCGGCGATCTCTTTCGCGACGCGCTCGGCCGCTTCGAGCTTGATGTCGGTCAGCACGACCTTTGCGCCGAGCGCAGCGAGCCGCTTGCCGATCGCCTCCCCGATCCCTGAGCCGCCGCCCGTGATGAGGGCGACCTTGTCTTTGATGCCACGCATAGTGCCTCCGTCTGTTGTCCTGCGGTTTTCCGTCGGGCGATGAGGCGCCTTCGCAGACTACTGTGCCGCGAGTCGCAGCTGTTGTCCCCACGGATCCTTCGTGATGCCATCTCCCGTCGACATGCGCATCACGGGGTAGCCCGCGCCTTCCAGGCTGGCGACCACAGCGGCGACGTCGTGCGTGGTCGGCACTTCGATCGTCCATTCCATCAGGCGCGCGTCGTCGTCGGTGGCCGGACGCGCATGCGGCCCCGCCCAGAGGTTCGTGCCGAGGTGATGGTGGTAGCCGCCAGCGCCGAGGAACAGCGCGCCCGGATACCGCCACGTCATGCGGTCAAAGCCCAGGGCCTCGGAGTAGAACGCGCGCGTGCGCTCGAGATCGCCGACATGCAGATGTACGTGTCCCATGACCGTGCCGGCCGGCATGCCCGTCCACGGTTGCCCGCCCGCCGCCGCGACCAAGGCGCGGGCATCGACAGGATCGGTCGCGAGCATCAGTTCGCGCCCGATGCGCCGCCACGTGTCGCGCGGGCGATCGGCGTACACTTCGATCCCCAAGCCATCCGGATCGGTGAGGTAGAACGCCTCACTGACCAGGTGATCGCCGGCACCGGCGCGCACGTTCATCTCCGCCAGATGCTGCACGAAGCGACCGAGCGCCGGACGGTCCGGCAAGAGGAGTGCAAAGTGATACAGCCCAAGCATGCCGCCGCGTGCCGGACGGATCCCCGGCTTCTCCTCGAGCGTCACGAGCACGCGCGCATCGCCCACGGCACCCAGCGCCGCCGTCGTCGCATCCCGCGCGACGACCTGCATGCCAAGCACTTCCTCATAGAAGGCGAGCGATCGCGGCAGGTTGGCGACCTGGAGCGTCACTCGGCCAAGGCGCGTCGCGTCCGGCAGGCGATATCCGCTCGGACGTTCGCCGTACGAGCCCGGCACTGCGGGTTCGGGCGTGGTGCGCGCGCCGAAGATGTCGTCTCTCGTGACTGCCATGGTCTGATCCTCTTGCGGTGGTGGAGCGAACGTACGGGTTGCCCGCCGTCGCGGCGAGCGCGCGCCTCAGGCGGCGGGGCGCACGAGGCGCCACGCCGTCCCGAAGCCGGTGTTGAGCCGGAACTGCAGGGTGATGCCGAGCAGGGCCATCGCCTCGAGTTCGCGGGCGCGATCCAGCGCGCCCACGTCGATCGGTGTCAGGCCACCGCTGGTCACGAACTCCGCGACCGTCGCCTTCGCCGCCTCGTCATCGCCGGCGATGAGCACGTCGAGCGTTTGGCCGGCCACCTGACCGGCGACCAGCGTGCCGGCGAAGGTCGTGTTGAACGCCTTCACCACCTTGGTGCCCCTCGGCAGCAGCGCACGAATCGTTTCGGCCGCCGACGTACCCGGCGCGGTCACGAGGCCGCTGTAGGTGTCGTTGAGCGGGTTCGAGATGTCGATCACGATCTTGCCGTCCAGGAGGGCGGCGTGCGCCTTCGCCAACGCGACGTTGCCTTCGAACGGCGTCGCGAGAATCACGAGGTCGCTTGCCGAGACCGCGTCGCGAAGCTCGCCGGCGACGGCGACGCCGAGCTCCTTGGCGAGCGCCTGCGCCTTCGCGCCGTCTTCGTCATGCAGGGTGACGCTGTGCTTGCCCGCAATGGCCCGGGTCGCGATGCCGCGCCCCATGTTGCCGGTGCCGATGATGAGAACACGCATGGTTAGTTCCTCCGCGCCGCGATCGCGGCATCGAGTGAGAAGCGACCCGCGCCGGCCAGCGCGATCGTCGTGGCACCAGCCATCAGCGCCAAGGGGAATTCGACGCCGTTCGGCGCCCAGAAGCCCGCGCCGATGTGGACCATGCCGATGGCGCCGAGCATGATCACGGCGAGACCGAGTCCGGCGAGCCGCGTCATCAGGCCAACCACCAGCGCCAGGCCAGCGAGCAGTTCCACCACGCCCGTCAACGGACCGGTGATGCCGGGCATCGGGATCCCCATGCCGCCGAAGGCACCGGTGACGCCGTCGATGCCATAGACGAAGAGCTTCTGCGCGCCGTGGGCGGCGAAGATGCCGCCGATGGCGACGCGCAGGGCCGCGAGAGCGGCATCGTGGCGAGAGTCAGTGCTGCTGCGGGTCATGGGATAAGCTCCTTGTTGGTGTGATGATACTTGGTGTTATAACACGTATTGCGACAAAGAAGTTCCTAGTTGCGCGCGAGGGCGAGCAGGTCGATCAGGGTCTTCAGTTGCTTGGCATCGAGGTGCCCGAGCTGCTGCTCATGCACCTTCGCCATCGGCGCATCGAGTTCGTTCACGAGCTTCCGACCCTTGGGCGTCAGCGTCGTGTTGACCTGCCGCCGGTCCTCCGTGCTGCGCACGCGGTGAATCAACCCCGCGTCCTCCATCCGATCCAGCAACCGCGTCACGTCCGGCATCCGCGTCACCAGGCGATCGCGGATCTCGTTGCGACACAGCCCGGTCGAGTCCGCACCGCGCAGCACGCGCAACACGTTGTACTGCGTGAGCGTCAGGTCGTACGGCTCCAACAGCCGCTCGATGCCCTCCCGCAGCACCGTCTCCGTGCGCGCCACGCTGAGGAATGCCTCCTGCGCGAGGCTCGCGAAGGGCTTCTGCTGGCGCAGCTCGTGGCGGAGGTCAGGCGACACGGAAGCATAATACGTGTTATAACACCAAGTGTCAAGGCCTCCCAGTTAACCCTGCGGGCCCGACCCCCCGCCTGCCGCCAAGTCCTCCCGCACCCAGCTCCGCAGCACGCGCCAATACCGCACCGGCACGAGCCGCGTGAGGATCGACAGCGCCACGGCGTCCCAACCCACCAGCACGCGCAACTTCCGCGCCTCGACGCCACGCACGATGATCTCCCCCGCCTTCGCCGGGGGCATCCGCAGCCGCTTGTTCGAGAACGCCAGCTTCCGCTGCCGCTCCGCTTCGTCCACCCCGTCGGGCACCCGCGCATCGTTGGCGATGTTCGTCGCCACTCCTCCCGGATGCACGACCGTCACGCCGATGTGCGTGTCCTCGAGCTCCCAGCGCAGCGCCTCGCTGAATCCGCGCACCGCGAACTTGCTCGCCGAGTACGCCACGTTCCCCGCCGGTGCGACCATGCCGAACACGCTCGACACATTCACGATCTGCGCCGCATCGCAGGACCGCAGCGCGGGCAGGAAGGCGCGCGTCATCCACACCGTCCCCCAGAAGTTCACGTCCATCACCCACGCGACGTCATCATCGGTGACTTGCTCATACGTCCCGCCCAAACCGACGCCGGCAACGTTGAACAACAGGTCCACGCCGACGTGGTGCGCCAGCACCTGATCGGGGAACGCCTGCACCTGCGCCCGGTCCGACACATCGAGACGATGCGCGCTCACGCGCAGCCCCTCGCGCGCCACCAACTGCGCCGTCTCGGCCAAACGTTCGGCGTGCAGGTCCGCGAGCGCGAGATGGCATCCGCGCGCCGCCAACGCGACGGCCGTCGCACGCCCGATGCCGCTGCCCGCCCCGGTGACCACCGCCGTGCGACCGGCGAGGCGCATGCGCTCAGGCACGCGGGCGTTCCCCGCGGCGGAACTGCATCACCCGATGGTTCACCTTGCCATGTCGCAGCAGGAACAGGTCGCGGATGTAGTTCTGATACAGCCGCCACGGCGCCGCGGGCCCCTGCTTCGGCAGGAACGGCAGCGCGCGTTGCACGTAGCCCGACGTGAAGTCGAGCACCGGCTCGCCCTCGATCCCCGGTTCCCGCTGCGGCGTCGCCTGCACGTAGCCCTTCGCATCCATATAGTTGAGCAGCCGGCACACATGCTCGCTCGTGAGGTCGCACTTGAGCGTCCAGCTCGCATTCGTGTAGCCGAAGGCTGACGCGAGATTCGGCACGCCGCTGTACATCATGCCGCGGTACGCCATCGTGTCCGCGAGGTTGACACGCTGGCCATCCACCTCCAGCGACATTCCGCCAAGCAGCTGGACCACGAGGCCGGTCGCCGTGACGACGATGTCCGCCTCGAGATGCCGCCCGGACGTGAGGACGATGCCCGTCGCATCGAAGCGCTCGATCTGGTCCGTCACGATGTCCGCCCGCCCCTCGCGCAGCACCCGGAACAGGTCGCCATCCGGCACGATGCAGAAACGTTCGTCCCAGGGGTTGTACTTGGGATTGAAATGCGTGTCGACGTCGAATGCCGGCCCGAGCTCGGCGCGGTTGCCCTTCTGGATCAGCCGACGGAAGAATCCCGGCCATGCGCGCGCCACGTTGAAGAACAGCATCTGCCGCAGGATGTTCTTCCAGCGCGCCGCCGCGTACGCGGCATCCTCCGACATCACCTCGCGGAACACGTTCGCGATGCCGTCCGCGGCAGGCAGCGAGGCCACGTAGGTCGGCGAGCGCTGCAGCATCGTCACCGACGCCGCCGCCCCTGGCCCCTCGGCCATCGCCGGCACCAGCGTCACGGCCGTCGCGCCGCTGCCGATGACGACGACGCGCTTGCCGGAGTAATCGAGATCCTCCGGCCAGAACTGCGGATGCACGAAGCGCCCGCGGAACTCGCCCGTCCCTGCCCACTCCGGCAGGTAGCCCTTCGCGTAGTCGTAGTAGCCCGTGCACGTGTACAGGAAGTGCGCGCGGAGTGTGCGGCGCTCGCGCGCGGCGCCGACCTCCATCGTCACGGTCCAGCACGCGTCGGCACTCGACCACGACGCCGCAACGACGCGGTGTCCGTAGCGGATCTTCCGATCGATGCCGTAGGCGCGCGCCGTGTCCTCGATGTACGCCTTGATGGACGGTCCATCGGTAATCGCCTTGCCGCCGGTCCACGGCCGGAAGCGGTACCCCAGCGTGAACATGTCGGAGTCCGAACGCACCCCCGGGTACCGGAACAAGTCCCAGGTGCCGCCCATCGCCTCGCGCGCCTCGACGATCGCATAGCTGCGACCGGGGCACAGCGTCTGCAGGTGGTAGGCCGCGCCGACGCCGGAGAGTCCGGCGCCGATGACGAGCACGTCGACGTGTTCGGGAGTCACGCCGTGGAGCATATCGCCGCGCTCGCGTATTCGTCAGGGATGACGACCCGCGACCCCATGCTCATCGAAGTCTGGTCCGACATCGCCTGCCCCTTCTGCTACATCGGCAAGCGGAGGCTGCAGGGCGCACTGGCGCGCTTTCCGCACCGCGACGAGATCCGCGTGGAATGGCGCAGCTTCCAGCTCCAGCCGCAACTCGTCACCGATGCCTCGCGGCGCCTCAACGAGTTCCTCGCCACGAGCAAGGGCCTGTCACTGGCGCAGGTGGAGCAGATGCAGGCCCACGTGCGCGCGATGGGCGAGAGCGAGGGCATCGCGTTCGCGATGGACCGCGTCGTCGTCGCCAACACCTTCACCGCGCATCGGCTCCTCCAGTGGGCGCAGTCGCTCGGCCGCGGCGACGCCATGAAGGACCGACTGCTGCGCGCCTACTTCACCGAGGGCGCCAACGTCGACGATCACGCGTCGCTGCAGGCGCTCGCCGTGGACGTCGGACTCGACGCCGCGGCCGCCGCCGCCCTGCTCGCCAGCGATGCCTTCGCCGACGAGGTGCGCCGCGACATCGCCGAGGCGCGGCAGCAGCGCATCAGCGGCGTGCCGTTCTTCGTGTTCGACCAGGCCTACGCGGTCAGTGGCGCGCAGCCACCGGAGCTCTTCGACCAGGCGCTGGCGCAGGCCCACGCGGAGTGGCGCGCCGCGAACGCGTTGGCTACGCCGTCCGCAGCGTCCTGAGCGCGCGTTCCCAGCGCGCGAGTTCGGCCAGCATCCCGTTCGACGCCTTCACCTGCACGTCCCCAGGCTCGAAGAGGCCGGTCTCCTTGTTCACGAGCTGACCGACCAGCGGGATCGACACGGCGCCCGGCAGCGGCATCATGTTGTTCGCCGTGCACATGATGCGCAGCGCGTTGGCGGAGCGGAGACCGGCCGAGACACCGCCGTAGCTGAGCAGGCCGACCGGCTTGTACGCCCATTCCTTCACGAGGAACTGCAGGGCGTTGATCAGCGAGGCCGGCGGACCGAAGTCGTACTCCGGCGTGACGAACACGAACGCATCGGCGCGCGAGACCGTCGCGCTCCAGCGCTTCGTGTGCTCATGCTCATATTCACCGAGCCGCGGATGCTTCGGTTCGTCGAGGAACGGGAGATTCACGTCCTTCAGGTCCACGCGCTCGATCGCGAACGCGCCGTGCGCCTCGGCGATCGGAATGAACCAGTCGGCAACCTTCGCACCGACGCGCGACGGACGGGTGGAGGCGATCAGGACCTGCAGCAGTGGCTTTGACATGTTCGGGACAAACCACCGCGCCGCACGCCTAGTTCCGCTGCGCCCACCAATCCACGAGGATGCGCTCGGCTACATAACCGCCGAACGCGATGCCCAAACGGGTACCGACGAAGGCCCACGACTCCCCGTTGTCGTGCCGCTCGGGTCGCCACAGCAGCGACGCACCGGTGCCGACGAGAATGCTCGTCACGAGGGGCGTGTTCACGCGCCGCCGCCCCTCGCGGTCGAAGGCCGTGAAGGTCGCGGTGAATGCGCAGCCGACGAGGCCATCGCGCGGGCAGAGCACCGCGTCCTGCCGGTAGTCGAGCGCACGCCCCAGCGCGCGGAAGCTCGTCGTCTGCACGAGATAGAAGCCGGATTGGTCCGCGACGCGATAGCCGAAGCCCTGCCACGTGCGGTCCCAGGCCTTGGGCGTCTTGATGAGCTGCGCGCCGGCCGCACCCGCGAGAATCAGGCTGCCGGTGAGTGCGGCCTTGGTGGCTGGGGAGGCATCGGCCCCCGTGACCGACATCTGCACGACCGGCTGGGCACGCAGCGCGGGCGCCGCCGCGAGGGCGACGCCCGCGGACGCGAGCAGCGAGCGGAGGAAGCGTGGCGGAACGCGCACCGCGGAAATATCACACCGCCGTCGCGACACCGCTCCCGACCGCCTTGCGCACCGCCGGCGCGACGACCGTGCCGTACAACTCGATCGCCCGCATGAGGTCCTTGTGCGGCAACGACCCGACGCTCATCTGCAGCGTGAAGCGGGTCATGCCGAAGAGTTCATGCTCCCAGAGGATCTTGTCGATGACCGCCTGCGGATCGCCGATCAGCACGGCGCCCTTCGGCGAGCGCTCGGCGTCGAACTGATGCTTGGTCGGCGGCGGCCAACCACGCTCGCGACCGATCTTGCCCATCTGCAGCATATACGGATGCCAGGCGATCTCCGCGGCCTGCGCCGTCGTGTCGCCGATGAATCCGTGCGAGTTGATGCTGAGCTGCAGCTTGGCCGGGTCGTGGCCCGCCTTCTGCCAGGTGTCGCGGTAGAGTTCCGCGTAGGGCACGAAGCGTTCGGGCGAACCGCCGATGATCGCCAGCGCCATCGGCACACCGTGCATCGCCGCCCGGATCACCGACTGCGGCGTCCCACCCACCGCGATCCACACCGGCAGCTGCTCCTGCAACGGCCGCGGATACACGACCTGGTCGGTCAGCGGCGCGCGATGGCGCCCCTTCCACGTCACGCGCTCGTTGCGCACCAGCTCGAGCAGCAGGTCGAGCTTCTCGTTGAACAGCGTGTCGTAGTCGTTGAGGTCGTAGCCGAACAGCGGAAAGCTCTCGATGAAGCTGCCGCGCCCCGCCATGATCTCGGCGCGGCCCTGCGACAGCAGGTCCAGCGTCGCGAACTGCTGGAACACGCGTACCGGCTCCTCCGAGCTCAGCACGGTGACCGCCGTCGAGAGCTTGATGCGCGAGGTGCGCGCGGCAATCGCCGCCAGCAGGATCGTCGGCGCGCTCGCGAGGTAGTCCTCGCGATGGTGTTCGCCGATGCCGAACGCATCGAGGCCGACTTGATCGGCGAGCACCGCTTCCTCGAGGAGGTTCGCGATGCGCTGCTCGCGCGGGATCAGCGTCCCGTGCCGGTCGGGCGTGTGCTCGACGAAGGTGTAGAGTCCCAGTTCCATGGTTACCTGCTGCTCTTGTAGATCATGTCCACTAACTCGTCGTACATCGCCTCGGCCTCCGCATCGGAGCCCTTGATTGCCGCCGACGCGCAGTGCTTGAGGTGGTTGCGCATCAACTCGCGCCCGACGGCGCGCAGCGCCTCCTGCACCGAGGAGATCTGCGTGAGGATGTCCGCGCAGTAGCGGTCCTCCTCGATCATCTTCTGCAGGCCGCGCACCTGACCCTCGACGCGCCGCAGGCGCTTGAGGTTGCTGTCCTTGATGCCGGGGTCCACGGCTACGGCCTTGCGGCCATCCTCGTGGACCGCGCAGCTGCAGCTCGCCGTGGGCAGGTGCTTGTGGGTCGTCGCCATCGATGCAGTCTCCGGTTATGCGATGCGCGCCGAACGCAGGCGCAGGGAGTTCGTCACGACGCTGACGGAACTGAACGCCATCGCGGCGCTCGCCATCACGGGTGTCAGCAGCAATCCGAAGGCCGGGAAAAGTACTCCCGCCGCCACGGGGATGCCGATCACGTTGTAGATGAACGCCCAGAACAGGTTTTGCTTCATGGTCGCCATCGTGCGGCGCGACAGCTCCACCGCGTGCGCAGCGGCCCGGAGGTCGCCGCGCATCAACACCACGTCGGCCGCCTCGGCCGCGATGTCCGTGCCCGTGCCGATCGCCATGCCGACATCGGCCTGCGCCAGCGCCGGTGCGTCGTTGATGCCGTCGCCGACCATGGCGACGACCTTGCCCTCGGCCTGCAGCCGCTTCACCTCAGCCACCTTACCCTCGGGCAGGACGCTGGCGACCACGCGCTCGATGCCCGCTTCCTTGGCGATGGCCTTGGCCGTGCGCTCGGTGTCGCCCGTGAGCATCACGACCTCGAGGCCCAACGCATGCATGCGCTGGATCGCCGTGCGCGACGTGTCCTTGATGGGATCGGCCACGGCCAGCAGGCCGGCGAGTGCGCCATCGCGCGCGACGAACATCGGCGTGCGCCCAGCGTCCGCTAGCCGCGCCGCATCGGCCTCGAGCGGCGTCACATCGATGGCATAGTCAGCCATCAGCGCGGCGTTGCCAACGGCCAACGCCGCACCATCGACGACGCCCGTCACGCCTTTGCCCGTGACGGAGGCAAAGCCCTCGGCGGTTCCCATGACCGCGCCACGCTCCTTGGCCGCGCGCACGATGGCATCGGCCAGCGGATGCTCCGACATCGCCTCGAGCGCAGCGACTTGCCCGAGCAACGGCTGCTCGTCGCCGGAGGTCACGGCGATCAAGTCCGTGACCGTGGGCTTGCCCTCGGTCACCGTGCCCGTCTTGTCGAGCACGATCGTCCGCACGTCGCCGGCGCGCTGCAGCGCCTCGCCGCCCTTGATGAGCACGCCAAGCTCGGCGCCCTTGCCCGTCGCGACCATCACGGCCGTCGGCACGGCGAGCCCCATCGCGCAGGGGCAGGCGATGATCAGTACCGTGACCGCCGCGGCGAAGCCCTTCACGAACGACGCGTCGCTCGCGACGATCGCCCACGTGGCGAAGGTCGCGATGGCGATCGAGATGACGATCGGCACGAACACGGACGAGATCCGGTCCGCCAACGCCTGGATCGGCGCCCGCGAGCCCTGCGCGTCGCGCATCAGCTTCACGATCTGCGCGAGCACCGACGCCTCGCCCAGCGTCGTCGCCTTGAGGCGGAACGCGCCCGTGCGGTTGATCGTCCCGCCGATCACCGTGTCGCCCGGCTTCTTCGCCACGGGCAGCGATTCGCCGGTGAGCATGGACTCATCCACCGCGCTTTCACCCTTGTGCACGACACCATCCACCGGGATGCGCTCGCCCGGCCGCACGACCACGAGGTCGCCTGCCACGACGTCCTCGATGGGGATGTCCTGCTCCACCAGGTTGCGCAGCACGCGCGCCGTCTTCGGCTGCAGCTGGACCAGTGCACGCAGCGCCGTAGCCGTGTTGCGCTTGGCGCGCGCCTCGAAGGCGTTTCCCGTGAGGATGAACGCGATGATGAGGATCACCGCCTCGTAGTAGACGTCGGCGCTCACGCCGCGCGAGAGGAAAAACCCCGGCGCGACCGTGGCGATCACGGAGTACAGGAAAGCCGCGCCCGTGCCCAGCGCCACCAGCGTGTTCATGTCCGCCGAGTGGTGCGTAAAGGCCTTCCACGCCCGCACGTAGAAGTGGCGCCCCGCCGTGGCCATCACGAGGGCCGTCACCACGAGCAGCGGCCAGGTGATCCACATCATCTGGTGCATCCATGGCATCACCGCCATCGCAAGCGCACCGACGACGCCGCTGGCAATCGCCTTCCACTTGAGTTCCTGGAACTCCTCGGCGGTCGCCTTGTCGCGCGCCTCCTGCTCCTCGAACGCGCTGCGCTCCGGCTTCGGCAGCTCGGCGCCGTAGCCGGTCTGCTCGATGGCCGACACCAACGCCGCCGGCTGCACCGCGGCTGGGTCGTAGGTGACCGTCGCGGTGCCCATCATCAGGTTCACCGACGCTTCGGTCACGCCCGGTTGCTTCTCGAGCGTCTTCTGTACGCGGGCCTGGCAGGCCGCGCAGGTCATCCCCGTCACGGGGATGCGGGCAATCGTGTGGTTAGCCATCGACGATGATGCTCCCGCGCAGCATCGACATGCCGCAGGTGAAGGGGAAGCGACCAGCCTCCGTCGGCTGGATCTCGATGACCGTGCGCTCGCCCGACGGCAGGAACTGCCGCACGTCGAACGCCGGGATCACGACCTCCTCCGAGCAGGACGACGTGTCCTTGCGGTCGAACACGAGGCGCACGCGTTCGCCCTTGCGGACCTGCACCACCGCCGGGCTGTAGCCGCCGTCGACGGTGATCACGACCTCCGCAGGGCCGCCCGACTCCGCGACCACCGCCGCCGCGGGCGACTGCCCCGCGACGAAGAACCACCAGTTCACCGCGGCGATCGCCAACACCGCCGCGAGTATGACCGTCCAGTCCGTCGCTGACATATCCACCTCCTACTGCGTCGAGCGGACGTCGTACCCAGCGTCACGCACCGCCTCGGCGATCGCGTCGACCGAGACCTGCGTCTCATCGAACGTCACCGTCGCCTTGCCGATGCGCAGGTCGTCGAGCGTCACGCCCGCCAGCCCGTCCATCGCCTGCTTCACCATCCGCAGGCAATGCCCGCAGGTCATCCCACCGATCTCCAGCGTCTTCGTCGTCATCGCCTGCTCCTGATTGAGTGTGAATATACCCCCTACGGGTATCAATTTGATATACCCCCACCCCCTATGTCAAGAGGCCCGGGCGCCCCCACGGCACCCGGACCTCTGGCCGCCGCAACCCGCGCGGCGGACTGACGGGGCTCCCGCGCCCCGATCCTGCGCCTAGCGCGTCAGCTCCTTCACCAGCGTCCGCAGCGCTTCCTGCCAGGCCAACGGCCGTCCCGGCAGATCGTCGCGCCGACCTGCGCGGAGCGCCGCGACGTCCTCGTCCGTAATCAGCGCCGTAAGCCCGAACCCGCTCGCGACAATGCCGGTGCGCTTGGCGACGATGCCCTCGGCGCCGATGCGCAGCGCCTTGCCGTCGCGGCCGACCAGCGCGCCCGTCAGCTGGATGACCTGCACGGGCTGCTCCAGCGACGTGAGCCACGGCAGTTCCTGCACGTGCTGGCTGCCCAGCTCGACGGACTTCTGCGCCGTGAGGCCGCGCTGGCGAATCAGGTACCCGCCCACTTTAATCGTGATCACGAGCGCATGCGAGACGTCGCTGTTCGCGGTCTCCTCGGCGAACCACGACACCCAGTCGGGCGACGGACGTCCGACCTCGAGCTTCATCTGGTTCAAGTTCGGATCCCGTCCCAGCACGCTGTCGCCGCGCGCGGCGCAGTCTTCACCGACGAGGTTCCCCTCGCGCAGGCAGCCGAAGCGCACATCGGGGGGCGTGCCGCGCATCGCCGGTCGCGCACCGGCGGCGCCTGCCTCCAACAGGCGGACGGGCACCGAGCCGTTGGCCGCCGTCAGCGAGTCGAGGTAGGCGTTCATCTCGGCGAGCAACGCGGCCATCGGCGAACCGGGCGCGCCGCTCGGATCGAAGACGTCGCCTTGGCCCTCGCGCTTCTGATACGCGATCGGCGCGACACCCACGCGGGTGCTGGGCGCGGCGACCGGGGTGCTGCGAACGCCCGCATACCACGGCGCACGCGAGAGCATTGCATCGCCGACGCCGCTGCCCAGCGTGGCTCCGGTCGTGGCGCAGGCGGTCGTCAGGGCGGCAAACGCCATCAACGTACACTGGCGCAACATGGGTGACTCCGTCAGAGTGGAAGTGACGGATCCACGATGGCGACGATCGCTTACGGGAGAGCCTGAACGCCCATGCTGAAGCTTCGCTCGTACTTCTCATGAACCCGGACGGCTTCACTACGTCGCTCACCGCGCGCGAGTGTCAGGAGCGGGACGCGCATGGCTGCTTCGTGCAAGGGACCCACCGTCGATCGGGACGCCGATCAAGCGGCGCTTAGTAGATTCCGCGCGTGCCTCCAAGCGCCGCCGAGCCCCCCTCCGCCAAAGACCGCCTCGCCGAGTGGCGCCGCTCGCGCCCGCGGACCCCGGCGCTCCAACGCCGCACCGTCCGTGCGCGCGGCCTCGACTTCGCCGTGCGCATGTCGCCGCCCGTCGCCGGCGAGGTCCCGCTCGTCGCCGTCAACGGCGGCATGATCTACGGCCACGAGCTGCTGTGGCCGACCTTCGCGCCCTTCGCCGAGTACCGACAGGTCATCCTCTACGACCAGCGCGGCCGCGGCGCGTCGGCCGCGCCGCCGGGCGCGCGGGCGGCGCGCGTCGAGCACGATGCGCTCGACCTCCAGGCGCTGCGCGAAGCGCTGGAGATCCCGCAGTGGGACATCGCCGCACATTCCTGGGGCGGCGGCATCGCCCTGCTCGGCGCCGCGCACGACATCGCCGGCGTCCGCCGCGTCGTCACGTTCGATGCCGTCGGACCCACCTCGCGCTGGCTCGACGGCCTGCATGCCCGCGCGCTGGCCTTCCTGCTCTCGCGCGACCGCCGCACGGAGTACGAAGCGCTCGCCGTGCTCGATCCGACCGCGCTGCATCGTGACGACCCGGAGGCCCACGCGCACTACAGCCGCGCGCTATACCCGGCGTGGTTCTTCGACGAGTCGGCGATGCTCGCACCGCCCCCGCTATCCATCAGTGCCACCGGTGCCGCCGTCGCCGCGCGGTTGCGCCGCGAAGGCTACGACTGGCGCGACACGCTCGCGCGCATCCAGGCGCCCGTCCTGCTCATCCACGGCGAGCAGGATTGCGTCCCCGTCGAGGAAGCCGAGGCGCTCGCGAAGGTCATCACGCGCGCCCACGTGTTGCGCGTGCCGCAGTGCGGCCACATGCCGTTCTTCGAATGGCCGGCGATGGTCTTCGAAGCCGCGCTGCGGTTCTTGCGCGCATGAGGCCCATCATCGCCGTCCTCGCGCTCGTCGCCTGCAGCGGCTCCGATACCGCGCCGCGCGCGCGGCACATCGTCGTCGAGGAGGACGCGCCCGCCGCGCTCAGCGCATCGGGCGAACTCGAAGCTTCCGGCTCCCCCGCCCCCGAGCGCGATCCCGTCGCGATCGCCGCGGCGCTCGACCTGCGTGCGCCGGATACCTACCTGCCCGAGCTGCTCGAGATGCGCGACGGCTGGAGCTATCGCTGGCGTGACCGCTCGCTCGAACCGATGCGCGTGTGGATCGAACCCTCGAGCCTCGGGGGCTACACGCCGGACTTCGCGCGTGAAGTCGAGGCCGCGTTCGAAGCTTGGGCGCGCATCGGCCTGCCCTTCGTGTTCACGTTCGTCCGCGACTCCGCGCGCGCGGAGGTGCACGTCACGTGGGTGGAGCGCTTCGAGGGCCGCATGACCGGCCGTACGATGTGGCGGCACGACGAGCATGGTTGGATCACCGCCGGCTCCATCCAGCTCTCGCTGCAGTTGCCCGACGGCCGCCCCGTCGTGCGCGAAGGCGTCCGCGCCGTCGCGCTGCACGAAGTGGGGCATCTCATCGGCCTCGACCATCCCGAGGACGCCACGAGCGTGATGTCGGCGCAGGTATTCGTCACGGACATGAGCGAGGCGGACCGCCGCACGGCCCGCCTCGTCTACGACCTGCCGCCCGGGCGCATCCGGCCCTGAGCAGACGCCGCGCCTATTCCCGCGGCGCGTCTCCACGCTTGAAGACCACCGTGCGCGTGTCGCGCGCACGGATCACCCGCAGCCGCGTCTCGTCGCGATCGTCCAGCGACAGCATGCGCACCACCACCAGCGGGGACGTCGCGGTATTCCCGTCGACGGAGAGGATGACGTCACCGCTCTTGAGCCCCGCCGCGGCAGCGGCTGACCCGGGGGCCACTTCGTTCACGAGCACCCCCTCGGTGCCGCTGCGGAGCCCGAGCACGTTGCGCCAGTCATCGTCGAGCTGCCGCAGCTGCGCGCCATTGTAGTAGGCGAACTCGCTCGTCGCGCCGCGCGTGTAGCCGAACACATACACCCCCGGCGTGGCCGGAGCGGCCGGCGGCACGGGCGGCGTGGGCGCCGCGGTCGCCGTCGGCGCGTTCGGCGCGGCGGGCGGCGGCGGCGGCGGGTTCGGCGAGCGCACGAGCGCCGTGCGCGGCGTCGGCAGCACCGTCACCACGCGGTTGCCCTGGCCGTCGGAGGTATCGCGCACCCACACGCGGGCGATCGTCCCCATGCGCAGCGGCTGCATCACGCGCTCATACTCCGGGCACGCCGGATCCATCCGCGGCGTCCCCTGCCCCACCACCACGGGCACCTCGCGCTCCAATCCATCGCGCTGGATGCGCACGACGATACGGCGCCCCGGCTCCAGCAGATCACCGAGCCGCGGCATGCCGTTGGAGAAATCGCGGCCGGCGATGCTGATCAACCGGTCCCCGGCCTGCAGGCCCGCCGTCGCCGCCGGCGAGCCGGGCTCGACGCTCGCGATGTTCGCCACCGAGCGCGCCACGCGCCCATCCCGCATGTCCAAGTCGTTGTCGATCGTCACGCCCAGATGCCCACGTGGCGGCGCGATGCGCTGCTCCAGGCAGCGCGACTCGATCACGCTCATCACGGCGAACGCCTCGCGCGCGGTACGCGCCAACTGCTGCTCGATGTTACGCCGCGTGCCCGCCTCCGATTCCGGCGTGGCGGCCAGCTCGCGCAGTAGCCGCGCCTCTCGGGCCCGCAGCTCGTTCACGAGCCGCAGCATCTCCTCCGCGTTGGCGTCAGCCGCACGCGTCCGCGCCATCGCCGGCGACGTGGCGCTCACCGACGTTTGCTGCGCGAACGCCGGCGTCGCGACCAGCGCCAGCACCGCCGTCGCCCGAAGACCGATCGCGCGCATCAGTAGCGCTCCAACCGGCGCGTGTCCGGCATCGACGCGCCGAGTTCGCGCAGCGTCGCCTCGCGCGCACCCAGCGTGGTGAGATAGTACTGGTTCAGCATCGGATCCTGCGGTGCGCGATACAGCGCGGCTCGCGTCAGCGCGGCGATCTCGTCGAGCGCGGCGAGGCGCGCCTCGTAGGTCTCGCGATTGAGTCCGATGAACCGCGACGTCGTGTCCTGCGACGCGAGGAACGCCGCTGCCGATTGGTACTGTTGCTGCGCCACGGTCAGCGCCCGCACGGCGTCGTCCGGCGAGCGATAGCTGGCCACCGGCGCCGCCGCGGCGATCGAGGTCGGATCGAAGCCCGGCAGCTCGGGTGCCGTCATGCGGCCCACGGCCCCACCGCCGACGGTCAACGCGAGACCCGCCGCGATGCGCATCGCCCACACCTGTAGCGTCGGCTTGCGACGGTCCAGCGCGATGACACGCGGATCCTCCTGCACGCGCGCGCCAGCGCCGGCGGGCGGCGCATCCACGATCAGCCCGGCCGCGCGCAGCTGCGGACCCAGTTGCGACCAGGCCGTGAGCGGCTCGTTGGGGACGGGTGCCATCGCCGACATCCGCGCGAGACGACGGTACGCCGCCACCTCGGCCCGGCAATCCCAGCAGCCGGCCAAGTGCGTCGCTTCGTCGGGGGTCGGCGTCTCGTCCGCAATCGCGGCGAGACGGTCAATCGAGAGGTGTGACATAGTTCCGGTCCTGCGCCGGCGAGGAGACGTCTACGAGATGCGCGAGCAGCCGGCGGAGCTTCGCGCGCGCCTTGAACAGTTGAGACTTCGACCCGCCCGAGGTGATGCCCAGCTCCTGCGCGATCTCCTCGTGCGTGTAGCCCTCGATGTCGTGCAGCACGAACACCGCGCGCGCACCGGGGGACAGCTTCTGGACGGCTTCGTCGATGGACTGCGCGAGGAACGAACGGTCCATGTCCTCGTCCACCGCGACGGTATCGTCTTCGATCCCTACTTCGAGCTTGGCGATCCGCCGCACCGAACGCAGCGCGTTCAGCGTGCGGTTCACCGCGATGCGATGCGCCCAGGTCGAGAACTGCGAGTCGCCCCGCCATGTCGGCAACGCCCGGAAGATCTGGATCCAGACCTCTTGGGCGATGTCGGCCGCTTGGTCAGGGTCGCCGACCAACCGGCGCACCACGGCGTCGATGCGCGGCGCATGCGCGACCCACAGGGCGCGCATTGCCGATTCGTCGCCGTTGATGGCGCGTCGGATGGTGAGGGGGTCGGTGGCCATCGGGTACGCTCAATCTGTCACGGGAGGGCGCGGAAGGGTTGCCGCCCCCCGTACGAGGATGCCCTCGGATCGGTGACGCCCCCCTGGGTCCGAAGGTCGTTACCTTGAGGAATCTGCCCCCTCCCTACCGCCCCTGCCGTGCTGCTCTCCGCCCTCTTCAGCCTCGCCCTCGTCGGTGACCCGGTGCCCGTCCGTGCCCCTCGCACGGTCGGGATGGCGGCGGACCGTCTCGCCGAGGTGGACCGGATCGTGACGGCCGGCCAACGGGCGGGGGCGTATCCCGGCGCTGCCGTCATCATCGGCCGCCGAGGGGCCGTCGTGCACCAGAAGGGCTACGGCCGCTTGGCCTGGGGAACCGACGCGCCACCGGTGGACCCCGCGCGCAGCGTGTACGACCTCGCCTCGCTCACCAAGGCCGTCTGCCTCACGACGGCGGCGATGATCCTCTACGACGAAGGCAAGCTGCCGCTCGACCTCAAGGTCCAGACGGTGCTGCCGGAGTTTACGGGCCGTTGGAAGGAGCGCGTGACCGTGGCACACCTGCTCACGCATCGCTCCGGTCTGCCGCCCGGTCGCCGCATCGCCGAGACGGCGACGAATCCGGCGCAGGCGCGCGAGCAGGTGCTCACCACGCGGCTCAACTCGATGCCCGGTGGCGTCACCGACTACACGGACCTCGGCCCCATGGTCCTTGGCTGGACCATCGAGCGCGTGAGCGGCATGCCGCTCGACCGGTTCTGCAAGACGCGCATCTTCGAACCGCTGGGCATGACGCAGACGACGTATCTGCCGCCAACGGCCTGGCGCGACCGCATCGCGCCGACGGAGATGTATCCACCCCGCGGGTATCCGCTCCGCGGCGAGGTGCACGACGCGTCGGCGTGGGCGCTCGGCGGCGTGAGCGGCAACGCCGGCTTGTTCGGCACGGCCTCCGACCTCGCGATCTTCGCGCAGATGATGGTGAACCGCGGCACGTACGGCGGGACGCGCTTGCTCGCCGACTCCACGGTGCGCCGCTTCACCTCGCTGCAGGCCGGCAACCGGACCTTCGGCTGGATGATTGCCTCCGGCGAGCAGGGGTCGGGCGAGTTCCTCTCCGAGCGCACCTACGGGCATGCGGGCTACACGGGCACATCCATATGGATCGACCCCGATCGCGAGCTCTTCGTCATCATCCTCAGCAACCGCGTCCACGACCCGCGCACGGTGCGCGCCGGCGTCATCATGGCGGACGTGCGACACGACGTCGCCGACGCCGCCGCGCTCGCCATCACCGACGACCGCACGCTGGCGCAGGTGGGCTGGCCACGGGACTTCCGCGTGGACCAGCGCCCCGACTGGAACCCTCGCACACGCGCGCTGATTCGTCGTCCAACGACCATGCCGCGCGCCGCGGCCGCGTCGAGCCCCAACAACTCCGCGCAGCAGTGAGCGACTCCGAAACCCCGACCCCCGCGCCGACCCCCGCGCCGACCCCCGCGCCAGCACCGAGCGGCAGCATCACCGAAGACCAGGTGAAGCTGGCGCTGCGGCGCGTGAAGGATCCCGAGCTCAATCTCAACATCCTCGATCTCGGGCTCATCTACGGCATCGCCGTCGAGGGCAACGACGTGAAGATCGATATGTCGCTCACGTCGCCGGGCTGCCCATCGGGGCCGGAGATCATGACCGACGCCGAGAATCAGCTGAAGGCGATGGAGGGCATCGGCACCGTATCCATGAACCTCGTGTGGTCGCCGCCGTGGACGCCGGATCGCATCGAGCCGCGCGTACGCGCGTATCTCGGGTTCTAGCGCTGCGAACGTAGTAGCGCGCGCCAGTCAGGAATGGCGATGAGCTGGGTGTCACCCTCGCCTTCCCGCACGGCGAACACCATCCGCCCCGCGCGATCGACATCCCAGTTGCCGACGAGCCCTTCCGGCACCGCCACACGGACCGGCGTACCGACCGCGACATTGGCACCCAACGACACCGAGACCCGGAAGAGACTCGGTATCGTGCGGTCTCGGCCCCCGGCAGCGACGTAGTACACGCTGCGTCCATCGCCCGACCAGCGCGGTGCGAAGCCATATCCCGACGACAGCTTCCATTGCGCACCGGAACCGACGGCCGGGAACGGTCGGAGATACACCTCGGTGGGTCCACCTTCGTCGCTGGCGTAGACGATCCAGCGTCCGTCAGGCGAGACCGCCGGCATCAACCCGTTGTAGGCGCCGCGCAGGAAATCGCGCTCGGACCGTTCGCGTCGCGGATCCAGCACCACAATCGCCGAGTGCCCTCGCATCGCGTTGGCCGGGCTCCCGTCGGCGAAGACCAGCGTCGAGTCGTTGACCCAACTGAAGCCGTGCTGGTCACCCGGTCGCCGCGCGAGGCGGCGGACGGGCGACGATCCATCGAGCGGTTGCGCGAAGAGATCCTCGGCGTCGCTCGCGGAATCGGTGGCGGTGAAGGCCAACTCACGCCCATCCGGAGACCACACGGGGGCATGCGGACCGCCGACCGCGGCAAACCGCGTCAGCGTCTTCGAGGCGAAATCATAGATCTGCGTTTCGCGGAGCGAGCCGCGCGCGGAACCGCGCGTAAGGGCAAGCCGGGATCCATCCGGTGAGAAGCGAAGGTAGGACACCGTCTGCGGCGGCAGCGGCAGGGTGTCCAAGCGACCGCCGGCTGACTGCACCACGATGCGCACCGCAGGGTCCGACCCCACCAGATACACCAGCAGGCCGCGCGCCGTGACGGCGAACGGGCTGATGGCGGAACTGACGGCCATGTCGGCGGCGATCGGCACCGGCGCGCCCACCACCTTCCGCGCCCCTTGGTCGAACTCTACCGCGAACAGGCCGCCCTGCGGATGGCCGAAGAGCAGGTAGCCGTCGTCGGTGAGTTCACCTTCACTCGCTTGCGCGAGCACCTGCGTGGTGTCGTCGCGCTCGAGGTCGTAGTACATCAGACGGCTGCCCTGCCGCTCGTCCACGTAGAACAACCCGCGGCCATCGGGCGTGAAGCGCGGCGCCGAGCCATCCGCAGCGGTCACCAGGCGCCGAACCTCGGCGCCATCGGGCGAGACGACCCACAGGCCACCGCGTCCCTCGAATGCCAGTTGCCCTTGCCGTCCGTACCGCACCCGGCTTCCATCGAGTGTGTCCGCCGAGAGGACGGCGATCGGTGCCCCGCCGCGCATCGAGACTTTTCGCAGCGCTCCGCTGGCGGAGTACGCAATCCACGCGCCATCGGGGGAGAACGACGGCGACTCCGCACCATCGGTGCCGGGCAATAGGCGATATGCGCGGGATCCCCGCTCGCGTACCGCGATGCCGTCATCCATGGCGATCGCGACCGCCTCGCCGTCTGATGAGACGGTGAAGCGCCGCAGGTCAGGACCGCGCCCGTCGACTTCCAGCACGAGCGGCAGCGCGAGACCGCTCGCGCCCGCTTCACGATCGGCACCCAGCCACGCGCCACCCGCGAGCCCGAGCAGGGCCACCGTGACACCGGCCACGAGCGGCCAGCGCGCCGCGCGCATGGACGCTGCGGCTGGCGCTCCGCTGTGCGAGGGCGCGGCGCCAGCGACCGTCGGTGGGCTCGGCGCGCGCAACGCCTCGCTGAACGACGCAGCCGTCGCGAAGCGATCGGCCGGCAGCTTCGCGAGCGCGCGCAGCACGGCGGCTTCGACCTGCGGCGGAATCGTATCACGCAATGCCGTGGGTGCGACGGGCTTCTCGGTCAGCACCTTCGCCACGATGCTCTGCACCGACGCGCCAGCGAAGGGCGGCTCACCGGTCAGCATCTCGTAGGTCACCGCACCAAGCGCGTAGATGTCGCTGCGCGCATCGATCGTGCGCTCGCCCATCGCCTGTTCGGGACTCATATACTGCGGCGTCCCCAGCGAGAGCCCGGTCTGCGTCATGCGCGCACCGCCCGCGGTCTGCACCGCCAGCGCAATGCCGAAGTCGGCCACCACAGCGTGCCCGCCCTGCAGCAGGATGTTCTCAGGCTTGATGTCGCGGTGGATCACGCCTTGCGAGTGCGCATGGGCCAGCGCATCGGCGACTTCGCGCGCCACCAGCAGCGCGTCCTCGAGCGGCAGCTGCTGCTCGCGCGCGAGTCGGGCGCGCAACGTCTCGCCCGTGACCAGCGGCATCACGTAAAACAGCAGCCCGTCCGCTTCGCCGCTGTCGAGCAACGGCAAGATGTGCGGATGCTGCAGCTTCGCGGTGGTCTTGATCTCGCTCAAGAACCGATCGCCGCCCAGTGCCGCCCCGAGGTCGGGGTGCAACACCTTGATCGCCACCTCACGCTCATGCCGCAGGTCGCGCGCCAACCAAACGGTGGCCATGCCGCCGGCGCCGAGCTCGCGCTCGATCGCGTAGCGCTCGCGAAGCGCCGCCGTCAGCCGCGCACGCAGGTCAGTCGAGATACGGCGACTCCTTCTTCCGCCACGGTTCGAGCGCCTTCACGAAATCGGCGCCCAGCTCCTCGACCTGCCAACACCGGAACTCCGGAATCTCCAGGATCTGCTCGGCCTTCGCCGGCAGCATGCGCGCCACGGACTCCATGCGCTCGCGCGAGCAGAGCACGCCCGGATCCAACTCCAGCCGCGCCGCCGCCGCATCGCGCACGGCCTTCAGGGCGCCGACCTTATGATCGAAATCCGGATCGCGGTCCCAGCGCGCGGACTTCGGGAACTTCGGCAGCGCCGCTTCCGGCACCGCGAGGCCGCGGTCGATTGCTTCGATGATCTCCGCATGCGAGCGCTCGAGGATGCCCCGCGGCATGCCCTTGATGTTCGCCAACGTCTCCTTGCTCGCCGGGTGCGCCTTCGCCGCCTCGAGCAGCACCTCGTTGCTCACCACGCGGAACGTCGCACGGTCGAGCTTGAGCGCCGCGCCATCGCGCCACTGCACCAACTCGCGGAACACCGCCAGCTCGCGGCGCGTGAGGTCGCGCGCGCCCTTCACTTTCAGGAACCCGTTCGCGTCGTCCGCCGGCCAACGCACGCTCTCCAGCCGCTCGAACTCTTCCTTGGCCCAGGCGAGCCGCCCCTTCTTCACGAGTTGCCCATGCAGCTCGTCGCGCAGGCCGAGCAGGTGGATGGTGTCCTGCGCCGCGTAATCGAGCATGTCGGCCGTCAGCGGGCGCATCGACCAATCCGCGCGCTGGTGCTTCTTGTCGAGCTTCACGCCGAAGTACTGCTCGAGCAGTGCCGCGAGTCCGAAGGCCTTGATGCCGAGTAGCTGCGCCGCGACGCGCGTGTCGAACACGTTGCGCACGTTCCAGCCGTAATCCTGGTGCAGCAGCCGCAGGTCGTAGTCGGCGTCGTGGAAGACGATCTCGATCGCCGGGTCCTCGATCATCGCGCCAAGCAGCGCCGGCGACTCGATGGGCAGCGGATCGATCACCGCGTGCGCGTTGTCCGTGGACAGCTGCAGCAGGTAGATGCGATCGACGAAGCGATGGAAGCTCGCGCCCTCGGTGTCGAGCGCGAGGCGACGCGCGCCCTTGGCGGCGGCGAGCCAGGCGCGGACCGCGGCATCGGTGTCGAGGTACTGGGCGCTCGGAGCCTTGGCGCTGCGCGGGGCGGACGGATTCACAGCCTGCAATCTAGCCCCCTGCGCCAGTCGGGGCCGCCCTTGCCCAGAGGGGACCCGGACGGTTCGTTTGTGCTAGGTCCCCTTCCGCCGAGATGCCCCTGACGACGACCTCCTCCGGCGCGCCGCCCGAGCGCCCCATGCATGCGGGCGACATCTACCGTGCGGCGATTGCCATCATCGCCACGCTCATCCTGTTCCAACTGCTCTGGTCGGCGCGGATTCTCGTGCTGACCGCATTTCTGGGCGTGCTTTTCGGCTTGTCCGCGGCGCGGGCGACCGACTGGGTGGTCGCCCGGAGCAAGCTGAACCGCAATGTCGCCGCGGCGGTCGTGGTATTGGGCACCCTACTCGTGCTGGTCGGCATCTTCGCCTGGACCGGCCCGACGCTCGTGGAGCAGTCGCAGGACCTGCGCACCAAGCTGCCCGAGGCCGCGACCAAGCTCGAAGAATGGCTGGCCGGCAGGATGCCGGACCTGCTGAACACGATCGCGCCGCCCACCGCTGACGGCTCCAGCCGCATCGTCGCGGCCGTGAGCAAACACGCCCCGGCGCTGACCAACTTCGCCTTTGGCATCCTGCAGTCGACGCTCGTCGTCGCCGCGGGCGTGGTCATGGTGGTGTTCCTCGCGCTCTACATCGCGGCCGATCCGGGCGTGTACCGCCGCGGTGCGCTGTTGCTGGTGCCGGTCGCCAAGCGCGAGCGCGTCGCCGGTCTGCTCACCGCGCTTGGCACGACGCTGCGTACGTGGTTCGCCACGCAGCTCATCGCGATGGTCGTGATCGGCATCGTCACGACCATCCTGCTCGCCGTGCTCGGCGTGCGCGCCGCGTTCCCACTCGGCGTGATCGCCGGCATCTTCGAGTTCATCCCGAATGTCGGCCCGATGCTCGCGGCGATTCCCGCAGTCCTGATGGGCTTCGTCGACTCACCGCAGAAGGCGCTCTTGGTGGTCGGCGTGTACTGGGGCATCCAGTTCCTCGAGAACAACCTCCTCATCCCGTACCTGATGAAGGAGCAGCTCGACCTGCCCCCGGCGCTGACGCTGATCGCGCAGGTCGTGATGGCCTTCGTCTTCGGTTTCCTGGGGCTCTTCGTGGCGATTCCCATGCTCGCCGCCGTGGTCGTCGTGATGCGCACGTTCTGGGTCGAGGACGACGTGCCGCCGCTGCCGACGGTCGAGCTTCAAGTGCCGGCGAACGTCGGCGAGCCGACCGCGTGAAGCTCCAGACCGCCCGCGGAACCGTCGGCTTCGAGGAATCCGGCAGCGGACTGCCGGTCGTGTTGCTGCACGGATTTCCCCACGACCGCACGCTGTGGGCGGCGCAGTTGGCCGCAGCGCCTGCTGGCGCGCGGATGATTGCGCTTGACCTGCCAGGCTTCGGTGAGAGCGACAGCGCCGAAGTCCCCTCGCTCGACCACTGGGCCGATTGGGTCGTCGCCGCCCTCGACGCCCTGGCCATCGAACGCGCCGTCATCGGCGGCCTCTCGATGGGCGGCTATCTCGCGTTCGCGCTCTGGCGCCGCCACCCGCAACGAATCCTCGGCCTCATCCTCGCCGATACCCGGGCGGGGGCCGACACCCTCGAGGGCCAGGAGAAGCGCGTCGCAATGCAGGCGCAGGTCTTGAAGGAGGGCCCCGGGGCCATCGCCGCGGCCATGCTGCCGGGCATGGTCGGCAAGACGACGCGCGCCGAGCGACCGCGGGCGGTCGAGTATCTCGACGCGATGATGCGCCGCGCCAGCGTCGAGGCCATCCACGACGCGCTGGACGCGCTGCGCACGCGCCCCGATTCCACGCCGACCCTCGCGACCATCACCGTCCCTACGCTCATCATCTGCGGCGAGGAAGACGTGCTGACGCCCGTGAAGGAGAGCGAGGCGATGCACGCCGCAATCGCTGACGCACAGCTGGCCCTGATCCCGGGCGCCGGCCACGCCAGCTGCGTCGAGCACCCGTCCGCCTTCAACGCCCTGCTTTCTGGCTTCGTTCAGGCCAGATTTCCCTGATTCCCCCCACTGGAATCCGATTTGACCTCCGCGACCCCGAACCACCAGAACGTCAGCGCCGCCGAACAGACGCCCGCCGCAAGGATCGGCGCGGTGCTGTTCAAGAACCGCGGCTGGCTGCCCGTGCCCTTCCTCGTCGTGCCCGTCCTGGCGATGCAGGAGCTCACGACGCGCAACCTGCTCATCGGCGCCATCGTGATGGTGATCGGCGAGTGGTGGCGGATGTGGGGCGTGGCGACCGCTGGCACCGTGACGCGCCGCCGCTCGCGCAACGTGCAGAAGCTCGTGAGTCACGGGCCGTTCTCGTGGAGCCGCAATCCGCTCTACAACGGCAACTTCCTGCTCTGGATGGGCATCATCACCATCAGCGGCGTGTACTGGTTCCTGCCGGTCGCCGCCGTGATCTTCGCGGTCGAGTACTACTACATCGTGCGCTACGAAGAGGGAGTGCTCGAGAGCATCTTCGGCCAGGTGTATCTCGACTACAAGGAGAAGACGCCGCGCTGGTTCCCGCGGCCGCCCAAGCCCGAGGATGCACAGGGAGAGTTCTTCTGGGCGGAAGCCTGGCGGTCGGAGATCAGCACGTTCATGCAGTTCGCGGCGATCATCGCCTTGTTCTGGGCGAAGGACAGGTTCCTCTCATAACTGCAGTTACGAGTTGGCAGTTGGAAGTAGTGAGAGGGCCCGCACCGAAGAATCGGTAGCGGGCCCTCTCTTTCAACTCATAACTCCCAACTCGTAACTGCAGTTGGCAGTTCTCTCTTACCGCGTGGGCCGTCCCGGCTTCGGCTCCTTATTGAACGCCTCGCGGTTCAGCTGCACATACTGCTTCAGGTTCGCCGGCACGTCTTCCTCCGGGAAGATCGCCGTCACCGGACACTCCGGCTCGCAGGCGCCGCAATCGATGCACTCATCCGGCTGGATGAACAGCTGGTCCGGCCCCTCATAGATGCAATCCACCGGGCACACGTCCACGCAGGACTTGTCCTTGACGTTGATGCAGGCTTCGGTGATCACGTACGGCATCGGGCTGGTCCTCGGTGGGTGGTCGTGCGGTGACTGGCGGAAGATAACAATCTCTGGACGGCACAACAGGCGGGAGTGTCACCCGGTTTTCAATCGCCGGACATCGCTGGACAGCGCCCTATCCCTCACCTAAATCCCAGCTGTGCGCATCACCGTCAACGGAACGCCCCGGGACGTCGCCCCTGCCGGCCACGCGACCCTGCTCGACCTCCTCCGCGACGACCTCGCGCTGACCGGCACCAAACGCGTCTGTGACCGCGGCGCCTGCGGGGCCTGCACCGTCCACGTCGAGGGTCGGCCCGTCTACGCCTGCCTGACGCTGGCCCACGGCTGCGACGGCCAGCACATCCAGACCATCGAGGGACTCGGCAGCCCCGATGCGCCGCACCCCCTGCAGCAGGCCTTCGCCCTCGAAGACGCCGCGCAATGCGGCTTCTGCACGCCGGGCCAGCTCATGGCCGCCGCCGCGCTGCTGGCGTCGAATCCGGATCCCACCGACGAGCAAGTCGTCGCGGCCATGAGCGGCAACCTCTGCCGCTGCGGCACGTATCCCAAGATCGTCCGCGCGGTGCGTCGCGCCGCCACCATGTTGCGGAATGCGGCGCATGATTGAACCGAAAGCGCGGTTCGTCACGACCTCGGTCGAAGTCGAAGGCCGCACCGAGCAGCGCGTGGTCGAGTTGCCGGCCTTCGACCTCGAACCTTGGGGCGCCGATGCCGCACTCACGCACGTCGGCGCGCGAGCGATCCGCGTCGACGCAGCACTCAAGGCCACCGGTAGGCCCGGCTATACCACCGACGTCCGTCGCCCGCGCCAAGCGTACGTTGCCATCGTCCGCAGCGGTGTGGCGCGGGGGCGCGTGACGCGCATCGACGCGGACGCGGCGCGTGCCATGCCGGGGGTACTCGACGTGCTGCTCCACGCCGATTGCCCGCCGAAGACGCGGCTGTTCAATCCCGAGATCACTTACCACGGCCAGCCGCTCGCCGCCATCTGCGCGGACTCGCAGGAGGCGGCCGACCGCGCGGCCGTACGCGTGGTCATCGAGGTCGAGAAGGCCCGCCACAGCGTCACCGTCGCGCAGGCCACCGCCGCCGACGCTGCGCCCGTGCGCCCCGGCATTTCCACGAACCTGCTGTTCAACGAACCGCGCGTCCGCGCACGCGGCGACGTCGCGGCGGGATTCGCCCAAGCCGACGTGATCATCGAGCGTGAGGTGCGCACGCCCTGCGTCCTGCACAGCGCGCTCGAACCGCACAGCGCCGTCTGCGAATGGGACGGCGATCGCCTCACCGTGTGGGAAAGCACGCAGGGCATCTTCCGCGTGCGCGATAACGTCGCGAAGGCGCTGGGCATCCCGCTCACGAACGTGCGCGTCATCTGCGAGGCGATGGGCGGCGGCTTCGGCGCCAAGAACTACGCCGGCGCGCACACGTACATCGCGGCGCTGTTCGCGAAGCGCCTCGGCCGCCCCGTGCTCTGCGCCGTCGACCGCATCGGCGAACAGGTCGACACCGGCAATCGCCCGTCGAGCGTGCAGCGCGTGAAGATGGGCGCGACGCGCGATGGAACATTGACCGCCATCGAGATGGTCGCCGACGTGCCGCTCGGCATCGGCGGCTGGGAGGGCGGACCTGGCGAGATCTACCACGAACTCTACGCCTGCCCGAACGTGCGCACGCACGAGACTTTCGCGTTTGTGAATACCGCGGCGATGGCCGCCTTCCGCGCGCCTGGGCACGCGGAGGGCGCGGTGGGGCTCGAGATCGGCATCAATGCGCTCGCCGCGGCACTGGAAATCGATCCGCTCGAGCTGCGCCGGCGCAACATCGCCACGCACGACCAGAAGAAGAACCGTCCGTACACGGGCAATCGCCTCGCCGAGTGCTACGACGAGGGCGCGCGGCGCTTCGGCTGGGCGGAGTGGCAGCGTTCGACGCCACAACGCGACCCTCACCGCGTGCCCGGAAAGCCGCAGCTCCGCCGCGGCGTGGGCGTCAGCGCCCAGATCTGGTCCACCGGTGGCGGTCCGCCGAGCTATGCGACGGTACGGCTGAACAACGACGGAAGCGCCGACGTCCTCGCCGGTTCACAGGACCTCGGCACCGGCACGCGCACGATCCTCGCCCAGGTTGCCGCCGAGGCGCTCGGACATCGCCTCGACCAGGTGCGCGCGATCATCGGCGACACCGGCGCCACGCCGTACGCCGGGAACAGCTGGGGCTCGATGACCGTCGCCTCGCTGACGCCCGCCGTGCGCATGGCGGCGGAAGATGCGCGCAACGCGCTGCTTGATGCGGCGGCCGGCGTGCTCGCCGCGCCGAAGGATGCGCTCGAGACCCGTGACGGCCGCGTGCTCGTGCGCGGCAGCGACCGCGCGATGACCTTCGGTGAGATCACCGCCAAGCTCGGCAACGTGATGATCCAAGGGCATGGATCGCGCGGCCCGAATCCGCAGGACGCCGGTATCGTCACCACGGGCGTGCAGTTCGCCGAAGTCGAGGTCGACACGGTCACCGGCGTCGTGCGCGTCCTGCGTCTCGTCGCGGTGCATGACGCCGGCCGCATTGTGAATCCCACGCTGGCGGAGTCGCAGCTCGAAGGCGGCATCATCCAGGGGCTCGGCTTCGCGCTCTTCGAGGAGCGCGCACTGGACGCGCGCATGGGCTTACCGCTGAACGTGGGACTCCACGACTACAAGATTCCGACGCTCGCCGACATTCCGGTGATCGACGGCGTCTTCCTGCCGGGGGCCGACGTGCAGGCCAACCATGTCGGCGCGCGCGGCATCGCGGAGCCGGCGATCGTGCCGACCGCTCCGGCAATCGCCGGGGCCGTGGCGGATGCGCTGGGGGTCGAGGTCAACGAACTCCCGCTCACGCCGTGGCGCGTGCTCGCCGCGCTCGGCCGTCGCGCATAGGCTGCCGGCCCGCGGGGCTCGGGCGACAGGCGGCGCCGCGGGCGACGCCGCGGCGGCTCAGCGCCAGGGCGGCGCGTCGCCCTTCTTGCGCTTCAGTTCGGGATTGTGGCGGTAGAGCGTGGTCGTGCGGCCGATGACTTGAATCACCTCGGCCTTCACGCGCTTCGCCAGATCGTTCGCCGCGGACTTCGCCGACACCTCGACGCTCTTGTTCAGCTGGATCTTCACCAGCTCGCGCGTACGAAGCGCGTCGTCGAGCGCCGCGAGGACGGGCCCGGTGATGCCTTCGTGGCCGATATGCATCGTCGGCTTCAGCCGGTTGCATTCCGAGCGCAGCTCGGCGCGCTCCTTGCCCGTCATCGTCATCGCTTGTCGCCCCTCAGTACGAGATACGGCACCGGATTCACCGGGTCGCCGGCCCACCACATCCGCGCGTTCGCGTAGCGCAGCAGCTGGTAATGCAGGTGCGGTGCGTTGCGATCCGCATTGCCGGTGCTCCCGACCGTGCCCAGCTGGTCGCCCTTCCGCACACGCTGTCCTTCGCGGAGTCCGCGCGCGTAGCGGTCGAGATGCGCATAGTAATGCACGAAGCGCTGCTGGTGATCCACCACGTACACCGTGCGCCCGCCGAGGGCATTCGTCGAGATGCGGCGCACGACACCGTCGTCCGCCGAGATGACGGGCGTGCCGCGCCGGGCCATGACGTCGAGGGCGTGGTGCCGCCGTCCCCCGCTGCGGGCCGCATTGTACGTGTCGACGAGGTCCCGGGGACGCACGCCATCCACCGGCACCATCAGGCGTCGGTCCCGCAGATACTCGCGGTCCGCCGCCACACGCGGCGAGCCGCCCGGCGCGGGGCCTCCGCCGAAGCAACCAGACCCGGCGAGGACCAGAGCGACCAACGTGATTGTGCGCAGACCGTGCATTCACGGGGAAAACGAGTGCCCAGCCCTCTCCGTCACGGTAATTACACGAGGCCCCAGGCCCCGGCGTACACGAAGACGCGATCGCGCGCGCGTCCGGTAATCTCCTCGGCGAGGCCGAGCTCGACCAATCGCTGCAATGCGGCACCGGCGGCCGGACGCGAGAGCGAGAGCCGGACACTCAGGTCGGGCACGGAAGTCGCGAGGGACAGGCGCAGGACGGCGAGTGCGTCTCGAGCGGTGAGACCGGCGCGCCCGATGCTTGCCACGTGCGCGTCTTCCGCGGCCTGCGACTCCCAGAGCAGCTTGAGCTGCAGACGGAGATGCCGGGCGTTGGACGCGAGCGAAGCCAACGCGACGCGCGCGAGTGGCGTGACATCGCCCGCACGCCAAGCGGCCGCGACGTCGAGACGCAACCTCCGCTCGACGGCGGCGAACGGCAGCAGCCGCAGGCGATCGGTCAGTCCCCCGGCCGTGAGCACGAGTGCGGAGAGGAGATCGGCATGCGGCGTCTCCGGCATCCACGCGACGATGTGCAGGGCGCGCCAAAGCAACGGGCGCGGCTCGCTCCCGGGCCGCAAGGCCTCGAGCACCGCGACCTGCGCATCCGGCGTCATCGAGACGTCCGGCGGGATCGCGAGCGGTGCCCCGCTGCGCGCGCGCCGTTCCCCGTCATCGACCAGCTGCTGCCATCGCTCGAGCGCGCGATCCATTGCGGCGGCGTGCACCATCTCGACGCGGGATGCCACGAGCGAAGCACAGGCCAGTCGCGTAGCTTGCGCGGTGTCGACGGCGATGTCGCGATTCGCCGTGTCGCGCACAGCGAGGCCGGCAACCGCGACGGATTGGAGCACGAGGGCGGCGGCGGGCGGTGCAACCGAGACGAGCGCATCAAGGCGCCCCAGCTCTTCGGCGCACTCTTCGTGCAGCCGTACCGTCGACGGCGTCACCGCAGCGTGTAAAGTCATTTTAGATTCACAAATATTGTTTTTGTGCAACCGAATATCAACTGGGCAATTTTGAATGCGTAAATTTGCTTTTCTTGTGATCGCTGCGATGCTTTCCTCCAGCATTCCGGCGGTTTCCGTCGCCCAGTCCGCCGCTCCGACCGTCGCGCAGACTCAGGCGCCCCCGGCTGCGGCCGCCTACACCCCCCACCGCGTCTACGACACGAAGCGCCGGCGCTTTCTCGACCTCGAGACGCTGATCGCGCGCATTGCCCGTGACGCCGACGTCGCGTACCTCGGCGAGTTCCACAACGACCCAGGCACGCACCAGCTCCAGGCGGCAGTGCTCGAGGGCATCGCCCGCCGCCGCGACGGCAAGGTGGTGCTCTCCCTCGAGATGTTCGAGCGCGACGTCCAGCCGCACCTCGACGGCTATCTCGCGGACTCCATCGATGAGAGCGCCTTCCTCGCGGCATCGAGACCCTGGCCTAACTACCGCGCCGATTACCGCCCGATGGTCGAGTTCGCCAAGGCGCGCGCGTGGCCCGTGGTCGGCGGCAACGTGCCGCGTCGCCTCGCGTCCGTCGTGGCGCGTCGCGGGCTCGCCGCGCTCGACTCGCTGCCGGAAGCCGACCGCCCCTTCGTGGCCAGCGAACACAGCTGCCCGCGCAACGAGTATTGGGAGCGGTTCCGCGAGACTATGGGCGACATGTCGGGCCACGGCATGCAGCTCACGCCCGACCAAGTCGAGGCGATGGTGTGGCGCACCTATGAGGCGCAGTGCGTGAAGGACGAAGCGATGGCCGAGTCGATCGTGCGCGCCCGCGCGGCGCACGGCACGTTGGTCGTGCACGCCAACGGATCGTTCCACTCCAACTACCGCTTGGGCACGGTGGAGCGCGTGCAGCGCCGCGATCGCGGCGCGCGGCAGATCGTCGTGAGCTTCCAGCCCGTTGCGGACCTCGATGCGGCCGACGGCCGGAGCCAGCGCAAGATCGGCGACTACATCGTCTTCACCCTTGCGCCCACCCCGACGCCGCCTGCACCCTGAACGCGTGACGTTCTCCTACCACATCGCCTCGACCCAAGACGACGCACTGCGCCGCATCGCGGACGCCGGCGTGTTGCCCGTCGCCGGCGGCACGGACCTGGTGCCGTGTACCGAAGAGGGGATCCTCGCGCCCACGCTCGTGGTCGATATCCGGCGCATCCCCGCTCTCCGCGACATCAGCGCGACGGCTGGGGGCCTGCGCATCGGCGCCGCGGCGACGATCGCCGAACTCGCGGCGCACGACGCGATTCGGGCACGGTTCCCGGTGCTCGCCGAGGCCTGCGGGAGCGTCGGCACCCCGGCGCTGCGGAACAGCGGCAGCCTCGGCGGCAACCTGGTGCAGCGGCACCACTGCTGGTACTTCCGGCGTGGCGTGGGCTGCTTCAAGCGCGGCGGCACGCAGTGCGCGGCGGTGGAGGGCGAGCATCAGTATCACGGGATCGTCGCCGATGGCACCTGTCGCGCCGTGCATCCGTCGGATCCTGCGGTCGCGTTGCTGGCCCTCGACGCGCGGGTGGAGATCGTCCGCGCCGACGGCCGCGTCCGGCACGTCGACATCGCCGCCCTGTACGACGGTGCCTCGCGCGACCCGCTCAAGGAGGCGCAGCTCGAGCCCGGCGAGCTGATCGTCGCCGTGCACTTGCCCGCGATCGGAGCCGCAGGCGCGCAGCATTGGGAGAAGGTCATGCAGCGCGGCGCCTGGGATTTTGCGTTGGTCTCCGTCGCGGCCTGTCGCCGCACGGACGGCAGCGTGCGCATGGCCATGGGCGGACTCGGCCTGGCGCCCTGGCGCGTCCCGGACAGCATCGAGGAAGACGTGGCGAGCGGCGGTTTGGACGAGGATTCCATCGACGCGCTGGTCGAGCGCGCGTTCTACGACATGGAACCGCTGTCCGGCAACGACTACAAGCGCGTGATGGGGCAGGGCGTGCTCAAGCGCGCCATCCAGGCGATCTCCGCGGACTGAACGTCGGCGCAGGTCGCGGTCGCAGCACGCGGCAGCGGGACGCGACCCCGTCGCGGCCACCACAGCGTTCAATCCTTTTCGATGCCGCGGGTGTCGAAACCCCGGGGAACCGCAGCCGCGTAGTCCCCGTGTGACCTTCACCCGAGCGCTTCGCATGTCCCGCATTCTCCGCGCGTCCGCCGCCGCGATGCTCGCCGTCGCTGCGATCGCCCCGACCCTCAGCGCCCAACGCGGCGCGCCGGTACGCCGCGTCATCTCGATTGGACAGCACCCTCGCGTCGACGGGATTCGCCTCAACTACCGTGACCGCGAGCTCGAACTGGTCAACGGCATGAACCTGACGCTGTGGGCGCCGCACGAGGGCTACATCGGTGGCCGCGTGAACGGCGTCGCGGTGGGCCTGCCGCTTACGGCCGTTGGCGATATCACCGGTCTCTCGCTTGGCGTCTTTGGTGTCGGCGCCGAGGATGACATGCGCGGCATCGGTGTGGCGGGCGTCGGCTTGGGGGCGGGTGGTTCGGTGCGCGGCATCCATGTGGCGGGCATCGGCATCGGCGCGGGCAACGACTTGCGCGGCCTCGCGGCGGGCGGCATCGGCGTCGGCGCGGGCGGTGACATCCGCGGCGCGGCGGTGGGCCTGATCGGCGCAGCGGCGGGCGGCTCCGTCCGTGGCATCACCGTGGGCGGCGTCGGCGCCGGCGCGGGCGGCAATGTGCGGGGCCTCATGGTCGGCGGCATCGGCGCAGGGGCCGGTGGCAACGTGCGAGGGGCAGTGGTCGGCGGCATCGGCGCCGGGGTCGGCGGCGACCTGCGCGGCTTGGCGTACGGCACGATCGGCGTCGGCGCGGGCGGCTCGATCCGCGGCATCACGGTTGCCGGCGTCGGGGCAGGCGCCGGCGGGTCGATCCGCGGACTGACGCTCGCGGGCGTCGGCGTGGGCTCGGGTGGTTCGATCCGCGGCATCACGGTGGGTGGCGTCGGCGTAGGCGCCGGCGGCGACATCAACGGCATCACCGGCTCAGTGATCGGCGTCGGCTCGGGCGGCACCGTGCGCTGGGTGACCGTGGCCGGACTCGGCCTCGGCGCGCCGCGCATCGAAGGATTCGCCGCCGCGACCATGGTGGGTGCCGAACGCACCCACGGCGTCGTGATCGCGCCCGCGTTGTTCCGCACCGAACGCGGCGGCCGCATGACGGGCGCCAGCCTGTCGTCCATCAACGCCATCCGCGGCGACCAACACGGCCTTTCGATCGGCCTCGTCAACTACACGCGTCGCCTGCGCGGCATGCAGCTCGGCGTGATCAACATCGTCAGCGAGCGCGAAGGCCTGGGCAAGGTGCTGCCGATCGTGAACTTCGGGCGCGAGTAGCACCCTCGCGCCAACGGAACTCCTCGTGGGGACGTAAGCTTGAAGTCTCGTCCCCCAGAGGAGAATCCCATGCGTGGCCTTGTCACCCTTGCCCTGATCGGCGCCCTCGCGGTGCCGGAGTTGTCCGCCCAGGTCGTGCCCTTCCAGGAGTGGCCGATCGAATGGGGCGGACGCCCGCGTGACCCGTACGTCGCGCAGGATGGCATCGTGTATTTCGCCGGCCAAGCCGGCAACTACGTCGGCCGTCTCGATCCGCGTACCGGCCAGACCCGGCGCTACGAGTTGCCGCCGAACACGAACCCGCACACCGTCGTGGCGGGGCCGGACAACCACATCTGGATCGCCGGGAACCGCAACGCCACCATCGGCCGCCTGAATCCGGCCAGCGGCGACATCCGCTGGTACCAGATGGGCGATTCGACGGTGCGCGATCCGCACACGATGGTCTTCGACCGCAACGGCAATCTCTGGTTCACGGCGCAGAACTCCGGCGTCGTCGGCCACATGAACGTGCAGTCGGGCGCGATCCGCTTCGTGCGCGTCGGCCCGAACACGCGGCCGTACGGCATCGAGCTCAATTCGCGCGGCGAAGTGTGGTTCAACCTGTTCGGCACCAACAAGATCGGCCGCATCAACCCGCAGACGTACGAGCTGACCACCTACGACTTGCCGCATGAGCGTGCGCGCGGCCGTCGCATCGCCATCACGCCGGACGACGTGGTCTGGTACACCGACTACACGCGCGGCATGCTCGGCCGCGTCGACCCGCGCACGGGCCGCGTGACGGAGATCCCGCTGCCCGGCGGTGCCGCTTCGCTCCCGTACGGCATGGGCAGCGACGACAAGGGCCGCATCTGGGTGACGGAAAGCGGCACCAAGGGCGCGATCCTGCAGGGCTACGATCCCGGCACGGGCCGCTTCTTCGGGCGCACGCTGATCGGCCGCGAAGACAACAACACGATCCGCCACATGATGTTCGACCGTCGCACCGGGCTGCTGTGGTTCGGCACCGACCAGGGGACGATCGGGCGGGCGGAAGTGAGCCGCGCGCAGACGGCGATGTGAAAAGTGCAGTTGGAAGTTGGGAGTTGTGAGTAGAGAGAGGGCCCGCACCGACGGTTCGGTGCGGGCCCTCTTTCAACTACCAACTCTCAACTCGTAACTGCAGTTATCAGCTCCACCGCCACCCAAAGATCCCCGCCGTCACCAGCGCGTAGGCAATCGCATCCATCGCGATCAGCCCGTAGCTCTTCCACGGCCGCCCAAACCACACCGAGTCCGGAATCTGGCCGAGTGCGTAGGCCATGAAGGTGATCGTGCCCGTCACCCGGAACACGGCGAGGTAGTCGGCGTCGGACGCCACCGTATGCGACGCGACGTACCCCACGAAGACCGCGACCACGAGATTGTGCACGAAGCTCATCGCCAGCATCGGACCCATCGGCCGCATGCCGTTGGGCATGACGGTGAGGAAGCCCACCGGGCCGCGTGCCATCCGCGCCTGCCATTCGGGGTCCTTCATGCCCTCCTGCGTGGTGAAGGGCATCATGTAGAGCCCGGGCGTCGGCGCCGCCTTGCCGAGCGCTTCGAGGACCGCGGGCTCGCCGCTCAGTCCGCGCCATTCGTTGTTGTGGAAGGGCACCACGGTGTGGAACAGCGCCGAGAGGATGAAGACCGCGACGGCAGACAGCAGGATCGGGAGCCACAGCTCAGCCAAGAACTGCACGGATACCTCCGGGGGGGAAGGTGCGACGGCGTCCGAACGGAGCGCCGCCGCCACTAACGTCTGGCTCCCGGGACCGCCGCGCAATATCCTTTGCCTCAATGCAGTTGCCGATTCCCGGGCAGTCCGAGGCCCTGCTGCGCGCCATCCGCGTGTCGCAGGCCGTCAATCGCGTCCGCCAGATGCCAACCGTGTTCGTCGCCAACCCGCTGTTGGCGGTGTTCATCGCGTTGTCGTACTGGGAGCGGGCCGACCACCTGTCGTTGGTGGTCTTCGTGGCCGTGATGGTCGTGCTCTGGACCCCGGCGGCCCTCAGTTGGCGGCGCCTGCGCAAGCTGCCGCGCCCGGTCGACGTGAGCCCGCGCAACGAGATGCGCGCCCTGATCTTCTCGGCGATCGCCGGTACGCTCTGGGCGATTGCCGCCTGGGTGCTGTATCCCGTCGGCGGCACCGAAGAGAAGGCGATGCTGGTGATGATGATGTCCGGGCTCTGCGCCGGCTCCGTCGCGTTCTTCTCGTCGTCGCCGGTGGCGTCCATGCTGTTCTTCCTGCCCCTGATGTGCGCGCTCATGGTGCAGGTCGTGCGCTACGACACCGCCGCGCAGCCCGTGCTGCCGACCGCCGTCGGCGTGTTCACGCTCTGCGCCATGCTCTTCACCCGGACCAGCTGGTTCCAGTTCGTGGAGAGCGTGCGCATCCTCGTCGAGCGCGACGAGGCCCTGAAGGCTGCGCGGGCCAATCGCAGCGAGCTCGAAACCACGCTTGCGCAGATGCAGGACCTCGCGATGGTGGACCAGCTCACCGGGCTGAAGAACCGCCGCGCGTTCTTCGACGACGCCGAACCCAGCATCTCGGCCAGCCGCCGCCGCGGCCAGCCGGTGACGGTCGCGGTGATCGACCTCGACCACTTCAAGTCGATCAACGACACCTACGGCCACGCGGTCGGCGATGTCGTCCTGCGCGAGGCCGCCCGCCGCATCGACGAGAGCTCGCGCGAAGAGCACGTCGTCGGACGCTTCGGCGGCGAGGAGTTCGTGATGTTGTTGCCGTTCACGACGGCCCAGCAGGCCCTCAACGCCATCGAGCGTGTGCGCAAGGAGATGTCGCGCGAGCCGATCGTGGTGCCGGACGGCCCCACGCTCACGCTGACGATGAGCGCCGGCATCGCCCCGCTCGAGCAGGAGATGCCCATCACCGTCGCCATCGACCACGCCGACAAGGCGATGTACCGCGCCAAGAATCTCGGACGCGATCGCGTTGAGGTCTTCGGCGTCTAGCGTGGAACCGGCCGCGCTCTTCAACGCTTTATAGCGCAACGGCTTACCTACGGCACTGGCCGCGGCAATATCCGGGCAAATCGACGAAATCAGCCTTCCGTCGGCCGCAAAATCCGACTAACTTTATTGGCTATCTCGTCCCACCCTCGCACCGCACAAATATGAGCTCCTCCATCGAGGCTCTCGTCAATAAGGAGTACCAGTACGGCTTCGTGACCGACGTCGAGTCGGACACGATCCCCGCTGGCCTCACCGAAGACACGGTCCGCGCCATCTCCGCGAAGAAGGACGAACCGGAATGGTTGCTGGAATGGCGCCTGAAGGCCTTCCGTCGTTGGCAGACGATGACGGAGCCGCGCTGGCCCAACGTGAAGTACGACGTCATCGACTACCAGGCGCAGACCTACTATTCCGCGCCGAAGTCGGTGAAGCCCAAGCAGTCGCTCGACGAAGTCGACCCCGAGCTGCTCAAGACCTACGAGAAGCTCGGCATCTCGCTCACCGAGCAGAAGCGTCTCCAGGGCATCGCCGTGGACGCGATCTTCGACTCCGTCTCGGTCGGCACGACGATGAAGACCGAGCTCGAGAAGGTCGGCGTGATCTTCTGCAGCTTCGGCGAGGCGGTGCACAACCACCCCGAGCTGGTGCAGAAGTACCTCGGCTCCGTGGTGCCCTACTCGGACAACTTCTTCGCCGCGCTGAACTCGGCGGTGTTCTCCGACGGCAGCTTCGTGTACGTGCCGAAGGGCGTGAAGTGCCCGCTGGAACTCTCGACGTATTTCCGCATCAACGCCGCGAACACCGGCCAGTTCGAGCGCACGCTCATCGTCGCCGATGAAGGCGCCTCGGTCAGCTACCTCGAGGGCTGCACGGCCCCGAAGCGCGACGAGCACCAGCTGCACGCCGCGGTCGTGGAGATCGTCGCGCTGGACAACTCCACCGTGAAGTACTCGACGGTGCAGAACTGGTATGCCGGCGACGCCGACGGCAAGGGCGGCATCTACAACTTCGTCACCAAGCGCGGCAAGGCGTTCACCAACGCCAAGATCTCGTGGACGCAGGTCGAGACGGGCTCGGCGATCACCTGGAAGTATCCCTCGGTGATCCTCCAGGGCGACAACTCGGTGGGCGAGTTCTACTCGGTGGCCGTGGTGAACGGCGCCCAGCAGGCCGACACCGGCACGAAGATGATCCACATCGGCCGCAACACGAAGTCGACGATCATCTCGAAGGGCATCAGCGCCGGTCGCGGGCAGAACTCGTACCGCGGCCAGGTGAAGGTGCTGCCGAAGGCCGAGGGCGCGCGCAACTACACGCAGTGCGACTCGATGCTGATCGGCAACAAGTGCGGGGCGCACACCTTCCCGTACATCGAGATCGCCAACAACTCGGCCACGCTCGAGCACGAGGCGTCGACCTCGAAGATCGGCGAAGACCAGATCTTCTACTGCAAGGCGCGCGGGCTGAACGCCGAGCATGCGATCTCGCTGATCGTCGCCGGCTTCTGCAAGGAAGTGTTCAAGGAGCTGCCGATGGAGTTCGCGCTCGAGGCGCAGCAGCTGCTGGGCATCTCGCTGGAAGGATCGGTCGGATAACGGCAGTTGCGAGTTGGAAGTTGGGAGTAGAAAGCCAACGTCCAACAACGCGCCGCGACCCGACTCTCCCAACTGCCAACTACCAACTCACCACTGCGGTTCATACACGAATGCTGAAGATCACGAACCTCCATGCTTCCGCCGGCGACAAGGAGATCCTCAAGGGGATCTCGCTCGAGATCAAGCCGGGCGAAGTCCACGCCATCATGGGCCCCAACGGCTCCGGCAAGTCCACGCTCGCGCAGGTGATCGCCGGGCACCCGGGCTATGAAGTCACCGCGGGTTCCATCGAGTACCTCGGCGAGGACCTCCTCGAGCTCGAGAGCGAGGAGCGCGCGCAGAAGGGCGTCTTCCTGGCCTTCCAGTATCCGGTCGAGATCCCGGGCGTGACCAACGCCTACTTCCTGCGCGCCGCGTACAACGAGCTGCGCAAGGCGAACGGCGAGCCGGAGGTCGATCCGATCGAGTTCCTCGACATCATGGAAGAGAAGCTCAAGATCGTCGAGATGGACCCGTCGATGATGCAGCGCTCCGTCAACGCCGGCTTTTCGGGCGGCGAGAAGAAGCGCAACGAGATCCTCCAGATGGCCGTGCTCGAGCCGAAGCTCGCGGTGCTCGACGAGACGGACTCCGGCCTCGACATCGACGCCCTGCGCATCGTCGCCGAAGGCGTGAACAAGCTGAAGAAGCCGACCAACGCGACGGTCGTCGTGACGCACTACCAGCGCCTGCTCAACTACATCGTGCCGGACTTCGTGCACGTGCTCGCCGGCGGCCGCATCGTGAAGAGCGGCGGCAAGGAGCTGGCCCTCGAACTCGAGGCCAAGGGCTACGACTGGCTGCTCGAGCCGGCGGGAGTCTGAGCGTGACCACTCCGTACGTCGAGCAGTTCGAGGCCGCCGCGGAGGCCGCCGCCAAGGATGCCCCATCCTGGCTGCCGGCGCTGCGCAAGAAGGCCTTCGAGCGCTTCACCACCCTCGGCTTCCCGACCACGCGTGACGAGGACTGGCATTTCACGTCCGTCACGCCGATCGCCGAGCGCACGTTCAAGGCCATCAAGCCGGCCACGACGACGCTGACGCTCTCCGACCTCGAGGCCTACCTCGTGGATCCGGAGTGGCATCGCCTGGTGTTCGTGAATGGCAAGCTCGAGCCGGCGCTCTCGCAGTTCGCCGGCCTCCCGGCCGACGTGCAGCTCGCGCCGCTATCGGAAGTGCTCAAGGAGGAGCCGGACTGGGCCAAGCGGCATCTCGGCTCGCTGGCCGCCTTCGACAAGGCCGCCTTCACGGCGATGAACACGGCCTTCATGCAGGACGGCGTCGTGCTCCGCGTGCCGAAGGGCGAGGTCGTGGACGTGCCGATCCACATCCTGCACGTGACCGATGCGAACGCCGCCGGTGCGGCGATCCATCCGCGCCTGCTGGTCGTCGCCGAGGCGCTCTCGAGCGTGATGCTCGTCGAGCAGTACGTCGGGCTCGGCAGCGTGAGCTACCTGGTGAACGCGGTGGCCGAGATCGTCGTCGGCAACGGGGCGCGCGTGGACCACTACAAGGTGCAGAACGAGAGCACCGAGGCTTTCCACGTCGGCACGGCGCAGGTCACGCAGGGCCGCGACTCAATCTACCACTCGTTCTCGTTTGCCTCGGGCGCGGCGCTGTCGCGCACGAACATCTACACCAAGCTCGCCGACACCAACAGCGAGGCGCGTCTCAACGGCCTCTACCTGCTGGATGGCTCGCAGCATGGCGACCACCAGACCTTCGTCGAGCATCTCGCCGAAGCCTGCGCCAGCCGCGAGCTCTACTGTGGCGTGCTCGACGGCCAGAGCCACGGCGTCTTCAACGGCAAGGTCTACGTGGACCCGATCGCGCAGAAGACGGACGGCAAGCAGACCAACAAGGCGCTGCTGCTCTCGCCGCAGGCGCGGGTGGACACCAAGCCGCAACTCGAGATCTTCGCCGACGACGTGAAGTGCACGCACGGCGCGACGGTCGGCCGCATCGACGAGATGGCGCTGTTCTACCTCAAGAGCCGCGGCATCGGTGGGGAGTCGGCGCGGGCGCTGCTGACCTACGCCTTCGCCGCCGAGGCGCTGGAGACGATCGAGATCGATGCGCTGCGCATCGCGCTGGAGCAGCGCGTGTTCGAGCGCTTCACGCACACCCAGCTGGTGTAAGGCACACGGCCATGGCTGACGCCACGCTCGACGCGCTGTACCAGGAAGTCATCCTCGACCACAATCGCCGGCCGCGGAACTTCCATCCCATGGAGCACGCCTCGTGCTCGGCGGATGGCAAGAACCCGAACTGCGGCGACCAGCTCACCGTGTGGTTGAAGGTCGAGGACGAGCGGGTGTCTGACATCTCCTTCCAGGGCCAGGGCTGTGCGATCTCCAAGGCCTCGGCGTCGATGATGACCGAGGCGCTCAAGGGCAAGAGCCGCGCGGACGCCGTGCAGCTGTACGACAAGGTGCACAAGCTGGTCACTGGCGAGGACCTCACGATCGCGAAGGACAGGGAGCTCGGGTCGCTGCGCGCGCTGGGTGGCGTGAGCAAGTTCCCGATGCGCGTGAAGTGCGCCTCGCTGGCCTGGCATGCGATGAAGGCCGCGCTGGACGGCACGGCGGTGGTGAGCACCGAGGGACCGGAAGACGCCCGGAGCGCATCGTGAGCGACGGTGCTCCGGCATCGGTAGGCAGTGGTGACGCAGCGGCGCCTGAGGGCGCCGTTTTGCTCGGCGGCATCACGGCGGACGAGGTCCAACCGCTGCAGTTGTACCGGGCGACGATGCCGAACGGCACGGCGCTGTGCGTCGGCGTGCACGAGGGACGATTCTTCGCCGTGAAGGATTACTGTCCACACGCGGAATTCCCGCTCAGCGAGGGCACCCTGTACGCGAACGGCGAGCTGGAGTGCTGTTGGCACGGCGCGCGATTCGCCTGCGCGAGCGGCAAGGTGCTGCGCGGACCGGCGGAGTCCGATCTCGTGCGGTTCGAGGTCTTTGCGGTGAATGGCGACCTTTACGTGCGGCGTGGAACGGCGCCGCTGCAGTCAGGAGGGGCAGCATGAGGGCATCGACGCCCGTCAGTCTCGCCAAGCGGACGGATTTCCCGCTCTTGGCCGCGCAGCCTGGGCTCGTGTACCTGGATTCTGCAGCGACGTCGCAGAAGCCGAAGGCCGTCCTCGATGCGATCCAGCGCTACTACGAGACGGAGAATGCGAATCCGCATCGCGGCGCGTATGCGCTGAGCGCGGCGGCGACCGAGGCGTACCATCAGGCGCGCGAGCGCGTCGCGCGCTTCATCGGCGTCGCGGATGCCGACACGTTGATCTTCGTGCGCGGCACCACCGAGGGACTCAACCTCGTGGCGTCGACCTGGGGCCGCGCGAACGTGAAGGCCGGCGACAACGTCGTCGTGACCCGGATGGAGCATCACGCGAACTTCGTGCCGTGGCAGCAGCTGTGCCTCGCCGCGGGCGCGGAGTTCCGGATCGTCGAGCTCGACGCCGCGGGCGGCGTGGACCTCGCGATGATGGCGCGGCTCGTCGATGCGAAGACGAAGGTCGTCGCGTTCGGGCAGGTCTCCAATGCGCTCGGGACGATCAACCCCGTGGCGGAGTTCGTGAAGATCGCGCGCGCGCAGGCGCCGCAGGCGCTGGTCGTGTGTGACGGTGCGCAGGGCGTGCCGCACCTGCGCGTCTCCGTCGATGCCATGGGCGTCGACGTGTACGCATTCAGCGGCCACAAGGTCGGCGGGCCGATGGGCTCGGGCGCGGTCGTGGTGCGTCGGCCGATCCTGGAGAAGATGCCGCCGTATCATTTCGGCGGCGACATGATCGAGTGGGTCAACGACCGTGACTCGACGTGGAACGTGCTGCCGCATCGCTTCGAGGCAGGCACGCCGAACGTCGAGGCGGCGGTCGGGCTCGCGGCGGCCTGCGACTACCTCGAGTCGCTCGGCATGGACGCCGTGCGCGAGCATGAGCTGTTGCTCACTACGGCGGCGATGCGCGCGCTCTCGGAGATCGACGGCGTCACGCTGTTCGGCACGCCGACCGCCGAGGGGCGCTCGGGTGTGGTAAGCTTCGCGGTGGCGGACGTGCATCCGCACGACGTGGCCACGATGCTCGATGCCGCGGGGGTCTGTGTGCGCGCCGGGCACCACTGCGCGCAGCCGCTGATGCGCACGCTTGGCGCGGCGGCGACGACGCGGGCGAGCTTCTGGGTGTACAACACGCTCGAGGATGTGGACGCGCTGGTGCGCGCGGTGCGGGCGGCGCGGGAGCGGTTCGGGGCCTGAACGCGCGCCGCTACGGCGCGCGCAGGGAGAACGGCTCCGCCCAGCGCGGCATGCCGATGCGTGCCGTGTAGAGGCACAACGAACAGCCCTCGACGAGGGTGTACGGCAGCGTGTCTACGCGCGACGATTCGGTTGCTGGTCGGAACGGTCGCAGCGCGGTGAGCGGGGTGTACTCCCCGTCATCGCTCCAGAACGACCCGACGAAAACCACGCTGATGGTGTCGGCCATGAACGACCCGAGGCCGTGTACCGCCACCGGTCTGTCCAGTCGTACCATGTAGCGCGACGTGGGCCATCGAAAGCGTGTGTTGACTCGCTCCGGCACCGAGGCCACACGTCGGCCGGTGCGCTTGGCCGCGATTCGCGCGGCCTCTTCGGGAGACGGCAGCTCGGTGTGCTCTCCGGCAATCGGAATCCCGGCCACCAGCACGTTGGCGAGGTCCCCAAAGGCCTCCGACTCCACCATGATCTCTTCGATCGGCACGCTGACGTACAGCGTGCGTCGTCCATCGGGGCCACAGAAGACCATCTCGTAGCGGCCGCCCACCTCCTGGCGCACGAGATGCTGCGGCGTCATCATCGCGACTTCGTACGCCGATGCCGAGTACAGAATGGGACCGCAGCGCTCTAACCGGCCGATGTCAATCGCCGCGCCGCGCCGCATCTGCCACTGGATGAGGTATTCGGCCGCTTGGCTCGCGATGGCCCGTCGTGCGAGGGAATCCGCGTCGCTGCGGCTGCGCGGGTTGATGTACCCTGCCTCCGGCTGCTGCAGCGGGAACATCCCGCGCGCATCAAGCTGTGCCGCGACTTCCGGTGTGAGCAGCGCCGGGTTTATGCCCGCATCCGCCGCTGTCGGCGCGTCGTCCACACAGGCGGCGACCCACAGCGCAACGGCGGCACACACGAACGATCGATGTCGAGGCATGCCCCACGCTACGTCCGGCGAGGCCGCGATGCCAACGGGTGCCCTAGGTGTCGGTTCTAAAGAGGTTGTTCACTGAGGCATAACTGAGGAAGCTGGAGGTGCGAGCCACCCAACCTTCAGCCAGAGGCCTCAGTGAACATCCACAACAATGCGCGATTGACCGCCTGGGGGCGAGCCGAGCTCGTCCGCCGGGTGGTCCTCGACGGCGAGCCGGTGCGCGCCGTCGCCGCGGCCCTCCACATCAGCCCGAGCACGGCTTACAAGTGGCTGCGCCGCTTCGCGGCCGGGGGCTGGGCGGCGCTGGCCGACCGCTCCTCGCGCCCGCATCGCTCGCCGACCGCCACGCGGCCGGCGCTCATCGAGCGGATTCTCCGCCTGCGCGCGACGCGGCTCACCGGGCCGGAGATCGCGGAGCGGCTCGGGCTCGCGGTCTCGACCGTGGGCCGGGTCCTCACGCGCGCGGGCCAGGGCCGGCTGAAGGGCCCGGGGGCGACGGGCGGGCCGCGCTACCAGCGCGAGACGCCCGGCGAGCTCGTGCATGTCGACACGAAGGCCCTCGATCGCTTCGTCACGGCGGGCCATCGCGCGCACGGCAACCGCTCGAAGGTCGGCCGCCGTCGGGGGCTCGGGCAGGACCATCTCCACGTCGCGGTCGACGACGCGACGCGGCTCGCGTACGCGGCGCTGCTGCCGACACAGGACGCGGCGGCGTGCACCCGCTTCCTCGAGGCGGCGCGCCGCTGGTTTGCGCAGCTGGGCATCGCCGTCACCGGTGTGATGACCGACAACGCCAAGGCGTACACGAGCCACGCGGTGCAGGCCGCGCTGGCCGCGCACGGGATCCGGCACCTGCGCACCAAGCCCTACCGCCCGCAGACGAACGGCAAGGCGGAGCGCTTCATCCAGACCGCGCTCCGCCGCTGGGCCTACAAGAAGCCATACCGGACCTCGGCGCACCGCAACGCGGCGCTGCCCGACTTCCTAGATTGCTACAACGTCGAACGGCCGCACCGGTCGCTCGGCCGCGTCCCGCCGCTGCTCCACTTCCTCATGCAGCGTGAACAACGTCCTTAGAACCGACACCTAGGGCGTGTGCGATCCGTGCCGCTCAGCGCACGCGGTCACCCGAGCGCAATGCCTCCGGTGGATAGACCACCACCCGCTCGCCCGGCTCGAGCCCCTCGATCGCCGCCGACTCCGGTCCGCGCGCAATCACAGTCACCGATCGCTCCGTCGCCACGCCATCGGCATCGACGGCGAACACGCGCCAGCCGTCGCCGTCACGCGCCAACGCGCCGGTCGGCACGATGCGCGCGCTTTCGAGGCGGCGCAGCACGATGCGGACGTCCACGGCGAAATCATGCCCCACGGTCAGCCGACCCGAATGCAGGTCGCCGATCACCGGCACGCGCTGCTCGTCGACGCCCAAGGTGCTGCGCACGGTCTGCGCGCTGGGCTCGATGCGCGTGACGTGGCCGCGCAGCGTGTCGCCGCCGACGATCGCGTAGAGCGTTGCACCGACTCGCACGCGCGGCGCGTCGGCGCTGAGCACGCGCACGACGACCTCGGGGTCGCCGAGTGCGCCGATCTGCAGCAGTGGCGTACCCGGTGGCACGACGCGCCGATGCTCCTCGTCCACCCGAAGGATCACGCCAGCGGCCGGGGCACGGAGCTGCACGGGCTCGCTACCGCCGCCAGGCAGGAATGCGCGCGCCGCCTCGACCTCGTGTTGGGCGGCGGCCACACGGGCGCGCGCGGCATCCAGCGAACGCGCGGCGCCCTCGTGCGTGGCGCGCGCGATCTCCTGCTGTTCCTCGGAGACTCCACCGCTGGTGGAAAGGCGCTCGGTGCGCTCCAACGCGCGCCGCGCCTCGCGCTCGCGTACGACGGCCGCGGCGAGGGCCGCGCGTGCCTCCTCCACTGCCGCCTGCGCCACGCCGACCCTCGCCTGCAGTTGCGACGTCGTCGCCGGGTCCTGCGCGGCGGCGGTCAAGGTGCCGAGCAGCGTGCCGGCGCGTACGCTATCACCCGCCAAGCGGCCAACCGGCGTCCAGGTGCCGGCCACGGGCGCCGTGAGATCCTCGTGCCAGCGGGCCCGGGTGCGGCCCTCGTCCACGAGCAGCTCTTCGAATACGCCCTCGCGGACCGTGGCCAGCTCCACGTCGACGCCGCGCGCGCGACGCTGCCACGCGAGCGCCGTGAGGGCTGCGACGGCAGTCACGCTTACAGCGAGTACGATCCATCGGGTGCGCGTAGTCATGGGGTCACTCCCGGGTCTTGAGCGATTCTACCAGGTCCAGCCGATCGAGGCGATGTCGCAGGGGCCACAAGCTGAACAGGCCGGCGAGCACCGGAACCGCCAGGCCGAGCCCGATAGTCCGCGGACCGATCACAAGCGGCAGGCGGAACATCTCGTCGCGACCCAGCGACTGCACGGTGGCCCACGCCATGCCGATGCCGATCGCGATGCCGAGCGGCAGGCCGAACGCGCCGAGCAGCCCGATCTCGCCGAACAGGATGCGCGACACTTCACCGCGCGTGAAGCCGAGCACACGCAGCGAGGCGAGGTCGCGCGCGCGCTCGGACAGCGTCACGCGACCCGCGTTGTAGATCGTGCCGGCGGACAGCGCGCCGGCGATCAGCAGCATCGTCGTCAACACCATGTAGAAGCTCTCGCGGATGGTCGCGTCGAAGCTCTCGCGCATGCGCACGCGCGCCGTCACGGACTGCACCTGTGGCGCGGCGACGAGCCGTGCGTAGAGCGCCGCCTCCTGCCGCGGATCGATCTGCAGGTCGGCACTCGTGACGGCCTCGCCGCCACCGACGAGCGCCGCCATGGCCGCTGCCGGCACGTAGACGCTACTGCCCGTGAGGTCTTCGACCACGCCGACCACCGGCTGCGCGATACGCCGACGCCGCCCGTCGAGGAACTCGAGGTCCACCGTGTCACCGACGCCGGCTGCCAGCACGCGGCTGAGCGACGCGCTCAGCGTCACGCCGCCGGGATGGATGGTCGGGATGCGCGCCGCGAGATCGGACACCTGGCGCATCCGCGCAGACGAGTCGACGCCCACCAGCGCCGTCTGTCGCTTGCGATGGCCGTGCCAGGCGCGCACCGCAGCCTCGCGATGCGGCTCCACGCGCAGCACGCCCGGGAGCGCCAGCAAATCGGCGACCACCGCGGGGCCCTGCGGGGCCGCGAACACCACGGTCACGTCGGCCCGCGCGGCGATGTCGAACATGACGTGCTTCATGCGCCCGATGGCATCGAAGCCGAAGGTGCCGACGACGACCACCGCGGCGCCGAATCCGATGCCTAGCGCGGAGAGCGCCGTGCGCCAGGGCCGGTGCGTGACGCCGCGCGCGATCATGCGCGCGATTGGCGAGCCGTGCCGCCCGAGCACGGTCTCGACGATGCCGCTCGCGTACAGCGCCGGCTGCTCCGGTCGCATGGCCTCCGCTGGCGGCAGGCGCAGCACGCGGCGCAGCGCGCCGAGCGCCCCGACCACCGCGGCGACCACGCCGATGCCCACGCCCGCGGCAATCACCGCGGGATACAGCGGCGCCGTCAGCGATGGGAAGCGGAAGAACTCCTGGTACATCTCGCTCAGGAACGCCGCCAGCCAGATGCCGAGCCCGACGCCCGCGACGCTGCCGACCATCACGGGCACCAGCGCGAACAGCGTGTAGTGGCGCACCAACGCCGCCGTCGGGAGGCCGAAGGCCTTGAGCGTGCCGATCTGGTCGCGCTGCGGGATGACCACGCGGCTCAGCACCAAGTGGACGAGGAAGGCCGCGACGCCGAGAAAGATCGTCGGCAGGACGCTCGCGAAGGTCCGGTTCTCGTCGATCTCCGAACTCAGGAACTGGTGCGAGGGATGCAGCCTGCGCGTGGTCGCGCCGAAGCTGCCGTAGCGCTGCAGCGCGTCGTCGAGCGCGGCGACGACGGCGGCGGTATCCGCGCCGGGCTCGAGCGTCAGCGCAAGCTCGTTCCACGCCTGCTCGAGGTCGAAGGCCTGCTCGGCCTCGGCGTCCGGCAACCAGAGCACGCCGTAGCGCTTGGAATCGGGCAGCATGTCGCCGGGCCGCAGCTCGTAGACGAACTCCGCGGAGATCCCGACGCCCACCACGCGCAGGTGGCGCCAGCGTCCGCCGATCACGGCACCCAACGTGTCGCCGAGGACGAGGCCGTTGGCGTCGGCGAAGCCCTGACTCACGGTCACGGCGTCGGCCTCGTCGGCGGCGGGCAGGCGTCCGCGCCGCAGCACCACGCGGTTCAGCGAGCCTGGCGTCTCGTCGTGAATGCCGACCAGCCGCGCCGTCGCCGGTTCGCGCAGGCCGGGCACGCGCACGACGACCTCGCCGCCGGCGCGGGTCTCGAGCCGCTCGACGCCGACGATGTCGCGCAACGCGGGGACGATCGCATCCGGCGCGCGGCGCACGCGCGCGAACACGTCGGGGAACCGCGAACGCTCGTAGTACGCCAGCTGTGCGTCGCCGAGGACGTGGACCATGGAGCGCATGCCCACGAATGCCGCGATGCCGCAGGTGACGACGACGGCGATCGCCAGCATCGAACCGAAGTGCCGCCGCAGGTCGCGGCGCAGCTTCTTGTCGAGGAGACGTCTCACCATGCCAGCGCCTCCGGATCCACCGGCGCCGCGACAGCCTCGTCGCTCACGATCTGGCCGTCGCGCAGCTTGAGCACGCGGTCGGCCATCGCGGCCACGGCGACGTTGTGCGTGATGACCACCGTCAGCGTGCCAAACTCCCGATTCGCCGTCTTGAGCGCCTGCAGCACGAGCTTGCCCGTGCCCACGTCGAGCGCGCCGGTGGGCTCGTCGCAGAGCAGCACGTCCGGACGCTTGGCGACGGCGCGGGCGATGGCGACGCGCTGCTGCTCGCCGCCGGAGAGCTGCGCGGGGAAGTTGTCCATGCGCTCCCCCAGCCCGACGAGCCGCAGCACCTGGGCGGGATCTGCCGTCGCCTTGCCGTGCTTCTCCGTGGCCAGCGCCGTCACCAGCGCGACGTTCTCGAACGCGGTGAGGGCCGGGATCAGGTTGTAGAATTGGAACACGAAGCCCACGTGCTCGCGCCGATACTGCGTCAGTGCGCGGTCGTCCGCGTCGGTGAGGACGTGGTCGCGGAACTCCACGGTGCCGGCCGTCGGCGCATCGAGCCCACCGAGGATGTTGAGCAGCGTGGACTTGCCCGAGCCCGAGGGCCCGAGAATCACCACGAACTCGCCGGCGTAGAGGTCGAGGTCCACGTTGCGCAGGGCGTGCACCTGCACCTCGCCCATCGTGTACGTCTTGGCGAGTCCGCGGGCGTGGAAGACCGGGGCGGTAGTCACACTCAACGCTGGACCCCGGCGGCCCCGGCGTCTGTCAGGAAAATCAATGCTGATGTGTCGGGTCTATCCCAAGCGTCCCGCCCCGTACAGCTTTCTCCGAGCCTCCCTTCAACTGTCCGGATTCCGCCATGCGTCTACACGCCCGCCTGATCGTCGCCCTCACGCTCCTCGCGCCGTTCACCACTGCTGACGCCCAGCGCACCGAGCGCCCTCCGCTCCACGGCCAGCACTGGGTCGCCGTCACCGGAAAGCCGCTCGCCGCCACCGCCGGCGCGATGATCTTCCAGCAGGGCGGCAACGCCGTGGACGCCGCCGTCGCGATGCTCGCCGCGACCTGCACCATGTGGGACACGCTGGGCTGCGGCGGCGAGACGCAGGCGCTGATCTACCATCCGGGCCTCAAGAAAGTCATCGGCATCAACGGACTGGGTGTCGCGCCTACCGGCGCAACCGCTGAGTACTTCCGTTCCCGCGGCATGCAGTTCCCGCCGGAGTTCGGGCCGCTGGCGGCGGTGACGCCGGGCACCCCCGGCGCGCTGATGGTGATGCTTGCCGAATACGGCACGATGTCGCTGGCGCAGGTGCTCGCGCCGGCGCTCCAGATGGCCGAGCAGGGCTATCCGATCGAAGCGCAGCTCGCCAACGGCATCCATGCGAACCGCGAGCGCATCAAACAGTGGAAGTACTCGCCGTCCGTGTTCCTGCCGAACACCGGCCAGGAGCGCGAGGCACCGGTGGCGGGGCAGATCTTCCGGCAGGCGGATCTCGCGGCGACGTTCCGCAAGTTGATCGACGCCGAAGCGCAGGCACTGCGCCGCCGCCGGCCGCGCAAGGAGGCGATCATGGCCGCCTACGAGCGCTTCTACCGCGGCGACATCGCCGAGGAGATCGTGCGCGCGGTGCAGGAAGAGGGCGGCCTCTTCACGCGCGAGGACCTCGCGAACTGGCAGGTGAAAATCGAGGAACCTTTCTCGACGACGTACCGCGGCGTCGAGGTCTACAAGCTGCAGCAGTGGCAGCAGGGTCCCGTGATGCTGCAGGCGCTCAACATCCTCGAGAACGCCGATCTGCGCGGCATGGGCTACAACTCGGCGCAGTACATCCACACCGTGTACCAGGCGATGAACCTCGCCTACGCCGACCGCGACTTCTACTACGGCGATCCGGCCTTCGCGCCGGAGGAGCCGATGCGCGGGTTGCTGAGCAAGGAATACGCGCGCAGCCGTTGGGGGCAGATGAGCCTCACGCGCAACGACGCGCGCGTGAAGCCGGGCGACCCGTATCCGTTCCAGGGCGGCACGAATCCGTACACGGCACTGCTCGAACGCTGGAGCACCGAGGGGCCGCGGGCGATGGCGCGCGCGGGTGCCGCGGGTGGCGAGACGCTGCGTTCCGACGACGCCACGTTCGACGACGCCTTCACGCGCGGCACGACGAGCATCCAGGCCGCCGACAAGAACGGCTGGATGGTCAGCATCACGCCGAGCGGCGGTTGGGTGCCGGCGGTGATCGCCGGCCGCACGGGCATCGGGCTCTCGCAGCGCATGCAGAGCTTCGTGACCGATCCGGAAGACGGGCCGTTCAACGTGATCGAGCCGGGCAAGCGCCCGCGCGTCACGCTCACGCCGACGATCGCCATGAAGGACGGCGAGCCGTGGATGGCCTTCTCCGTGCAGGGCGGCGACACACAGGACCAGGACCTGCTGCAGTTCTTCCTCGCGATGGTCGAGTTCAACCAGACGCCGCAGCAGGCGGCGGAGCATCCGGGCTTCCACTCGTACCAGATGCGCTCGAGCTTCGGCGCGCACGAGGCGCGCCCGGGCCGCCTGCAGCTGAACGAGCGCATTCCGAGCTGGGTGCGCGATGAGCTGCGCACCAAGGGCTACTCGCTAGAGTTCGCGACGCATACCTCGGGACCGATCACGGCGATCATGTGGGATCGGCGGAACCGGTCGTTCTGGGGGGCGGCGAGCAACAACGGGGAGGATTACGGAATCGCGTGGTAAGCGCGGCGGCGATGCGTAGCGTCGGCGCGTTGGGCGCGCTGGCGCTGTTCGTGGTGGCCGGGCTGTGGACGGCGCGCGCGGGGGAGGCGGGCAGCCTCTGGAACGATCTGGCCGCGTCTGTCGCCGTGGCGTGGGGCGTCGCATTCGTCGCGTGAGCGTTCGCGAGACGGCTGACAGCCGACCCGGCGCGTGCCTTCCTGATTGCGGTGTTGGCGCTCGGGTGGCTGGCACTCGGCGGCACGTTCGGACTCTTCGTCACGCGCCTCTTCAGCCCCATTCCGGTCGACGGCACCAGCATCGCCATCACGTGGACGCTCGTGCTTGGCCTTCTCGCCGTCGGCATCGTGAAGGCGAGCGGTCCGGCGGCGCGGTTCGCCGACGCCATCGAGGTCGGCGCCGCGCTGCTCGCCGTGCTCACCATCGGGCGCCTCGGCGCCTCGGCGCTGGCAACGCAGCGCGACGCCGGTGCCAGTGCCGAGGCCGCCGAAGCGTGGGAAGACGCGCGGCAACCCGCGCGACCCGACATCTACTTGGTCGTCCTCGACATGCGCGCGTCGGTCGGGTGGATGGCGTCGGAGTACGGCTACGACCAATCGCGATTCCTGGATTCACTGCGTGCGCTCGGATTCTCGATCCCCACCGCGGCATACGCGAACTACACGCACACACAGCTCGCGCTCCCATCGCTGCTGAACGGTCGCCTGCTCGAGGATGACTCGACCACCGCGACGGTGGAAGGCAGCGCCGTGTACGACCTGGTCGGCGAGTCGTCGCTGTGGCCGACGGTGCACGAACGCGGCTATCGCATCGCCTTCTTCCCGACACCGTATCCAGCGACCCGGGAACTGCCCGAATCCGACCTCGACCTGCCCGCTCCGTCCACGCGGCGCATTCCGTGGGCCGAGACCTTAGTCGCGCACTCGCCGTTCGCCCTGAGTCCTGAGCTGCGCTGCCATGTCTTCGAATGCGAGGAGTCCATCCTGGCGCCGTTTCCCTTCGAGTCGGCGTCGGCGCTCGAGTGGAAGTTCAAGATGCTTGCGACGTTGCCCGATAGCGCGGGACCGGTGTTTGCCTTCCTACACGTCTTGAGTCCTCACGAGCCCTACCTCTACGCCGACGACTGCTCGCATCGGACGCCGTGGTGGCCGCTTGATGAGGTCGATTCGGACGAGCAGGACGCGCTGCGCCGCGCCTATGGGGCACAGGCCCGCTGCGTCGACTCGCTGACGCTGGGCGCGGTCAGCGAGATCCTGCGTCGGTCGGAAATCCCGCCGGTCATCGTCATCACCAGCGACCATGGGCACGGCCGGATCGGCCGTGATGTGCTCCGGGGCATCACGTTCGAACTGGACGAACTCCCGCCCGCACGCTTGGCGGAACGCTTGCGCGTCTTCACGGCCGTGCACCTACCCCGCGGAGCGGCTGCGATCCCCGACACGATCTCGCTCGTGGAGCTCATGCCCCTTGTCCGACGTGCGGCTTGGGGCGATACCGTCAACGTGCACCGGGAGGCGCCGTCGTATTGGTCGCCGTTCCATCGGATGCACGACTTCGTTCCGGTACCTCGGAGTCAGCTTGACGAGCCACCGCTCACCGACCGCCCGTGAGCGTCATCTCGTTCTCGTCGAGGATGTACGGACGTCGACCGCCCGCGTGTTGCAGTAGGCGTGAGTTCAGCTCGGCGCCAAGGTCGCGGACGACCCACGTGGGGGTCGTGCTTGGCGGCCCGAGGATGTCGATGAGCGTGAAATGCGGCGTCCTCGACTCGGAGCGCCGCACGAAGATCACGGCGAACGGATCGTCAAGCCCGCGGATGAGCGACTGCGCGCCTCGCTGATGGGCCGTCAGTCTCGACTTGATGCGATGCTCACGCGGCCAACCCTGTACGTTGCCGATCACCAGCGCGGCGAACGCCACGCCCGCCACCGGCAGCAGCAGCCGCGGGAATCGCGCCAGTGCGACCACAGCGGCGGCGGCAACGAGCGGGAACAGCTCTAGGTAGTACAGGGTCCAGTGCACCGGGTGCGGCATCAGCGTGTAGACCACGAGCATCGCTGACACCGAACCCACGGCGAACCACGCCACGCCCGCGCCGAGCAGGGCGAATCCCACCGGTGCAAGCAGCCAGGCATGCACCCACACCCTCGTGCCGACGACTTGGGCGCCGAGCGCGGTCCCGCGCCCGAGGATATAGTCGGGTATGCGCTGGGGGCGGTGGTCTGCGTAGAGGAGCTCGAGCTCCCCGCTCAGCGCTTGGAAATCCGCAGGCAAGGGTTGGCGCGGCGCCGACGTGTCGCGTGCGAACCCCGGCATATCGAGCGGAAAGTACTCTCTCGAGTACTCGCTGTAGGGCATGCGCCCGGGGCTCCCCAAGGTCCGCATGCTCCAGTACGGAACGATGCTGCAGATCACGATGCCGACGACGACGGCCGCACGCCATCCATCCAGTTGCCGTTCGCGCCAGACGCGACGCATCAGCAGGGCGGCGATCGGCACCGCCAGCGCCATGCCGGTGACAGGCCGGGAGATGCCTATCCAACCCATGCAGGCGACGAGCAGGACCAAGAGCGTCGCGCGCGGTCGCTGCCACCAATGATGCAGGGCCAGCAGCGCACCGAGGTACAGGGTGGTGGTGGCCGTCTCCGAGAAATAGCTCGCATGCCACGCCGCAGCGGGTGCGCTGCTGGTCCACAGCAACCATGCCCCTGCCGCTGGCCATGGTCCGGCGAGACGACGCACCAGCAGGACCAGCAAGGCGGCCGCACCTCCGGCGAGGAGGACGGGCATCAACCCAGGCAGTCCGATCCAGATGCCTGGCACGAGGAGCGGCGCGAAGCCGGGCGGATACTTCGCGAATATCGCTGGCTCCATGAACACATGGGGCATCGCCCAGGCGAGCGGCTGCGGTGGAGTCGCTGCGGTCCAGCTGCCGCCGGCCAACAGCCGCGCCTGCACGACGTACGCGCGCTCGTCGTGAAATGCGCCTGGCTGGTCGAGTCCGCCCCACATCCAGGTGACCGCCAGCGCGGTGACGAGGGCGGCGACCGCAGGAAACGCCGGCGACGAGACGAACGACTCGAGGCGCCCGCGCCGGCTCACGCCAGTCGCCCGGCCGGTTTACACTCGTCGAGCGGCAGCGCGCGCCAGTACCGCCAGAGGTAGGCGAGATAGCTGCCCCGCCGCTCCAGTTCGCGCGCCAGCGGATGCTGGCTCATCTCGGCGTCCGCGACGGGCAGGTTGTAGTATGGGATGCCGACCCAGAGATGATGCGCGACGTGGAGGTTCATGTGCATCGGCGCCAGGAACCATCGCTCGAACGCGTTGCTTTCGAACGTGATCAGGCGATGGTGATCCGCCGTGGCGTCGGCCTCGGGATGCGAATGCTCGAGGAACGACCGGCAGAGGTCGGCGAGATACGTGAAGACGAACACGGGCAGCAGCCACATGAGTGGATAGCCCCACCAGCCGAATGCCGCCGTCAGCCCACCGATCAAGGCGACCTGCCAGCCCCCGAGGATCGCCAGGTCTCGGACGGTGTAGCCGTCACCCGTGGCACGGTTGCCCACCAACACGTTGTGCGCGGCCCGCCACACGCTCGTGATGCCCACCAGGAAGGCGGCCAGCTCGAGACGCTCTGACTTGTTGAAGCAGGCGTGCTTGAAGCGGTCGGGATCCTCTGCGTGGCCCAGGTACTGGTGGTGCGCGAGATGGTTCCTGTTGTTCAGTCGCGTGATCGCGCCGATCGGCCCGAGGATCACGAGATCGTTGAATCGGTCGTTGGCGGCCCGCGTCGGGAAGAGGCGCCGATGGAGGCCATCGTGCCCCATGATGTACAGGGCGTAGTAGCGCGAGCCGACGAACACGGCGGCCAGCAGACAGACCCACGCCCGACCGTCCCAGCTCGCGATGGTCCAGGCCGCGATGATCGTCGCCCAGCAGAGCACGGCATCGCGCACGACGATGCCCGGCCGCAGCTGGCTGAGCGCTCGCACCCGTTCCGGCGTCAGGAGGGTCGAGCGATACGGTTGATAGGGGTCGAAGCCGTCAACCTCTGCCATGCCGGGAATCTATGCGGCCGGACGCCGTGCCAGCACGAGCATCGCGGACGTAGACGCGCCGAGGGCACCGCGCAGAAGGTCGAATGCCGTGAAGGCTGCCAACGGCAGCACGTTCCGCAATGGGTCGAACAACCGCGCGAGCCGCGGCCGCGGCCGCGGCCCGTATCGCAGCCGATGGTGCAGTGAGTACATCCAGAAGGAATGTCCCGTCTGATAGCGCACGGCGAACGGTTCGAGGCCCTGCGCCCGCAACATCGCCTGCAGGCCTTCCGGCGTGAACAGCGTCCAATGTCGCGGGATGTGGTAGCCACCCCACCAGCGGTCGTGGAACAACCGTGCATCGAGGCTGTCGAGGTTCGGTGTCTCCAGCGCGAGCACGCCGCCCGGCGCGAGCCAGCGCGCCACCCGACCGAGCACGGCCGCCGGGGACTCCACGTGTTCGATCACGTGGAACATGGTCGCGAGGTCCAGCGATCCATCGGGCACCTGCGTGCAGGTCTCGACGCGCTCACAGTGCACCTGGTATCCGGCGACACGAAGCCGCTCGACGGTCGCGGCGTCGAGCTCGAGACCATAGATCTGCGCCTTCGGCACGCCGATGGCGTGCATGGCGTCGAGGTAACGACCGGTCCCGCAGCCGATGTCGGCGTAGCTGCGCACGGGCCGCCCCGTATCCCGGAGGATGCGCCCGAGCTTCCGGCGGTCCAGGAGGGCCTTGGCCGTCCGCGCCACCCAGGGGATGCGTTCGTATTCGTACGCGTAGTACGTCGCCGGATAGATGGTATCGAGGGCCGTGAGGGCCGGCCGCGGATGCAGCCGCACGAGGCCGCAGTCCGCGCAGCGCACGAACCGCCACTCGTTCCGGCAGGTGCGCAACTCGTAGTCGCGACCGCTGGCGTAGACCGTGAATGCCTCGCTCGCGCAGTGGTCGCAGCGCGGCACCGCCTCTTCGGCAATCGACGGGATGTCCGGACGCTCGAACTCCGCGCGTTCGGCTGCCGCCGCGTCGATCATTGCGCGCACGCGAGCACCATGAACTGCCCGCCCAAGGGGAGGCGCGAGACGAGCCGCTCCGCCCGACGGACGACGGGGACGCTCAACGGCAGCACGAAGAGATGGTCCGTCCGGACCACCCTGAACCCCGCCGACCGCAGCAGCCTGCGAGCCGTCGGCGGGTTCAGCATGTCGGCGTCACGGTCAAATCGCACCCGCGACATCACGAACCGCGTGCCGGGATTCCATGGATTGTTCTCCCAGAATCCCCAGACACCGCCCGCACCCAGCGCGTCGTGCACGGCCACCGCCGCGGCATGGCGCGCAGCCCGCGGGATGTGGTGAAAGACGCCGTTGCAGTAGGCGACATCGAAGGAGCCGAGTGTCGGAAGGTCCGTGACCCTGCCCCACTGCGCCCACGGATGACGGGCTCGCGCACGCGCGAGCATCTCGTCGCTCACGTCGACGCCCACCACGTCGGCCGCCTCGAGCCCATCGCGGAGCAGCGGGGCGGTGTCGCCGTCACCGCAACCGTAGTCGAGCACGCGACGCACCGGCCAGCGGCCGATCTCGATGAGCCGGTCGCGGAGCAGGCGCACCCGCTCCTCGGCATAGTGCTGCTTGTCCCCGCCCGTGAGGCGGAGGCCCGCCGCGAGGTCGGCATCGTACTCCGCCGCGTACGCGTCGAACTCCGCGCCCGCCCCCGACTCAGCCATCGGCGCGCCCGAGCCCTTCCGGTGACACGATAGCCTGCGAGGAGGCCACGCGTTTCTGCATCCCAAGGATGCCCAGGAAGAACGACCCGAAGACGGCCTGCACGCCGAGCAAGGCGAGCAACGCGCCCGGGATCACCGTCCGCAGCATGCGCGAAAGGTCCATCGGACCCCAAGCCGCCGCGCGCCAGTCCAGCACGGCACTCCCGAGGATGGCAAAGCCGACGGCCGCGACCACCGCGCCGCCAAGCATCCCGCTCTCCAGCGACAGCGCCCGGAACGTCCGCAGCAGCCGCTGGTCCGCGGGCAACAGGTCTTCGTTGATGGCAAAGACCTTCGTGAAGACGGCGAACTGCACGAGCAGGAATCCCGTCGACACGAACAGGCTGCCGAACAGCATCGTGCTCTCGGCGAATCGCGCCGGCCCGAGCGAGAGGTTGAAGAAGCCAGCGATGAACGCCAATGCGCCCGCGAGCATCAACGCGACCCCCGGCACCAAGAACAGCCAACGGGGCGAGAGCAGCAGGTAGAACCGCAACGTGCGCCACCCGTCACGCCACGTGCGGAGATGCGGCGGATGCTTCGTGCGTCCATCCACATGCAACGTGATCGGCACGTTGGTGATCCGCGCACCGGCGAGCGCCATCTTGATCACCATCTCGTTCGCGAACTCCATGCCGGTGCATCGCTGGCGCAGGCGAGCCTGGAACGCACGCGAGAAGCCCCGCAGCCCGCAGTTCACGTCATCCACGGGGGCGCGGAACCAGCGCCGCGCCATCCACGTGAACATCGGGTTGCCCCACCAGCGATGCAGGAACGGCATCGCGCCCGGGACGATGGTGCCGCCACCGCTCGGCAAGCGGCACCCCTGCACGAGGTCATACCCCTCGCGCAACTTCGCCACGAACTTGCCGATCTCCCGGAAGTCGTAGGAATCGTCGGCGTCGCCCATGATCACGTATCGCCCCTCCGCAGCCGCGATACCCGCGAGCAACGCGGCTCCGTACCCGCGCTCAGGCGCGGCGACCACGCGGGCGCCGGCCGCGCGCGCGAGCTCCTGCGATCCGTCGGTGCTGCCGTTGTCGGCGACGATCACCTCGCCGACGACCCCTGCGGACGCGAGTCCCTCCCGCGCCTTCTGCACGCAGGTGACGACGGTCTCCGCCTCGTTGAGACACGGCAACACGACCGAGACCTCGATCGGCCCATTGCTCAGCACAGATGCACCGCCATGGCCTTGAAGCTAGCCACCACCGCCAACCCCGGCTCCAACCGCAGCTCCAACGCCGATCGCGTCGTCAGCGCCGCCACCAACGGCACCCCGCGCACGTCGAGCGTCACGCGCGTCAGGGCGCCGAGCGCCTGCACTTCCGTCACCCGCCCGGCGAGGCGGTTGCGCGCCGAGTCGTGCACGTGGTCGCGCGAGATCGTGATCTCCTCGGCCCGGATCACCGCGTGCCCCACGCCCGGCGCGAAGTCGCCCACGGCATAGAGCGTCAGCCCCTCCGTCTCGAACGCGAAGGCGCGGTGCCCACGCGCATACTGCGCGGGATCGCCCTCGACCCAATCCGGCGACACCTCGCCGAGCTCGCGTGCGATGCCGCCGAACACGTTCTCCGCCCCGAGGAACTCCGCCACGTACGGCGAGGCCGGCCGCCGGAACACCTCCGCCGGCGTGCCTTGCTGCAGCACGCGGCCGGCGTCGAGCAGGATGGCCCGGTCGCCGAGCATGCCGGCCTCGGCGAAGTCGTGCGTGACCTGCAGCGTCGTGAGCCCCCAGTCGCGGTGCAGCTGCCGCACCTCGCGCCGCACGAGCATGCGCCGCCGCGGGTCGAGCGCGGAGAAGGGCTCGTCGAGCAGCAGCAGGCGCGGGCGGCGCGCCAGCGCCCGCGCGAGGGCGACGATCTGCCGCTCGCCGCCGCTCAGTCCGAGGATGTCGCGCGAGTAGTACGCGCCGACGTCGAGCCGCTCCTCGACTTCCTGCAGGCTGCGGGCGTCGGCCGTCCCATAGGCGACGTTGTCGCGCACCGAGAGGTGCGGAAAGAGGTACGCGTGCTGGTACACCAGCGAGAGGTGGCGATCCTCCGGCGCGAGCCGGCGCGCGTCCACGCCGCCCACTTGCACCGTGCCCGCCGCGGGCACGAGCAATCCGGCGATGACCTCGAGCAGCGTCGTCTTGCCCGATCCCGCCGGCCCGATCACCACGCCGTACTCGCCCTCGGCGAGCGAGACGCTCACGTCGGCGAGCGCGAAGCGCCCCTTCCGCGCCGTGACACCCGAGAGCGCGATCATCTCAGGTCTTCCGCCGGCCGTCATCGGTACGCAGCGCGCGCAGCAGCGTGAGCGGCACCAAGGCCAGCAGCGCCAGCGCGGCGGCGACGGGCAGCGCCTCCTGCAGCCCGTAGCTCGTGAAGCGGTCGTAACTGAGCACGCTGACGACCTTCGGGTTGTACGTGAGGATGACGATCGCCCCGAACTCCGAGACCGCGCGCGCCCACATCACGACGGCGCTGGCGAGCAGGCCCCGCGAGGCCAGCGGCAGCGTGACCCGGCGGAAGGCCCGCCACGGCGAGTCGCCAAGCGTGCGCGCCACGCCCTCGTAGCGCGCGTCCACCTTGGCGAAGGCCTCGCGCGCGCCGCTCACGAACAGCGGCGCGCTCACGAACAGCATCGCCGCGATGATGCCGACCGGCGTGCCGACGATGCGCAGGCCGAGGTCCAGGGCCGCGCCGCCGACGGCGCTGTCGCGGCCGAGCAGGAGGAGGAGCGCAATGCCCGCGACCGGATGCGGGATCAGCAGCGGCAGGTCGAGCAGCGCCGAGAGCGCCGCGCGGCCGGGAAACTCCTTGCGCGCCAGCAGCCAGGCCAGCGGCGTGCCGCCGAGGACGCCGAGCCCGGTGGCCGCCGTCGCCGTAAGCCCGGTCAACAGCAGCGAGCGGCGCAACTCGGCGTCGCTGCCCAGTCGCGCGAGGCCCGCCGCCCCGCCTTCCGTCACGAGCCGCAGGATCGGCGCCGCGAGGAACACGAGCAGCAGCGACGCCATCAGCGCCGCCACGATGCTCAGCAGGGCTTGCATGCCGCGATGCCGCATCGTTCAGCGCGAGCCGCTCGAACGCAGGCCCGCGCGAGGTGCCGCCGCGAGCATCCCGCTGCGCTGCGTGCCCGTCACGACTTCCGGCAGGTCCATCACCTCGAGGCCCTCGCGGCGCAGGATCGCCTTGCCCTCGGTGGAGACAAGGAAATCCGCGAAGCGCTGCGCGAGCGCCGGCTGCGGCGCCTCGCGCGGCACCGCGAAGGCGTACACGATCGGCGCGCCCGTGAACGTCACGCGACTGCCCGACACCGCGCCGCGCACCGACACGCTGGCCGCGCGGTAGACGTCGGCGAGTTCCGGCACCGACAGGTCCACCGAATCGCCCAGCAGCACGTAGCGGAAGCCGATCGCCTTGGCCATCGACTCGTAGGACCAGATGTAGTCGAGCTCGCCGGCCTCGAGCAGCCCGACGAGGTCCGCCTCCTTCGGGCGCACGTTGCGCGCCACGGCCCGCGCCTCGAGCCGGGCGGCGAGCCCCGGCACGCCGCGGCTGCGCTCGACGAGCTGCCAGACCATCAGCGTGCGGTAGCCGTTGGGGTCGAGCTCGGGGTCCGAGCGCCCGACCTCCACGTCGGGGCGCGTCAGGATATCGGACCACGTCGAAGTCTGCATCTCCTGCGCGTAGCGGGAACGCTCGGTGTACGCGACCACCATGCGGTTGCGGGCGAAGAGCGTGTAGCTCGCGACGTGCGTGGGCACGAGGTACTGCGGGAACACGTCGGCGTCGGCGAGGGCGATCACATCGGGAATCTTGCCGAGTTCGGTGAGCTTGCGCGCGCTCTCGAGCGAGCCGGCGATTTCCTGCGCGACGGCCACGCCCTCACGCCGCGCGAAGGTGTCGAGCACGGCGCGCATCGGCCGCGCCAGTGACCCGGCGTTGAACACGGTGAGCGTGCGTTCCGGCGTGCGCGACCCGCCGCAGCCGACGAGGGCGAGCACCACGAGCAGCAGGACTGGCATGCCGAAAGTTAGCGCCCACCCGTATCTTGATGCGTCCCTCTCCCCGGACCTTCATGTCCCAACTCGCCCTCGACATCCGCGGCGTCAACAAGCGCTACGCCGAGCACGTCGCCGTCCGCGACCTCTCGCTCGCCGTGCCCACGGGCACCGTGTACGGCCTCCTCGGTCCCAACGGCGCCGGCAAGACGACGACCATCCGCATGATCCTCAACGTGATCGCCCCGGACTCGGGCAGCATCACGCTGCTCGGCCGCTCGAACCGCGACACATCCATCCAGGATCGGCTCGGCTACCTCCCCGAGGAACGCGGCCTCTACAAGAAGATGAACGTGCGCGACGTGCTGCGTTTCCTCGCCGAGCTGAAGGGCGTGGCCCGCAAGGACGCCGACCGCCGCATCGACGAGTGGCTCGAGCGCCTCACGCTGCGCACGGCCGAGAAGGACTGGAGCAAGAGCAAGGTCGACGAACTCTCGCGCGGCATGCAGCAGAAGGTGCAGTTCATCGGCACGCTGCTGCACGACCCCGAGCTGGTCATCCTCGACGAGCCCTTCTCGGGCCTCGACCCGATCAATGCGCAGGCGCTGAAGGACACCGTGGTCGAGCTGCGGCGCCGCGGCAAGACGGTGATCTTCTCGACGCACCTGATGGACAACGCCGAGCGTCTCTGCGACGCCGTGTGCATCATCGCGCGGGGCGAGAAGGTGCTCGACGGCAGCGTGGCGGCGGTGAAGGCCGAGAATGCCGGCCGCACCGTGGCCTTGGCCCTCGACGGCGGCGCGACGCCGGCCGTGATGCAGGTGCTCGGCGACCGCGAGCTGGTGGACCGCGTGGACGACCACTCGCGCTATTTCGAGGTGGAACTGCGCCAGGGCGCCGACGCGCAGGCGCTGCTGCAGCGGCTGGTCGCCGCCGGCGCGACGATCAATCGCTTCGAGAAGGTGCAGCCGTCGTTGCACCAGATCTTCCTGCAACGCGTCGGCGCCACGGGCGTCGAGGAGGGGATGAGCGGACATGGCTAAGCTCTGGACGGTCATCAAGCGCGAGTATCTGGAGCGCGTGCGCACGGTGTGGTTCCTCATCGTGACGCTGTTCGGCCCGGTGTTCTTCGCGGCGATCATGATCCTTCCCGGCTACCTGTCGGTGAAGGGGATGCGCGAGGCCCGCGTCACGGGCCTGACCATCGTGGACGCCAGCGGTGCGGGGCTGGGGCAGCGCGTCGCCGAGCGCTTGGCCACGCCGGCGCTGACCAGCGGCAGCGACGCCGCCGCGATGGCGCGGGTGGACACGGTGGCGCAGGGCGACCTGCCCGCCATCGAGGCGACCTTGCTCGAAGCCGTGCGCACGAAGCAGATCAGCGGCGTGCTGGTGCTCGACACCGGGACCGTGGCGAGCGGGCGCGCCCGCTACTTCGGGCGTGACGCCGGGTCGGTGGGCCAGATCGATGCGATCGAAGGCGCCGCCCGCACGGCCATCCTCGCGACGCGGCTTGAGGGGGCTGGCCTCGATGCGCAGTCTGCCAGCGCGCTGGCCCGCGTGCGGGTGAGCATCGCGACGCAGAAGGTCACGGACAAGGGACTCGAGGGCTCAGGCCTCGCGGCGACGATCTTCGGCTTCGGCGTGACCTTCCTGCTCTACATGAGCATCCTGCTCTATGGCCAGAACGTCCTGCGCGGCGTGCTGGAGGAGAAGACCACGCGCGTGGCCGAGGTGGTGGTCTCCAGCGTGAGCCCCGACAAGCTGCTCGCCGGCAAGATCATCGGCGTCGGCGCCGTGGGTCTCACGCAGATGCTCGTGTGGACCACCAGCGGCATCCTGTTCTGGACCCAGCGCGCGCGCATCTTCGAGGCCATGGGACTCCCGGCCTTGCCCAGCCTGGTGTTCCCGACGATCGACCCGCTGGTGCTGGCCGCGCTGCTGCTGTTCTTCGTGCTCGGCTACGCGTTCTACGCGACGCTCTTCGCCGCCGTCGGCGCGATGGTCGGCTCGCTGGAAGAGGCGCAGCAGGCGGCGCAGCCGGTGATGATGCTGCTGGTGTTCAGCATCATCTTCGTCCAGCCGGTGGCGACCAGTCCCGACGGCCAGCTGGCGCACACGATGAGCTGGCTGCCGTTCTCGTCGCCGATCATCATGCCCATGCGCATGACCGCTTCGCCGGTTCCGGCCTGGGAGATCGTCGGCTCGCTTGCGGTCCTCGCGCTGGCCTGCGCCTTCGTGACCTGGCTCTCGGCCCGGATCTACCGCGTGGGCCTGCTCATGTACGGCAAGCGTCCGAGCATCAAGGAGCTCATGCGCTGGATCAAGCAGGCGTAACTGCGACGGCCTTCACCACGAAGGCACGAAGGGCCTCGCGACAATCGTTCGGGCCCGCGACCCCAAGAAGCATTGCTTCTTTGGCGTTGCGGGCCCGAGAGTCTACTGCGGCTCCCTTCGTGCCTTCGTGGTGAAAGGCCGTGAGGCTTACACCGCCGCCGGCGCGCAGTGCTTGTCGAACGCCGCCGTCAGGTCCTGCGCGATCTCTTCCGCCGCGCGCCCTTCGATCTGCCAGCGCTCGATCATGTGCACTAGCTTGCCGTCCTTGAGCAATGCAATGGACGGCGAGCTCGGCGCGTAGCCCGTGAAGTACGCGCGGGCCTGACGGGTGGCGTCCACGTCGTTGCCGGCGAACACGGTGAACTTGTGGTTCGGCGTCACGCTGTGCTTGAGGGCCATGGCCACGGCGGGACGCATGTTGCGCGCCGCACAGCCGCACATCGAGTTCACGACCATCAACTGCGTGCCCTTGGTGCCCTTGAGGGCGTCGTCGACCGCCTGGGCGGACTTCAGCTCCGCCACGCCGAGCTGTGCGATCTCCGCGCGCATGGGACCGATGAACCGTTCGTCGTACATCATGTGCGTCTCTCCGTATGGGTCTGGTGAGGCCTATTCGCGGCTCAGGGCCAGCAACGCCGCCTGAGGCACCACGAGATAGCGCTCGTTCTCGAACGTGATTTCTACGGCCGCCTTGCGAAAGAACAGGGCATAGTCCCCGACCTGCGCCTGCATCGGGATGTGCCGCGTTTCCTTCTGGCCGGTGATGCGCCAGGGCTCGTCGAGGTGGTCGGTCACCTCCGGGAGCGGCGTGCCCGGACCCGTGGCGACGATCCGCCCGCCCTGCACCGCCTGGCTGTCCACGGCCGTGGCCGGAAGGTACAGCCCTACCTTCGAGCGCTCCTCGCCCTCTTCGATCTTGATGAGGACGCGGTCGCCGACGACGATCAGCTCCTTCTTGCCTTTGCGCATACGAGGCACAAACTCACCGGACGAGGAAAAGGTTCGACTGCCGACGCAGGGCCCAGCGCGTCCGGCCGTCGGGGCCGATGATCGCGTCTTCCTCCTGCGCCATGCGGACGGGCTGGTTGCCCCACTCGGGCACCGGCGTCGTGACCTGCAGTTCGATCGAGTACCACATGTTCGGGATCACCAGCGGCTCGCCCTGCGGCCCGGTGCCCTCCTGCGCGTCCCAGCGGCCGATCAGCGCGCCCGCCCCGTGCCCGTGCATGCCGATCGGGTGCGAATAGAGCGTGCCATTCAGGCCCTCGGCGCGCATGCGCGAGAGCGACGCCGCGAGGATCGCGTTGCCGCTGCGCCCGGGGCGCAGCTCTTCCATCGTGATGTCCTGCAGCCGGTTGGCGTTCCGCAGCGCCCGCTGCAGCCCCGCCGGCGGCGCCGTCTCGCCCTCGAGCAGCACGTAGGCGTTGTGCTGCGTGTCGGTGTTGAGGCCCAGTGCCGTGATGCCGACATCGCAATGCAGCACGTCGCCGCGCTGGATGACCGGGTCGGCGCCCAGCTGCGCCGCACTCACGCCGCGCCGCTGCACGCTGATGCTGGGCTGGAACCAGGTCCCGAGCCCGAGGTCGTTCACCTGCTGCCGCCACCACCACACGAGGTCGCCGGTCTTCGTGACGCCCGGCGTGATGGCCTCGTTCGAGAACATCCGCTGCGTGAGCGTCCACACCAGCTCCTGCAGCTTGGCGTAGAACTCCGCCTCCTCGGGCAACCGCGTGGCGATGAAGTCCAGCGCCAGCGCGTCGTTGCTCGTGAAGCGCGAGGTCCACGTCGGCCCCAGCGCCTCGCTCATGCCATCGCGTTCACCGGCCGTGAGGCCATCGGAGAACGCGAAGTTGCGCGACACATTGATCGCGACCTTCCGTGGATTGCGCTCTTCGAGCACGCTCTTGAGCGCGTTCCACTGCTCGGCGCCCACCAACTCCGCCTGCCGCGCCTCGGCGCCGGCGTCCACGGCGGCCATCGCCCGGCGCGCATCGTAGAGGCCGCCCTGGGAGGTGCCGCCGAGCGCGATGCGCTCCACGCAGCTGCCGTCGCCCGGATCCACGCGACCGCCCGCGGCGCACTTGTCGAAGAACACGTAGATCGTCCGCCGCCGCGCCGCAAAGGTCTCCGGCGCCACCAACGACGAGAACATCGGATCGTGGTTGTACTCCCGCATGGGGATCACCCACGCATCCACGCCGTGCCGGCGCATCACCGCCGGCAGCACCGTCTTGAGGCGACTCTCCAACCAAGCCTGCTGCAGCACCGCCTTCTCGCGCAGCGTCCCGAAGGGCCGCTGCTGCGCCGCGACTTGAGGTGCAAGCGTCAGCAACGACACGGCGCACAGCGCGAAGCCGCCGATGACGCCACGCAATCCTCCGTGCCTCTGTGCCTCTGTGGCAAAGCCGTTCATGTATGCGTCACCTCACGCTTCTTGAGCAGAAGCCATCGAACCACCGTGGACACCAACGCGAGCACCAGCGCGAACAGCGAGATACCCGCGAACCGGAAGAACAACGTCCGCAACGACGTCACCTGCCAGTCCTCGAGCGTCGCCTGCATCGAACCCACCACCTCGAGCCCCAGATAGGTCAGCACCAGCGACACCAGGATCTCCGTCCCCGCCTCGACCAGCGCGAAGACCGGCGTCCGCCACCACCACGCCTTCACGGGATAGTTCCCCAGATGCAGCGTCGCCATGAGGAACAGGATCATCGCGCCGCCGATGAACGTGCCGCCGATCCACAGCCAGGAGTCGCTCCAGCCGAACGTCAACACCAGCGCGCGGTACATGCGCAGGCTGGCGCCCGTAAGGATCGCCATGGCCACCAGCGAGAGGCCCAGCCGTCGCCAGAGCCCCGGCTTCTCCAGGGCTTCGATGTCCTCGAGGCTCAGGACGGCGGTCGGGCGCAGCAGCGGCATCGGCGTGCTCTAGTTCAGCGGGTGGCGATGCACTCGATCTCCACGCGCGCGCCGAGCGCGAGGCCCGAGGCCCCGAACGCCGAGCGCGCCGGCAACCGCCCCTCGGGGAAGAACTCGCGGTACACGACGTTCATGCGGTCCCACTCGGCCATGTCGGCCATCATCACCGTGCACTTCACGACCTTGTCCATCGACGAGCCCACGGCCTCGACCGTACGCTTGATGTTCTCCAGCGTCTGCCGCGTCTCGGCTTCGATGCCGCCCGCGATGAGCCCGCCATTGGCGGACGCGTCGGTGCCGATCTGCCCGGAGAGGAACAGCAGGTCGCCGACGCGCACGGCCGGCGAGAACGGCCGCGTCGGCTTGCCGAAGGGCGTGAGGTACTCGACGTCAGCGCCCTGCGGCAGCGTCCCGTCGCGCGCCGCGCCTTCGCGGAGAAACAGCGCGACGGCGAGTCCCGCGGCGGCGACGGCGACGCCACTGGCCAATGCCGCGATCCGGAGGTCTCTCATCTGAACACGTGCCCGATGCGCGACCAGCGGATGTCCGTCAGGAACGGCAACGGCCGGTCGGAGTCGTCGGCGTTCCACGAGTAGTACACGAACAGCGGCTTGCCGCGCACGTTCTTGCGCGGCACGATGCCCCAGTAGCGCGAATCCTTCGACTGATAGCGGTTGTCGCCCATCATCCAGAAGTAGCCCTCGGGGATGACCAGCGGGCCCCAGTCGTCGAGCGTGGGCCGCGCCGGTGCCGGCCCGAAGCGCGACGAATCCAGCGCGATGCGCTTCTGCCAGTCGAAGAGCGGATGCCACTCGTCGCCCGGCGCGCCGGAGCGGTCGGCCGTCTGGAAGCCGAGGCGCTGCGGCGCGCCGTTCACGTGCACCACGCCGTCGCGCGAGTAGATCGTGTCGCCCGGCATGCCGATGAGCCGCTTCACGAGGATCGGCGTCGGGTCCTCCGGCTGGTCGATCTGCAGCGGCGAGATGAACACCACGATCTCGCCGCGCTGCGGGTCGGCGTAGCCCGGCAAGTTGATGTCCGTGAACGGCACGTGCGGGCCGTAGCGCAGCTTGTTCACGAACAGCCAATCGCCGATCAGCATCGACGGGATCATCGAGCCCGAGGGAATCCGATACGCCTCGATGAGGAAGGTCCGCAGGAGCAGGAAGATCGCCAGCGTCGCGGCGATCGACTTGAAGCCCTCCCAGAACTTCTTGGCGTCGAACTTCGAGCCGCCGCCCTCGCGGGCCGCGGCGACCACGTTCTTCGGGGCGGCCTTCGAGCCGCGCTTCTTGCTTGCCATACGGGGAATCTCGCCGGAGACGGGCCCGAAAACGAGAGGGGCGCGCCTCGCGGCGCGCCCCTCAGGTCTACCAAGGACCCCGAGCTTACTTGAGGTTCTTGGAGACGAGCTTGGTCATGTCGAACATCGAGACCTGGCCCTTGCCGCCGAAGACGACCTTGAGCTTGTCGTCGGCGTTGATCATGCGGCGGTTCTTCTTGTCCTGCAGGCCGTTCTTCTTGATGTAGGCCCAGAGCTTCTTGGTGAGCTCGGTGCGCGGCAGCGGCGCAGCGCCGACGACGGCGGCGAGCTTCTCGTTCGGCGTCACCGGCTTCATGAACGCGGCATTCGGCTTGCGCTTCGTGGCCTTCTTCGCGGCCTTCTTCGCCGGCTTCTTCGCGGCCTTCTTCGCCGGCTTCTTCGCAGCCTTCTTCTTGGCAGCCATTCGAACTTCTCCTCGAAAGGAAGTTTGTCGAACGCGCTGCTTCGCCCGGTCGAGCGCTGCGCGTTCTGCTCTCGAAAGTAAGGGGCGCCGCGTACCGCGCAAGAGCGAGAACTGCCGCTTTTCCCTCTGGGGCGGCCCTCAGGCGCCCAGGAAACCCCTCAGGAGCGCCACCATCCGGGCGTCCGCCGGGTCGGCACTCGCATCGTCCTCGGCCACCTCCGTGCGCTCGCTCGGCGTCTCGAGAATGCAGGGAATTCCCCTCGTACGCGCGTCCTCCAGCAGCCAGCGGAACGGCTCGGCGCCGAGCATGCCCTCGCCGAGCAGCGCGTGCCGATCCTTGTTCGAGCCGAAGGCGTGCTGACTGTCGTTCAGGTGGAAGAACGCGGGTGGTTCGCCGATCGTCCGCTCGAAGGCGTCGAGCACCTCGCGGAGTCGCACGGCGCTCTCGTGAATGGGATGTCCCGCGGCGAAGAGGTGGCAGGTATCGAGGCCGTAGCCCGTGCGATGCCGCAGCGCCGCCGGCACCTGCGCGAGCATGATCGCGATCTCCTCGGGCGTGCGGCCCATCGTCTTGCCCGCCCCCGCCGTGTTCTCGATCAGCACGCGCGTGCCCGCGGCCGTCTCGGGCACCGCCTCCAGCGCCTGTGCGATCGCGCGGCCGACGCGCACCGCCGCATCCTCCGGCGCGCTCTCGCCCGCCGAGCCGGGGTGAAAGCAGCAGCCGAAGGCGCCGAGGGCGGTCGTGCGCTCGTACTCCTTGGCGAGGCCGCTCGCCGCACGGCGCGCCTTCTCCTCTTCGGCGGACGCGGTGTTGAGCACGTACGCGGCGTGCACGAAGATGGCCCGCGGCGTCAGCCCGACGTCGGCGAGCGCCGCGTGCGCCGCCGCGACCTTCGGCGGCTTCAGCGTCACCTTCTCGTTGTAGTACGTCGGCGGCGCGGTGAAGACCTGCACCGCCTCCGCACCCGCCGCGGCCGCCCGACGGATCGCCATCGGCATCCCGCCCTCGTCGGCAGGATGCACGCCGATCAGCGGCCGGTTCACGGCTTGCGCCCCGAGAGATCCACCATGCGCTGCCCGTGCGCGTACTCCACCGACTTGTCCGTCTGGACCTCGCGCAGGCGCTTCAGCACCTCGACGATGCGCTTCGCCTGCGTCTCGATCGTCGCGAGGGCGGCGGGAATTTCCTCGGCCGGGACCATGCCCTGCTTCACGATCTCGGCGGTCGTGAGCAGCGCGGCGAGCGGATTGTTGATCTCGTGCTGCAGCGCGAGCGAGATCTCGCCGACGCCGGCGAGATACCGCGCCTTGCGCAGCTCTTCCTCGGCCCGTCGCCGCGCCGTCGCGACCTCGATGCGCTTCTCGGCGATGCGCAGGCGCGCCGCGATGTCGCTGGGCGTCACGGGCTTCGAGAGGTAGTCGTCGGCGCCGGCCTTCAGCACGTCTTCCAGGTCCGCCGCCTTCGAGCGCGCCGTGATGACGAGCAGGTAGGTGTCCTCGCCTGCGTCGTGGTCCCGGATGCGCCGGCAGACCTCGAGGCCGTCCATGCGCGGCATCTCCCAGTCGAGCACGACCATCGGGGCGGGCGCCTCGTTGAACGCCGCCCACGCCTCGGCGCCGTCATCGAAGACCTCGACCTCATGCCCATAGGCGGCGAACACCGTCTGCAGCAGCTCGCGCATGAGCAAGTCGTCGTCGGCGAGGAGGATGCGCAAAGCCGTGCTCACCAGGTCAGGGTTCCGGCGCGAATGGCCGTGCGCGGCGAGGTCCCCCCGCGCGAGGTCGCCGTCCATGCCACCACCAGCTGCGTCCCACGCAGGGCGACGCGCGGCGTGCGCGCCTCGCCCGTCTCGTCGGACGCCGGAATGCGATGCTCGAAAATGTGGCCTTGCACCCGCGAGAGCGCGAGACCGAGGCGTGGCAGGCGGGAGTTGGGATCCTCATACGCGACAATCACCGTGTCGCCGCGCGACGCGACCGCGGCCTGCGACGGCCGGTCACCGTACACGATGGGGACGGGCTCGTGGAACAAGGCACCGCGCTCCATCGTGTGCGTGAAGAACACCCCGGCCCCTTCCCGCGCATCGAGGAAGTAGACGAGGTGCACATAGCCGTTGAGCGAATCCGCGGCGATGTACGGCACCGGCCGCGCACAGCCCGCGCGCCCGACGTCCAACGAGTCCGCCGTCACGGCGGGTTGCCAGGTGTGCCCGCCGTCGTCAGAGCGTGCAACACGCAGCAGGACGCTCGAATCGGCGCGCACGGTGAACCAGCTCGCGTAGGCTTCCTCGCCGAGCGCGCGCGTGGCGCGGCGCGTCGCGGTGCAGGCCGAGGGCTCCTCCGGCCATGCCGGCGGCGTCCACTGCGGTACCAGCTGGACCCCATCCGCCGCGTCGGCGTCGAGCACCAGCACGCTGCTCTCGGCGACGATACCGTCGCGTCGTCGCGTCTCCTCGGCCCACTCGACCGGCTGCGGGAGACAGGCCGAGAGGCCCAGCAGCGCAAGCAGGTACACCGCATGGCGCGAAACGCGTATGGACATGCTGAAGTATCGCCCGGCGGGCCATTAGATTTCCACGTCTTCTCCCTCTTCGGACCCAGACCATGTCGACCTTTTCGCCCAACGGCGTCCGTCAGCTGCCGCCGATCGTGAACGAACCGATCCGCAGCTATGCCCCGGGTTCCCCCGAGCGCGCTTCCCTCCAAGCCCGCATCAAGGCCATGGAAGGCGAGCGCCCCGACATCGCCGTCGTCGTGCACGGCGAGGAGCGCCGCAGCGGCAAGGCCGTCAACGCCGTCTCGCCGCACAAGCACCAGCACGTCACGGCCACCTGGCACCACGCCACGGCGCAGGACGTGCACGATGCCATCGAGAGCGGCAAGAAGGCGTACAAGGAATGGAGCGAGTGGACCTGGGAGGAGCGCGCCGCCGTGTTCCTCAAGGCCGCCGACCTGCTCGCCGGCCCCTGGCGCGACACGATCAACGCCGCCACCATGCTCGGCCAGTCGAAGAACGTCTTCCAGTCGGAGATCGACGCCGCCTGCGAGATGACGGACTTTTTCCGCTTCAACGTGCAGTTCGCACGCGAGCTCTACAGCGAGCAGCCGATCTCCGGCCCCGGCATGTGGAACCAGAGCGAATACCGCGCGCTCGAAGGCTTCGTCTACGCGGTGACGCCGTTCAACTTCACGGCCATCGGCGGCAACCTCGCCGGCGCGCCGGCGCTGATGGGCAACACCGTGCTCTGGAAGCCGGCCGCCAGCGCCATGCTCTCCGCCTGGTACACGCTGCAGCTCCTGCACGAGGCCGGGCTTCCGAAGGGCGTCATCAACTTCCTGCCCGGCGACCCGGTAATGATCAGCGACATCGCGCTGAAGCACCGCGACCTCGCCGGCGTGCACTTCACCGGCTCCACCGGCGTGTTCAACTCGATGTGGAACACGATCGGTACGAACATGAGCAGCTACCGCTCGTATCCGCGCATCGTCGGCGAGACGGGCGGCAAGGACTTCATGATCGCGCACGCCAGCGCCGACGTGCAGGCCTTCGCGGTGGGCGTCGTGCGCGGCGCCTTCGAGTACCAGGGCCAGAAGTGCTCGGCCTGCTCGCGCATCTACGTGCCCAAGAGCATCTGGCCCGAGGTGAAGGCGCGCATCACCGCCATGATCGACGAGATCAAGGTCGGCGACACGAACGACTTCTCGAATTTCATGGGCGCCGTCATCGACCAGCGCGCCTTCGATCGCATCAGCGGGTACCTCGCCGACGCCAAGCAGAACGCGAAGGTGATCGCCGGCGGGACGGCCGACGGCTCGACCGGCTGGTTCGTGAAGCCCACGCTCGTCGAGACCACGGATCCGAAGTACCGCCTCATGTGCGAGGAGATCTTCGGCCCCATCGTCACGGCCTACGTGTACGACGACGCCAAGTGGGAAGAGACGCTGAAGCTCGTCGACGAGACCTCGCCGTACGCGCTCACGGGCGCGGTGTTCGCGCAGGACCGCAGCGCGCTCAAGCAGGCGCATGCGGCGCTGCGCCACGCCGCCGGCAACTTCTACATCAACGACAAGTGCACGGGTGCCGTCGTCGGCCAGCAGCCGTTCGGCGGCGCGCGCGCCTCGGGCACCAACGACAAGGCGGGCTCGAAGCTCAACCTGCTGCGCTGGGTCAGCGCGCGGACCGTGAAGGAGACCTTCGTGCCGCCGCGGGATTACAAGTATCCGCACATGGGCTAGGCCCCGCGTCGTCCGCTCACCCTTCACCGTCCACGCTTCTGCGCTACCTCACGCTCGACGTCTTCACCGCCACGCCCTTCGGCGGCAACCAGCTCGCGGTCTTCCCCGACGCGAGCGGCATTCCCGAGGAGTTGCTGCTCCCCATCACGCGGGAGTTCAACTTCTCGGAGGTGACCTTCGTGTATCCCGCGAAGGACGCCGCGCATACGCGGACGGTGCGCATCTTCACGCCGGAGAAGGAAATGCCCTTCGCCGGCCATCCGACGATCGGCACGGCGGCCGCGCTGGCGCTGGTCGAGGGCGCCCTCGGCGGCGCGACGCAGGGCACCCTGACCCTCGACCTCAAGATCGGCACGGTCCCGGTCGATGTGCGCGTCGAAGGCGACGGGCTCGCGTGGGCCGAGCTTTCGGCGGCGAAGATGCCCGAGATCGGGCCCTCGGTGCCGACGCTGAACACCTTGGCCGAGATCCTCTCGCTCGACGCCAAGGATCTGGTCGGCGGCTCGCTCTCGCCGGCCGCGGTGAGCTGCGGCTATCCGTTCCTGATGGTGCCGCTCAAGAGCGTGGACGCCGTGCGCCGCGCGCGCGTGCGCGTGGACCTGTGGGAACAGACGCTGAAGCGTTCATGGGCCCCGGAGATCCTCGTCGCGGCGCGGGACGCCGAGCACGGGGAGCAGGCCTGGCACGCGCGGATGTTCGCGCCGGGCATCAACGTGCCGGAGGATCCCGCCACGGGGTCGGCGATCGCGGCCTTCGGCGGCTGGCTGGCCACGAAGGAATCGAAGCCGGACGGGGAGTTCGCCTGGACGGTGCGGCAGGGCATCGAGATGGGACGTCCCAGCCTGCTCGAGGTGCGCGCGACGAAGGTCGGCGGCGCCGTGACGGCGGTGAAGGTGGCGGGGCGTGCCGTGCTGACCGGCGAGGGCCGACTGCGGCTACCGGCGCGCTGATCGGCGAGCGCGCGCGGCGGCGCGCGCTAGTCGTTGATCCGCAGCATCCCCACGACGGAGCTCCGCACCTTGGGGGGCGTGCCGTCGAAGGCGCGCATGCCGGCATGCCACACGACCGCTTGATCGCGCCCGTTGCGCTTCGCGACGTACAAGGCCTCGTCAGCTCGGGCGAGCAGCGTCTTCGAGACGTCGTCGTCGCGCGCCCAATCGGCGGCCAAGCCGATGCTCGCCGTGATGCGGATGTCCGGCGGTAGCGAGCGGAACCGGTAGTTGCGGAAGGCCTGCATCACGCGGTCCGCGAGGATGAGCGCGCCCTCCTCGTTCGAATCGGGAGCCAAGATCGTGAACTCCTCGCCGCCGAAGCGGGCCACGATGTCCGCCTCGCGGGCGGTCGTGCGGAGCAGCGCGCCGACCTCACGGATCACCTCGTCCCCCGTGAGGTGGCCGTAGTCGTCGTTGATGCGCTTGAAGTGGTCGAGGTCGATGGCCAGCACCGCGAGTTCCTTCTTCTGCCGGATGGCGCGTGAGACCTCGCGCTCGGCGAGCTGGTTGAGACCGCGCCGGTTGTAGCAACCCGAGAGCGGATCGGTGAGGACGATCGCCTGCAACCGCTCGCGCATCTGGTTGTACGCACGGCCAATGACGCTCACCGGGTCCGGCATCTGGTCCGGCTCTTCCTCGTAGCGCGCCGAGAAGTCCCCATCCTGGGCGCGCTGGAAGATCTCCACGAGGCGCCGCATCCGCGCGGCGACATGGCCCTGCAGCGCCACGTAGAGCAGCACGCCGATGCCATACAGCGCCAGCGTCCACAGCTCTTCCGCCGGCGTCGCGATCATGCTGGCGTCGGCCGCCACCGCGACCAGCGTGGTGTAGCCGGCGCCGATGAGGATGAGGTTGGCGATGGTCGCCGTCCACCCGAAGAAGATCTGCGTGAACTGCACCGTGAAGATCGAGAGCAGCAAGGCGCGATCGAAATGCTCGGGCGGCGTGATGAGCAGCGCGCTGCCGAAGAGGATCACCGTATCGGACGCGATGGCGCCGACGACGACGCCCATCGGCGCGTGACCACGCCGCATGAGCACGGCCACGAGCACGCGGTGCCCTACGACGTACGCGACGACGAGCCCGAGCATCGCCAGCAGCACGCCGCGGAGGCCGTAACGTGCCATCAGCACGGATTCGGCGGAGACCACGCCGAACCACTTGAGGGTGATGGTCCCGAAGCCGATCAGTGACGCGAACAGCATCCGGTACCGCGCTTGCCAGCGCAGGATCTCGGCGTAGTGCTCGTCGCTGCTGCGTGAGGGGGGGGTCAGCGGGACTGTCACGAGGGGGAGGGTGGGACCGACTTAGCCCGGCGATGGACCGTAGCCCTTGAAAAGGCCACTATCCCGACAGTCTCGCAAGGGCATACGTCACAACCCCACACCCTGCGCGCGTCTAGAACCTGGCCTCGAGGTACAGGTCGAGTCGCGTCTGCCAGCGGGGATGCATGCCGCGCGAGAGGTCGATGCGCGCCATCCCGTCGAAGAAGCTCGCCCCGACGCCGACACCGCTCATCGGGCGCCCCATCGCATTCCAGCCGTCGCGAGGCCCCGCCCAACCCAAGTCGCCGAACAGCACTGGCCGCGCGGCCACGCTGCCCGTGCCCAACTCGACGCGGCTCAGCCAGAATGCCTCACCGACCCCCGTGCCCGCCGTCTGGCCGCGCACGCTCCACAGGCCACCGAGAAAGAACTGGCGCTGCGCCGGCAGTTCGCCTTCGCTGGTGCCGGCCGCCGCGGTGACCGACGCGGTCACGGGGCCGAGGCCACGGCTCACGATGGTCTCGAGGAAGGCGCGGCCGTAGTCCATCTGGCCGGTCGCTCCCTCGAGCCGCAGGTCGGCGCTCATGCGCCACCCGCGCGGATCCAGGCCGCGGCTGCCGCGCCAGCGCAGGCCCGCACCATAGAACCAACCGGTGTCCGCGACGACATTGCCGAGAAAGCGATCGTCGTTGGCACCACCGAACAGCGACCAGCGGCTATCGACACGCGCGTTCCACTGCTGCTCGGCGAAGACGCGCCACTCCAGCCCGCCGCGCGGCACGCGCTCGCGCGTGAGCTCCGCACCCCAACTGCGATGGTAGAAGCCCTCGTCGCGCGCGTAGAAGAGGTTCGGGAGCGAGGCACCGAACGACAGCGGATCGCCGAAATCCGAACTCACGTTCAAGCGACGGAACACGCCCGCGTGGTACTGCGTGCGGCCGTTGCTGCGGGCGACGGACAGGCCACCGTTGAGTTGCAGGTCGCCACCCGAGGCGCGGCCATCGAGCGCCACGCTGTAGCCCTTGCCGAGCGTCGTGCTCATCCGGGCGCCTGTGCCGAAGCCCTCGATGCGGTTGTAGCGCGTGTAGGCCAGGCCGTACTCGAGCGTCGGCTTGCGCGGCGCCCACGCCGGCTGCAGGCCGAAGTCGAGCATCCGCATGAGCTCGTCGCGCTGCGCGGCGCCGAAGAGTTCTTCGCCAGGGTCGTAGATGGACGGCGGCAGCTCGGCGGACTCGGTGAGTTGCTTCATGTCGCAGGGCACGTCGACGGCCATCGAGAGCGCACCGTTGCCGCGCGTCTCGTACACGCGGTACGTGCCCGTGCGCGCGCAGCCTGCAGCCCGTTCCACCTTGAACAGCTCCTCGCGCGCGGCGTAGAACGCCCGCACGGAATCGCGCACGGCGGCGGAATCCAGCCCGCGGTCGCGGAAGGACTGCGTCAACGAATCGTTGTCGACGCGGTTGACCCTCGGCACCTCCGGCAGGTCATCGAAGCCGTTCACGCTTTCATAGCGATACCGCTGCTCGATCCGGAACGGCACGCGCATGAAGCTCACCCGCGCATAGCCCTCCGCGCCCTGCGTGCGCGGCAGCCAGTACCGTTGCTCGAAGAGGCCGTACTCGATGGTCACGGCCGTGATCTCCGCGCGCATCGGCGTCAGCATGCCCCGCACGGGGGCCGGCATGTCCTTCCGGGCGTCGGGATCCTCGGCCTCGACGGTCTCCCAGATGTCCATCGGTGCCGAGAAGCGCATCACGGCGCGCGCGAGCTGCGCGCTCTCCGTCTCGAACCAGAACGACCCCACGACGAGATTCCACACGGCCCGCCGCGGCGTCGCGATGAGTTCGCGCAACTTGAGGCGCTTCCCGTCGGGCAGCACGATGTCCACCGAGTCGCCGCTGGCGAAGGTGAAGTATGCTTCCGACCCCTCGGCCACCGGGTGGATCAGCATCGGCGACCCGTCGTTGTCCGACGAGCCGACCATCTCGAACAGCCAGAGCTGGTCCTTGCCCGGGTAGTACGGCACCGCGAGCATGTCGTCGAGCTCGGAGGCCATCTCGCTCTCGAGCTCCGCCTCGGCTTCCTTGATGCCCTGCGTGATCGGCGCGACCATGCGGGCACCGAGCACCTCGACCCGCGCCCCGCGTCCACGCTGCCAGCGCACCCGCGACGCATTCTCGCCTCGCCAGACCAAGCGCTCGCGCGCCGTCTCGCGCAACGACATGCCGGCCGAGATGCGCTGGTAGCTCTTGACCTCATAGCTGTACAGCGAGGAGTCCTGCTGCAGCCGGGCTGCGCGCGCGCGCAGCAGCAGCTCGCGCGCCGCGTTGTCCTTGAATGCCGTGCGGCGGTGCTCGTCGGTGACGGCGATGCGCTCTCGCGATGGCGGACGCACCGAAATGCTGCCGCTGGCAGTGCTGGAGTCTCGGTTCACTTGCACCGTGACCTGGAAGGCGAGCAGTAAGCCGAGCGCGACCATCAGTCTGATACCCCGTCTGGAATGCCTTGACGCCCCCGACTGGCGCGGTGGCGACGATGTCGGGACCTACGGCCTGCGCGGGGGAGGGGTTTCCCGGGTCGAGTCCGCCGCAGCGGCCTGCCGCCGCTGGGTCTCCACCCGAGCGAGCATCCCGCGCCGGTTCGCGGCATCCAAGGCCGCGGCCGCCGGCAGCTGCAGCGCGCCAACGAGTACCGGGAGCAGCAGCAATCCGGCGCCACCCGGGAAGGTCGGCCGCCCGTCGGGAGAGATGACGCCAAACCGCGCGACCAGCATCGCCGCGTTCCGCTGGATCCACACCGTGCCAATGATCACCGCGAGCCCGAGCGCGGCGAGGATGATCGGGAAGACCGGCGTGTCGCGGAACACATCCGCGGCGAGCCATCCGAGATAGGCCACGAACCAGCCCAAGCCGAGCAGGGTCCACGGCATGCGGCGCATGCGCAGCGAGAACAGGAACGCGACCAGCGCCGCCGGCGGGAGCAGGTGCCGGAACACCTCGTACTCCCCGAGGAGCATCGCCGATGCGGTCGCCGCGGCGAAGACGGCGAGCGCATGCAGCCACAGGGCGTAATCCTCGCCGCGCGGCTGGACGCGGTCGGCGACATACGCCCCCGCCGTCACCAGGCTCGCGGCGATCCACCACACCCAGCCCGTGCCGACGGCGCCGAGCTCTCCGGCCAGCGCGGCATCGGCGGCGTGGAAGAGAAACCGCAGCAGGAGGCCGGCGATCAGCAGCGCGAAGAGCGGGAAGCGCACGCGGCGCACGGCCACCAGCGCCGCCGCCAGCGTCGCGAGTTCGACGACGATCTCGAGTCCGCGACAGCGCCCGAGGTGGAAGTCGAAGACGAGGTCGAACCGGGAGTTGCGGCACGACGCCGGGACGTCCGCTGCTATCCATCGCGTCAGCTCGTTCAGGGCGACGACGCCAATCGGGACCATCGCCACGGCGAGGAGCACGGCAAGTCCGCCCGCGGTCTGGAAGCCCTCGCGTCGGAGCCGCTGCGCGACGCCAAGGAACAGCGCCATGTACAGCCCGACCACCGCCAGCACGCCACCCGCCCCCAGCCAGTCCCAGCGGTCCGCGAGGAACCAGCCCATCGCCGAGAGCACGGTCACGGCCCCGAGGATGTAGCCGATGACCGAGGCGTCCACCGGACGCGGAGACGTCGTGGCGCGGCGTGCGGGGGCCAGCGCGCGGATCGCTGCCGCCTGCTCAGCCGAGATGATGCCGAGCGACACGGCGGCATCGAGCCGTCGATCGTCGTCTTCGTACATTTCTGCCATGAGTGCGCCTCCCCGTCCCGCCGAGCACGGCGACCTGCCGCTCGAGGAGTTCGAGCGACACGCCACGCAGCTGGCGCATTGGATCGCGACGTACCTCGGATCTCCCGAACGCTACGCCGTCCTCGCTCCGGTTGCACCGGGGGCCGTCGCCGCCTCGCTGCCGGCGGCGATGCCGCCCGAGGCGGAATCGCTCGACGCGATCCTCGCGGACCTCGACCGCGTCGTGATGCCGGGCGTTACGCACTGGAACCATCCGGGCTTCTTCGCCTACTTCGCGAACACGGCGTCGGTCCCCGGCATCCTCGGTGAGCTGGTGAGCGCCGCCCTCAACCAGGTCGGCATCCTCTGGCGCACGTCGCCCGTGCTCGCCGAGATGGAGCAGGTCACCACCGGATGGCTGCGCGACGCCATGGGCCTGCCGCGCGAGTGGTTCGGCATGCTCACCGACACGGCGAGCACGAGCACCTTGCAGGCGCTGGCGGCAGCGCGCGAGCGCGACGCGACCCTCGACATCCGCGAGCGCGGCATGGCGGGCCGCAGCGACCTGCCCGCGCTGCGCGTGTACTGCTCGGACCAAGCGCACTCATCGGTCGACAAGGCCGTGATCACCCTCGGGCTCGGCCGCGCGAACTGCGTGCGCATCGCAAGCGACGGCGCGCAGCGCATGCGCGTCGATGCGCTGCGCGCGCAGGTCGAGGCCGATGTCGCGGCCGGCATGCGACCTATGGCCGTGGTCGCGACGCTCGGCACGACCTCGAGCACCGCGGTGGATCCGATCGCCGAGATCGCCGCGCTCTGCGAGCGCCACGGCCTGTGGCTGCACGCGGACGCGGCGTACGGCGGCGTGCTCGCGATGCTGCCGGAGCGTCGCGCGATGTTCGCCGGGCTGGAGCGGGCGGATTCACTCGTCGTGAACCCGCACAAGTGGCTGTTCACGCCGATGGACTGCAGCGTGCTGTGGACGCGGCATCCGGACGTGCTGCGCCGCGCATTCTCGCTGACGCCGGAGTACCTGCGCACGCGCGAGCAGGACGTGGCGCTGTCGTACTCCGACTACTCCTTCCAACTCGGCCGTCGGTTCCGGGCCCTCAAGCTCTGGTTCGTGCTGCGGGCCTTCGGGCTCGCGGGCATCCAGGCGCGGCTGCGCTTCCACTGTGCGCTGGCCGAGCGTGCGGCGGAATGGATCGCCGCCGAGCCCGGCTGGGAGTTGCTCGCGCCGGTCACGATGTCGGTGGTGTGCTTCCGGCACCGGCCGACGGGCGTGGTTGACGAGGCGGCGCTCGAGCGCCACAACGCGGCCATCCTCGAGCGCGTGAACGCCAGCGGGCGCGTGTTCCTCTCGCACACCAAACTCGACGGGCGCTACACGTTGCGCATCGCCATCGGCAACCTGCGCACGGAGGAGCGGCACGTGGCCGAGGCTTGGCGACTGCTGCGTGAGGCGGCGCAGGCATGACCGCGCCCCTGTTTCCTCCCAAGCCGGAATCGCGAACGGGGCGGCGTTTCCCGGTCGTGCGCGTGACGCTGCTCGTGGTCCTGGTTGCGCTCCTCGTGTTGCCGACGGTCTGGTGGCACCTGACGCCGGCGCGGTCGGTCGGGGTCGTCGTCATCGACAAGACCCTGCCGCATGCCGCATGGCGCGAGCATGAGCGCGTGCACTGGTGGCTGGACCACCGGCGCGTGATGGATCCGCGCGGTGGCGTCGCCTGGCGCTACGCCGAGGACTATGTGGGCTACGCGCCGCTCACCAAGGTCGGCACCGACCTCGACAGCACGCATCTCGCCGGCGCACGCCTGGTGTACATCGCCGATGCCTACGGCGTGTACACGGGTGATTATCTCGCGGATGACGACTCGACCACTCATGGCGAGCTCGAGCCCTCGCAGTTGATCTACGGCGGGATGAAGGACGCCGAGGTGACGGCGCTCGAACGATTCGTCGCGCGCGGCGGCAGCGTGGTGGCGGAGTTCAACACACTCGAGGATCCGACGGCGGGCACGGCAGCCGGCGATCGGCTCGGCGCCCTGCTCGGCGTGCGCTTCGACCGTTGGCTCGGACGCTGGTACGGCGACCTCTCGTCGCCCGACGAGATCCCGTCGTGGATGAAGGAGCGCTACGAGCGCGTCTATTGGAAGCCATGGAACTTCCGCGGGCCCGGCGTGGTGATGTTCTCCGACCGCGAGGATCGCATCGTCGTCATCGACTCCAGCGAGTTCACGTCGCGCTGGCCGATCACGCTCGAGGTCGATGACCCCGACGATCCTTTGACGCGCCGGGTCCGCAGCGGCCAGCCGTATTGGTATTGGGTCTCCGGCGTATCACCGACCGACAGCGGCGAGGTGCTCGCGCACTTCCACCTGCACGTCACCGATGCGGCCAAGCAGCGGCTGCGGGCGATGGGCTTCTCGTCGCTGCCGCCGGCCGTCGTGCGGCACCGCGGCGCCGGGGTGCGTGCGTACTTCGCGGGCGACTTTGCGGACGTCGGTGCGACGCCGCCCCCGCTGCGGCGCACCCGCGGCATGGATTGGATGGGTCGGCTGCAGGCGCGCACGAAGAAGCCAGGTCGGCAGCAGCGTTTCTTCTGGAGGGTCACGATGCCGCTGTGGGACGGAATGCTGGACGAAGTCATGGCCACGTCCCGGTGACCTGAATCACGGCTGCCGCAGTCCCATTAACGACCGAGGGTTTGCGGCATCCAACTGGCACACCCCGCGCAGGCTCCCACCCTGCCGCGCTTCACACCGGGTCCCCACGGCCCGAAGGAGATGTTCCGATGTTGCGTCGATTCGCGTTGTTCCCCACCCTGGCTCTCGCGCTCGTGCTCGCCGCCTGCGGCGAGGCGCCGACGGCGACCACGCTGACCGATGACTTCGCGCTCGTGATGTTCGGCGAGCAGGGCGAGGCGTTGGACGGCACCATGGGCCCGCAGCCGGGCGCACCGTTCGACGGTCGCACGCGCCGCCCGATCTTCCCGGATTCGCTGGCGCTCACGGACGCGCAGCGCGCCGAGATGCTCGCCCTGCGCATGGCCTTCCGTGCCGACCACGAGGCGCAGCTCGATTCGCTGCGGGCGATCTTCCAGGAAGCGCGGTTGGCGCGCCTTGAAGGCGCCACGCGCGCCGAGGTCCGCGCGATCCTCGAGACGGGCCGCCCGATCGCCGAGGCGCTGCGTCCTGACGTGCAGGCCCTGCACGCGGCCCTGCGCGCGGTGCTCACCGATGCCCAGCGCGCGTGGCTCGACGCACAGCGCCGGCCGCGACGGTTTGGTCCGCGGCCGTAACGGCAACGGCGTTCACCACGAAGGCACGAAGGGAGTCGCGAAAATCTCTCGGGCCCGCAACGCCAAGGAAGCAATGCTTCTTGGAGTCGCAGGCCCGAAAGTCTGTTGCAGAGCCCTTCGTGCCTTCGTGGTGAAATCCGTTACGAGGTCTTGGTCGGAATCATGAACTCCTCGGTCTTCGGCCGCACCGGGAACTTGAACCACCCCGACACCTTCTCGCGCCACTCGTCCATGATCTCGTAGATCGTCGGGATCACAAGCAGCGTCAGGACCGTGGACGTGATGGTTCCACCGATGACCGCACGCCCCAACGGAGCCCGGAAGTCCGCGCCTTCGCCGAGGCCCAGCGCCACGGGGATCATGCCGGCGATGAGTGCGAAGGTCGTCATCAGGATCGGCCGCAGGCGCACGCGCCCCGCCTCGATGATCGCCGCGCGGCGCTCCATGCCCTGCTCCTGCCCCCACTTCGCGAAGTCGATGAGCAGGATGGCGTTCTTCGCCACGATGCCCATCAGCAGGATCACGCCGATCATCGACATGATGTTCAGCGTGTCGTTCGTGATGATCAGCGCCAGCACCACGCCGATCAGCGACAGCGGCAGCGAGATGAGGATGGCGATCGGCTCGAGGAACGAGCCGAACTGCATCACGAGGATCAGGTACATCAGCAGCAGCGCGATGCCCAGCGCCGCCAGGATGTCGCCGAAGACCTGCGCCTGGTCCTTCGCCTCGCCGCCGAAGCTCCAACGGATGCCGTCCGGCACCTGCATGCGCTGCAGTTCACGCGTGATGTCGCTGGTGACTTCGCCGAGCGAACGGCCGGAGACGTTGCCCTGCACGACGACCACGTTGTCGCGGTCGAGGTGCGAGATCTTCGCCGGTCCCAAGCCCTGCGTGACCGTCGCCAGCTGCCCCAGCGGCATCATGCGCATCGGCGCACCGCCCTGGCCACCCACGGCGATCGGCAGGCGCTCGATGTCGCTCACCTTGGTGCGCGACTCCGGCGCGAGGCGCACGCGCACCTTGCGGTTCTCGCCCGCCGGGTCGACCCAGTCGCCGGCGTCGATGCCCGCGAAGGCCGGACGCAGCGACTGGGCGATCTGCCCCACGCTCACGCCCAGCGAACCGGCCAGCGCGCGGTCGAGCGTGATCTCGAGCTCGGGCTTCTGGCCCTTGGTCGAGAGCGACACGTCCACCGCGCCCGGCACGGCGCGCACCACCTTGAGCACCGAGTCGGCGAACGCCTGCAGCTGGCGGCCGTCGAAGCCGCGCAGCTCGAGCTGCACCTGCTTGATCGCACCACCGAAGCCCGAGGTGAACACGGCCACCGTCGCGCCGCCGATCGTCTTCACGTCCTCACGCAGGATCGCGCCGAGCTGCTCCTGCGAGATCTCGCGCGTGGCCTTGGGTGTCATGCGTACATACACGGAGCCCAGGTCCACGGCCCCGAGCGCTTCCGACGGATCCAGGCCGCCGCCCGCGCCGATCGTCGCGAACGTGTAGCGCACCTCGCCGTGCTTGCGCGCCACCTGCGCGGCCTCCTCCGTCTTCATCCGCGTGTACTCGAGGTTCGACCCCGGCGGCGTCTCCACCTGGATGATGAGCTCCGAGTTGTCGCTCACCGGCACGAAGCCGAACCCGCCGATCGTCGCCTGCAGCGCGAGCGCGCCCACGAGCGAGCCGACGGCGAGCAGGATCATCGCGAGACGATGGTCCAGCGCCCAGCCGATGACCTTGGTGTACCCGCCGGCCATGCGGTCGAACCAATTGTTGAACTTCACGAGCTGCCGCGAGATCCAGCTGCGGTGCTCGTGGTTCTCGATCTCCGGGTCCGGCCAGTACGCCGAGAGCATCGGGTCGAGCGAGAATGACACGAACAGCGACACGAGCACCGCGCAGGCGATGGTCAACGCGAAGGGCTTGAACCACTGGCCCGACAGACCGGCCATGAAGCCGATCGGCACGAACACCGCGACGATCGAGAACGTCGTCGCGGCGACGGCGAGGCCGATTTCGTCGGTGCCCTCGTGCGCCGCCCGGAAATGGTCTTTCCCCATCTCCACGTGTCGCACGATGTTCTCGCGCACCACGATGGCGTCGTCGATCAGGATGCCGATGGCCAGCGAGAGGCCGAGCAGCGACATCGTGTTGAGCGTGAAGCCGAAGGCCCACACGGCCACGAAGCTGGCGAGCACGGAGATCGGCAGCGCGAGGCCGGTGATCACCGTCGAGCGCCAGGAATTCAGGAACAGGAACACCACGAGCACCGTCAGCACCGCGCCTTCGACCAGCGTGCTCTGCACGTTGGCCACCGACGCCTCGACGCGCTCGCCGGAGTTGCGCACCACGTCCAGCGTGGTGCCCGTCGGCAGGCCCGGGCGCAGTTCATCGATTGCCGCGACCACGCGCTCGGCCACCGCCGTCGTCGAATAGCCCTTCGACTTCTTCACCTGGATGCCGATGGCATCGCGGCCGTTGAACATCGCCGCCGTGCGCGGCTCGGCCGTGCCGTCGCGCGCGGTGGCGACTTCGCCGAGGCGGATGGCGCGACCACCCTTCTCGGCGACCACCAACTGCAGGAAGTCTTCCGGCGTCTCGAGCTTGCCCTTGAGGCGGATCGAGCGCTCGTCGAGCGCGCCGGTGATGCGGCCGACCGGCGCCGCGAGGTTCTGCGACTGCAGCGCGCCGACGAGCTGGGCCACGGAGATGCCCGCCGCCTCCATCGCCTCGGGACGGATCTCGACGGTGAGCTCGCGCTCCACGCCGCCGATGACGTTCGCTTCCGCGACGCCCGGGATGCCGCGCAGGATGCGCGTGATGCCAGGATCGGCGATGCGCGTGAGCGCCGGCGCGTCGAGCGTGCTCGAGTTGAGCGACATCTCGATGATCGGCTGGTCCGCGGGGTCGAAGCGCGTGAGCACCGGCTCCTTCATTTCCACCGGGAGCTCGGAGCGGATGGCGCTGATCTTGTCGCGGATGTCCTGCGAGGCCTGCTGCAGGTCCTTCTCGAACACGAAGAACACCGTGACGTTGGCGAAGCCGTCCTGCGCCGCGCCGCTGATGCGGTCCACGCCCGAGATGCCGCTCACCGCCTCCTCGACGCGGTCGAGCACTTCGCGCTCGACGACGTCAGGCGAGGCGCCCGGATACGGAATCGCGACGTTGATGATCGGCTGCTGGACGTCCGGGAACTCGTCCGTCTCCAGCTGCCAGAGCGAGAACAGCCCGAACACCACCAGTGCCAGCATCGACACGACGGTGACCAGCGGCCGCTTGATCGCAAAGTCTGAGATGAACATCTGCTATGCGCCTCAGCGCTGAGTCGAAGTGTCTGACGGCGCGCTCACCTTCACGCGCGACCCGATGGTGATGCCGAGCGCGGCGCCCACGAGCACGGTGTCGCCGGCGGCGAGGCCCGTCGTGATCTCGACGCGGCCGGTGCTGCCGTCGCGCGCGCCGAGCTGCACGGGCACGCGCTCCGTGACACCGCTCTTGAGGCGCACGACCTGCGGCTGCAGCCCGCGCTCGTCCACGGCCTCCGCGGGCACCGTGAGCGTCTCCCGCGTCTCGCTGGCCACGCGCCCTTCGGCGAAGAGACCGGCGACGAGTCGCTGGCCTTGGTTGGGGATGCGCACGAAGAGCCGCACCTGCCGCGTCTGCGGATCGGCCTGCGGGTTCACGCTGGAGATGCGGCCCTCGAAGCTGCGGCCCGGGTAGCCCGTCACGCTGAAGCGCACGGGCGCGCCGATGCGCAGCATCGCGAGTTCACTGGCCGGCACGGCCGCCTCGAGGCGCATCGTGCTCGGATCGACGATCGCAAACAGCGGCGCGCCGGGGTTCACGATGTCACCCGGATTCACGAAGCGCTCGGAGACCACGCCGTCGTACGGCGCGAGCACGTTCGCCGCATCGCGGGACTTCTCGGCCTGCGAGAGGCGCGCGCGGGCGTCGTCGAGCATGGAGCGGGCACCGAGGTCGGCACGGCGGGCGTTCTCGAGATCGCGGTCGGCGAGCGCGCCGGCCGCGTGCAGGCGCTCGGCCCGCGTGAGTTCGCGCGCCGCGAGGTCCGCCGCCTGCTGCGCGGCGGTGAAGCCGCTGCGCGCGCCGAGGTAGGCGTCCTGGATGGCACGGTCATCGATCTTGGCCAGCGACGTGCCTTTGGTGACGACGGCGCCGGGATCCACGTTCACGGCCAGCACCGCGCCCGGCACCTCGGCGCGGATCTGCGCCGTGCGCTCGGCGACGAGCGAGCCCGAGAGGATCGGCCCGATCGAGAGCGAGGTCTGTTCGGCAACGGCGACGCCTTCCGGCCCGACGTTGACGGTGACGGCCTCGGAGACGGGCGCCTCGTTGGCGTCGCCGCGTCCGCAGGCGGAGAGAGACACGAGGAGCGCGAGTGCGGCAACGCCGGCGGCGCGGAACGAACGCGAAGACATCGAAAGCATCCCCCGCAGGGCGGGCGTGTGGGAAATCATGGGAATGGACATCAGCGGGCGCCTCCGATGGCCAGCGGGAGGTCCTTCAGGAGCGCGAGGCGCATGCGCGCGACCTCGAGGTCACGCGCCGTGGTGACGCGCTGCAGGCGGGCCTGCTCGAGTTGCACGCGGGCCTCGGTGAGTTCGACAGGCGTCGAGATGCCCTCGCTGAAGCGCACTTCGGCGATGGCGTAGGCGCGCGCGGCCTGCGCATCGGTGCCGACGGCGGCTTGGTACGCCGCCGCGGCCTGCTCGTAGGCGTTGACGGCGAGCACGGCATCGAGCTCGGCGCCATCGCGCGTCTGCTCGAGCCGCGCGCGGGCTTCGGCGACGTTCGCTTGCGCGACCATCTTCTGGCCGGAGGTCAGCCCGCCGTTGAACACGGGGAAGCTGAGCCCGAGCGTGACGGTCCAGTTCGGGAAGTAGAGATTGAAGTCGCTCGGCAAGAAGGTGCCGTCGGGCGGATACGCGAAGCGCTGATAGGTGGAGCTCAGCTGCAACGCGGGCAGTCGGGCGAGACGCGCGGCGGTGAGGGCCTTCTCGGCAGCGTCGAGCTGCGCGGCGGCCTGGCGCACGGTCGCGCGCGCGGTGGCCGACGTGTCGGGTGCGAGGCTACGCGCGCCAGCGAGCGTGACGGGGGCGAGCGGCGCGGCCATCGCGGCACCTTCGTCGCGGATGGGGGTGGTGAGCGTCAGCGGCTGCGCGAGCGGCAGGCGCAGCAACTGCTTGAGGCGCAGTTGCGCGGCCTGACGGGCGCCGCGGGCCTGGATGGCCGCGGGGCGCTGGTTGTCGCGCGTGACCTGCGCCCGGAGCAGATCGAACTCCGACGCCGTGCCGACCTCGCGCGCGAGGCGCACCTGCGAGAGCGTGCGCTCGGTGAGGGCGAGCGTGGAGTCGGCGATCTCGGCAAAGCGTTCGGCGGCGACGGCGTCGTAGTAGGCCTGCGCGACGTCGAGCAGCGCCTGCGCCTTGGCCGACGAGAGCGCGATGTCCGCGGCGGAGAGTCCGGCCTCGGCGCCGGCGCGCTGCGCGGTCAGGCGGCCTGCGGTCCAGAGGTTCTGCGTCGCGCTGAGCGTGAAGATGAAGGTGTTGGGCGCCGCGAAGATCTGCGCGAGCGGCGAGTTCGCGATGCCATCGTCACCGCCGCCGCTGCCGGAGTCGGGCGCGAACTGCTCGGAGATGGCCTGGAACTGGTTCTGGATGGCGCGCTGGTAGTTGGCGGCGCCGTTGATTTGCGGCAGCAGTTGGCTGTTGGCCTGACGCAGCTGTCCGCGCGCGCGGTCGGCACCGGCCGCAGCGGCACGCACGCCGGCGCTACGCTGCTCCGCCATCTGCAGTGCCTCGGCGAGCGAGAGCGCCGCCGGGGCCGCGTTGGGCGCAGTGCCCTGCGCCTGCAGCGTCGATGACGCGAGGGGCAGCACGAGTAAGAGCAGTGCGACGGCCGTCGCACCGATGGCGCGCAGGACGAGGCGAACGTACGTCGCCGGCGCCTTGTCGCGCGGCGGGAACATGGAGGGCATGAGGTCTCGTCCCATGGCGTCGGCGAAGATGGTGCCGAGCAGCATCGTGGCCGCCGCCTTGAGGTCGGCAGAGGGTGGAATGAAGCGGTGCTCGACCAGCCGTTCGAAGTAGCGCAGGACTTCCGCGCGGGACTCTTCGGGGCGCTCGGCGGTGGTGTCGGCGCACTCCGGATGCTGATGCATCTCGGCGAGCGAGGAGCGGATCATGCCGGCGGACTCGAGCATGAACGCGTGGTCGGCGGCGGCCCACTCGGTGAGTTCGCCCTGCGGATCCACGGGCACCGCGGGCGGCGTCGGGCGGTCGACCGTCGCGGCGCGCGACCGCAGGGCTTCTTCGATGAGTGTCGCCTTGGAGCCAAAGAGCCGGAAGAGCGTGACTTCGTTGACACCGGCTGCTTCGGCGATGCGTCGCGTGGTTGCGCCGCGGAATCCACCCTCGGCGTAGACGCGTAGCGCCGCGTCGATGAGCTGCTGTTTGGTTGGTTCTGTCATACGGAGATCTGGGGAACGAACTGGAGGCAGCAATTAAAGCAAGCGACCACTTGCTTACAACGGGTGAGGTTGTGTTTGGGTTTCAGCCCTGCACAACGTGCTGTGATGTAGAATTTCGTCCATTGATATACGGTATTTGTTCGGTAATGAATCAGCAACTGTGGGATTTCCGTGGTGTGCTTGTCGCCCGCCCGCACTTCAGTATTGAGGAATCGTCGATGCCACCACGCCCCTTCTGGCCCCGCTTGCTGCTCGCCACGCTCTTCACCGTGAGCGGCCTCAACCAGCTGATTCAGGTGCCAGGCGAGTTCCGTGGGGACGACGCGCTACCGATGCTCGGTATACTGCACGTGGTCGCCGGGGTCCCGGGCATCCTCACGGCGATCGGCGCGTGGCGGATGACGCGATGGGCATGGATGGCCGCGCTCGCGTGGGCGGCGGCGACCTCGACGCTGATTCTCTCGCTGGAATCGCTACTGCAACTCTCGCCCGAAGACGCCCAAGGCTTCGTGCCGGCGGTGATCGGCATCGCGCTCGTCGGAACCTGTGCCGCGTGGTATCTCTTCCGCAGCGCGCGGCGAGTCGCGGGGAACGCCGCATCCACCGCCGCGGATTGATGCCGTACGCCTCCCTCCGAGCCTTTCGCCCATGAAGAAGAAGCCTGACGATCCGCAGCTCGCCTCCAAGCTCACACCGTTGCAGTACGAGGTAACGCAGTGCAGCGCGACCGAGCCGCCGTTCCGCAACGAGTTCTGGGACCATCACGAACCCGGCATCTATGTAGATGTCGTCTCCGGTGAGCCCTTGTTCTCGTCCACCGACAAGTTCGACTCCGGCACGGGGTGGCCGTCGTTCACGCAGCCGCTGCTGCGCGAGCGCGTGACGGAGCACACCGACTCGTCGTACGGCATGCGCCGCGTCGAGGTGCGCTCCGCCGACGCGGACTCGCATCTCGGGCATGTGTTTCCCGATGGCCCGGGACCCTCGGGCCTGCGCTACTGCATCAACTCGGCGTCGTTGCGCTTCATCCCGGCGGCGCGCCTGACGGCGGAGGGCTACGCACAGTTCGCGGGGCTGTTTCCGGGCATCGCGCAGGAGTCGGCATGAGCGGCGAAGTCGCGACGCTGGCCGGCGGATGTTTCTGGTGCCTCGAGGCGGTGTACCTCGAACTGCGTGGCGTGGAGCGCGTGAAGAGCGGCTATGCCGGTGGCCATGTGCCCAACCCGACCTACGAGCAGGTCTGCGGCAAGCAGACGGGGCACGCCGAGGTGGTGCAGGTGACCTTCGATCCGGCGGTGATCGGGTATGGAGAGTTGCTGGATGTGTTCTTCACCATCCACGATCCGACGACGTTGAATCGCCAGGGCAACGACGTCGGGCCGCAATATCGCTCGGCGATCTTCACGCACTCGGAGAGCCAGGCGCGCGTGGCGCGCGAGAAGCTCGCGGCGGCGCAGGCGCACTGGGAAGACCCGATCGTGACGGAGCTGCAGCCGCTGGAGACGTTCTGGCCGGCGGAGACCTACCACGACAACTATCTCGCGCGGAATCCACAGAATCCCTACTGCGCCGTGGTGGTCGCGCCGAAGGTGGCAAAGGCGCGCAAGGTGTTCTTCGACAAGCTGAAGAAGTAACGGCGGACGGCCTTCACCACGAAGCAACCGTGTCTCGAAGGTGAGGAGTTATGCCGTGGCGGGCCTCGGGGCCTGCCACGGCTGCTTCGTTTTGAGGATCGTGTTGCAGACGACGATGAGCTTGCGGCTGCAGGCGGTGAGCGCCTGCTTCGCCGTCTTGCCGCGCGCGCGCAGCCGCGCGTAGAAGGCCTTGAGCGCGGGATTGTGGTGCGCCGCCGTGAGCGCGGCCATGTAGAGCACGCGGCGGACGTCGGCGCGACCGCCGCGGATGTGCCGCCGGCCGTGCCAGGCGCCACTGTCCTGCGCGAGCGGCGCGACGCCGACCAGGGCGGCGATCTCGCGGCGCGAGAGCGTCCCGAGCTCGGGCAGGAACGCGAGCAGCGTCGCGACCGTCACGGGGCCGATCCCGGGGACGCTGCGCAGCAGCGCGGCCGTCTCGCGCCACTGCGGGTGCGCGGCGATGTGGGCCTGGAGCTGCCGGTCGAGGTCGCGCCCCTTCGCCTCGAGGAACGCGATCGTCTCCTCGATGTCGGCGACGACGGGCGAGTCGGGGAAGAGCCGCTGCTGGTCGAGGCGCAGCCGCTCGGCGACGAGCATCTCGTCGAGCTGGCGCCGGCGGGCGACGAGCTGCATCAGGGTGCGGTGCGCGGCGTCGGGGAGCGTGACGGCCTGCACGGGCCGCTCGGCCGCGAAGCGCGCGAGCATCCGCGCGTCGAGCACGTCGGTCTTCGCGAACTGCCCGTGCGAGCGCGCGTACTCGCGCACGCGCGCCGGCGCGACGAGGCTCACCGGCAGGGCCTGCGCGCCGAGGGCCATCAGCACGGGGAGCTCGTAGCCGCCGGTGGGCTCGAGCACGACGTGCGCAGGCCGCAGCGCCGCGAGGCGCCGCGCGAGCGCGCGCAACTCCTTGGCGCTCGTGCCCGTCGTCCACGTCTCGCCGCTCGGATGGAGCGCGACCACGACGGTCGCCTTCGCCACATCGATGCCGACAAACATCCGGACCTCCGCGTGGGGATCGCCGCCGGCACCGGCCTTCCGCATGCGGGCTCCACGTCGGGCGTGGGCACCACCCAACCGTCCGGGCTCTCGGCAATCGTGATGGGTGGGCGCGGCCCCTGCTCCGTGGCGGTCTTCACGAACCGAGGCACGACCGGGCTCGCCCCGCACCCTTGTCCCACGAACATACCGTCGAATCGACATAGAAGGCACGAAGGGAGCCGCAATGCCCTCGCCGTTCCGCCACGCCGCGTAGGATCCCTGCGTGGACGTCGCGAGCTTCCAGGGCCGTCGCGGCTCCCTTCGTGCCTTGTATGTCTCACACGAATGGTGGTAAGTCATCGGGGCGGCGACAGCTCGATTGTCGTGCCAGGGGCGTGCAGAGCCCGTCACGAAGCGGGAGCGTCGTCGAACCGATCGCGGGACGCCCGAACAGCCGCTGGGGCCGCGAGCCCGCATGGCGCAAGGCCGGGCGCGCGCGGTCCTCACGCGGCGAGGGGCGGATGACGTACATCGGGATCGACGTGAGCCAGGCGACGCTGGACGGCGCGGACGCGACGGGCCAGGCGTGGCAGCACGCGAACGACGCGGCGGGCATCGCCGCGACGGTGGCGCGCGTGGGCGCGCAGGGGCCGACGCTCGTCGTGCTGGAGGCGACGGGCGCCTACCACGTGCCGCTGACGGCGGCGCTCGCGGCGGCGGGCGTGCCGGTCGCCGTGGTGAATCCGCGGCAGGTGCGGCGCTTCGCCGAGAGCGTCGGGCAGCTGGCGAAGACGGACCGGCTCGACGCGGCGCTGCTCGCGCGCTTCGCGGCGACGGTGCGGCCGGCCGCGCGGCCGCTGCCCGATGCGGCGACGCAGGAGCTCGCGGCGCTCGTCGACCGGCGGCGGCAGCTCGTCGAGATGCTGACGATGGAGCACAACCGGCTCGCGGTGGCGCGCCGCAGCGTGCAGCCGAGCGTCCGGCAGACGATCCGCGCGCTGGAGCGGGCGCTGCGGGCCCTCGAGGAGGAGACGGACCGCTGGATCCAGGGCTCGCCGCTGTGGCGCGCGCAGGAGGACTTGCTGACGAGCGTGCCGGGCGTCGGGCCGCAGACGGCGCGGCTGCTGATCGCGCGCCTCACGGAGCTCGGCGCGCTGTCCGCGAAGGAGATCGCCGCCCTCGTCGGGCTGGCGCCCTACGCGCAGGAGTCGGGCCGCTGGCGCGGCGTGCGGCGCATCCGCGGCGGCCGCGCCGACGTCCGCACGGGGCTCTACATGGCGACCCTCGCGGCGATCCGCTGCAACGCCGTCGTACGCGCGATGTATCGGCGCCTCGTCGCCGCCGGCAAGCCGAAGAAGCTCGCCCTGACCGCGTGCATGCGCCGCCTCCTCGTCATCCTCAACGCGATGGTCAAACACCAGACGCGGTGGCAGGCGTCACCGACGCCCACCACCGCTTGACTTCCAACACAGCCACTTCGTGGTGAATGTTGTTGGAGTACGTTTCCCGTATGAACGCTCTCAAGACGCTCGTCCTGCTCGCCCTCTCGGCGACGGCCCTCTCCGCGCAATCCGCGCCGGACGATTTCCTCGCAGCGCTGCGCGCGCACTGCGGCAAGGCGTACGAGGGCCGTATCATCGACCCGCAACCGGCGGACACGGCATTCGCGCGGCAGCGGCTCGTGATGCACGTGCGCGGCTGCGGTGACACGCTGCGGGTGCCGTTCCATGTGGGCGACGATCGCTCGCGCACCTGGGTGCTGACGCGAACGGCATCGGGCCTGCGGCTCAAGCACGATCACCGGCATCGGGACGGCAGCGAGGACCGCGTCACGCAGTACGGCGGTGACGCGCGGCCCGGCGGCACGGCGATGCGCATGGAGTTCCCGGCGGACAGCTTCACGGCGGCGCTGCTGCCGGCCTCGCGCACGAACGTCTGGACCGTCGAGATCACGCCGACGCAGTTCGTCTACCAACTCACGCGCGCGGGTTCGGACCGCCGCTTCCGCGTGGAGTTCGATGTCACGCGTCCCGTGCCGGCACCGCCCGCGCCGTGGGGCTTCGAGGGACGCTGACGCGGAGATGAGGGACGGTCGCGGCACATTCGCGGCGCATCGGCGTAAATTCCGGGTATGACGTCCGTGATGCCTTCCCTCCGCCCTCTCCTTCGCGCCCTCGCCGTGGCCGCCGCGGTGCTGTTGCCCGGCGCGCTCCTGCCCAACGCGCTTGCGGCGCAGACGGCCGTCGTGCGCGGCATCGTCACGGACTCGGTCGGCAATCCGATCCGCGGCGTGGAGGTGCTCGCGCTGCAGCAGGAGCGTTCGGTGCGCACCGGGGCCGATGGCCGCTTCGTGCTGCGGAACATGCCGTGGGGCCAGGTGGTGCTGATGGCCCGCCTCCCGGGCTGGCGCGCGCAGGAGCAGGTGGTGCGCATCAACGACGACGGCACGTCCCGCGAGGTGCGCTTCGCGATGGTGCGCGCCGTCCAACTGCTCGACACGCTGCGCATCGTCTCGCAGGACGGCTGCGCGGCCACGCAGATCGAGGGCTTCGAATGCCGACGCCGCGCGGGGATCGGGCAGTTCCGCGGGCCCGAGGAGCTGGAGGCGATCCGGGCGCAGCACATGGCGGACATGTTCGAGGGCATGACCGGTCTCCGCCGCGAGCCGTTCCGCGACGTCGCGCGCGGGCGCCTCGACTGGACGGTGGCGTCGACCACCGGCTGGCGCTGCCTCACCGAGGCGTTCAATGGCCGCTTCCGCACGGCGCGCGAGGAGATCATCTACCCCGAGCAGATCTACGCGATCGAGTACTACGACGTCTACGAGCGCGTGCCGGAGATCTACAAGCGCTTCGCCTGGCCCAACACGACTGACAGGCCCTGTGCCCTCGTGGTGTACTGGACCAAGGCCTACGTCGAGGAGAACGGCGGGCCGCCGCGTCAGCGCCCGTAGCCCTCGCGCTAGATTCCGCGCGTGACGCTGCTTCTCACGCTGCTCTTCATCTGCTCGGGCGCGGCCGGGCTGGTCTACGAATCCCTGTGGAGCCGCTACCTCGGGCTCCTCGTCGGCCACGGGGCGTACGCGCAGATCCTCGTGCTCGTCATCTTCCTCGGGGGGATGGCCGGCGGCGCCGCATGGATCGCGCGCCGCGCGACGCGCATCGGCGATCCGCTGCGCTGGTACGCCATCGTCGAGGCGCTGGTCGGCCTGCTCGGCCTCGCGTTCCATGACGTGTTCGTGGCGACCAGCGCGTTCGCCTACGACACGCTGTTCCCCGCGCTCGGCGGCACGGCGACGGTCACGATCGCCAAGTGGACCATTGCCGCCCTGCTGATCCTGCCGCAATCGCTGCTGCTGGGCGCGACCTTCCCGCTCATGACGGCGGGCGTGCTGCGCCGCCAGGCGGCGGACCGCGCGGGCCGGACCATCGGGCTGCTGTACTTCGCGAACTCGTTGGGCGCGGCGATCGGCGTGCTCGTCGCCGGGTTCTGGTTGCTCGAGATCGCGGGACTGCCGGGCACGCTTATCGTGGCGGCCGTCGTGAACCTGCTCGTCGCCGCTGCGGCGTACCTGCTCTCGGGACGGCAGCCACTCGCCGCGCGCGACGCCGCCGATACGCCGAGCGTCGCTGCGGCACCCGACGCTACGGACGCAGGCGCCGCGCTGCCCAGCGGGGCGTTTGCGCAGCTCCTGCTCAGCGTCGCGTTCGGCACGGCGGTGGCCTCGTTCATCTACGAGATCGCCTGGATCCGCATGCTCTCGCTCGTGCTGGGCAGCGCCACGCACGCATTTGAGTTGATGCTCTCGGCGTTCATCCTCGGCTTGGCGATCGGCGCCTTCGTGATTCGCCGCCGTGCTGATGGCAGCGGCGATCCGCTGCGCCAGCTCGGACTCGTGCAGGTAGCGATGGGCGCGGCGGCGATCCTCTCGCTGGGCTGGTATCTCGATGCGTTCGGGTGGATGGCCACGCTGATGGAAACCGTGCAGCGCAACGAAGCGGGCTACGCGGCATTCCATGTGGGGCGCTACGCGTTGGCGATGGCCATCATGCTGCCCGCGACGATCTGCGCGGGCATGACGCTGCCGCTCATCACGCGTGCGCTGCTGCGCAGCGCCCGCGGCGAACGCGCCATCGGGACGGTGTACGCCTGGAACACCGTCGGGTCGATCATCGGCGCGAGTGCGGCAGGACTCTGGTTACTGCCCGCCATCGGCGTGCGCGGCACGTTGATCCTCGGCGGGACGATCGATCTCGCGTTGGGTTGCTGGCTGCTGTGGGTCGCCGCGCCGTTGCGCGCCGGTGGCCGACGCACCGCCACTCTCGCCCTCGGCGCGACGGCGGCGCTGGTGCTCGTGTCGTCGCTGAGCCCCGGCTTCGACCCCTCGGTGCTCTCGAGCGGCGTGTTCCGCTACGGCACGGTTGCGGAGGCCGGTTCGCGCGACATCCTCTTCTACCGCGACGGACGCACCGCCAGCGTGAGCGTGCAGATGGGCAGCGACAGCGGCTTCACGCTGGCCACCAACGGCAAGCCCGATGCTTCGCTGCAGGCGGTGTGGTTCGAGCCACCGCGCCCGGATTCGCTGCGGCCGGCACTGGCCAGCGACAACGCCACGCAGGCACTGCTCGCGCTCATCACGCTGGCGCATGCGCCGACGGCGCGCGAGGCCGCGGTGATCGGGCACGGCGCGGGCATGACGACGCACTTCCTGCTCGGGTCGCCGACGATGGAGCGCGTAACGACCATCGAGATCGAGCCGGAGATGGTCGAGGCCGCGAAGCAACTCATGCCGGCGAACGCCCGTGCCTTCGAGGACCCGCGATCGGTCACGGTGATTGACGACGCGCGCGCCTTCTTCGCGGCGACGAGCCACCGCTTCGATGTGATCGTGTCGGAACCGTCGAATCCCTGGGTGAGCGGCGTGTCGGCGCTGTTCACCGAGGAGTTCTACGCGCGGGCGGCACGCCAGCTCGCACCGGGCGGCGTGTTCGGGCAGTGGCTGCACTTGTATGAGATCGAGGACGCGCTGGTCTTGGGCATCCTCAAGGCGCTGTCCACGCAGTTCCGGTCGTATGAGCTGTATCTCACGAACGACGTCGACGTGCTGGTCGTCGCCTCGAATGCCGATTCACTGCCCACGCCGGACTGGTCGGTGTTCCGCACGGAGGACGTCGCGCTGGATCTCGCGCGCTTCCGTCCGCTCAGCGACGCCGCGCTACGCGCGACTTGGCTCGTGGGCCATCGCCAGCTCGGGCCGGCACTCGCGCGCGACTCCGCGTCGAACAGCGATTTCTACCCACAGCTCGACCTGCGCGCGGAGCGGGCGCGGTTCCTGGGCGTGGAGGCCGATGCCTTCGCTTCGATGCACAGTGATCGCTTTGCGCTCGCCGATGCAATGGCCGAGCGGGTGATTGCGCCGTTGGGACTGGCCCGCGCGCCGCTTTCGCACGCGCGCTTCGATGCGCAGGCGAAGTCGGTGCAGATGCGGCAGCGTGTCTCCGGCAACGACACCAGCGCGGTGCTGGTCGGCGTGCGCGCCGCGCAGCTGCGCGATGCGCGCCTTTCGCTCGAGCTCGCGAGCGATCGTCCGCCGCCGGACTGGCCGCTCTGGTTCGCCGAGGTGTTGCAGGTGGAGCGCGACCGGCACCAAGGCACGATGGGTGTGGTAGACGCGGCCTGGTATGCGCAAGTCGAGCGCTATCTCACACGGCAGCGCGCCCCAGAGGGTGCGCAGTCGGCGTGGCGCTTCTTGCGCGCGGCGGTGACCTACGATTGGCCGACAGCGGCAGCGGAGGTGCGCACGCAGATCGCCGAGCGTGACCGCGGCCGTGCGTGGCTACCGCCGGCGTTGCTGTTGGACGCTGCAGTGCTCGCGCGCCTGCGCACCGGGGACGTGACCGGCGCGCAGGCGGCGTTTGCGCGGCTGGGCAATGCCGCGGGGCGCAGGCCCGAAGACCTGCGCACCCGCATGCTCGACGCCCTGGTGAACTAGGGGCGCGTCGGCGGCGCGACCGGCGGCTTGTTCTTGAAGTCGCCGGCCTTGACGGTCGAGATGCGCGCCAGGTTGATGTGCCGGCGCATGGCCGCGTTGACGTCGTTCACCGTGAGCGCGCGCACCTTGTCGTCGAGCTGCTGCTCGAAGGCCATGGTCCGCCCCGTGATGTACTGCGCGGCAAACATGGACGCGACGAAGCCGTCGTTCGCCCGCATTTGCACGCGCTGCTGGAGCCAGGCGTTGCGCGCGGCCTCGAGCTCCTCGGCCGTGATGCCCTCGCTGAGAATGCGGCCGATCTCCTCGCCGAAGGCCGTCTCGAGCCGCAGCACGTTCTCGGGCGCGTAGATGGCGTTGGCCGAGAACGAGCCGACCTGGTCGAGCGACTGTGCGCTGAGCCCGGAACCGACGCCGTAACTGATGCCGTCGCGCTGGCGGATGCGCGTGGCGAGGCGCGAGTTGAGGAAGCCGCCGCCGAGGATGAAGTTGCCGATCGTCAGCGCCGGATAGTCCGGCGAATCATCCCGGAGCCGCAGGTTCTGCCCGGCGATGAAGAACGCGTTGGCCTTGTCCGGCGTCTCGATCGAGACGTTGAACTGCGGGACGTCGAAGAACTGGCGCTCGGCGCGTGCGAAGGGCTTCGGGCTGCGCCAGCCCTCGAAAGTCTCCTTCGCCCAGGCCTCGACCTCGGCGCGGTCGAAGTCGCCGACGATCGCCAGGTCGCCGTAGCTCGCGCCGACGAGCTCGGTGTAGATGCTCCGCACCTGTTCGACCGTCATGGCCTGCAGGTTCGCGATGTCTTCCTCGAAGGACGTGACGGCGAGCGGGTGGCCCTTCGGGTACGGGCTCATGCGCCGCTGGTACTCGGTGGCGGCGAGCGCCACCGGTTCGGACTTGTTCGACTCGATGGCTGCGAGTTGCTGGCGGCGCAGTTCCTCGAACTCTTCCGCTGGGAAGGTCGGCGTCTTGAGGATCTCGCCGACCAGCCGCAGCGTCGGCATGAGGTTCTCGCGCGTGGTCGTCACCGACGCCTGGATGTTGTTACCCGCGCCGACGAAGGACACCTGCGCCTTCAGGCGGTCGAACTCCTCGCGGATCTGCTGGCGTGAGCGGGTCCGCGTGCCCTTGTCGAGCATCCCCGGCATGAAGGCCGCGATGTGGTTGCGGCCGCTGAGCGTCTCGAGGTTGCCGTGGCGCAGCGAGATGCGTGCGACGACTTGGTTGCCGCGCGTCTGCTTGGGCAGCATGGCGAGCTTGAAACCGTTGGCCAACTGGCCGCGCACGGTGCGCGCGTCGATGTTGGACGGCGAGGGATCGAAGGCTTCGCCGGCGGCCATCGCCGCGCGGCCGCGGTAGGCGCGCGCGACGGAGTCCACCGTGGCCTGCGCAATCGTCGGGATGGTGACGCGCGCCGGTGCGTCCGTCGGAATGAACGTGCCGACGGTGCGGTTGTCGGGCTTGAAGTACGTGGTGGCGACGCGCTGCACGTCCGCCGGCGTGACGGCTTCGATGCGGTCGCGATGGATGAAAAGCAGGCGCCAATCGCCCATCGACGCCCACTCGGAGAGATCGAGCGCGATGTTCTGCGAGTTGTTCATCGAGAGTTCGATCTGCCGGGTCAGCGCGGCCTTGGCCTGCGTCACCTCATCGGCCGTGACGGGGCGGGCGGCGAAGCCCTCCATCGTCGCGAGCAGCACGCGGCGTGCCGAGTCGACCGACTGCTCCTTGCGGAGCAGTGCGAGACCGAAGAGCAGGCCGGGTTCGGCGAGCTGGAAGGCCTGGCTGCCCGCCTGCGCCACGAGCCCCGGCTGGACCAACGCCGAGTGCAGACGACCGCCCGGCGTGCGGGTGAGGACCTGGGCGAGCACGTCGATGGCGGCGAAATCCGGATGCGTGCCCGCCGGGACCTTGTACGCGGCGATCACGGCCTGCTGGTCGCCGACGCGGCGCACGGTGACCTCGCGCTCGCCGTCCTGATCGGGATCGCGCGTGTAGGTCGGGAACAGCAGGTTGCCGCGATCGAGCGAGCGCTGCGGCCGCGGAATGCTGCCGAACTTGGTCGCGATGAGGCGCAACGCCGCCGCTTCGTCGAACTTGCCCGCGACGACGAGGATGGCGTTGTCCGGCTGGTAGTACCGGCGGTAGAAGGCCTGCAGGCGCTCGATCGGCACGTTCTCGATGTCGGCGCGCGCGCCGATCGTGCTCTTGCCGTAGTTGTGCCAGTCGAAGGCCGCGGCCATGGTGCGCTGCAGCGTGACGTTCACGGGGCTGTTCTCGCCCGACTCGAACTCGTTGCGCACCACCGTGAACTCGCTTTCGAGGTCCTTCTTCGCGATGTACGAGTTCACCATGCGGTCGGCCTCGAGGTCGAGCGCCCACTCGAGGTTGGCGTCCGACGCAGGCATCGTCTCGAAGTAGTTGGTGCGATCGTACCAGGTGGTGCCGTTGGGAAACGCGCCACGCTCGGTGAGTTCCTGCGGGATGTTCGGATGCTTCGGCGTGCCCTTGAACACGAGGTGCTCGAGCAGGTGCGCCATGCCCGTCTCACCGTAGCCTTCGTGCCGGGACCCCACGAGGTACGTGATGTTCACCGTGACCGTCGGCTTCGACTGGTCGGGGAAGAGCAGGACCTTGAGTCCGTTGGCGAGCGCGTACTCGGTGATGCCTTCGACGCTGGCGCCACGGGTGATGCCGGCGGGCAGGGCGGCGGGGCGCGCGGCGGCGGCCGGCTGCTGCGCGAGCGCGATGCACGGGACACTGGCAAGCGCGAGCGCCGTCGCGAACAAGCCGACGGCAAGACGGTAGTTCAGAGATGCATGCTGCACAGAATTCCTCACAGGTGATGATCCAAGGATTCAAGACCGTAGGACGCCCACTATGGTAGCGTCGGGGACGGCAATCCGCAGCAGCGGCGGGGCATACGTGCTAGGGCAGGTGACTAGCCGTATTGCACTCGAAGTCGAACGAGTCCTAGCGTAGCGCAGCCCCCTCTCCACCCGGAGCCTCCGTGCGCATCGCCGTCCCGGTCATCGCTGTCCTGCTTGCCCTCACGGCAGCCCGCGCCCCGCTCGCAGCGCAAGAGCCGGGTCGCACGGTCGCCTACCTCGAGTTGCTCGGCAGCGGCGGCCCCTGGTCCATGAACCTCGAGCGCGCTATCGGCTCGTGGCGCATGCGCGGAGGATTCGCGAGCTGGAGCACGAGCGACTTCTGGAGCGACGTGTCGACGAGCTACACCACGGTGCCCGTCACCCTGAGCCGCGTGCTCGGCGACGGCAATCATCGGCTAGAGATCGGCGGCGGGGTCACGCTCGGGGGACGGTCCGGGGGTTCTTCATCGTCTGGCATCTTCGCCTCCGAGGAGAGCTCACGCTTCGTGACCCTGACGGGAATCTTCGGGTACCGGTACCAGAAGCCGGGTCGGGGTTTTGTGTTCCGCGCGGGGCTGATTCCGCTCTATGGCCTCGGGAGTCCTGAGATCGCGTACCCGGACAAGGGACTTCTGCCCTCGATTGGCCTCAGCTTCGGCGCCGCGTTCTAGGGCCCGGAAGAAACCGAGGCTGCCCGCCCGGTGTTCGTGAAGGATGCGTCTTCTGCTCGCGCTCCTCGCACTTCCCCTCGCCACGGCCCTCGCCCAGCCCAGCGGCACGATCACCGGCACCGTCGTGGCCACGGGCACTGAGCAGCCCATCGCGGGCGCGCAGCTCGTCGTCGAGGGCGCCGATCGCCGCGCCGTCGCCGACGACCAAGGCCGCTTCGTCATCCTCGGCGTCGCGCCGGGCGTGTGGCGCCTGCAGGTGCGCGCCATCGGCTATCGTCCGGTGATCATCCCGGACGTCGTCGTCGGCAGCGGCAAGCCGACCACATTGGCCATTCGGTTGCTGCCCGCGCCCATCGACGTCGCCGCCGTGGAGGTGCGCGCCGCGTACTTCACCCCGGCCGTCGAAGGCACGACCTCCACGCAGACGCTGACCGCCGAGGCGATCCGCCGCGCACCGGGTGTGCAGGAAGACGTCGTGCGCGCCGTGGCATTGCTGCCGGGCGTGGGCGTCACGCAACCGGGCCGCAACGATCTCGTCGTGCGCGGCGGCGCGCCGTTCGAGAACCTGTTCCTTGTGGACGGCATCGAAGTGCCGAACATCAATCACTTCGGCACGCAGGGCTCGACGGGCGGTCCGCTCTCGCTCATCAACGTCGATGCCGTCGAGCAGGCGTCGTTCTCCGCGGGCGGCTTCGCAGCCAAGTACGGTGACCGCACGGCGTCCGTCACGAGCATCACGCTGCGCGAGGGCAATCGGCGGCAGTTCGGCGGCGAGTTCAACATCTCCGCCACCGGTGGATTCGCGATCGCCGAAGGCCCACTGGGCGAGCGCGGATCCTTCTATGTCAGTGCGCGGCGCAGCTACCTCGACCTGCTCTTCAAGGCGGCGGGCTTCGGCTTCGTCCCGGCGTACAGCGACCTGCAGGTCAAGGCGGTGCAGGATCTCGGCACGCGCGACAAGCTGTCGTTCCTGTTCATCGGCGCGGACGGCACGGTCACGTTCTTCAACGACGACGAGGACCAGCGCTACGACAACTCACGCGTCGCGGCCCCGACGCAGCAGCAGTACTTCTCTGGGCTCACGTGGCGGCGCCTCGTGCCGCGCGGGATCCTCGACCTCACGCTCGGCCGCACATGGACGTCGTTCCAGACGATCCAGAATGATTCGTTGAACCCGCCGAACACGATCTTCCGCGCCTTCAGCACGGAAGGCGAACAGTCGCTGCGCGCCGATCTCACGCTGCAGACGTCGACGCGGACGGAACTCAACGTGGGCGCCGTCGCGCGCTACGCCAGCGACCTCTCGTACGACCTGCTGCTGCCAGGCCCGCTGCGCACCGACGCGACGGGCGCGCCGCAGCCGCTCAGCGTCGACACTTCATTCACCGCGGATCGACAGGCGCTGTACGGGTCGATCGCCTACCAGGCCACGCCGAAGCTGCGCGCCACGCTCGGCCTGCGCGGCGATCGCTACGGCTTCCTCGAGGGCACGCTGCGCGCCAGCCCGCGCCTCGGCCTGCGTTACGCGCTCAACGATCGCACCGCGCTTACGGCGAGCGCCGGACGCTACTGGCAGACGCCGAGCTTCATCTGGCTCGTGGGCGATCCGTCGAACGCGCAGCTCGATCCGTTCCGCGCGGACCAAGCGGTGGCGGGCATCGAGCACTTGCTGCGCGACGACGTGAAGCTGCAGTTCGAGGTGTATGCCAAGGGCTATGCGCAGTATCCGCGGCGGCTGTTCCGTCCCCAGGCGGTGCTCTCACCGAGCGGCTTCGATGACGTGACGAGCGACATCCCATTCGGCCTCGAACCGTTGGCCGCGACGGCGAAGGGCCGTTCGATCGGTGCGGAGCTCTTCGTGCAGAAGCAGTTGAGCGAGATCCCGCTGTTCGGGCTCGCGAGCGTGAGCGTGGCCCGGACGACTTTCGACGGGGCCGACGGCGTCGCGCGGCCGGGCAGCTTCGATACGCGTGCGATCGGCAACGCCGTCCTCGGCTGGCGTCCCAACGCGAAGTGGGAGCTCTCGGGCAAGTTCCGTATCGCGAGCGGCTTGCCGACGACGCCGTTCATCACGACGGGTGCGGACGCGGGCCGCCAAGACTTCTCGCAGTGGAATGAAGGCGAGCGGCTGCCGGTGTTCCATGCACTCGATGTCCGCGTGGACCGGCGCTGGAGCCTGCGCAGCGTGCAGCTGGTGGGCTACCTCGACATCCAGAACGTGTACAGCCGCGAGAACGTCTCGGGCCTGCAGTGGGACCAGCGCGAGCGCACGGTGCTACGGAACACCTCGATCGGCCTGCTGCCGAGCATCGGGTTCAGCATCGACTTCTGACCGAACGGGGCGAGGGTCCGCCGCGTATCTTGGAGCGGACCCCTCACCACGGAGTACGCGTTCGTGTCCGTCCTCACGCAGCGTCTGTCCCTGACCGGCATTCTCGTCGCGATCGCTTCGCCGCTGGTCGCGCAGCAGGGCTACCAGCAGCCGCCGGCCAATGTCGCGCAGATTCTCGACGCGCCAGCTCGTCCGCAGATCCTCACGAGTCCCGACAAGTCGCTGCTCGTGCTGCTCGATCGGCCCGGCCTGCCGAGCATCGCGACGATCTCCGAACCGGAGTATCGGCTCGCCGGCATCCGGTTGAACCCGCGCACCAGCGGGCCCTCGCGGCAGAACCCGTCGCGCGGCATGCGCGTGATGCCGATGCGCGGCGGCGAGGCGCAGCCGATCGCGATGCAGCTGCCGGCGGGTGGCGGCATCAGCTATCCGAGCTGGTCGCCAAACGGCAAGCTCGTGGCGTTCGTGGTGAGCACGGATGATGCGCTCACGCTGTGGGTGGCCGACCCGACGGCCCGCACGGCGCGGCAGCTCAGCGCCCGCAAGCTCAATGCCGTGCTCGGCGCCCCGTGCAGTTGGATGACCGACGCGGCGTTAGTGTGCACGACGATTCCTGCGAACCGCGGCGCGGAGCCAACGGCCCCCTCGGTGCCGAGCGGACCGATCGTGCAGGAAGCGTTGTCGGGACGCGCGGACCGGGTGGCGACGTATCAGGACCTGCTCAAGAGCCCGCACGACGAGGCGCTGTTCGAGCACTACGCCACGAGCCAGCTCGTGCGCTTCTCGCTCGACGGCCAAGCGACGAACATCGGCGCGGCCGCAATGCTGAGCGACGTTAGCCCAAGCCCCGACGGCCAGTGGATCCTCGTGACGTCGCTGGCGCGGCCGTTCAGCTACTCGGTGCCGCTCAACTATTTCCCGACGACGATTGCGGTGTGGCGCCCGGATGGCAGCGTGGCCCGCACGCTGGCGTCGCGGCCGTTGATCGAGCGCGTGCCGTGGGGCGGAGATGCCGCGCAGGTGGGCCCGCGCAATCCGTCGTGGCGTGCGGACGTGCCGGCGACGCTCACGTGGCTGGAGGCGCTGGATGGCGGCGACCCGACGCGCGAAGCGGCGAAGCGGGATCGCCTGCTCGCCCTCGATGCGCCGTTCGCCGGCGAGGCGCGCACGTTGCTCGAGACGGAGTGGCGCGCGCGGGGCGTGACCTGGGCGCGTGCGGACCTGGCGATCGCGCGCGAAGGCCAGTCGCGGCAGCGCAAGGCACGCGTGTGGGTGTTCGATCCCAGCGGCCGGACCGCGCCGCGCATGCTGTGGGAGCGCTCGAGCGAGGACCGCTACGGCGACCCCGGCAACTTCCTGACGACGCGCAACGCGCTGGGCCAGAACGTGCTGCGCTTCACCCCGGACGGACGATCGGTGTTCCTCGTCGGCGCCGGTGCGTCGGATGAAGGCGATCGTCCGTTCATCGATCGCTACGAACTGGCGACGGGCCGCTCGGAGCGACTGTTCCGCTCGACGGCGCCGTACTATGAGAGTGTCGTGGACGTGCTCGACCCGCGCGGCACGGAGCTGTTGACGAGCCGCGAGTCGCAGACGGAGCCGGCCAACTTCTGGATCCGCAACCTCGTGCGGCGCATCGCGCCGATCCAGGTGACGAAGTTCGAGGATCCGGCGCCCGCGTTCGCTAACGTGCGCCGCGAAGTTGTGCGCTACACGCGCCGAGACGGTGTGCAGCTGCAGGCCACCGTGTACCTGCCGCCCAATTACGACAAGGCGCGCGACGGCGCGATTCCCTTCCTGCTCTGGGCGTATCCGCTGGAGTTCGGCAGCGCCGAGGCGGCTTCGCAGGTGACGGGTTCGCCGTATCGCTTCACGCGGCCGGGGGGTTCGTCGCACCTGTTTGCGCTGCTGCAGGGCTACGGCGTGATGGACGATCCGACCATGCCGATCGTCGCGATGGACGGCAAGGAATCGAACGACACGTATGTGGAGCAGTTGACGGCGAGCGCGCAGGCGGCGGTGGACAAGATCGTCGAGATGGGCGTCGCGGACCGCAATCGCATCGCGGTGGGCGGCCATTCGTACGGCGCGTTCATGACGGCGAACCTGCTCGCGCACACGTCGCTGTTCCGGGCGGGCATCGCGCGCAGCGGCGCGTACAACCGCACGCTCACGCCTTTCGGCTTCCAGGGCGAGGAGCGCAGCTACTGGCAGGCACCGGACCTCTACGAGCGCATGTCGCCGTTCACGTATGCCGACAAGATCAAGACGCCGATCCTCTTGATCCACGGCATGGCCGACAACAACACGGGCACGTATCCGATCCAGTCGGAGCGCATGTTCGCCGCGCTCAAGGGCAACGGCGGAACGGCGCGGTACATCCAGTTGCCGGCGGAGTCGCACGGGTATGCGGCGCGCGAGAGCGTGGGGCACACGTTGTTCGAAATGCTCAACTGGCTCGATCAGTACGTGAAGCCGCAGCGGCCGCGGATGTAACTGCATGCACCACGAAGGCACGAAGACACGAAGGACATGGATCCTTCGTGCCTTCGTGCCTTCGTGGTGAAGCTTTGTGTATGTCCTACAGAAAACCCCCGACGGCTCGGTCGGGGGTTGTTCCATTGCGGGCGACGCGAGGCGGGTGAGTATTCGAGTTGCATTCACGCGACGGCTGGTGCGTGAATGGATTCCTCTCGCGGGACGCCGTCGGAGGAAACGCAACAGGGCCGTTCGAACCCGGTTGCCGGTCGTGAGGTCGCTGGAGACGACCGTAGATGTCCGACAGGGCAGCACCCGTGGCGGGCCGTCACGACACGGGAAGAAGCGGTGGATCCGGCTGTTTCGGCAGCGACGAACCGGACCCCACACTTCACCAGCGAGTTGAGGGCCCCCGATGCCAATCTGACGTCGGGGGCTCTCCTATTGCCGTCAGCGCCGCGGCCGCCGCAGCGCGCGGCCCGGCCGCGCGTCCGTGAACACACCTGCATCCACCACGGGCACGCCGTTCACGATCACGAACGGAATGCCCGTCGCGTACTGATGCGGCTGCTCGAACGTCGCCGGACTGCCCACGGTCGCAGCGTCGAAGATCGCGATGTCGGCAAAGCAGCCCGCCGCGAGGCAGCCACGCTGGCCGTCGAGTCCCAGACGCTTCGCCGGCATGCCCGTCATCTTGTGCACCGCGGTCTCGAGCGAGATCACGCGCTGTTCGCGCACGTAGTGCCCGAGCACGCGCGGGAACGTGCCATACGCTCTCGGATGCGGCACGCCCTGCCCCGGTCGCGTCAGTCGCCCATCGCTGGCGATCATCGACTGCGGGTGCTGCATCACGCGGCGCACGTCGCCCTCATCGATGATGTGATACACCATCGACGCGCCGCCATTGAGTTCGCCCTCCAGCACGAGCGCCGCCGCCGCCTCGAGACTCGGCCCCACGCCGCGGCGCATCTGCCAGTCGTAGAGCGTCTTGCCCTCGAGGCTGCGGTCCCAGCTCACAGACCCGAACTGCACCCGGCGCGTGTCGCCGCCGCCACGGTCCGTGCGGAGCAGCTCGACGATGCCGCGCAGGATGCTGTCGCGCAGCGCGGGTTGCTCCGTGCGCGCGCGCAGGCCATTGCGCCCGCCGGCCAACGCCCACGGCGGCAACAGCACGCTCAGCGACGTCTGGCTCGCCGTGTACGGATACTGATCGACCATCACATCGAGCCCCGCCGCGCGCGCCGAATCCACCATGGCCAGCGTGACGCTCGTCTTGCCCCACATCAGCGCACCGACGGCCTTGTGGTGCGTGAGCACCACGGGAATCCGCGCATCCCGCGCAATCGTGATCGCCTCGGCGACGCCCTCGAGGAGCCCAAGCCCTTCTTCGCGCAGGTGCGAGGTATAGATGCCGCCGGAATCCGCCGCCGCGCGGCTCAGCGCCACGACTTCGTCGGTCTTGGAATAGTAGCCCGGCACGTAGCGCAGTCCGGTGCTGATGCCGAAGGCGCCGTCGCCCATGCCGCGGCGAATCAGCGTCACCATGCGCGCGAGTTCGTCGGCCGTTGGCGCACGGTTCTCGGTGCCCATCTCCTCACGCCGAACCGTGTTGTGCCCGACGAGGTACGCGACGTTCATGCCGAGCCCAGCGCGCTGCGCCGAGTCGAGATACGCAGCGAGCGGAAATGGGCCGGAACCGTCAGGTCCACCGAGCGCGAGCGTGACGCCCTGCGTCACCGCACTCTTGGCGTCGGGCTGGTCGAGCAAGGGCTCGAGGTGCGCATGGAGGTCGATGAATCCCGGCGCGACGATCAGGCCTCGGGCATCGATCACCCGCGCGGCCCGCGTGCGGTCGAGCGGCGTTCGCGAGAGCAGCACCACGCGGTCCCCCGCGATGGCGACGTCGCCCGTGTACCGCGCCCCGCCGCTGCCGTCCACGATCGTTCCGCCGGCGATGAGCAACGACCACTCCGGCCGCGCCTGCGCCGCCGCGGGAGATGCGATGCTGAGCATCGCGAGCAGCAGCGGGATGGCGTGGCGCATCAGCGTAGCGCCCCCAGCACCATCCCCAGGAACTCGTCGATCGCCCGATTCTCGATCCACCGCACCACGATGACGAGGTCCTGCTCCGGTGCCACGAACACCAGGTTCGTCCCGTTGCCCACGTGTCCGAACGCCGACGCCGGCGCGCTCGGCATCCACTTCCTGTCTGTATTCAGGAACCAGTTCATGTAGCCGTACGTCGGCTGCGCGGGCGTCGGCGTGAGCGAGCGCGTCACCCACTCCTCGGAGAGGATGCGCTGCGTACCCCACATGCCCCGCCGCTGCGTGAGCAGGCCGAAGCGCGCCATGTCCCAGGCGTTGATGAACATGCCGCCGCCCCAGTGCCCGCCGCCGCTCACCACCTGCACGGCGCGGCCATCGAGCGTGATCCAGGCGTTGTCGTAGCCGTTCCAGCGCCAGGTGCGCGACGCGCCGATCGGCGACATCACGAGTTCGTCCAGCACGTCCGGCAACGGACGTCGCCACACATTCGTCGCGGCGAGCGCGAGCACGTTCACGCGCACGTCGTTGTACTCGTAGACGCTGCCCGGCGCGTTGCGCGCGCGCGTCGTCCAGGTGCTGGCATCCTGCGCCGGACGGTCGGCCCACTCCGGCTTGCCCCAGAGCGTGCCTTCCCAGTCGCTCACCTGCCGCAGCATGTGATCCCAGGTGATGGAGCGGTTGTGCGGCGTGTTCCAGGGATCGATGAACATCGCGCGCCCGTAGGTCGAGCCGGGCTCGGAGGGCGCTTGCAGGCGCAGCGCGTACGTCGGCGCCTGCGACAGATGGACGGGCTCGTCGACGCTGCGGACCAAGCCGCGATCGAACGCGAGCCCCGTGACGACGGAGAGGAAGCTCTTCGTCACGCTGTGCGTCATGTCCACGCGATCGGGCTCACCCCAGCTCGCGACCACGTAGCCCCCGCGCAGGATGACACCCGTGGGTTCACCGCGCGGCTTGAACGGCCCGATCCCCTGGCCGAAGGGCTCGCGCCCGAAGCTGCGGTAGTGGCTTTCCTCCATGTCGCGCGGCGCGCGCGCCTCGTTCTGCACGGCGAAGGCGATCGCCGCGGCGAGCTTCGCGCTATCGACGTTCATCGCCGAGGGCGCGCGACGCTCCCAGGTGGCAGCGGGCACGTACGGCGTGGCGGCCGTGCCGCGCGGCGTGCGCGGCGCGTTCTGCGCGTCGAGCGCCACCGGGAGCACGAGGGCCAAGAGGCTCGCGGCCGCCTTGAGACGTGCGCGCTTTCGCTTGGTCAGCATGGGCAGGAAGAAGAGGTAGAGACCGGTGAGCCAGAGCGCGAACACCACGAGGCCCGACGGCAGGAAGATCCACAGCTTGGTCGCATCGCCGAAGAACGAGCCATCGTGCAACTGCTCAATCAGATCCGACCGCCGGTACGCCGTCTGCAGCACGGCGCCGTCGGCGAGCGCGAGCTGCAGCTCCCAGCGCGACTTCGTGATCACCTTCACGATGCCCTTCGACGGCCGGACGTCGAGGCGATCGATGTCCTCCCATCCGCTGACCGCGGCCTGCGGGACGGCCTGCGCCGCCGCGAGGATCGTCTCCCACGCGAGCCCCGGCACGGGCACATCGGTGCGCTGCTCCGCCGGCTGCACCCAGGGGACCTGCTTCTTCACCTGGAGCAGGAGGCCGGAGGCGATCACCACGAGAAACGGAAGGCCGACGGCGATCGCGCCCCAACGGTGGAGGCGGCGAGACAGGATGGACAGTTTCATCTTATAGGTACGTGGGGAGCGGATGCCGCGTTGCCCTGACATTCGCCTCCCACCCCTTCGCGCTCAACCCCGCGTCGCGCTGCTGCGTAGCACGGGGAGTCCCACCCCACCCAGGAGCCCGTAGATGTCACTGTTCCGCCGCGCGACGCTCGCCGCCGCCTTGCTCGCCTTGGCCCCAGCCGTGGCCGCGCCGCTGGCCGCGCAAGCCACCGCCGACTCCGCGCGCCTCGAGCGCCTCAAGGCCGAGGCGCTGACGCGCGTCGAAGGCCGCGCCAAGCTCGTGCAGGAGATCATCGACCATCTGTTCTCGTTCTCCGAGCTCGGCTTCCAGGAGTTCGAGACGCAGCGCTACCTCACCGGATTGCTCGAGCAGAACGGCTTCCAGATCACGCGCGGCTACGCGGGGATGCCCAGCGCCTGGGTGGCCCGCTGGGTGAGCCCGGCCGGCGCGCGGCCCGTCATCACGATGGGCTCGGACGTGGACGGCATTCCGCAGTCGAACAACAAGCCGGGTGTCGCGTACCTCGATCCGCAGGTCCAGGGCGCGCCGGGCCACGGCGAAGGCCACAACACCGGCCAGGCGGTGAACATCGCCGCGGCGCTCTCGGTGAAGGAACTCATGATCCGCGACCGCATCCCGGGCACGATCGTGATCTGGCCGGGCATCGCGGAGGAGCAGATGGCCGGTAAGGCCTTCCTCGTGCGCGAAGGCCTGTTCCGCGACGCCGACGTCGCGCTGTTCACGCACGTGGGCAACTCACTCGGCGTCAGCTGGGGCCAGAGCGGCCAGACCGCGCTCGTCTCGGCCATCTTCCGCTTCAAGGGCACCAGCGCACACGCCGCCGGCGCGCCGTGGCGCGGCCGCTCGGCGCTCGACGCCGCGATGCTCATGGGCACGGGCTGGGAATACCAGCGCGAGCACAACGAGCTGCCCACGCGCTCGCACTACGTGATTCTCGACGGCGGCGACCAGCCGAACGTCGTGCCGCCCACCGCGAGCATCTGGTTCTATTTCCGCGAAAGAGATTACCCGCGGACGATGGCGCTGTTCGAGGCCGGCAAGCGCATCGCGCGCGGCGCGGCCATGATGGCGAATGTGGAACTCGACACCGTGATGGTCGTCGGCTCTGGCTGGAGCGGCCACTTCAACAAGACGATCGCCGAAGTCACGTACGAGAACATCAAGCGCGTCGGCATGCCGACCTGGAGCGACGAAGACCAGGCACTGGCCCGCGGGCTGCAGCAGGAGCTGGGCGGGCAGCCGCGCGGTCTGTCGACGGCCGTGGAGTTCACGCTGCAGGGCCCGACGCCGGAGAGCCAGCGCATGGGCGGCGGCTCGGACGACATCGGCGACGTGAGCTGGAACGTGCCGACGGTGACGCTGCGCTACCCGAGCAACATCCCGGGCCTGCCGGGCCACAACTGGTCGAGCTCGATCGCCTCGGCCACGCCGATCGCCCACAAGGGCGCCCTGCAGGGCGCCAAGGTGCAGGCGCTGACGATGCTCGACATCCTGCTGCGGCCGCAGGTCGTGGCCGATGCGTGGAAGTACTTCCGCGAGGTGCAGACGGCGGAGACCAAGTACACGCCGTTCATCTCGCCGACGGACCAGCCGCCGATCTGGATGAACGCCGACATCATGGCGCGCTACAAGCCGGAGCTGCAGAAGTACTACTATGACGCGCGGCGCTACCGCACGTACCTCGAGCAGCTGGGTATTCGCTACCCGACCACGCGCGCGACGCCGAAGCCGAACATGGACGAGAACGACGGGCGGTAGTCAATTGGCTGGGCTCCGTGACACTGCGTTCACCACGAAGGCACGAAGACACGAAGGAGATCGACCAGGGTAGTATCCCTTGGGGGTCCGCACCGAAACATCGGCGCGGACCCCCAAGGCCTTTCGCGCCACCCACAGAAGCACGTCCTTCGTGCCTTCGTGTCTTCGTGGTGCAGTTCGGTGTTTCTCAAAGCCGCGGCGCCGCTTGCCAGCGCGTGATGCCGGGCACACTTTCAGGGCGCCTGTCCTGACGCCCCTCACGCTGAGATTTGCCCGTTGTCGTCGAAAACCTGCGCGAACTGCGGCACCACGCTCGACGCCGATGCGCTGTTTTGCCATCGCTGCGGCCTGAATCTCACGCAGGAGTACCGCGCAACCCCGATCGGGAACGTGAAGGTCGAGGACGTCTCCGACACCTTCCGTCGGCTCCGCGAAGCGATCGGCACGCGCTACGGCATCGAGCGCGAACTCGGCCGCGGCGGGATGGCCACCGTCTTCCTCGCCAAGGACCTCAAGCACGACCGCGAGGTCGCCATCAAGGTCCTGCACCCGGACCTCGCCGCGACCATCGGTGGCGAACGCTTCGAGCGCGAGATCAAGCTCGCCGCCAAGCTGCAGCACCCGCACATCCTCGGGCTCTACGACTCGGGCGACGCCGACGGCCTGCTGTACTACGTGATGCCCTTCGTGAAGGGCGAATCGCTACGCGACCGCATCGACCGCGAGAAGATGCTGCCGATCGAAGACGCGATCCGCATCACGCTCGAAGTCGCGTCGGCGCTGGGTCACGCGCACGAGCAGGGCATCATCCACCGCGACATCAAGCCGGAGAACATCCTGCTCTCCGGCGAGCACGCGCTGGTGGCCGACTTCGGCATCGCGCGCGCCGCCACGGAAGCCGGCCAGCAGAAGTTGACGCAGACGGGCATGGCCGTCGGCACGCCGGTGTACATGGCACCCGAGCAATCCACCGGCGATGCCGTCGGCCCCACGGCCGACATCTACTCGCTGGGCTGCATGCTCTACGAGATGCTCGCCGGCGAGCCGCCGTTCAACGGCCCGAATGCCATGGCCATCATGGCGCGACATCTCATGGAGCAGGTGCCGAGCATCCGCGTGGTGCGCAATGCGGTGCCGGAGGAGATCGAGCAGGCCATCTTCATCGCGCTCAACAAGGCCCCGGTGGACCGCCCGCAGACGGCGGCCCAGTTCGCCGAGCTGCTGAGCGGCATCTTCGGCGCGACGAGCACGATGCGCGTCATGCGCGGCACGCGCTCGATGATGACGCCGATGCCGATGACGGGCACGTTCACCGTGCCGCCGCCGCTGCCGTGGTACAAGCGGCCCGAGACATTTTGGACGGCATTCGGCGTGACGGTCGCTTCGGTGGCCACGGCCTTCGGCCTTTCACAGATGAACGGCGCGAAGGCGCCGGCGGCGCTCAGCGCCGAGCAGCGGCGCATCGCCGTGCTGCACTTCACCGACGCCAGCAAGGACTCGTCGCTGGGCCCGGTGGCGGAAGGTCTCACGGACGGGCTCATCCGTACGCTGGGTTCGAGCAGCAGCGTCACGGTCATCTCGCGCGACGGTATCGAACCGTATCGCAACGCGAGACTCGCCCCTGACAGCATCGCGCGCACGTTGCGCGTGGGGTTCCTCGTGCGCGGCGAGGTCGAACCGGTCGGCGACCGCGTGCGCGTGAGCGTACGCCTCGACGATGCGAGCGGCGCACGGCTGGAAAGCGGCGGCTTTTCCGTCGCGCGCGACAGCGTGCTCGTGCTGCAGGATTCCATCGGCGCGCTCGCTGCGAACCTGATCCGCGGCCAGTTGGGCGAGGAGCTGCGCGTGCAGGCCCAGCGCATCGCGACGTCGAGCCCAGCGGCGTGGCTGCTCGTGCAGCGCGGCATCCAGGAGCAGCGTAGGGCGCAGGCACTGCCCGGCGCCGAGCGCGAACCCGTGTGGCTGCGGGCCGACTCGCTCTTCGCGGAGGCGCAGGCGCTGGATACGCGCTGGGCCGAGCCGCATGTGCGGCGGGCCAGCGTCGCACTGACGCGGGCGCGCGCGAGGAACCGCAACCAGCAAGACGAGATGCGCGCGCTCAGCGCTGAATCCAACGCGCATGTCGAGGCCGCCCTCGCCCTCGATCCGAACAATGCGGACGCCTTCGAGGTCCGCGGCACGACGGCCTTCTTCGGCTGGAACTTCAACCTCGAGACCGACCCGGCGCGCCGCGACGTCGCCCTCGCCAACGCCCTGCGGGATCTCGAGCGGGCCACGACGATCAACCGCCAGCAGGCGAGCGCGTTCTCGACCCTCGCGGCGGTCTACGCCAACACGCCCGGCAAGACCGCGAACGACATCTACCTCGCCGCGCGACGCGCCCTCGAGGTGGACGAGTTCCTCGCGACCGCCAACATCACGCTCTCGCGCCTGGCCAACGCGACCTACGACCTCGGCAACTCGGACGCGGCGCGGCAGTATTGCGACCAGCTGTATCGCCGGTTTCCCAACGACGTCCGCGCGTGGCGCTGCCAGCTCAACAACCTGAGCCTGCCGGGCGCCCAGCCGGAGATCGCGCGGGCTTGGACCTTGGTCGACTCGGTGGTCGCCCGCACCGCGCCGGCCGACACGGCCCACTGGCGCCGCACGGGGAACATCCTGGCTGCCGGTGCGCTCGCCCGCGTGAGCGGCGGGAGCGGCCCGCTGGCCGACAGCGCCCGTCGCGTGCTGCGCCGCAACGTCGGTGACGCGAGCGTCGACCAATTGCGCGAGCTGGCCTACTACGCGGCCTTCGTCTCGGTCATCCTCGGCGACCGGGAAGACGCCTTCCGGCTCCTGCGGGAGTACATCGCCGCGAACCCGAACAAGGCGCGCATCCTGCGGGACGATCCCGGCTGGTGGTTCCGGGCGATCGCCGACACGCCGGAGTACCGGCAGATCATGGGCAGCGCGCAGTAGCGCTGGACGGGTCGGCCTAGGCCTAAGTGTTGTAATTTACGTCACTTGCGAGGGCTGTCACACAGTGACACTTTAGCGCGGGCTGATTGCCCGCCTCCCCTACAAGGATTTGCAGAATGCGCAGGACCCGGATCGCCGCAGCCTTCCTGCTCGCCATCGTCGCGAGCGCGTGCGCGGACCTCCCCACCGACTCGCGTCAGACGTCGGGCATCATCGCCAACTCCGGCACATGCACGGCGACGCTGAGCTCGCTGCTCGCGCAGGCCGATACCGTGTTCGGCGCAGGTGCACCGAACGTCAACTCGGTGGTCGGGAAGCTCAACAACCTCGATCACCACCTGAACAACAACAACCCCGCCGAGGCGAAGAACCGCGCCTTCGAGATCGTCGCGTTCGTGCTCCAGAAGGAGCGCGAGAACGATCTCGCTGGTACGGCGGAGGAGATCGCGCGTTTCGTGAATGCGATCTATTGCTACGCCGGCCTCGACATCACGATCAGCGATCCGGCCAACAGCTGGCTCATCTATCCGTCGGACTCGGCCCAGATCGTCTACGGCCTCGATTCCACGACGGGCATCTCGTTCCCGGGCACGCCCGTCGGTGAGCCGTCGATGCTGACGGTCGAACCGTTCAACGGCACGTTGAACACGGTGCTCGACCAGTTCCCGGGCTTCATCTACATCCGCCTGCAGAATGCTGGCAACACGGGGCTCACGGGCCGCGTGACGATCAGCGTCTGCGCGACCGGCGTGCCGGAGAGCGTGAACCTCAGCGACCTGCGCCTCGGGCACGGCATCAACGACAACGCCGGGTTCGAGATCACGCCGCTGCCGACGGCCGCCGACCCGGTGGAGCCGACCCTCGATTGCGACACCAGCGCGCCCTCGTTGTCGCTGGCGGCGCGCATGGTCAATCGAGTGGCGTCGTTGCTCTCGCCGCGCAGCGCGCAGGCCTCGGCCACGATGATCCGCCGCTTCGGCGGTGGCGTCAGCGGCACGGCGAATGAGTTCAGCCCCTTTGCCCCGGTCGATGGCGCGCTCAGCTTCGGCGGCGGCGTCAGCGGCACCGCGAACGAGTTCATCCGTACCCCGTCGCTGCTGCTTGAAGAAGGCACGACGGAAGTCATGAGCAGCCTCGATCCGTGCAGCACGACCTCGGTGGGCGCGGACGTCCCGACCGAATGCTTGCCGGTCGTGACGATTCAGACGCGCACCGTGGGCACCAAGCTCGAGGGCGTGCCGGTGGATTGGTACGTCCCGGCGACGAGCGGCGGCACGATCGCCGCACGCAGCGGCATCGACAGCCAGATCAGCTGCGGCACGTTCGGGCGCACGGCCAGCACGGTCACGACGGACAAGGGCAACGCCGGCGTGTGCTGGAACGTCTCGACGCTGGGCACGTACACGGTGGTCGCCAAGGCCCGCGTGGGCGGCGACGCGCCAGAGGGTGTGCGCTTCGTGAACGGCGCTACGGGCGCGGACTCGGTGATCTTCACCGTGACCGTCACACCGGTGACCATCAGCATCGTCGCAGGCAACAACCAGACGGCACCGGCCGGCTCGTTGCTGCCGATCGCGCCGACGGTGCGGGTGCTCGATGCCAACGGCCAGCCGGCGGCGAACGTGCTCATCGACTGGGCGGCGTTCGGCAATAGCGACGCCAGTGTCTCGGCGACGCCGACCCGCACGAACAGCAGCGGCGAGGCCTGGACTAACTGGACGATCGGCGCCGGCTACAACGAGTTGCGTGCGATGGTACGCAATGCGCCGGACACGGTGGCCGTCTACTTCACGGCCTCCGGTTCGAGCGGTACCACGTCCATCAACTCCTGCCCGATCGGCGGCGGCCGCGATCCGATCAACGACCCGTCGCGTCCATACGGCTTCTGGGTGCCGGGTCCGGCCAACGGCATCACGATGCGCGAAGTGGATCTCTACTTCGGCGCGTCGGGCAAGGCCAATGCGCCGACGACCTACCAGATCGCGTTGATCACGCGGCGCGGCGGCGGCTTCCTCGGATCGGTGGTCGACACGACCATTGTGCCGGTAGAACTGCGCGGCAACGCCAGCGAGAACAAGCGGGCGACCTTCCGCCTGCGGAATCCGATCGTCGGCCGCACGGGCAACGCCTCGTCGAGCGCGAACGCGGTGGCCATGCGGTTGGTCGTGATTTCGAATCCCGACGGCGCGACGCTGAACTTCAACACGGGCCCCTGCCCGCTCGGCAACTGCAAGCCGGACCGAGAGTGCACGGCGACCGAGGTGAATCTCAACTCGGTCACTACATCGAAGCCGCTCGGTGACGTGTTCCGGCGGTCGGTCGGCATACAGATCCGCGGCAACTAACGGCAGTCACCACGGAGACACAGAGGCACGGAGACGGCAACTGCAGGAACGCTTGGGGGCCCGCACCGATGTTTCGGTGCGGGCCCCCAAGAGTCTTGCCGTACTCGAGCAGTCTCCGTGCCTCTGTGTCTCCGTGGTGAACGCCGTTTCCGTTCAGTACCGGAAGTAGTGCGTGTACTTCACCACCAGCGCCCCGCGCTGCGGCTGCATCAGCTGGAAGGCCCGCTCGGGGACGGTCGGCCACACGGAGTTCCACACGACGAACAGGTCCGAGCCCGGCGACGGCGTCCAGCGCAGGCGGGCGTTCAGCGCCGCGCGATCCGACTGGTCGTCGTACTGCACGAAGCCCGTGAGCGTGAGCCGCGGGTTCACCGCGTAGTCCCCGCGGAGTCGCCCCGTGTGCGCGACGAAGTCCCCCGTCGGCAGCGTGACGTCGTTGCGCTCGAACTCCACGAAGAACTCGTAGTGCGGCTGCACGCGCACGCGTAGCGAGGTCTCGAAGTCGAAGCGCCGGCCGTCATAGAACTCGCCGACCGACGTTTCGATCCGCGGCACCACCTGTCGGAGGTTCGCGCCCTGCAGCACCAGCTCGGCGCGGCTCCACCAATACTCGCCGGCCGGCACCGTCGTGCCCGGCACGAGCGTGAACGTCGTCCCCGGCGCGTCGAAGATGCGATACAGGTTCAGCTCGACGCGGTCGCCGCTCTGGAACTGCGCGCCGATCGGCCGGATGTTGAGGTTCGCGTTATCGAGCTGGCCGCTGTCGGCCCACACCGCGTTGTAGCCGAGCAGGTTGAACTCCCAGCGCCGGATGACCCGCGCGTCCTTCGGGCGCGGCGTGATCGCCGTGTTGCCGGCCAGTCGGTGGATTCCGCGCTGGATGACGAAACCCAGCGACGGATCGTAGGCCTGCTCCACGCGATCGTAGCGCATCACGATGTCCGCGTGGTCGTTCGGATAGTCGACCATGAAGCGGTAGTGCGCCCCGACGTCGCCGCCGACGCTGTCGCGGCTCCACGCGGCATTGCCGAGGAAGACCAGGTTGTCGCCCTTGCCAATGATGTACGGGAGCTGGAAGTCCACGCCGCCCGCCACCGAGCCGGGGCGCGACGCCCGATCGCTGTACGTGCCCATCGCGCCGATGAAGCCGCGGCCGAGCACGTCGCGGCGCACGCGCAGCACGCCGTCGCTCACGGATTCCGCGCCCTCCGTGCGCGCCGCGATCGCGCCCACTTGATAGCGCCCGAAGCGGCCCTGCATGCGCGCGCCGTAGGGAATCGTCTGCGGCAGGCCGCCGGCGCCCAGCCCGATGCGCCGCGAGTAGAACATCTGCGTCTGCTGCTCGCGGCCGAACGCGAAGATGCCCGCGCCTTCCGTGAAGAACGGTCGCCGCTCGGGGAAGAACAGCGGGAAGCGCGTGAGGTTCACGATCTGGCGGTCGACGTCGGCCTGCGCGAAGTCCGGGTTCGCCGTGAGGTCCACGGTGAGCGTGCGCGTGAGCGGCAGCTTTACGTCGAGGCCGGCGCGGCCGAACGCCGTCTCCTGCTTCGCGACGGTCGATGAGCCATCCGGCGAGAACAGGCGCTCGACGGGCGCGGCTTGGCCGAGCACATAGGGCCGGAACTCGGCGCGTGCGCGCGGCGGCAGGCCCGAGAAGCCGGCGATGGTGCCCTCGCGTTCGAGGAAGCGCAGGCCTTCCGTGCGGCGCCACGCACGCCAGAGGAGTTCCTCGTTGGTGCGCGGCATGAAGCGACGGAAGTTCATGCCCATCTGCGTCACGTCGTCGGGGTAGCGCAGCGTCGCCCAGGGAATGAACATCTCGGCGGTCCAGCCGTCCGCGTTGATCTGCGTGCGCACGTCCCAGACGCCATCCCATTCCTCGTTGCCGTCCTCGAAGGTGACGTGTTCGCCGTCCCACATCGCCCCGTTGGAGTTGGTGCGGAAATAGAACCCGCTGCGCCGGTCGGACAGCCCATCGATGACCATCGAGACGTAATCGTCCGCCCGCAGCTCGGCGTCACGACGCAGCTGGGTGCGCCGCACATTGCCGATGTCGCGGTCGTAGATCCACCAGCCGACGACGAGTCCCTTCGGCGTGGCGAGGAGCCGCACGACCGTGCGTTCGCTTGGCGTTCCGCCCTCGACCGGCTCTTTCTGGCGGAACTCCCAGATCGAGTCCGCCTGCGCGTAGGCGGGCTCGTCGAGGAAACCATCGAGCGTGATGTTGTCGGGCGTCGTGAAGACACGGGGCACGCGCTCGGCGGCGGCCGAAGCCTGGGCGCCTGACGCGAGGGGGAGCAAGAGCGAGAGCGCCAGGGCGGCGAGCGGGCGAATCATCGTGCGCAAACTACGCGGGGCGGGAAGGGAGTGCTGGGCACTTGGGAGGATTCCCGACGGCGTATGGAGACCCCGACGGGTAGAATTCAGGGCAGACCCGCGGGTATTCCCAGTCCACTCGCCCTCTCTCAGAGCATCGTCATGCGCACCATCCGCCTTCTCGCCGCTGCCGGCGCTGCCTTCCTTGCCTCGCCGATGCAGGCCCAAGACGCCACCCCGAACGGTGAGCTCACCTATCGCGTCGTCTGCGCGGCCTGCCACACGCTCAACCCGCCGTATGAGAAGGCACCGCCGATGACGCACATCGCGCGGCACTACCGCCAGGCCTTCGCGACGGAAGCCGAGGGCGTAGAGGCCATCGTGCAGTGGGTGACGAAGCCCGAGGTCGCCCGCTCGAAGATGCCCGCGCATGCGATTGAGCGCTTCGGCCTCATGCCCGCGTTCCCGCTGCCCGAAGCACAGCTGCGCGACGTGGCGAAGTACGTGTGGAGCCTGGGCGCGCCCGCGCCGGCCACCGCCGCACCGGCCGCCGGCGCCGCGACGCACCAGCACAATCCCCCGCGCTGAGGAGTCCCCGATGATCCGCATTCGACTGGCCGCCGTCCTCGGCGGCCTCGCCCTTGCTGCGCCCATGCTCGATGCGCAGGAGATCAAGGAGCGCGAGATCCGCGCGCATCTCGAGTTCCTCTCCAGCGACCTGCTCGAAGGCCGTGCCCCCGCCACGCGCGGCGGTGCGCTCACCGAGGCCTACCTCGCGGCGCAGATGCGCTACCTCGGTCTCGAGCCGGCCGTGAATGGCTCGTACCTGCAGCGCGTCCCGATTGACGTGGTCGCGGCCGACCGCAGCTCGATGCGCGCCGTCGCGAGCGGCAAGGCCACGGCGACGTTCCGCGCGCCCGAGGATGTGGTGCTCTGGGCGGGCTCGTCGACCGAGACTAGTGCGGCGAAGGCCGAAGTCGTCTTTGTCGGTTATGGCGTGACGGCGCCGGAGTTCCGCTGGGACGACTTCAAGAACGTCGATGTGCGCGGCAAGATCCTGCTCGTGCTCGTGAACGACCCGCCGGCGCCGGCAGCCGAGCCGCAGCTCTTCGGCGGCAATGCGATGACGTACTATGGCCGCTGGACCTACAAGTTCGAGGAAGCCGAGCGCCGCGGCGCGGCGGGCATGCTCATCGTGCACAACACCGAGCGCGCCGGTTACGGCTGGGCGACGGTGGTCGGCAGCTGGGCCAAGGAGCAGCGCATGCTGCCGCGCAATCCGCAGCTCCCCGCGCCGCTGGGCTTCCGCGGCTGGATCACCGAAGACGCGACGACGGCGCTGCTGCGGCAGGCCGGGCTCGACCTCACACGCCTCCGTCGCGACGCGGAGTCGCGGAACTTCCGTCCCGTGGCCACGGGCATCACGCTGGACGTGGGCTTCCGCAACACGGTGCAGCATCTCGAGAGCCACAACGTGATCGGCCGCATTGCCGGTTCGGATGCAAATGCCGCGAAGGAGCACATCCTGCTTTCGGCGCATTGGGATCACCTCGGCATCGGGCCCGCGGTGAACGGCGACAGCATCTACAATGGCGCGCTGGACAACGCCTCAGGCACGGCGAACCTGCTCGCTCTGGCGCATGCGTTGGCGCACGGGCCCAAGACCAAGCGGTCGGTACTCGTGGCGTTCGTCACGGCGGAGGAGAGCGGACTGCTGGGCTCGGACTTCCTGGCGCTCAATCCCGTGGCGCCCACTGAGCAGATCGTCGCCAACCTCAACGTGGACGGCGGCAACGTGCTCGGCGAGACGCGGGACCTCACGGTGCTCGGCGACACCAAGAGCTCACTCGGGCCGCAGATCGCGGCGTTGATCCAGCCGAAGGGCATGCGCATCTCGCCGGACGCGCATCCGGAGCGCGGGTATTTCTATCGCTCGGACCACTTCGCGTTCGCCAAGGTGGGAGTGCCGTCGGTGAGCATCGGCGAAGGCGATGACTTCGTGGGGCGGCCGCGGGAGTGGGGGCAGCAGCAGGCGGAGGATTACACGACGCATCGGTATCACCAGCCTGGGGATGAGTACCGCGCGGATTGGGATTTGCGAGGGGCGGTGCAGTTGACGACGATCGTGCTGGAGCTCACGAGAGAGTTGGCGAACTCGGGGGTTTGGCCGACGTGGGCACCGACGGCGGAGTTTCGGCGGGCGCCGAGGATGTAATGGAACGGCAGATGTAAGATGTGAGATGTAAGCTGTGAGACTTCTGGTGAGAGGGGATGTGGGAGATGGGACCGGCGACTGCTGGGCGGACAGCTCGTGAACTGCGTTATGGCCTTCTCGCTGCACTGCGAGTGGGGCAATGCGTGGGCGCGGTGTTACTCCTCGTGGGTGGGCTGTCTCCCCTCGCGGCGCAGACGGTCAATCGGGATTCGGTGCGTGGGGCGATCGAGCGTGGGGTGATCGGCTCTGATTGGGGGGCGATTGACCGGGCGGTGGTGGCGCTGCGCGCGGCGACGCAGTCGGTGGCGGGGCGCAGTGATGCGTGGCTGCATTACGACTTGGCGTATGCGCTGCATCGGCGGGCCAGCGGGTTGATTGTCGAAGACCGCGCGAGTGCGGCGAAGGCGATGCTCGAGGAGGCCGTGGCGGCGGCGGGGCGCGCGCGCACGCTGGGCGCTGGAGCGGCGGCGCAGGGGCTCGAGGGCGGCGTGACCGGGCAGCTCGCGGGTGCGGCGGGTGGGCTCGCGTTGATGCGGTTCGGGCGGCAGTCGCTACGCCTGCTCGATGAGGCGGTGGCGGCGGCGCCGAACGATCCCCGCGTGGCCTTGTTGAACGGCATCACGCGGGTGAATGCGCCGGCCTTTGCGGGCGGCGGGGCGGCGCGCGGCGAGGCAGAGCTGCGCCGTGCCGTCGCGCTGTTCGCCACCGATCGCAGCGTGAGTCCGCAGCCCATATGGGGGCGTGCGGACGCGCATATCTGGTTGGCGATCGCGCTGGAGAAGCAGGACAAGCTCGCCGAGGCGCGCGCGGAGCTGACCCGGGCACTGGAGCTCGCGCCCGGTCATCGCTGGGTCGTGGAGACGCTGCAGCCGCAGTTGGCGCGGCGGCGCTGACGGCTACTGCGGGAAGACCGCTCGGATTCCCGCCCGCGCGATCTGCGCATCCTGCTGCGAGGTCACGCCGCTGACGCCGACGGCGCCGATGACGCGGCCCTCGACGATTATGGGCACGCCCCCTTCGAGCGGCAGCATGCCCTCGACCGCCATCAGGACCGTGCGTCCGCCGGCAACGGCGTCTTCGAGCGCCTTGGTCTCGCGGCGCCAGCGCGCGGCGGTGCGGGCCTTGGCGCGCGCGATGTCCACGCTCTGCTGGTGCGCGCCGTCGAGCCGGGCGAAGAAGAGCAGCTCCCCGTGATCGTCGACGACGGCGATGGACACCCCCCAGTTGTTGCGCTGGGCTTCCTCGGCGGCCGCGGCGGCGATGCGGCGAGCGCCCTCGAAGGTGAGCGCGGGCTGCGGCGCGACGGCGGGCGCCTGGGCGGCGAGGGCGATCGGCGCGATCGCGACGAGGGCCCAGGCGAGCACGAGAGAGCGAGCAATGCGGAGCGACATGGGAATCGTGACGGAGGTGGACGTGCGCGAATCGCGATTGTGCAGTAGCATATACGCAACCCTTACGGAGTGGGTGGAATGTCCGGACTCGACGACAAGTCGATCGCGAACCTCGTCAAGAAGATGCAGAAGCAGGCCAAGCCGCGGAACGTCGAGGCCAAGACCTACGATGCCACCGCGCCGCAGCGCGTGACGGACGAGAAGGACCAGGAACGAGACCGGATGTTCAAAGAAATGAAGCGCCGCGAGTTCTAGACTCGCGGCGCTTCGCGCCATCGGGCTCACGCGGACGTAGCGTCCGCGGCAGAGGGTCGCTCATTCCCAGTTCATAGGCCAGCCGCCAGGCGCGTGAGCAGGTCGGCGACCTCGGCGGGCACCTTCTTGCCCCGCTGTGCGCGCAGGTGATTCGTGAACGCCCGCGTGCCGTTGCGCAGCTGGGCGCAGAGCGGCGTCGCGTGGCCCGGCACCAACGTGCGCACCAGCGTGCAGAGATCCGCGGCGTTGACGGTCACCGTGAAGGTCGTCGTGGCGGTGGCGCTGTTGCCTGCGCTGTCCGTGGCGGTCGCGGTGAGCGTGGTGCTCCCGAGCGGCAGCGTGTAGGCGGCCGCGTTCACTGTCGGGCAGACGCTGCTGGCGATGCCCGTGCCGGCATCCGTGGCGCTGCAACCGATGTTGATGGCGTCGAGGATGCCATACGTCCCCGCGTTGCCGGTGAACGAGATGCTCGGCGCCGTCGTGTCGGTCTCGTCGCCGTCACCATCACCGTCGTCATCGCCGTCACCGCCAGCTGGCGGCACAACGCTGAGCGTATCGATGCGCGTGGGCGGCGCGGTCGGCGGGCCGAGCGTCGGTTCGCTGCCCGTGCCACCGCCCGTCGTCACGTTGCCGACTTCCACGAGGAACAGCGCGCGGCGCTCGTTCGCGCGCAGACGGTTGAAGCCCTGCGATTCCCAGCGCGGATCGGAGAGATCTGCCGTGCGGAAGTCGTCGAAGATGAAGCGGCCCGTCTGGTTCAGGGTCGTTCCGCCAGCAATACAAATTGGCGGCGTCGACGTCGGAAGCGCAGCGCTCACCGGGTATCCGGCAATGATGCCGCAGTGCATGGTCGCACCCGACGGCGAGTTGACGATGAGCACCTGCATGTCGCCGGCGCCGAGGACGGCGTCGCCGTTATCGATGAAGAAGCGCACGTACATGCGCCTGACGTCGGCGATCGGCCCGCCGCCGTGCGTCACCTGGCCGAAGAAGTCGAGCTGGCCGCCGAACTGCGTGATAATCAATCGCCAATCGGACACGCCCGGAGGGAGCGCGCCGAGCGCCGGATTGTACGCGTACACCGTGCTGCTGAACACGCTGCAGATCGGATCGCTGGGATCCGCGCACAGCTTGGGCTCGATGGCCCGTGACGTGCGCAGCGACGTGCCGGGTGCCGTGACTTCGCCACACGCGGCCACGGTGAACGCGACGGCGAGAGCCGCCAACAGAGAGTGCAGACGAGCGCGCATGCCTGAGGAGATGTGAGATTTGCTGGACAAATACTGAACACCGATAAAATGCGATACGGTGCAATCCGGCACAAGAGACCTACGTCACAATTCCCGACTCTGCCCCAAGCCCTGCCTCAGCGTAGCGCGGCGCGCAGCGAATCCAGCGACCCGTCGCTCGGCGCCGCCCGAAGGCCAAGTATATGGGCCATCAGCGGATAGACATGCACGTTGCGAAACGGCGCGAGCTCGCGCCCGACCGAGAAACTCGGCCCAGCCCCCACGAAGGTCGCACCCATGCTGATCAGGTCGGGGTCGAAGCCGTGATTCCCGCCCCCGCGCCAGTCGTTCTCGCGCCAGCGGGCCACCTGCGCGCGCGTCGTGATTGTCCAGCCGTCCGCCGCGACCAGGACGAGACTCGTGATGCGCGGATGCGCGTTGAAGTGGAAGTGCGCCGGCACTTCGCCCTTTCTATAGACTTGCAGCGCTGGGTGCGCGCCGCGCAGCCGCGTGTACACGCGCTCCATCGCGCCGGGCTTCGGCTCGATCGCCCCGACCGGATTCCAGTCGATCACGTCCACGTCGGCCATGTCGATCAGATCGTCGAGCACGATGGCCCGTTCCGGAGCGACCGGCGTCATCCCATGGTCACTGACGACGACGATATCCACGCGATCCGTCATCCCGCGCGCGGCGATGCCGTCCATGATGGCGCCGAGCGCGGAGTCGACTTGGGCGATTGCCGTATCGACCTGCGGCGACGACGGTCCGAAGCTGTGCCCTGCCCCATCCACTTCGTGGAAGTAGGCCACCAACAGCGACGGCGCTTGGGCAGGCGGAAGCGACAGCCAGTCGAGCAGCATCTGCACCTTCTCGGCGCGCGGTTGCTCGTGGTTGTAGCGGCTCCACCACGAGGCGCGCGTGCCCTTGATGGCCGCTTCCGAGCCCGGCCAGCCCACGATGGCCGCGCGCTTGCCCTGCTGCTCGGCCGTCACCCAGATCGGCTCGCCGCCCCACCAGCGTGATTCTGACTGCGCGAGTGTGTCACGCAGCGTGAAGATGCCGAGCGCGGAGTCGCGCATGGCGTTCGCGACGATGCCGTGGTGCTCCGGCGTGAGGCCCGTGACGATCGTGTAGTGGTTCGGGAAGGTCTTCGACGGAAAGCTCGGGACCATCCGCTCGGCGCGTACGCCGCGGGCGGCGAGTTCACGCAAGCGTGTCGCCGCCGGGCGATGGATGTAGTCGTAGCGGAAGCCGTCGAAGGAGATGAGGATGAGGTGCCGCGTCGGCGCGTACGCCACGCGCGCGGCCGGCGGCGCGGGCGCTTGCGGCGCACAGGCCGCGATGCCCAGCGCCGCGAGCCACAGCGCAGCGCGATGCGCAATCGCCCTCACGCCTTGGCGGGCTCGGGCTCGTCCTCGCTGAGGAAGCGTCGCAGGATCTTGCCGATCATGCTCTTCGGCAGCTCGGTCTTGAACACCACGCGGGCCGGCACCTTGAACGGCGCCATGCGCTCCTTGCACCACTGGCGAATCTCCTGCGCGGTCACGGCCTGGCCGGCGCGCCGCACGACGAATGCGACCGCGACCTCGCCCTGCGCGGGGTCGGGGAAGCCGCGGACGCCGACTTCCTGCACGGCCGGATGCGCGGCGATCACTTCTTCGATCTCGCGCGGCCACACCTGCATGCCGCGCATCTTGATGAGGTCCTTCTTGCGATCGACGATGAACAGGTAGCCGTCTTCGTCGAAGTAGCCCAAGTCAGCGGTGAAGAGCCAGGTCTCGCCGTCCGGGCCCTTCTTGAGCATCTCCTTCGACTCCGACGCGTTGTTCCAGTAGCCGCGCATGATCTGCGGGCCCTTGATGAGGATCTCACCGACTTCCTTGGTCGGCATGACCTTCGTCGGATCGTCGGCGTCGACGATCATCATCACCACGTCGGGCAGCGGCGTGCCGACCGATCCGGGCTTCTGCGGGCCCTTGAGCGGGGAGACCGTGGCGGCGAGTGCGCTCTCCGTCATGGCGTAGCCCTCGAGGATGCGTGCGCCGGTCACGTCCTGGAAGCGCTTCATCGTCTCGAGCATCATCGGCGCTGCGCCGGAGACGCAGGCCTTCATCGAGCGGAAGTCCACCTTGCCCGCCTGCACGCGCTTGTGGTTGAGCAGCGCGTTGTAAAGCGAGGGCACACCGCAGAACACCGCGGGACGCGTGGTCTCGATCGTCTTGACGAGATCGTTGATGTCGCGCGGGTTCGGCACCAGTGCGATCGGGTTGTGGCCGAGGAAGCAGACGGATTGCACGCCGCAGGCACCGTAGGAGTGGAACATCGGCAGCGGCAGGCAGTAGACGCCTTCCCACTTGGGCAGCACGCTGCCGAGCCAGGCGTTCACTTGCGTTCCTGTTTGGACGAGCGCGCCATGGTGGATGCGCACGGCCTTCGGCGTGCCCGTGGTACCTCCGCTCATGAGGAGCAGGGCATCGTCATCCACGCCGGGGCGCGGGTCGGCGGGAATCTCGCCCTTGTACCGCTCGAGCAGCGCCGGCAGCCACTGATCGTTCTCGCGCAACGTGGCGCGATGGCCCGTCTTCTTCTCCAGTAGCAGCGTGAAGATGAACTTGAGCAGCGGCGGGAACCATTCCTTGATGTTCGTCGCCACCACGTGCTTCACGCCGGGGACGCGGCGCTGCACGGCCTTCACGCGTTCATAGAAGGCGCTGAGCGTGAGGACGACGGTCGCGCCGGTACCTTCGAGCGGGCCGACGAGCTCGTCTTCGGTGTAGATCGGGTTCAGCGGCACGTAGGTGGCGCCGAGTTTCCAGGTGGCGAGTTCGCCGATGAAGGACTGCGGGCAGTTGGGGAGCAGGCAGGCCACGCGGTCGCCGCGCATCACGCCCAGCTTGGCGAGGCCGAGGGCGAAGGCATTGGAGGCGTCGCTGAGCTCCTGCCAGCTCACGGCCCTTCCTTTATATAGGAAGGCGGGTGCGTGGGGGCGTTCGCGCAGGGCTTCGTCAATGGCATCGAGCAGCGTACCCGGGGGATAGTTCCTGATCGTCCTGGGGACGCCGTCGTCGTAGTGCCGGAACCACGGATAGTCTTGCATGGGCTGGGCGGGGTAGATTCCCCAATATGCACAAGACCCGCATTCGCCACAGCCCTCTGTTCGGCATCCTGTTCTTGGTCCCGCTGGCGCTTGGCGCCCAGGACGTCCGCCTCCGCAACACCGAGCCTGCCGTGCAGCGCGCCTTGGCGCAGGCGCAGCAGCTGCAGGGCTGGACGCTCGAGCAGCAGGTGAGCATCTGCGAGATTCCCGCGCCGCCGTTCAAGGAGCAGGCGCGGGCGGAGGAGTTCCGTCGGCGACTGGTGGCGTTGGGTTATCCTGAGGCGCGCATCGACGCAATCGGCAACGTGATCGCGAGCGTCGGCCGCGGTCGTGGCCCGCGCGTGATGATTGCAGGGCACTTGGATACCGTGTTCCCCGAGGGCACGGACGTGAAGACCACGCGCACGGGTGATCGCATCGCTGGCCCTGGCATCGGCGACGATTGCCGCGGGCTCGCGGTCGTGCTCACGGTGGCGAAGATCCTGAAGGAATCGAACGTCGTGCCCGAGGGCACGCTGTACCTCGTGGGCAACGTCGGCGAGGAAGGCCCCGGCAACCTGCGTGGCGTGCGGCACATCTTCACCGAGTCGATGCGCGGGCAGATCGATTTCTTCATCTCCGTGGACGGCAGCGGTGGCGCCGGCATCGTCTCGCGGGCGGTGGGGTCACATCGCTACACGATTTCGTTCGAGGGGCCGGGCGGCCACAGCTATGGTGCGTTCGGCATGACGAATCCCATGCACGCGATGGGCCGTGCGATCGCGCGTATTGCCGATCTCCAGGTGCCCGCCGGTGCCAGGACCACGTTCAATGTGGGCATCGTGCGCGGCGGCACCAGCGTGAACACCATCACGCCGTTGGCGCAGATGGATGTGGACATGCGCAGCGAATCCCAAGCGAATCTCGAGGAGATGGACCGTCGCATTCGCGCGGCGGTGGACACCGCGGTGAAGGAAGAGCTGGCGCGCTGGCCCAACTCGCGCGCGCCGATCACCGTGAAGTACGACACCATCGGCATCCGCCCCACGGGCGGTCAGGGTGACGACGCGTACATCGTGCGCACCGCAATCGCCGCCGCCAAGCTCTTGGACGACGGCCTCATGTGGACGCCGCGCACCGAGGCGTCGAGCACCGATGCCAACCTGCCCATTTCGCTTGGCGTTCCCGCGATTACCATCAATGGAGGCGGGCGTGGCGGCGGTGCGCATGGCACCGCCGAGTACTACCAGGAGACGCCGGACAGCTATAAGGGCGCGCAGTTCGCGCTGTTAATCGTTACCGCGCTCGCGGGCGTGAGCCGCTAAGGAGAGAGCGATGAGCGTTGATCGTCGGGAGTTCCTGCAGGCGAGTGCTGTCGTTGCACTGGGTATGTTTGGCGTTGCCGGCGTACGCGCGCTCGGCGCGCAGCAGGGCCTGCCTGCGATGACCATCTATAAGAGTGCCAGCTGCGGCTGCTGCAAGCTGTGGGTGGATCATGCGAAGGGCGCCGGCTTCAGTGTGCGCGAGGTCAACACCGACGATCTCAGTAGCGTGAAGCGCGAGATGGGCATTCCGCCGCGTTTAGCCAGCTGCCACACTGTGGTGGTCGGCAGTTATGTCGTCGAGGGACATGTGCCCGCGGATGATGTGAAGCGATTGCTGCGCGAGCGTCCGAACGGTGTCCGGGGATTGGCGGTACCGGGGATGCCGATTGGCAGTCCGGGCATGGAGCAGGGACCTCCGAGCCAGTATGAGCGGTATCAGGTGATGGCGTTTACGGCTGCGGGCGCGACCAGCGTCTTCGCCACGCACGGACCGCCGGCGCGCTGAGCGCGCGGGGGACGTTCACCCGAAGCGGGAGGTCGCATTGCATCTCCGAGCTGGCGCACTGCTCGGCTGCATGTTGCTGTCCGGATGCTACAGCGTAAGGCAGCAGGCAGTGCTGCCCATCCCGGTCACGCTTGATGCCCCGAGCGACTATCAGATACTGCCACCGGAAGGCGCGCCGCCGCCCGCGAACGCGTGCATGGTGCTGCGGGCGCGACTCGACGTGACGCACGTCTCCGGAGACACGTTGCACTTCTCGGACATGCAGATCATCACGCAGCCAGCTGGCGCTCCGCGTTGTGAACATCGCGGGCCAGGGCGTGTGGTAGTCGCCGACAATCCGGAGATCGTGGCATTGGAGATGCGACGCAACCGCGTACTGACCGCGGGCGCAGCGGTGCTCGTGATACCGATGGTGGCAGCATCGGCGCTGTTGCTGTACTTCTTTGGATAGCGCATCCCCATGCCCCGTCAGCTCATCTCGCTGGTGCTCGCCTGCGCGTTCTTCACAGGCTGTTACACCACGCACCGGTTTCCCGCGGTACAGATCCCCGTCAGGCTCGTGTCGGAGGAGCGTTTCCAGCTCCAGTTTCCTGCGAGCGCCGACACACCCACGTCGAGCTGCGGCGCGCTGCGCGCCGACATGGAAGTGAGCATCATCCGCAGTGACACGCTGTTCTTCCGGAGTATTACCGCGCTACAGCAGCCACCGGGCGTATCACCCTGCGCTCACCGCGGGGCGGGGTTCGTCGCGCTGGCGGAGTATCCGCAGCTGCGTGCGGAGCGTCCGGTACTCAATCGCGTGCTGACCGCTGCCGGTGTCATTCTCGCTGTGCCGTTCGCGTTGGTGAGCCTCACGTTGATTGGCTGCGCGACCGTCACGGACTGCGTTGGGACGTGAGGTCGGGGTAGCGGGGCGTGCGGTTTATTGCTGCGAGTTCGCAGGAATACACGGGCGGCTTTTTTCACCCCGATTGTGCTAGGTCGTTGGCGCTGCTGCGGTTGCGAGGAATTACGGTCGTAATGCAGGTTTGGATTATGGCTTGGAAGGGTGGGCGGAATTCTGAGCTAATCCACGTTATGTCGACACGCAGCCTATCCGCCCGTGACCGTATTCACTTCGCTTGATGACTATCGGCGGTTTGCACATTCGCTTCGCAGCGAGCGCAGGTTTGTACACGCGAAGCATGTGCGTTCGTTCCTTGATGCTGTGGCCGCATCGGTCACCCCGCGCGTCGAGATACTAGTTCGCAACACAAGGTTCTGGAGAGCGCAGATCGGCTCTATCCCCGGCGAGGTCGTGATCGACGCGTCTGGAGACACCGCTACGGTTGATTTTCCATTGAAGCCAGAGCGCATGATGCCCCTGCCCACGCGTGCGCGAGAGAATCGAGCCAATCCCCATGGCATTCCGGCCCTGTACGTAGCATCTCATCGAGACACGGCTATTGCAGAGATTGGCGCGCGCAAGCATAGCATCGTCACCGTCGCAAGCCTACTTGCAACACGAGACCTAAGCATCGTCAACGCCACCCTTGAAACCGATCACAATCTTTGGCTTGGCAACGAGGAGCCCGAAGGTGAAGTCCTCGAACGCATGGTGTGGGGTCAGATTGATTATGCGTTCATGCGCCCGGTGACTCGCGCCGACGACGCTGCCGACTACGCTCCCACGCAGGTGCTTGCCGAGCTGTTCCGTCAACTCGGCTACGATGGAGTCGCGTACGCGAGCTCATACGGCGAGGGCCATAACGTTGCGCTCTTCGACTTAGAGTCTGCGCGCGTAGAGGCCGCACAGGTCTCTCGCGTGACTGATATGAAACTGACCGTGAATCACGAGTACGGCGAGTCGTACAGGATTCCCCACGTCGATTCGCAGTAGGTGCGACATAACGCCGCTTGCTGCCGACAAACGCAGGTGCGGTAGCGGTTGTGGGGCCGCCGCTCCACTTTACCGAAGGACTGCGGCGGCCCCACAACCGCATTTTATTGGGGCGTTTGCAGCAGAAGCACACGTTATGCCGACCAGAGGAGTTGAGTGACCAAGTCACCTGAAGAGTTTGGCACAGCCCTCAGCGGCGCCATGAACAGGCACGGCTTTGCGTTTCAGGAGGCGGCGTCTCGCGCCGTTGTTGTTTTGGGAAGCAATAGAAAGATTGATTGGTTCCTGGCTGCGACAGAGTTTCCGGTATCGCTCGGGACGTCCGAGTCCCATGTCGACTTAGTTCTGGAGGACCGCTTCGAGAGGGCCTTCTTGGCAGTAGAGTGCAAGCGCGTAGATCCTGCAGTTGGGTACTGGCATTTCGCGCGCTCGCGCTTCGAGGATCAGAACATGTCGACTCCGAAAGTCGTACTCGAGGAGTTACATGCCGATCCCGAGCTTGGCACCATCTCGAACCCGCTCCAGCTTGGTTGGAGTACGCCTCCCTTCAACATCGCCGTGGAGGGAAGGACGCAGTCGAAGGGAGATGGTGTCGGCGGCGCAAACGATGCGATTGCAAAGTCCGTGGCTCAGGCGCTTCGCGGTGCAGCGGGACTCGCACAGTTTCTTGCCTCGCGCAATGAACCCATGTCGCGCCAACGCTCGTTGCGTGTCGTTCCGGTCGTGGTAACCACGGCGACCCTCGTAACCAGCGAGAATGATCTCGGATCTGCCCCCCTCGACTCTGGTCGCATAGACTCCGCCGGCGTGACCGCCGGACCCGTGAGTTGGCTGTGGTACAATCACAATCGCTCGCGATCGCTCCGCCCTGACATCCCGTCCCGCGCGGACCCGGGATCAATGGCTCATTGGCTGTCGCTAGTATCCACGCGCTCTGTGGCGATCGTGAATGCGGCGAGCTGGGAAGAGTTCTTGCGCGTACGATTCTCGTAGCGCGCGGCATAACGACGCTTTCTGCCGATGAACGCGGGTGCGGATTGCAGTTGTGGGGCGGCCGCCTGATGGAGCATGGGACGGCCTAGCGGCCGCCCCACAACTGCGTCTTATTGAAGCGTTCACAGCAGAAGCTGACGTTATCTGGACCAGTCATGACTTCCTCAGAATCGAAGAGATCGAAGCCGCGTGTTGATGACCGCGGCCGTGCATTCGCTGGAAGCCAGCTGCAGGTTCAGCTCTACTCGTCCCGCCTGCTTCCGACGCTCGAGGCCGCACTCGCTGGCGCGATCAATCGGGCCGGCGAGCAACTCGATTGGATTGCCCCGGCCGAGAACAAGAAGTTCGAGGAGCTGCTGGATGAGGCGTTCATCAACGCCCTAGGCCTTGGCGCACATGCCGCTGCGCTCCGAAGCTTCTGGCCGGGGAGCGGTCCGCGCTGGGATGGTCTCGCGCGCTTGCGGCAAAGTGGCGCGGTCCTACTCGTCGAGGGAAAGAGCTACCCTGCGGAGATGCGCGGGAGTGGATGCCAGGCGAAGGACCCTCGTTCCATCGAGCTGATCGACGCGGCCTTGGACGGGACGAAGGCATGGCTCGGCGTTCCGAGGGAAGCCGACTGGAAGGGCGAACTCTACCAGTACGCCAATCGCTTGGCGCACGTCCGCTTCCTTCGCGAGCGTGGTGTGGAGGCTTGGCTCGTGAACCTCTGCTTCGTGGACGACCCCACGAAGAATCCGACGGACGCAGCGACGTGGAAAAGCGCGTTGACGCAGGCCAAGATCGACCTAGGCCTCGGCGATATCAGCCACGTCGCGGTGGACGTGCTCCTGCCCGGTCTCGCGCCAACTGCTTGGGACCTTCCCGCGGCCAGATAACGACGCTTGCTGCCGACGGCCACGCTATGGTAGCGCGGGCTGCGCCCGCGCAGTCTATTGGAGTGTCCGCAGCAGAAGCATACGTTACGCGAGTTGCGCGCGCATATAAGTATGTATATATTCGTGCGTGACCGAGAAACCCGTCGCCTGGCTTGGCTCCTCCCTCGTCGACGTCCGCGCCTTCCCCAAGGTCGCCCGCGAACGCCTCGGCTATGCGCTCGACCGCATCCAACGCGGGCTTGAGCCCCCGGACTGGAAGCCCATGCCGAGCGTCGGGCCCGGCGTACGCGAGATCCGCGTGCAAGTCGGGCGGCAGTTCCGCGTGCTGTACGTGACGCGCTTCGCCGAGGCGATCTACGTGCTGCACGCGTTCGAGAAGAAGTCGCAGAAGACCCCAGCCGCAGACATCGAGCGCGCCCGCAAGCGCCTCGCCACGATTCGTCGCAGCGCCAGCGAGGAGGACGCATGAAGACCAAGATCCGCCGGACCACCGGCAACGTATTCGCGGACCTCGGGTTCGCCGCCGAGGACGCGGAGCACCTCAAGGTGCGCGCCGACCTCATGGTCGCGCTCACCAAGCTCCTCGACGCGCGCGGCCTCTCGCAGGCCGAGGCGGCCAAGCTGCTCGGCGTCTCGCAGCCGCGCATCAGCGACCTCGTGTGCGGAAAGATCGACAAGTTCAGCGTCGACACGCTCATCAGCATGCTCGCGGCGGCCGGCGCCCACGTGTCCGTCAGTGTCCGCCGCGGACGGGCAATCGCGTAACGTCGCTTGCTGCCGATGGCCGCGGGTAAGGATGGGTTTGGCGGGGCGTCCGTGATGACCTAGGCTAGTAGCGGACGCCCCGCCAAACCCTTTTATATGAGCGTCCACAGCAGAAGCACACGTTAGAGCGACCGGGACAGATATGACGCGTTCGAAACGCTTTTTGCTTTCCGTGCTTGTCACGGTGTTGGGCTGCGATCGCACTCCGGCGCCGCTTCCCGATACCGCGCCGGTCGGCGACGCGATTCCCCAAGTCACCGCTCTCGGCACGCGTGTCCCGATTCCGCCTGGGGCTGACACCCTCGTGCATCGAGTCGCCGTCCGTGCCGACTCCATCCCGCACGATGGTTCTCCAGGACACGCGCGCTCGCGCATCGTTTTCGCGGACTCCGCCAGTCTCGAAGTGCCGGTGCGTCACGCGACGCTCCTTGCGACGTTGCCCGCTGCCCAAGGTGCGGATTGGCTGCTCGTCGCCGGCACCGAATGTTCGGAATGTGACGCACCTGAGGTGGTGTGGGTGTTTCGAGGTGTGCCAGGGTCCCTCTCGAGTCGAGGAGTCGGCTTTGCCTTTCCGGGAGCGCACACCGAGGCGGGCATCGACGAAACCCCCTACTTCCGGAGCCGCCTCTTCCTCGGGGTATGTACTGCGGACACGTCGCGCACTGCGGTTTGGTTCGAGGAGACGCTCCAGCCAGACTCCGCGCGTCAGCACCTCGTGCGCATCCTTCGCTCGGCACCTCGCCTCAGCGACACCACGTTCGCGTGGTCGGACGCATTCGAGACCGCAGTGCTATCGCGGGTACGGTCTGGTTCATGCCGCGAAGTTCCGTCGCGCGATCAGGCCATTCTCTAGTTCAGCGCGAGGCGCTCTAACGCCGCTTGCTGCCGACGAGCGCAGGTGCGGTAGCGGTTGTGGGGCCTCGGCTCCATTTTCTCTAAGGTTCGCCGAGGCCCCACAACCGCATTTTATGGGAGCGCTCGCAGCAGAAGCACACGTTATGTGGACCGGAACCGGGTTCGCGATTTCAGAAAGTTTTAATCTCGGCGCCACGACAGCTTAATGCCCGCCTCGCATAGTCTGGACATCTCCTTCTACGAGGCTCCGATGCTCCAGCTGCTGGTCCCGTGCGCCGCCACCGTGCTCCTGCTGAGCGCCGCTGGCTCGAGTGCCACCGCCCAGGACGTGCCGTACAACCAGCGCGTCCGCTTCGAGGCGCCGCCTGTCGCCCTCGATTCGTCCACCGTGCAGCTGCGCGTCGTGCATGTGACAACTTCGGCCCCCGTGCGCGCGCTCGTGTGCATCGACTCGCCGCAGCCGCTCACGGCCGTCACCGACGAGACCGGCGCGATCCGCATGCACAACCTGCGCCAAACCAACACCCACGTGCGCGTCGTCGCGCCGGGCTTTGAGGAGACGTCGCTCATCTTCTATCCCGGCAAGCGGGGCCGCTCCTACGCCACGGTCCGGCTCGTGCCGCAGCCGGGCACCGCGTCCGCCAATCCGTCGTGCGCGGACGGACGGCGCGGGGCCACATAACGACGCTTGCTGCCGATGAACGCGGTGCGGAGTGGGTTTGGCGGGGCCGCCGAGATGCCCTAGGCTGGTTGCGGCGGCCCCGCCAAACCCTTCTTATTGGAGCGTTCACAGCAGAAGCTCACGTTACTGCGACTACCTAATGGCAAAGAAACGACGGACCGTTGTTCCGAAGTTCGGAAGCGCCGCGCGCGGTGGCCCTACCCCGCCCGCTGGCACCGGACCGCTGGCGCGCTCCCGCCCGCTCGATCGGCAAGCGGTGAAGCCGCAGGCCACGAGCGCGAAGTCGGGACGCCGCGGACAATAGGGGACGCTCGACGTTCCCTTAGGATCGAGCGGGGAGCCGCGATGCCAATACCGACCGTGCGTTTCAGCCGGCGTCTGCGCAGTAACGTCGCTTGCTGCTGATGGTCGCGGGTGCGGTAGCGGGGCTGGGGCGGTCGCCCCGGGGCGAGCGGGGACGGTGCGGTCTGGCGACCGCCCCACCCCCGCATTCTATTGAAGCGTCCACAGCAGAAGCACACGTTATCGCGACTTGTGCCGGGGGACAGGCGATCCGCCGCATTCGCGTCGCGGGACGTGCGTCGTGATCCGCAAGTTCGTCGCCAGTGCTTTGGGGGTCCACGCCGAACGGTTCTGCGCGCGTGTGTCCCGCCAGATGCCGCAACCTGCGGACGGAGCCTGGCGGACGACCCAGGCCGCTCGACGGGCATGGCTTACGCATCCCGCGCGGTTTGTGCGCTCCGCCGCGCGCGCCGACGACGCGCGCGATAACGACGCTTGCTGCCGACAGCTGCGGCTAGGGAAGCAGTTGTGGGGCGGCCACCCTGTAGGGCATGGGACGGCCTAGCGGCCGCCCCACAACTGCATCTTATTGAAGCAGCTGCAGCAGAAGCACACGTTATACGCATCCGGGACGGTCGCGCGTGTGCTTGCGGTCTGTATATGTTCGGCATATACTTAGACTATGCTGGACCTCGCCGCGCTCCTTGCCAACGTCGAAGGCTTCGAGTGGGACGCCGGGAACACCGAGAAGAACGTCCTCGGCCACGGTGTCTCGCAGGGCGAGGCCGAAGAGATGTTCTTCGTCGCCCCGCTGGTCCTGCTCGAGGACGAGAAACACTCCGCCAGTGAGCGGCGGTTCCTCATCTTCGGTCCAACGGGATCGGGGCGCCTCCTCACCGCCGCCTTCACCGTCCGCCGCAAGCTCATCCGCATCATCTCCGTCCGCGACATGAGTCGCCTGGAGCGTCGCCGCTATGTCGAAGCCCGCTAAGAAGCTCAAGGCCGTCCCCAAGTTCCGCTCCGACGTGGAGGCAGGCGCGTTCTGGATGTCTCACGACGCGGCCGAGTACCTCGACCTGAGCAAGGCGCAGCCCGTGCGCTTCGCCAAGCTGCGCCCGTCGACCGCGACGATCTCGCTGCGGCTCCCGCAGGCGATGCTCGAGGAGCTGCGCGTGCTCGCGAACGAGAAGGATGTGCCGTACCAGAGCCTCCTCAAGGTTTATCTCGCCGAGCGCATCGCGCAGGAACGGAAGCCGGCTCGCCAACGTCGGCGCGCGAGCGTATAACGACGCTTGCTGCCGACAAGCGCAGGTGCGGTAGCGGTTGTGGGGCCTCAGCCTCATCTTGAACAAGGTCTGCTGAGGCCCCACAACCGCATCTTATGGGAGCGCTTGCAGCAGAAGCATACGTTATCGCGACTTGTGCCGGGGGACAGGCGATCCGCCGCATTCGCGTCGCGGGAAGTGCGTCGTGATCCGCAAGTTCGTCGCCAGTGCTTTGGGGGTCCGCGCCGAACGGTTCTGCGTGTGAGTGTCCCGCGAGACTCCGCGACCTACGGTCTGATCCTGGCGGACGGCCCAGGCCGCTCGACGGGCATCGCCTACGCGTCCCGCGCGGTTAGTGCGCTCCGCCGCGCGCGCCGACGACGCGCGCGATAACGACGCTTGCTGCCGACAGCTGCGGCTAGGGTAGCAGTTGTGGGGCGGCCGCCCTGTGGGGCGTGGGACGGCCTAGCGGCCGCCCCACAACTGCATCTTATTGAAGCAGCTGCAGCAGAAGCACACGTTATGCCGACGGAGCGCGTGCCCCATGCAACTACGCAACGGTCGAGTGGTTCTCCTGATTCTTGCTAGTGCCGCAAGCGCGGTCTTCGCGGTTCGCGGCGCGTCGAAGCGCGAACGGGATCAAACGCTCGACGATTCGCTTCCAACTCCGCGTTGGGATTCCGTGCTCTCCATCTGGCAAGATCGTGACGTCGAGATTCCCGACTCCGCGCGCGTCGGCGTACCCATGACGGTGCGCGTAACGACGACGCACTCGGACGCATGCGTGCGCACCGCTGGCACGGAACTCCGTGTGAGCGACCTCGTCGCCACGGTCCGTCCCCACGACTTCATCGGCACCGCGATGCCCTGCGGCTTGGCCGTGACCGATGTTCAGCACGAGACCGCAATCACCTTTCTCCGCACGGGCGTGGCGACTATTCGCATTGAGCGGCGCGGCGGGGTGCCCTTGGAACGTCGGGTCGTTGTCCGCTGAGGCCGCGGCATAACGACGCTTGCTGCCGATGAACGCGGTGCGGATGCAGTTGCGGGGCGGCCGCGCTGTAGAGCACGGACCGGCCTAGCGGCCGCCCCGCAACTGCGTCTTATTGGAGCGTTCACAGCAGAAGCACACGTTATCGCGACTTGTGCCGGGGGACAGGCGATCCGCCGCATTCGCGTCGCGGGAAGTGCGTCGTGATCCGCAAGTTCGTCGCCAGTGCTTTGGGGGTCCGCGCCGAATGGTTCTGCGTGTGAGTGTCCCGCCAGCTGCCGCGACCTGCGGACGGAGCCTGGCGGACGACCCAGGCCGCTCGACGGGCATCGCCTATGCAGCCCGCGCTGTTTGCGCGCTCCGCCGCGCGCGCCGACGCCGCGCGCGATAACGACGCTTGCTGCCGACAGCTGCGGCTAGGGTAGCAGTTGTGGGGCGGCCGCCCTGTGGGGCGTGGGACGGCCTAGCGGCCGCCCCACAACTGCATCTTATTGGAGCAGCTGCAGCAGAAGCTCACGTTATCCGGAAGGTGCGCATGCGTAAGAGAACTGCAATGTTTCTCGCGTTTCTGGGCATCATCCTCGCCTGCCCGCTGGGAGCGCTGCACGCGCAGAGTTCACGCTACTGCGCCGGTTTCGAGGACGGCTTCAAGTCAGAGAAGGGCGCCTACGCCTTGGTTCCGCTCTGCCCTCTCGAACCGATTACCCCACTTGGTAGCACACCCTACAGAGAGGGATACCTGGCAGGCGTTCGCCGAGGGCGCGCGTCAGACGGATACTCGGCGCCGGCACCGCGCGGTCGATCCCAATCCGATGAGTTCTGCGAGGGATTTGAGGAGGGTTGGAAGGCCCGGCTTGGCGACGGAAGCCTCGTTCCTATCTGTCCCATCGCGCCCATTACTCCAGTTGGCAGCACGCCCTACCGCGAAGGAATCCGTTCTGGCATGGCTGCGGCTGACCGCTCGGGGCGCTCAAGGACATCCATCGGCGGAAGTTCAGGCGGCAATGAACAACAGGAGTTTTGTGACGGTTTTGCGGTGGGCTGGAAGACAATCAAGGGCGATCTAAGCATCGTTCCGATTTGCCCCATCGCACCAATCACTCCGCTCGGAAGCACGCCATATCGCGAGGGGCTGAAGGCAGGCGTTGAGCGAGCAAGACGCTAGTAACCGACAGCCTCCGGATAACGACGCTTGCTGCCGACAGCCGCAGGTGCGGATTGGGTTGGGCGGGGCGTCCGTGATGGCCTAGGTTGGTTGCGGACGCCCCGCCCAACCCTTCTTATTGGAGCGGCTGCAGCAGAAGCATACGTTATGGCGACTCAGCCGGCCTCGAGGATGCGATGAGATCTCTTGCAATGCCCGTCGTGCTTGCTGCTGCAATCGCCGTGGCGTGCTCGAGTGCACCTGATGCTCGCAGCGATAGCAGTGCGGCGGTGCCCGAGGCGGAGCTGAGTCTCGCCCTCGACACTGCCGTGTTCTTGGACAGCGCCGATGCGCTCATCGCACGACAGCAATCCGTCGGCCTCGCCACCGTTGACGAGGATGGTCGCCCGCGCGTGCGGACGGTCGGGGCCTTCCGTCTCGCGCGCCCCGCCACCGCGCGCGACCGCTTCACGGTGTTCGTCCTGACCCGCACCAATACGCGCAAGGTCGAACAGTTGGCGCGTAACCCCGCCGTCACGCTGTACTTCGACGAAGACGAGCGGACGAGCTATGCGACCGTGATGGGCCACGCCATCATCCATCGGGATCCGCAGCTGCCGCGCCTCCAGGAGTTCCTCGACTCGGCGACCATTCGCTTCTTCTGGCCCGACTATCCGCGGGACTTCGTCATGCTCGAGATCACGCCCGACTGGTTGGAGTTCATGGGGCCGGGGCTCTGGAACGATCCGAACAATTGGCGCCCCCGCGCCGTCGTCCTCCGGTAAGCGCGTCGCGGCCCGCGTGCGCGCGCCATAACGACGCTTGCTGCCGACAGCTGCGGCTGCGGAAGCAGTTGTGGGGCGGCCGCCCTATACAGCATGGGACGGCCTAGCGGCCGCCCCACAACTGCATCTTATTGAAGCAGCTGCAGCAGAAGCTCACGTTATACCGAGCCGTGCAAGCGGACAGCTATTGGGCTATCTTGATTCGACGCCTCGACACCGGACGAGACCTATGGTGCGCTCCCCCGATACCCTAGAACGCGAACTCCTGCACCTGCCGAAGGCCGACCGTGCGCGGCTGGCACAGGTGCTGCTCGCGAGCCTCCACGCGGAAGAGGCCGCGGCCTCGCCTGCCGAGGTCGAGGCCGCTTGGGAAGCAGAGATCGCGCGCCGCGTGGACGAGTTGCGCAGCGGGACCGTGGCCGGCATCCCCGCGGAGCAAGTATTCGCGGAAGTACTCGACCGATAAGCCCGGCCGTGCTGCGGTCGGTCGTTTTCCATCCCGAAGCCCGAATCGAGTTCCGCGCCGCGGTCGCTGAGTACGAGGCAGAGCGCGACGGGCTGGGGCGCGCGATGGCCCGAGAGGTGCGCGAGCTGGTCGAGCTCGCGCGCGCGTTCCCCCAGATGGGATCGCCCTACTCCGTGCCAGGGGTTCGTCGGCTCTTCCCCCGCACGTTCCCGTACGCCCTCGCCTATCTCGTAGTGGACGACACCTTGTTCATCGTGGCCGTCGCGCACGGCCGGCGCGAGCCCGACTACTGGCACAAACGGCTCTCGGCACCGACGGGGCCGGTATAACGACGCTTGCTGCCGACGGCCACTTTTCGGTAGCGCGGGCTGCGCCCGCGCGTTCTATTGGAGTGTCCGCAGCAGAAGCTCACGTTAGCTCGACGCGCCGGAGCCTTGCGTGACACACGGGTTGCCCAACGACTCCCGCTCATGCGAACGATGCCATGCGCCCGCTACCCGCGTCCTGACGCATTTCGTTGATGACGCGCCTCATGCCGCGCCGCTCTGCGAACGCTGCTGGTCCATGCAACGCCAGCTCGTCGGTGCCGAGATCGTCGAAGGGCCACTCGCCTGGGGCGAGGACTGGCGTGAAGTGCTGGGATGGCTCGATCGCATGCTCGCGCACGCGCAGACCCGCCGGCTGCGGCATCTCGTCGCCGTCGAGCTCGCGCGGCAGGTCCCGCACCTCCCGTCCCCTCCGCCTCGTGTCGCCCGCGACTTGCTCGATGAATTCGGTCTCGCCGCGAGCTAACGCCGCTTGCTGCCGATGAACGCGCTGCGGTCGCGGGGCTGGGGCGGTCGCCCTAGGGCAAGCGGGGACGGCGCGGTCTGGCGACCGCCCCACCCCCGCGTTCTATTGAAGCGTTCACAGCAGAAGCAGACGTTATCGCGACTTGTGCCGGGGGACAGGCGATCCGCCGCATTCGCGTCGCGGGAAGTGCGTCGTGATCCGCAAGTTCGTCGCCAGTGCTTTGGGGGTCCGCGCCGAATGGTTCTGCGTGTGAGTGTCCCGCCAGCTGCCGCGACCTGCGGACGGAGCCTGGCGGACGACCCAGGCCGCTCGACGGGCATCGCCTATGCAGCCCGCGCTGTTTGCGCGCTCCGCCGCGCGCGCCGACGCCGCGCGCGATAACGACGCTTGCTGCCGACAGCTGCGGCTAGGGTAGCAGTTGTGGGGCGGCCGCCCTGTGGGGCGTGGGACGGCCTAGCGGCCGCCCCACAACTGCATCTTATTGGAGCAGCTGCAGCAGAAGCTCACGTTATCGCGACTTGTGCCGGGGGACAGGCGATCCGCCGCATTCGCGTCGCGGGAAGTGCGTCGTGATTCGCAAGTTCGTCGCCAGTGCGTTGGGGGTCCGCGCCGAACGGTTCTGCGTGTGAGTGTCCCGCGAGACTCCGCGACCTGCGGACGGATCCCGGCGGACGACCCAGGCCGCTCGACGGGCATCGCCTACGCCTCCCGCGCTGTTTGCGCGCTCCGCCGCGCGCGCCGACGCCGCGCGCGATAACGACGCTTGCTGCCGACAGCTGCGGCTGCGGAAGCAGTTGTGGGGCGGCCGCCCTGTGGGGCGTGGGACGGCCTAGCTGTTGTTGGTGAGGAGGTTGTTCACAGGAGCGTAGCGGATGCAAGCTGGGGTTGCTGAGACGCTCAACCGGCACCCCGCCAGAGGCTCCTGTGAACATCCACAAGAATGCACGTCTGACCGTCGCGGGGCGACTCGCCGTCGCGACCGCCGTTCTGGGCGGGCAGGATCCCGCCGCCGTCGCCCGGGGCGCGGCCTGTTCCGTCCGCACCGTCTGGAAGTGGGTCGCCCGCTTCCGCACCGGCGGCGCGGCGGCGCTCGCGGACCGCTCGTCGCGCCCGCATCGCCTCACCCAGCTCCCGCGGCCGCAGCGCCGCGCGATCCTTCGGGGCCGCACCCGGCGGCGCTGGAGCTCGACGCGCATCGCCCAGGAGACGGGCATCCCGCTCTCAACGGTGATCCACTTCCTGCGCCGCCACGGCCTGCAGCGGCTCCCTCGGCTCGAGCCGCCGCGCGCGGTGCGCCGCTACGAGATGCGGGCACCGGGCGAGCTGCTGCACGTCGACACGAAGAAGCTCGGGCGCATCGGCCGCGTGGGGCACCGCATCCACGGCGACCGCCGGACCCGCGTGCGCGGGATCGGCTGGGAGGCGGTGCACGTCGCGGTGGACGCCTACTCGCGCGTGGCCTACGCCGAGGTCCTGCCCGATGAGCGCGCGGCGACCACGGCGGCCTTCCTCGCACGGGCGATCGCGTGGTACGCGGCGCTCGGCGTGCGGGTGCGCGCCGTGCTCACCGACAACGGGAGCTGCTATCGCAGCCACGCGGTGCGCACGCTCCTCCGCTGCGACGGCATCACGCACAAGCGCACCATGCCCTACACGCCGCGCACGAACGGCAAGGTCGAGCGGCTGATCCAGACGCTCCTGCGGGAATGGGCGTACGCGCGCCCCTACCCCTCCTCGCGGGTGCGCACGGAGTGGCTCGCGCGCTACCTGCGGACGTACAATGAGGCGCGCGGACACTCAGCCCTCAACTACCTCCCCCCCATGCTGCATCTCGCTGCGGCCCTGTGAACAACGTCCTCACTAACAACACCTAGCGGCCGCCCCACAACTGCGTCTTATTGAGGCAGCTGCAGCAGAAGCACACGTTATACCGACGTTGCCCTTGGCCATAGAATGCTGACGCATCATCCCGCAGCTCGAAGCACATTCCCGGCCTATAGCACGATCGCGACCAGCCTCGACGCGCTGGTCGAGGAACTGCGTCCGCCCTCCCCTCGCTTCGTCCTCTTCGTCGCGGCGGATGTGTCGGCGCAGTCTGATGCGGCGCTTGCGGCCTGGGCTGGGCGCGCGCTCGATCGTGGCGTCGCCTATGCTTGCTGCTGGGGACCGGGTTGTGGTCGCCTCGAAACCGCGTTTGACCTCGCGGCCATCGACCGCGAGACGGAGGTCACGCGCAACGATGGCGTGAGTGTGGTCGTGACTACGGCGCACGAGCGCGACTCGCTCCGCGAAGCCGCCTGGTTCGCCCTTAACGCCGCGTACCCTGCGGGCGTCTTCGAGGAAGGCACCGATGCGATCGTTCTCGCGGTCGTCGGGATGCCAGCGGAGCATCGCGAACTCGTCGAGTATCTCGAAAGCGGCGCGCCAATCTATAGACGCGGTATAACGACGCTTGCTGCCGACGAGCGCAGCTAGTGTAGCGGTTGTTGGGCCCCAGCCTCATCTTTTGGAAGGTCTGCTGGGGCCCCACAACCGCATTTTATGGAAGCGCTCGCAGCAGAAGCATACGTTATACCGCACACCGACGCCCCCAAGCGTGGCGCGGTGTTGACGTTTCCTCCCGAACGAGGCTATCATTGCCGCGGGTGTGCAGGGCGCCCCCCGTCCGCGGGAAGGACTGAGTCCACCTGGAGTCATTGGGGTTCGCATCTGAACGAACCTCCTGCCCGACGACAGCGGACCACGGGCGCTTCGGAGGCTCGTCATGTTCGTCGCACCGTCGCGTGCAGGCAACCTTCGCGCCCTCTGGCGCGCGCCGCACTGCGTCTCGTTGACATGCGCCACTGCGTGCATCGTCCTCACCGCGCCAGTGCTCAGCTTCGCGCAAACAGCGAGCGACCCGATCACCGGGGCTTGGTCCGGTCGCCTTGGCCGCTCCGCCGTTCCAAGTTATCCCGTCAGTCTCAGCCTGAAACTCGATGGGACGTCCGTTAGCGGGACCGTATCAACCGCTGACGGGAACGGAGAGGTTAGCATCGGCGCCTACGACACCGCGTCGAGCACGCTACATCTCGAAGTTCGGCGCGTCGGCGAGTCGTCTGCGTCGCTCGTCTTCGACGGTGTTGTCGTGCACGGCCTTGCGACCGGTCGCGTCTTGAGCGCGCAGGGCACCGGGACGTTCGTGCTCACACTCGATGGAACGTCACTGAGCGCGCCGCAAGCGAACCTCGCGACCATCAGCCGAGATGTGCTTCGGTCTGCAGTCGAAGAACTCATGAGCAACATCACCAGAGCCGCCGCGATCGTGCCGGCACAGCGATTCCGTTGGCGACCAGTCGGCACCGTGCGGTCGGTGGCTGAGCTACTGGGTCACATCGTCGACGCCTCCCTCTACTTCTGCGGACGCGCCACGGGGCACTCGGTGCAGTGGACGGATGCGAATGCACAAGTCTCTTTGGACAAGCAGGTGCTGATCGCGAAGCTGAATGACGTTGCCGCGCAGTGCAACGCCGCCGCAGGATCGGGCACCCTGGAAATGCTCGTCGCGAACTATGGCCACGCGAGTTTGCACTACGGCAACCTCGTCACGTATCTCAGACTCTTGGGACATGTCCCTCCCGCGGGTCGCTAACCGTGGCACACCGTCGACTTCCCGTGCGTCCAGATCTGGTGCAGCTGAGGCGCCAGGCAAAGGAGCTGTTGCGCGCTATCCGCGGCGGTGCAGCCGACGCCGTCCTGGAACTGCGCCAGCACCATCCCTCGCCTCCGGCTCCGGCGGATGCTCAACTCGCGCATGCGCAACTCGTGATCGCGCGCAGTTACGGCGCACCCAGTTGGATGCGACTCGTCCAGGCGGTGCAACTCGCCGATGCCATCTGGCGAGATGATCTTCCGGCCGTTCGTACAATCGTCACGGGCAATCCGGCGCTTATTCGCGAGGACGTCCTCTTCCGACCCGACAGCAATTGGGGGCCTCCGATGACCTACGCCGCCAACCTCGGACGCGACGCCATTGTTCGCCTGCTCTTCGCGCTCGGCGCCCGGGATCTCGAATCCGCCGCAGGGCGTGCTGCGCTCCAGGGAAAGTCCGAGACGGTGCGTTTGCTCTATGGCCTCGCGGGAAGTCCGTCGTTCGAATCGTTGTCGCTCGCCGGTCCCGCGTACACCCTCAGCGTGGAGGGAACGGCAACCCTCCTGGCTCTTGGCGCCCGTCTGTATGGCCCCAATGGCTTGGATACCAATGCCGTCGAGCACCTCCTCGGCACCGACAGCCGCGATCCCCTGGCGAAGCACCGCATTCTCGAACTGTGGATCCAGCACGGCTTCGATCCACCAGATTCGCCCATCATGGCGCTTCATCGCGGGCGCGTCGACCTCCTCGAGGCGCATCTCTCACGCGATCCGGCACTCGTTACAAGAACGTTCGACAAGTCCGACATATTTCCACTCGCCCCGGCATGCGGCCGGGAACCGTATACCGCACAAGGGACACCGCTACACGGGACGACGCTCCTGCACATTGCCGCGTATTTCGACGAACTCGCCGTCGCTGAGTGGTTGCTCGATCGCGGGATGGATCCCGATGCGCGTTCGGCTGTCGACCCCGACGGATTCGGAGGATACACAGCGTTGTTCTCTACACTCGTCTCTCAACGAAACTTCTGGGTCAACCATGGCAAGGGTCAGCCGGACGAAGCACGATTCACCAAACTCCTCCTCAGTCGCGGTGCCGACCCGAACGTGCGGGCGTCCTTGAAGGCCCGCCGCGAAGATGGGCATGGAGGCGGACCACTTCGCGAGTACCACGACGTCACGGCACTGGGGTGGGGCGAGCAGTACAGCGACAGGAGGTTCGTTAGTGGGGAGTCGCTGCGAATAGTACGAGCTCACGGCGGCCACATTTAGCTGGGCCGCGGGACGTTGCCGGGCACGGATGCCCGACGGAGCGCGTGCGGTATAACGACGCTTGCTGCCGACGAGCGCAGGTACGGTAGCGGTTGTGGGGCCTCGCCTTCATCTTCTCTAGGGTCTGGCGAGGCCCCACAACCGCATCTCATGGAAGCGCTCGCAGCAGAAGCACACGTTAGCCGAACTGGCAGGCACTCAATGCGCCTCAGGACATTTCGCACGGTGTGGCCGTCGCTTTTCCTCGCGACCTTCCTGCTGCCGTGGGCGGCGCCGGCCCAGACGTTCCCGGAAGGCTTCAGTCGCATTGACGCCGTACGTGAACTCAGCGACGGCCGCACACTCGCATTTGACGGTCTCGAGAAACGCCTGCTGGTGCTGGACTGGACGACGGGACGTGTGCGAGACATCGGGCGCCGAGGAGACGGACCCGGCGAGTACCAGAACGCGACTCAGTTGGTCCCGTTGCCTGGCGACTCGACGGTCCTTGTGGACGGCTTCACTCGTCGTTGGCTTCTCCTCCATCGCGACAGCATCCTTGCGACGCTTCCGCAAGAGCAGTCGCTGTTTCTCACGCAGTTCTTCTCGCCCGTGTTCGGCGGCGACGCCGACGGGCACGCGATTGTCACGGCAGCCATCCCGTGGACCGGCTCCGGCGAGCGCGCGATCTACAGCCGCAACCCCGCGTACGCGGACTCGCTTCTGGTGCTTCGGCTCAAGCGAGACAGCCGGAGGATTGATACCCTGACCGGGCTTCGCGGCCGGCCGTGGGGAGGGGTCGCCACCTTCACCCGGGGACGCGGCCGTGAGCAGATGACGTATTCGGCAAGGAATCCGCTGGCGGCGCCGGAACAGGCAATTATGCTGGAGGACGGCACCGTGGCAGTCGCCCGTCAGCACCCGTTCCGCATCGAGTTTATCGCTCGAGACGGCCGTCGGCGCCTCGGCCCGGTGATCGACTCGGTGCGCATCCTCGCCTCCTCCCGTGAACGACAGGCCGCGATCGCACGCGAGTGGTCGTTCGTGCCGCCGCCGCTCCCGACGGAAGCAGAATTCGGTGGTTGGCCAGACCTCGTGCCATCCTTCCCGGCGGATGCGCTCTTCCGCGTCCCCGGCAATCGGCTGGCGGTGCTGCGGCAGCCATCGGCCGCTGCGCCACAGAAGCGCATTGATATCCTCGACGCGAACGGACGACGCATCGCGCAGGTGCGGCTCTCGCAGGGGGAGCGAGTGATGGCATTCGGCGTCCGCCACGTGTATCTCGTGCGCACCGACGATGACGGGTTCTCCATCCTGAGCCGGCGCGAATGGTGAAGGAGCCGTGAACAGCCGGGGAGATAGGTAACACTTCAAACCGGGGACATGGGTAACACTTGGTGAGGGTGCCCGGTCATTCCCGGATGATGTAGTTCCGTTCGTCCATCTTCGCCAGCAGGATCTCGCCGAAGTAGATCGACCAGATCCCGTCCGCCTCTTCGGTGAAGCCGAGATGATAGCCGCGGAGCGCGTTCGCGATGAAGATCACCTTGGTGTTGAATCGGAAGGTCCCCACCGTCGTGACGCGCTTTACGATGTAGTGCCCGGGGTACTCGAGGGCCGGGAGCCGTGACGGATACTCGCGCGGCGAGGCATCGTACTGCGAGCCTGGCGGCTTCCCGCCGTGATGCGTGTGCGGCCGCTCTTCATTGTATTCCGTGCGGAAGGCATCGAATGCGCGCTGCTGGGACCGCATCGTGGCCCGGGGCGGCCGGATGGCCTCGCGCTTCAGGGTGCGATGCATCCGCTCGTGCGCCCCGTTCTCCTGCGGCGACGCGGGCCGGATGCGCTGGTGCTGGATGCCGAGCCGCATCCACCAGACGTTCAGGTGCGAGAGCCCGCAGATCGAGCGCGTCACGAACGGCGCGCCGTTGTCGGTGCGGATGGCGCGCGGCAGCCCATACTCCCGGAACGTGCGCTCGAAGATCGGCCGGGCGTCCTTCCCCTTCACGGACTTGAGGCCGTGGCATGTCAGCAGGAAGCGCGTGTGCTGGTCGGCGATCGTGAGCGGATAGCAGTACACGTGGTCCTGCGTGCGGAACTGCCCCTTGAAGTCGGCCGTCCACAGATCGTTCGGTACCGCGGTCACCGGATCGACCACGCCAGGATGCGTGCGGGGGGATCGCTTGCGGCGCGGCTGCACCAAGCCCTCGCGCTTCAAGATCGCGCCCGCGGTGCTCACGGCCGGCCAGTCGCGGATCTCCCCGTGCCGCGGCGCGAGCCAGTCGAGCAGCATCGCCGGGCCCCAGTGCGGATGCTTCCGCTTCGCGTCGATGAGCAGCGCCGCGATGTGGGCCGGCGTCCGGTTCGGGCTCGTGTGCGGCCGCCGGCTCTGCGGCTGCAGGCCCGCCATGCCGAGCTCGTCGACGCGCCGCACCAGCGCGTAGCCGGTCTTCCGGCTGATCTCGTAGCGCTCGGCCATCTCCGTCATCGTGTACAGGCCGCGCCGATACTCGCGCACGAACTCTTTCCGCTGGTCCATAGGTCTCGTCTCCCGCCACGGCATCGCAACCTCCCCGGTTGCGTGCCACGTTAGCAGTGTTACCTATGTCCCCGGTTTCGAGTGTTACCTATGTCCCCGGTTTGTACCCCGGCGCGCGGTCGGCTAACGACGCTTGCTGCCGACGAGGGCAGCTAGTGTAGCGGTTGCGGGGCCTCGGCCTCTTCTTGTTGAGAAGGTCTGCCGAGGCCCCGCAACCGCATCTCATGGAAGCCCTCGCAGCAGAAGCAAACGTTAGCTCGACGCGCCGGAGCCTTGCGTGACACACGGGTTGCCCAACGACTCCCGCTCATGCGAACGATGCCATGCGCCCGCTACCCGCGTCCTGACGCATTTCGTTGATGACGCGCCTCATGCCGCGCCGCTCTGCGAACGCTGCTGGTCCATGCAACGCCAGCTCGTCGGTGCCGAGATCGTCGAAGGGCCACTCGCCTGGGGCGAGGACTGGCGTGAAGTGCTGGGATGGCTCGATCGCATGCTCGCGCACGCGCAGACCCGCCGGCTGCGGCATCTCGTCGCCGTCGAGCTCGCGCGGCAGGTCCCGCACCTCCCGTCCCCTCCGCCTCGTGTCGCCCGCGACTTGCTCGATGAATTCGGTCTCGCCGCGAGCTAACGCCGCTTGCTGCCGATGAACGCGCTGCGGTCGCGGGGCTGGGGCGGTCGCCCTAGGGCAAGCGGGGACGGCGCGGTCTGGCGACCGCCCCACCCCCGCGTTCTATTGAAGCGTTCACAGCAGAAGCAGACGTTAGCCCGACTCGGACGGGCCCGTGCGAAACTCCGGTCGTCCTGCTCTGGTATCGTGGCCTTTTCTCGCTCCGCAACTACCGGCAGTGGCCTGCCGCGCGCCCCGCAATCCCGATTTAGCGATTGTGATGTACATCACGGTATCCGCGTGGTCCCGCCTCGAGCGTTTGCAGTTCACTGATTCAGGTGTTCCGCGTCTGTATTCTGAGGGGTGTGGCTATGAATCGTTTGAGGAGCGTGCGGCGCTTTCTTCTGCTTGTAGGTCTCACCGGATGCTCAGAGTCTGTTCCGGTCGCGGCAGTCGCTGACGATGCTGCCGGGAGGCAGTCGCGCCTTAGTGCGTACAGGCTGTCGCGCTGGACACCACGTTCGAGTATGCTGAGCGAACAGGCCGGCAATGCACTCTTGAGCACGGCTTTTTCCCTCGAGTCAATCGTTCGATTGCCTGCGGAGACCAACTCGCCAGTACCGCTCGCGAGCGGCGATACGGCGTACTTCCGGGATGTCGCAGTCTCGACGACGCACACAATTACCGCCACAGCCGACGGCCAGACCTTTCGTCTGGACCTTGTGTATCCAGACGGCTCGCGTGATCAGGGCGGGACGCTGACATTCCGATCGACGTTTAACGGGCAGAGTGACTGCTTCGTGTTCGGCTTAGGGTCGCTCTGTGGAGGCACGCAAATTTTCCTGTTCCTAGATGTCAACGTCCAGTGTGCGCCTGACGGGCTGTATCGACTGGAACCCTTCGTGAATGGAGCGCCTGAACCAGCTGGGATCGGCGAGTTTCAGCTGATTCCGATGATTCCTCCGGGGACCTACACCACTTACAACCAAGCTGACTTCATCACTCCGTATGACAGCGCATGTGCAGGCGCTGACGGGAGCATTCGGTGCAGGGGTGTGGAAGGTGAAGTGAGGAAGACGATCGCACAGAAGGGCTGCTTGCTCACGGCGGCCGCGATGGCGTTGAGTTACTTCCAAGTGGAGACGCGCCCTGATTCGCTCAACGCATGGCTGAATCGAAACGCGGGCTATGAGGGTCCGGGAGTGCTCAGATATTGGAGGATAGCCAATCGCGCCGCGGAGTCAGGCGTTCAGTTTACGGCGGGGCCCGTCCCGGTGAACACGATTGGAGGGCTGCGTGATCTCATTTGCCGCTATGGTCCGCAAGTCGTGAAAGTCAACACACGACAGGACGGCTCGACGCACTTCGTCTTGGCCACTGGCATAGCGCCCAATGGAAATGATGTCCGAATTGATGATCCGGGCAGCAGGTCCGATGTGCCGCTGCTGCGTGCGAGGTATGGCGGGTTCGAGTCGGTGAGACAACTACGTCGCACCACAGGTGCATTCGACACGCTTGGGACTGGGCTTGTCGTGACGGTCTTCTCGCCCGCTCACCTATTGCTAACCGATCCACTTGGGCGACGGGTAGGCTTTGATCCTTCGGCTGGACGCCTCTTCGCCGAGGTTCCTGGCAGCAGCTACGACTCCACAGCCGGCCTCTCAAACGTGCTCGATGACGACACCTTCGGTCCAGACGATGCGGAACAGCCGAAGCAGATCGAACTGACCGAGGCCGTCACGGGTGTCTACACCGTGGTCGTCGAGGGAACCGGGAATGGAACGTACGAACTCGCGACTTCACTTCTCGGGAACGGCAACCGGAGCGCGAGCATCAGCTACAGGGATATTCCCATCGCGGCTGGTGAGAGACACCGGTACGCCTTCGCATACAATCCTGATGCCGTCGGGATGCCGGGATCAACGGGCGCGGGGTCAGGTGGATTCTCGGGCGGCGGGCAAAGTGCGCAGGCCGATGCCATCCTGACGTATGCCCGTCCTGGCCAGCGTCAAACGACGCTGGTGCCAGGCAGCGCGCAATACCGCTTGCTCATCTTCTACGCGCCCGGTACCGTACCGGGAAGCTTTCTTGCCGAGTTGAACGGCAGCGACGTCACTGCCCTGTTCACTCCGGTCGCCGGATCATCTGAGATGGTGGAGATTCCCCTCGGCCCGGGGCGCAACGTGTTGAAGCTGCGCGCGGACGGAATCGGAAACAGTCGCGTGCTCTCCGACGCGGACAATCTGGTGTTTATCGTTCCGTGAGGCACTCGGCGCTGCTATTTCTCTTCGCACTCGCCTGCAGCGAGCGCCAGTCCGAGTCAGCGCCAGAGTCGGTGAGGGTGCGAGACCCCGAAGTGGCGGCCGGGTTGGCCCGGGTGGTCGCGTCAGGCCGACTCAGCGTGAGCGACGGCTTCGGATGCTCCATCGTTCCGCAGACGGGCAGCATCCTGTGTTGGGGAGCGGTGCCTGGGAGGGCTCCGTCGCGAGTCGGTCCATCGTACTCGTCGCAGGAGCCGCTCGTACTCGATGCTCCGGCGGGCTTGCGTTTTCGCGCGGTCGCCACTGGTGAGCATCACGGTTGCGCCGTGAGCACGTCAGACGACGTGTGGTGCTGGGGCAGGGCATGGGAAGGGCAACTCGGCAGTCGAGTACTCGTCGATTCAAGTCCAGCGCCGAAGCAGATCATCGGGCTCGGAGCGGTCCAGCGGCTCGTCGCGGGGCGCAGCCACAGCTGCGCGCTTGATACCGAGGGGCGCGTGTGGTGCTGGGGTCGTAATCACTACCGTCAGTTGGCGACTGGCGACACGCTTCCCCGTTCCGCACCGACCATCGCACTCGTCGATAGCGCCTTCGTCGACCTCGTGGCAAGCCCATCGGGAGCCTGTGGAGTCACGGCGGGCGGCGCGTATCACTGTTGGGGGGCCACCCCAGCGCTGCGCTCCGAGACGCCGACGCCGTTGCCGGCGCTGGAACCGCTGCGACAACTCGCCATCTCGGATTCGCATCTCTGCGCCCTCACGGTGAGCCAGACCGTCTACTGCCAAGGCGAGAACCGATACGGAGTCATCGGTGCCGGTGGGGCCGTGAGACTGGACGCGCGGCAAGAGGTTCCGTTCATCCTCTCATTTCCCGAACCCATCGCGAGCGTTTCCGTGGGTCCAATTTCTTCTTGCGCCGTCAGTACCGCGGGACAGGCGTACTGCTGGGGCTTTACCGGAAGCTCCGGGTTACTCGGAATCCCTGCCGACACCTTGTGCCGAGTACGCGCGCCGGGAAGCGGCTGCGTGAGGGGACCGAGGCCCGTTCGCACGGACCTGCGGTTTCAAGAGATTGTGATCGGCCTCGGCGAGTCATGGCGTTGCGGCCTGACGACGGATGACCGACTGGCCTGCTGGGGTCAAGGATCCATCGACGTCGAGGACCCTCCGCGAAGCGAACCCACCATCATCCCGTGGCCCGCGACACCGTAGCAATCTGATAGTCGCAGATTTCCGCGTCAAAGGCTTGCATGCGTCCCCCGACGCTTCCCGCGGGCAAGTGTCCGTGTGAGAGCGGTTGCAGCACGCGCACACGCCGAGGAGACTGGGCAGTTGACCGTCGAGCGCGGCGTAAGCGGTGAATGCATCTCGTCGTGCGCTGAGCGGGTACGAGCCCACGCTTCATCGCGCGGCGGGCTAACGACGCTTGCTGCCGATGAACGCGATGTGGAGTGGGTTTGGCGGGGCCGCCGTGATGTCCGAGGCTGGTTGCGGCGGCCCCGCCAAACCCTTCTTATTGAAGCGTTCACAGCAGAAGCACACGTTATAGCGACCACCCGTTCGACAGGAGGTCCCGATGGTCACGCGACTCTCCGAGCGCACGGCGCTCGTGATGTGGATTGCGATGGTGGTGCTTTGCCTGCTCGCGCTCGCGAACGTGGCGCTCGAGCCTACCGCCGGCGCTTGGCGCGGGTTGGGCGTCAGCCTCCTCGTCATGGGTGCGTGGTTTGGAATCTGGCGCCAGCGGCGACGGACACTCGACGGGACGCTCGACAAGCGATCGCCGCGTTAGCCCACGGGCCGGGTGCTCACACCGACCGCGTGCCTCCGACGCGTCGCGCTATAACGACGCTTGCTGCCGATGAACGCGGTGCGGTAGCGGGGCTGGGGCGGTCGCTCTTGTGCGAGCGGGGACGGCACGGTCTAGCGACCGCCCCACCCCCGCATTCTATTGAAGCGTTCACAGCAGAAGCACACGTTATGGCGACTGGATTCAGAGGGTCGATGCAACACCTTCCATAGTTCCTTCTATATGGAGGTTGTCGCGATGTTCATCCCCAGCCCGCACGGCTACACGTGGCAGCAGCGCGCTGAACTCTGGGCGCGCTATCGCGCCGGTGACTCGGTCCGCGAGATCGCCCGCGACCTCGCCAAGGATCCCGGCGCACTTCACGGCGTGATTCGCAAGCAAGGGGGCATCTCGCCGCGCCTGCGTGCACGATCGGCGTTGGCGCTGTCGCTCGACGAACGGGAGCGCATCTCGCGCGGGCTCGCCGCCGGCGAATCCTACCGAGCGATCGGCCGCGCCCTGGGCCGTGCCGCATCGACCATCAGTCGTGAGGTCGCACGTCATGGGGGCCCGACGAAGTATCGGGCCGTCCGCGCCGACGCGGTCGCGTGGAAGTCCGCGCGTCGGCCGAAGGCCTGCCGCCTCGCGTCCCGGCCGCGCCTGCGCTATCTCATTGCAGCGAAGCTGAAGCTGCGCTGGTCACCGGAGCAGATCAGCGCGTGGCTCCGCCGCACCTACCCGCACGAGCCGGAGTTGCACGTGTCGCACGAGACGATCTACCGCTCGCTGTACGTCCAGGCGCGCGGCGTGCTCAAGAAGGAACTGCTGAGGCACCTGCGCACGGGACGCGTGGTGCGGCGCGCCCGCGCCTCGACGCGCAAGGGCCAGGGGCGCGGGCAGATCGTCGATGCCATTCCCATCAGCGCGCGCCCGGCCGAGGTCGAGGACCGCGCCGTGCCCGGCCACTGGGAGGGCGACCTCCTCGCCGGCGGCGGCAACACGCACATCGCCACGCTCGTGGAGCGCACGTCGCGCTTCACGATCCTCGTGAAGGTCGAGAGCAAGGAGCCGGGCCGCGTCGTGCCCGCGCTCATCCGCCAGATCCGGCGGCTGCCGGCGCACGTCGCGCGCTCGCTCACCTGGGACCGCGGCAAGGAACTCGCGCACCACCAGCGCTTCACCGTCGCCACCGGCGTGCAGGTCTACTTCTGCGATCCGTACAGTCCGTGGCAGCGCGGCACCAACGAGAACACGAACGGCCTCCTGCGGCAGTACTTCCCCACGGGCACGAGCCTCGCCAACGTTACGCAGCGGCAGCTCGATGCCGTCGCGGCTCAGCTCAATGGACGGCCCCGCAAGACGCTCGACTTCCGCACCCCGGCAGAAGTCTTCGACGAAGCTGTTGCATTGATTGCTTGAATTCATCCGACCAGAGCCGGCGTTGCAACATTCGAACAGTTTCGCCATTCTTTGACTATGGTTGACCGGTCCCAAACCCTCGAATCGCTGACGGCGCAGGAGCGTATCGCGCTCATCGGCCGTCTCTGGGACAGCCTCGACCCGGCCGCTGCCGCCCCGCTGTCCCCCGCCCTCGCTGCCGAGCTGGATCGCCGTGAAGCCGAGGCCGACGCGGACCCGGACGCCGGCATCCCCTGGACCGCGCTCCGCGACGAGCTCCGCGCCCGGCTCCGCTAGGTGCCGGCTCTCATCGTCCGGGTCCGGGCACGGACCGAAATCGATGAGGCGTTCGAGTGGTACCGCGCCCGCTCTCCCGGGGCGGCCAGCGACTTCCTCGACGCCGTCGACCAAGCACTGACGCTCATCGCCGAAGCACCGGAGCGTTTTCCGGTCGTCCGCGGGCGCCTGCGTCGCCTACTGCTGGTCGGCTTCCCGTATGCCGTGTACTACAAGCTCTATCCGCGCTCGATCAGTGTGGTCGGTGTCATTCACGGGCATCGCCATCCCGACACGTGGCTTGAGCGCGCGGCGCCATAACGCAGCTTGCTGCTGACGGCCACGATGTGGATGGCGCGGGCTGCGCCCGCGCGTTCTATTGGAGTGTCCGCAGCAGAAGCACACGTTATGCTGACTCCGACGCCATCGCGCATCCGAACAGTCTTTGCGTTCGCGATAACTGGCGCGCTCGCGTGCGCCGACTCCTCGCCGGCACGCCTCGTGCCACTGTCGGATCCGTTCGTCTACAACGGGACTGCGGCGATCGGGCTTCCGGTCCTGGCGCTGACGAGCGAGGGCTCGCCGGTCGCAATCGCGCTTCAGGCGACCAGCGACCGTCCGGCGGTTGTCGAGGTCGCAGATCAGCGCCTGCAATGCCTGCGCGCTGGGGACGCGCGCGTTGACGTCCGGGCCGGCGCTCTCCGCGCAGCCTTCTCCGTACAGTGTCGCCCGATTCTGAGCTTTGGCCCGCCGCTGCAGACCGACTACATGGTGCTCGGCGGAGCGCCAATCCCCCTCAACCCAGTTGCGTATGACTCGAGTGGCCAACGGGTCACTGAGCTCCGATTCAGCGCGACGAGCGAGGACACGTCGGTCGTCGCTGTCCGCGCAGGTCTGGCAGTCCCGCGAGGCGTCGGTTCCGCGCGGGTGCGGCTCGATTTCGGCGGCATCGATACGTGGACTTCGATCGAGGTTGTGGCTCCGGTCGTGCGCGAGAACGTGCAGCTGGCAGAAGGAGAGTACCGGCAATGGGCGCTCGGCCCGGGCCGGTATGTGGCGCGGATAGAGAGCACGCGCGGCGGTTCCGTTCCCGCCATCGTCTGGCGGAGCGCCAACGCAAACTGTGCGTTCGACCCGAGGTCGCGCGCGACCCTGCATTGTGTCATTGCGGACTCGGGATCCGTCGTCGCGATCGCCCGAGCGTCGGCGGACGCATCAATCCTCATCGACCGGCGGGCCCGGTAGCGCGCAGCATAACGAGGCTTGCTGCTGTCAGCCACGCTATTGAAGCGCCCGCTGCGCGGGCGCATCTTATGGAGTGGCTGCAGCAGAAGCACACGTTATACCGACGTTGCCCTTGGCCATAGAATGCTGACGCATCATCCCGCAGCTCGAAGCACATTCCCGGCCTATAGCACGATCGCGACCAGCCTCGACGCGCTGGTCGAGGAACTGCGTCCGCCCTCCCCTCGCTTCGTCCTCTTCGTCGCGGCGGATGTGTCGGCGCAGTCTGATGCGGCGCTTGCGGCCTGGGCTGGGCGCGCGCTCGATCGTGGCGTCGCCTATGCTTGCTGCTGGGGACCGGGTTGTGGTCGCCTCGAAACCGCGTTTGACCTCGCGGCCATCGACCGCGAGACGGAGGTCACGCGCAACGATGGCGTGAGTGTGGTCGTGACTACGGCGCACGAGCGCGACTCGCTCCGCGAAGCCGCCTGGTTCGCCCTTAACGCCGCGTACCCTGCGGGCGTCTTCGAGGAAGGCACCGATGCGATCGTTCTCGCGGTCGTCGGGATGCCAGCGGAGCATCGCGAACTCGTCGAGTATCTCGAAAGCGGCGCGCCAATCTATAGACGCGGTATAACGACGCTTGCTGCCGACGAGCGCAGCTAGTGTAGCGGTTGTTGGGCCCCAGCCTCATCTTTTGGAAGGTCTGCTGGGGCCCCACAACCGCATTTTTCTGTGAAGCGGCGGCCCGCGTCAAGCCCCAGATGTGCTGACGCTGTTGCAACTCTCGATTGTGCCCGCGCGGCTCGAGGTGCTGCTCATCCTTCTGTTCGCGCTCACTCGTGAGGCCCGCGGCCTCGGCGCATTGGGGTCTGCGAAGGAGTGGTGGCGCCAACTATGGGTCGGCTCTCACCAGCGGCCATAAAATGCGTCGCGCTCACCACGCCCGATTCAGTCATCTCGATCCTACGCAGGTCCTGCATGCCCGCGGTGCTTACGCGGCGTGCACCGGCTCGCTCGGCGGCATCCGCAGCTGGCCCGCGTCATACGCCCGCTGATCCCGCCACATCGCATACAGGATGCCCGCGAGCCGCCGCGCCAGCGCGACCGCCGCGATCTTCTTGCCCCGCCGATGCAGGATGCGCTGCGCCCACGCGCGCAGCACCGCGGTGTCGGCCGCCTTCGAGCGGAGGATGCGCCACGCCGCCTCGACCAGGAGATAGCGCGCGCGGCGGTTGCCCGCCTTCGTGATGTGCCCGACCCGGCGCTTCTCGCCTGAGCTCCGCTCCCCGGGCACCAGCCCGAGGAAGGCCTCGAACTGGTGCGCCGACGGGAACCGGCCGACGTCATCCGCAATCGCGACGAGGCCGCTCGAGGTCACCGGCCCGATGGAGGGGGCCGTCTGCAGCAGCGCCACGATCGGGTCCGTGCGCCCCAGTGCCGCGATGCGCGCGTCCGCGGCCTCGATCTGGACGTTCAGCGGGCCGAGGACCGCGATCAACGGCGCGAGCTCGGCCGCCAGCGTCGACCCGAGGGGGAGCGCCGTGAGTCGCTCGACGAAGTTCGCGGCCGTGCTGCTCGGCACGCGCAGGCCGTCGCGGCGCACGAGCGCCTTGGCGAGCGCGATGCACCGCGTGCGCGTGCGGACCAGCGCCTCGCGCACCGCCAGCTCGGCGCGCACGTGGCGGCGCGCGGCCGACACGCGGTGCGCTGGCCGATAGGCGCCGAGCCGGAGCGCGTCGGCGAGGGTGCGCGCATCGCGCCTGTCCGTCTTCACGCGCCGACTCCGCGTGGCGTACATCGGCGCGAAGTTCGGGTCGGCGACAATCACCGCGTGGCCGAGCGCCTCCAGGTGACACGCGACCCATTCGCTCTCGGTCGACGCCTCGACGAGGATCCGCGCGGGCGGACGCGACCCCAGCACCGCCGTGAAGCGGTCACGGCTCGTGACGATGCGCCGCTCCGTCGCGTGCCCCTCCGCGTCGAGGATGCAGAGTTGGCTCTCGCGCTTGTGGAGATCAATCCCTATCATATCCATGGCGGCTGGCCTCCGCAGTGTGCCCCGTCGCGAGACGGTGAGCACGGTAGATGGTATGGGGCAGAACCTTGCACCCCGCGATGGGCGGAGGTCCAGCCGCCGCTTCATACCAACTATGGAAGCGCTCGCAGCAGAAGCATACGTTATGCCGGCACACCAGCCCTCGGGTGTGCCGCTGTGGTTGCGGTCCCTGCTGAATGGACGTAGCATATCCGCTGGGCACTTAAGCTTCCCTCAGCAACCTGGAGCCGATTTCATGCGCACCTCAAAGACTCGATTCCTGTACCTCGTCTTGGCACTATCGCTGGGTGCTGGCGTTTCAGGTTTTCGATTCATCCCGCGCGAAGTGTCCGCCGAAGTAGCCTGCGCTGATGGCAGCTGTGCCGCTTCGTGCCGGTGCACGGCTGAACCCCTCTTGTCCTGCAGAGGGGTCACCGGGAAGAAGTGCGTGTGCCCCAGCGCGGAATGACGCGCGCCTAACGGTCGCGCTGGACTTGCGCACTTCAGTCGCCTCGTACCACACGAAGCACGCGGCGGCTGGCTGGCGCCGCGTGGCGCTACGCGCCGCAGTATGCTTAGCGGTTCCGGCTACGCTCGCCGCAGCGCAGGATATTCCCGCGAGCGTACAGTGGCCCAGCTCGCGAATGCCGGGACCGGGACGTACGATTTCGCTTCTCGGCCCCCCTCGGCTCGTTGTCGGATCGCCCCACGGCCCCGAAGCGCAACTCCTTTCGGGGGTCGTTGGGGCAACCCTCCTGCCAGACGGCGGAGTTGCTGTCGCTGATGGATCACTGCAGCGAGTGCTCTTCTTCGGCGCCGACGGTGACCTTCGGAGAATTGCTGGACGAGACGGCGACGGGCCCGGTGAGTTTCGCTTCCTTCGGTGGCTCGGGCGCTGCGTTCACGGTAGGGCACTCTTGGCATTCGATGGCGGGTCCCCGTCGGTCACATCGCTGTCGCAACGCGCTGAGCCGCCGATAGTCCGGTCACTTTCGTCGCGGCTCAGTTTTCAGCAACCACTGGCATGTATCCATCCGGACACGATGCTATTCGTGCTTGAAGGACCAGCCACTGCACTCCCTCCCGGCCGCTTCGCGAACGAGCCAACTGCGGTGGTGCGCGCAGTCCATGGCCGCGACCTAGACACGCTCGCCTCTGGCCAAGGCCGCATTTTCTATTTCTCTCGGCGAATGCCGGGTGCGTACGCAGATGTTCCTCTCCGGCCAACGACCCTAGCTGCCGTGGGATCTTCACGCATATTCGTCGTCGAGAGTGGATCAGATTCGATTCGAGTTCTCGATCTCGATGGAGTCCCCACCTCTACACTCGTGCTGGGTCTCCGTCGTGTTGAAGCGTCGCGCGCGCACTGGAATAGAAGTGTGAGCGAGCGAAAAGCACGCGAGCCGTTGCAGCGCACAAGGTTGATTCTCGACTCAGTTTTGGCTGAACTTGGGCCGGCGCGCGATTTGCCAATGATTGCTGAAATAGCCGCGGACTCAGAGAATCGCATATGGGTACGGACATTCGACAACTATCTCTCTCCATACGCGACGTGGCTAGTCATCTCGTCCTCAGGCCGCCAAGTAGCGCGGGTAGTAGCGCCGCGTTCACTGAGACCACTGGAGATCGGCCGTGGCTACTTGATTGGCGTCGCCCGCGATGCCGATGATGTAGAGACTGTGGTTCTCTTTCGATTCCAAGCGCTCCCCGAGAGTTGATGCATTTTGGGCGACTAGCGGTCGCGACTTGCGGCATAACGACGCTTGCTGCCGACGAGCGCGGGTGTGGTGGCGGTTGTGGGGCCTCGGCTCCATCTTCTCGAAAGGTTCGCCGAGGCCCCACAACCGCATTTTTCTGTGAAGCGGCGGCCCGCGTCAAGCCCCAGATGTGCTGACGCTGTTGCAACTCTCGATTGTGCCCGCGCGGCTCGAGGTGCTGCTCATCCTTCTGTTCGCGCTCACTCGTGAGGCCCGCGGCCTCGGCGCATTGGGGTCTGCGAAGGAGTGGTGGCGCCAACTATGGGTCGGCTCTCACCAGCGGCCATAAAATGCGTCGCGCTCACCACGCCCGATTCAGTCATCTCGATCCTACGCAGGTCCTGCATGCCCGCGGTGCTTACGCGGCGTGCACCGGCTCGCTCGGCGGCATCCGCAGCTGGCCCGCGTCATACGCCCGCTGATCCCGCCACATCGCATACAGGATGCCCGCGAGCCGCCGCGCCAGCGCGACCGCCGCGATCTTCTTGCCCCGCCGATGCAGGATGCGCTGCGCCCACGCGCGCAGCACCGCGGTGTCGGCCGCCTTCGAGCGGAGGATGCGCCACGCCGCCTCGACCAGGAGATAGCGCGCGCGGCGGTTGCCCGCCTTCGTGATGTGCCCGACCCGGCGCTTCTCGCCTGAGCTCCGCTCCCCGGGCACCAGCCCGAGGAAGGCCTCGAACTGGTGCGCCGACGGGAACCGGCCGACGTCATCCGCAATCGCGACGAGGCCGCTCGAGGTCACCGGCCCGATGGAGGGGGCCGTCTGCAGCAGCGCCACGATCGGGTCCGTGCGCCCCAGTGCCGCGATGCGCGCGTCCGCGGCCTCGATCTGGACGTTCAGCGGGCCGAGGACCGCGATCAACGGCGCGAGCTCGGCCGCCAGCGTCGACCCGAGGGGGAGCGCCGTGAGTCGCTCGACGAAGTTCGCGGCCGTGCTGCTCGGCACGCGCAGGCCGTCGCGGCGCACGAGCGCCTTGGCGAGCGCGATGCACCGCGTGCGCGTGCGGACCAGCGCCTCGCGCACCGCCAGCTCGGCGCGCACGTGGCGGCGCGCGGCCGACACGCGGTGCGCTGGCCGATAGGCGCCGAGCCGGAGCGCGTCGGCGAGGGTGCGCGCATCGCGCCTGTCCGTCTTCACGCGCCGACTCCGCGTGGCGTACATCGGCGCGAAGTTCGGGTCGGCGACAATCACCGCGTGGCCGAGCGCCTCCAGGTGACACGCGACCCATTCGCTCTCGGTCGACGCCTCGACGAGGATCCGCGCGGGCGGACGCGACCCCAGCACCGCCGTGAAGCGGTCACGGCTCGTGACGATGCGCCGCTCCGTCGCGTGCCCCTCCGCGTCGAGGATGCAGAGTTGGCTCTCGCGCTTGTGGAGATCAATCCCTATCATATCCATGGCGGCTGGCCTCCGCAGTGTGCCCCGTCGCGAGACGGTGAGCACGGTAGATGGTATGGGGCAGAACCTTGCACCCCGCGATGGGCGGAGGTCCAGCCGCCGCTTCATACCAACTATGGGAGCGCTCGCAGCAGAAGCACACGTTATGGCGACTGGATTCAGAGGGTCGATGCAACACCTTCCATAGTTCCTTCTATATGGAGGTTGTCGCGATGTTCATCCCCAGCCCGCACGGCTACACGTGGCAGCAGCGCGCTGAACTCTGGGCGCGCTATCGCGCCGGTGACTCGGTCCGCGAGATCGCCCGCGACCTCGCCAAGGATCCCGGCGCACTTCACGGCGTGATTCGCAAGCAAGGGGGCATCTCGCCGCGCCTGCGTGCACGATCGGCGTTGGCGCTGTCGCTCGACGAACGGGAGCGCATCTCGCGCGGGCTCGCCGCCGGCGAATCCTACCGAGCGATCGGCCGCGCCCTGGGCCGTGCCGCATCGACCATCAGTCGTGAGGTCGCACGTCATGGGGGCCCGACGAAGTATCGGGCCGTCCGCGCCGACGCGGTCGCGTGGAAGTCCGCGCGTCGGCCGAAGGCCTGCCGCCTCGCGTCCCGGCCGCGCCTGCGCTATCTCATTGCAGCGAAGCTGAAGCTGCGCTGGTCACCGGAGCAGATCAGCGCGTGGCTCCGCCGCACCTACCCGCACGAGCCGGAGTTGCACGTGTCGCACGAGACGATCTACCGCTCGCTGTACGTCCAGGCGCGCGGCGTGCTCAAGAAGGAACTGCTGAGGCACCTGCGCACGGGACGCGTGGTGCGGCGCGCCCGCGCCTCGACGCGCAAGGGCCAGGGGCGCGGGCAGATCGTCGATGCCATTCCCATCAGCGCGCGCCCGGCCGAGGTCGAGGACCGCGCCGTGCCCGGCCACTGGGAGGGCGACCTCCTCGCCGGCGGCGGCAACACGCACATCGCCACGCTCGTGGAGCGCACGTCGCGCTTCACGATCCTCGTGAAGGTCGAGAGCAAGGAGCCGGGCCGCGTCGTGCCCGCGCTCATCCGCCAGATCCGGCGGCTGCCGGCGCACGTCGCGCGCTCGCTCACCTGGGACCGCGGCAAGGAACTCGCGCACCACCAGCGCTTCACCGTCGCCACCGGCGTGCAGGTCTACTTCTGCGATCCGTACAGTCCGTGGCAGCGCGGCACCAACGAGAACACGAACGGCCTCCTGCGGCAGTACTTCCCCACGGGCACGAGCCTCGCCAACGTTACGCAGCGGCAGCTCGATGCCGTCGCGGCTCAGCTCAATGGACGGCCCCGCAAGACGCTCGACTTCCGCACCCCGGCAGAAGTCTTCGACGAAGCTGTTGCATTGATTGCTTGAATTCATCGGACGTTGGTGACAGCTCAGATGAAACCTCGAGGATTCTCACAACATGAACCCCTCCGCTTCGTCACGCGCCGCCGCAGGCGCCCTGTTGTCCCTCGCTGGGCTGGCGGGCCTCGCTTGCACGGAGCCGTTCTCCCCGCGGCCGCTCGCGGGTCTCTACGCGATGGTCGCGCTCAACGACGTCGCGCCGCCGAGAACGCTCGCGCCGAACTTCGTCGTGGTTGCCGACACCCTGCAACTCGGCGTCGACGGCCGCGGCACGTGGACTAGCGTACGTGACACGACGCCGGCCGGCGCAGCGCCCCTTCCGCTCGCCACGCAATCAATCGTCGTCCGCGTCGCGCACCGCAACGGCACCACGTGGCTTGACTTCGTAGATCAATGCACGGGCGTCCAAGACTGCGTGGCCCGCTACCCACTCACCGCCGTGGCCGACGGGCTGATCGTCGACGTCGACCCGGCCATCTTCAGGTTCCTGCGCGTCGCGCCATAACGCCGCTTGCTGCCGACAGCCGCAGGTGCGGATTGGGTTGGGCGGGGCGTCCGGGATGGCCTAGGTGTAGTGACTCAGGAGGTTGTTCACAGGGCGTAGCCTCACCAAGCTGGGGTTGTCGAGTCCACTCAACCGGCAACGCCAGAGGCCCCATGAACACCCACAAGAATGCACGCCTGACGCCCTATCTGCGACGGGAGGCCTGCCGCCGCGTCGCCGCCGGCGCGAAGGTGGCGCAGGTCGCCCGCGACCTCGCGGTCTCCCGCCAGACGATCTACGCGTGGCTCGAGCGCCCCCACGACGTCGAGACCCGGTCGTCGCGCCCGCACCGGTCGCCGACGCGGATCCCGCGCCGCTGGCGGCGGCAGATCCGCAAGCGCCGCGGCCAGCGCTGGTCCAGCCGCCGCATCGCCCAGCACTACGGCATCCCGCTCTCGACCGTCGGCCGCGAGCTGCGCCGCCTCGGCCTGGGCCGCCTGCCGCGCGTCGACGGGCCGCGGCGCATCGTCCGCTACGAGCGGGACCGGCCCGGCGAGCTCGTGCACCTCGACATCAAGAAGCTTGCCCGCATCTCGCGCGTGGGGCACCGCATCCACGGTGACTACACCCGGCGGACGCACGGCCGCGGCTGGGAGTTCGTGCACGTCGCGATCGACGACCACACGCGCCTCGCGTACGTCGAGGTGCTGCCGGAGGAGACCGCGGAAGCCGCGGCCGGCTTCCTCGCGCGGGCGGTCGCGTGGTACGCGGCGCTCGGCATCACGGTCGAGCGCGTGCTCACCGACAACGGCAGCTGCTACCGCGCGCTGCCCTTCGGCGAGCAGGCCCTGGCCCTCGGCATCGGCCAGCGCTTCACGCGGCCCTACCGGCCGCAGACGAACGGGAAGGCGGAGCGCTTCATCCGCACGCTGATCACTGAATGGGCCTACAACCGGGCGTATGCGCGCTCAGGCTGGCGGACCCGGGCGCTCGCGCACTATCTCTCCTTCTACAACACCGAGCGGCGGCACAGCGCCCTCGGCAACACGACCCCGGCGATGCGGCTCGCCCAGCACCTGTCAACAACGTGCTGAGCCACTACACCTAGGCTGGTTGCGGACGCCCCGCCCAACCCTTCTTATTGGAGCGGCTGCAGCAGAAGCACACGTTACTGCGACTACCCAATGGCAAAGAAACGACGGACCATTGTTCCGAAGTTCGGAAGCGCCGCGCGCGGTGGCCCTACCCCGCCCGCTGGCACCGGGCCGCTGGCGCGCTCCCGCCCGCTCGACCGGCAAGCGGTGAAGCCGCAGGCCACGAGCGCGAAGTCGGGACGCCGCGGACAATAGTCGGCGCTCGACGCGCTCCTGGGATCGAGCGGGGAGCCGCGATGCCGATACCGATCGTGCGTTTCAGCCGGCGTCTGCGCTGTAGAGTCAACTTTGAAGTGCACCGGTGAGGGTTAGGCGGCATAGACTTCCGCCGGCGTTTTGAAGCCGAGTCGCTTGCGTGGCCGACGGTTGAGCTTGTCCGCGATGCGCTGGCAGTCGCGCTGCGTCAGCCCCTTCATCGAGCGACGCTTCGGCAGGTACTGCCGGATCAATCCGTTGGCGTTCTCGTTGCTGCCGCGCTCCCACGAGTGATGCGGCGTGGCGAAGTAACACTTCGCGTCGACGACCGCCTCGAGCTTTTCATAGGAGTGGAACTCCGTGCCGTTGTCGAGCGTCAGCGTGCGGACCGGCCGCGGCTGCGCCTCAATGAGCTGCCGGAGGCGGGCGTTCGTCTCCGGCGCCTGGCGTGAGTCGAGCTGCCCGATCGCGATGAAGCCTGACTTCCGCTCGACGAGCGTCAGGATGCACGCGGTGTCCGTCGTGCTCCCCATCACCGTGTCGCCTTCCCAATGCCCGAAGCGCGAGCGATTCTCGGCGCCGGCCGGCCGCGTCGAGATGTGCCGCTTCCCCGCAAGGCGTCCGCGGCTGTCGTAGGTGCCATAGCGCTTGCGCAGGTTCTTCGTCATCACGCGCAGGTGCGTGTACAGCGTCCCGCCGCGTTCGCGGTCGGCGTGGATGTGCCGGTAGATCGACTCGTGGCTCGGCGTGCGAATCCCGAAGCGCGCATGGAACCCCACGATTTGCTCGGGGCTCCAGTCCTCGCGGATCCAGTGCTCGACGAAGGCCCATTCCTCGGCGGTGATCCGCGCGTTCCGGCGCGAGGCGCGTCGCCGCTCGTTGGTGTAGGACTGGGCGCGGTCGACCCAGTACGTGCGACCATCCGTGCGCCAGGCATTGCGGCGCACCTCGCGGCTGATGGTGCTGGGGGCACGCCCGAGCTCCCGTGCGATGGCGGCGCAGGAGTAGCCCAGCTTCCGCAGGGCCGAAATGGCGTACCTTTCTTCGTGGGTGATCTGGGTGTAGGTCATGGCTTCCTTTCTCTTGGCGGAGGATTGAAGCCTAGCCTGCCCCAGGTCACCTCACCCAGTTCGGGAACGGCAGAAGCCTGTGCACTTAGTATGTGAATGCGCGCGCAGTAACGTCGCTTGCTGCTGATGGTCGCGGGTGCGGTAGCGGGGCTGGGGCGGTCGCCCTCGGGCGAGCGGGGACGGTGCGGTCTGGCGACCGCCCCACCCCCGCATTCTATTGAAGCGTCCACAGCAGAAGCACACGTTATACCGAGCCGTGCAAGCGGACAGCTATTGGGCTATCTTGATTCGACGCCTCGACACCGGACGAGACCTATGGTGCGCTCCCCCGATACCCTAGAACGCGAACTCCTGCACCTGCCGAAGGCCGACCGTGCGCGGCTGGCACAGGTGCTGCTCGCGAGCCTCCACGCGGAAGAGGCCGCGGCCTCGCCTGCCGAGGTCGAGGCCGCTTGGGAAGCAGAGATCGCGCGCCGCGTGGACGAGTTGCGCAGCGGGACCGTGGCCGGCATCCCCGCGGAGCAAGTATTCGCGGAAGTACTCGACCGATAAGCCCGGCCGTGCTGCGGTCGGTCGTTTTCCATCCCGAAGCCCGAATCGAGTTCCGCGCCGCGGTCGCTGAGTACGAGGCAGAGCGCGACGGGCTGGGGCGCGCGATGGCCCGAGAGGTGCGCGAGCTGGTCGAGCTCGCGCGCGCGTTCCCCCAGATGGGATCGCCCTACTCCGTGCCAGGGGTTCGTCGGCTCTTCCCCCGCACGTTCCCGTACGCCCTCGCCTATCTCGTAGTGGACGACACCTTGTTCATCGTGGCCGTCGCGCACGGCCGGCGCGAGCCCGACTACTGGCACAAACGGCTCTCGGCACCGACGGGGCCGGTATAACGACGCTTGCTGCCGACGGCCACTTTTCGGTAGCGCGGGCTGCGCCCGCGCGTTCTATTGGAGTGTCCGCAGCAGAAGCTCACGTTACTGCGACTACCTAATGGCAAAGAAACGACGGACCGTTGTTCCGAAGTTCGGAAGCGCCGCGCGCGGTGGCCCTACCCCGCCCGCTGGCACCGGACCGCTGGCGCGCTCCCGCCCGCTCGATCGGCAAGCGGTGAAGCCGCAGGCCACGAGCGCGAAGTCGGGACGCCGCGGACAATAGGGGACGCTCGACGTTCCCTTAGGATCGAGCGGGGAGCCGCGATGCCAATACCGACCGTGCGTTTCAGCCGGCGTCTGCGCAGTAACGTCGCTTGCTGCTGATGGTCGCGGGTGCGGTAGCGGGGCTGGGGCGGTCGCCCCGGGGCGAGCGGGGACGGTGCGGTCTGGCGACCGCCCCACCCCCGCATTCTATTGAAGCGTCCACAGCAGAAGCACACGTTAGGTTGACATCCATCATCGCATCGTGGCCGAGCCTGCAACAACTCAACATTCTCGTTTTGTAAGGGCGCCGCGCCGGCACTCCGAAGTTGCCGCGCTTGCCGAGGCTCCACCTCGCGACAGCCGAGATGCAGTCCTTCATCTCGCTCGGCTGATTAAGTCGCGACCTGCCTTCCACGGTGAAGACCTGACGCCGCGGCTGCTCCATTTGTCGGAGAGGCTGAACAGCCGGCTCGACCCTAGCCTGCGCGTGACGGCGACAGAGTTTGATGCCGCTCTCGCCTTCGAAGCCGATTCTGAGCTCCTAGGTCTTATTGCTCAGGAGGTTGTTCACAGGGCGTAGCCTCACCAAGCTGGGGTTGTCGAGACACGCAACCGGCAACGCCAGAGGCCCTGTGAACACCCACAAGAATGCACGACTCACCCCGTACGCGCGACGGGAGGCCTGCCGCCGCGTGTGGGCCGGTACGCCCGTCGCCCAGGTCGCCCGCGCCTTCGGTGTGTCGCGGCAGACCATCTACAAGTGGCTGCGCCGCCGCGCGGAGGTCGAGACGCGCTCGTCGCGGCCGCATCACTCGCCGACGCGCCTGAAGCGCCGCTACCGCCGGCAGATCCTCAAGCGGCGGCGGCAGCGGTGGTCGAGCCGCCGCATCGCGCAGCACACGGGCCTGCCACTCTCGAGCGTCGGCCGCGAGCTGCGCCGCCTGGGGCTCGGGCGCCTGCCGCGTGTCGAGCCCCCGCGGCGCCTCGTGCGCTACGAACGGGCGCGGCCCGGCGAGCTCGTGCACCTCGACGTCAAGAAGCTCGGGCGCATCGGCGTCGTCGGGCACCGCATCCACGGGGACCGCACCCGCCGCACGCGCGGACGCGGCTGGGAGTTCGTGCACGTCGCCATCGACGACCACACGCGCATCGCGTACGTCGAGGTCTTGCCTGACGAGACGGCACCGACCGCGGCGGCCTTCCTCGCGCGCGCGGTCGCCTGGTACGCGGCGCTCGGCATCGTCGTCGAGCGCATCCTCACCGACAACGGCAGCTGCTACCGCGCGCTCCCCTTCGCGGAGCAGGCGCTCACGCTCGGCGTCGGCCAGCGCTTCACGCGCCCGTATCGGCCGCAGACGAACGGCAAGGCGGAGCGCTTCATCCGCACGCTGCTCGCGGAGTGGGCCTATGAACGCCCGTACGGCCGCTCCGGCTGGCGGACCCGCGCGCTCCCGCACTATCTCTCCTTCTACAACACCGAGCGCCGCCACAGCGCGCTCGGCGATCGCACCCCGGCCCAGCGACTCGCCCTCTACCTGTCAACAACGTGCTAGGTCATTACAGCTGTCGGTTCTAAGGACGTTGTTCACGCTGCATGAGGAAGTGGAGCAGCGGCGGGACGCGGCCGAGCGACCGGTGCGGCCGTTCGACGTTGTAGCAATCTAGGAAGTCGGGCAGCGCCGCGTTGCGGTGCGCCGAGGTCCGGTATGGCTTCTTGTAGGCCCAGCGGCGGAGCGCGGTCTGGATGAAGCGCTCCGCCTTGCCGTTCGTCTGCGGGCGGTAGGGCTTGGTGCGCAGGTGCCGGATCCCGTGCGCGGCCAGCGCGGCCTGCACCGCGTGGCTCGTGTACGCCTTGGCGTTGTCGGTCATCACACCGGTGACGGCGATGCCCAGCTGCGCAAACCAGCGGCGCGCCGCCTCGAGGAAGCGGGTGCACGCCGCCGCGTCCTGTGTCGGCAGCAGCGCCGCGTACGCGAGCCGCGTCGCGTCGTCGACCGCGACGTGGAGATGGTCCTGCCCGAGCCCCCGACGGCGGCCGACCTTCGAGCGGTTGCCGTGCGCGCGATGGCCCGCCGTGACGAAGCGATCGAGGGCCTTCGTGTCGACATGCACGAGCTCGCCGGGCGTCTCGCGCTGGTAGCGCGGCCCGCCCGTCGCCCCCGGGCCCTTCAGCCGGCCCTGGCCCGCGCGCGTGAGGACCCGGCCCACGGTCGAGACCGCGAGCCCGAGCCGCTCCGCGATCTCCGGCCCGGTGAGCCGCGTCGCGCGCAGGCGGAGAATCCGCTCGATGAGCGCCGGCCGCGTGGCGGTCGGCGAGCGATGCGGGCGCGAGGAGCGGTCGGCCAGCGCCGCCCAGCCCCCGGCCGCGAAGCGGCGCAGCCACTTGTAAGCCGTGCTCGGGCTGATGTGGAGGGCCGCGGCGACGGCGCGCACCGGCTCGCCGTCGAGGACCACCCGGCGGACGAGCTCGGCTCGCCCCCAGGCGGTCAATCGCGCATTGTTGTGGATGTTCACTGAGGCCTCTGGCTGAAGGTTGGGTGGCTCGCACCTCCAGCTTCCTCAGTTATGCCTCAGTGAACAACCTCTTTAGAACCGACACCTAGCGCGGCCCGCGCTCCAGCGCCATCACCCAGACATCCGCCTCGTCGTCCGCCAACGAGAAGAACACCCGACGATCGTCGACAGCAAAGCGCTGGATGCGCTGCACCCACCCCGCGCCATCCAGGCGCATCACCAGGCGCGACGCACCGCCGCCCACGGACACGGCGCGGATCGCGTTCCCGCGCGTCGGATCGGCCGTGAGGTAATAGACCTCCTGCGCCCCGCGCCCCCACGCCACGCTGCGCACGGCACCTTCGCCGCGCCCGCCGACGATGCGCAGGCCGACCCCATCCGGCGTGGACGGCACGCTCAGATCGAGCAGCGCAACGCCATCGCGATCCGCCCAAGCGATCCATCGCCCGTCGGGCGACCAGCGCTGGTACGCCGCCGTGCGCGTGCCGCTGAACGTGCGTTGCACGGGTTCACCCCAGAGGCCGTCCGCATTGCGCGCAACGGTGAACACCTCGCGCGCCGCCTGCGGAGCCGTCCCCGAGAACGCGAGCTGCTGCCCATCGGGCGCCCAGTCCGGGAAGTAATCCTGGCCATCGCCCGCCGTGACCTGCCGGAGGTTGCGGCCATCGGCATCCATCACGAACAGGTCGCGCGTCCCGTTGCGCACGGAGTAGAAGGCAATCTCGCGACCATCCGGCGAGAACGTCGGGCCGAAGTCGTCGGCGGACTCGCGCGTGAGCGGTACGGGTTCGCCCCCCTCGAGCGACTGCTTGAAGATGTCTTGGTTGCCGAGTCGGTTCGAATCGTAGAGCAGCCAGCGGCCGTCGTCCGAGACATCCATCGCCTCGATGACCTGCGCGCCGGTCGTGAACTGCCGCGCGGCGCTGGACGGCGTCGGGCCGTCGCGCGAGAGTGGCGCGACCCAGACGTTCGAGCGGAGACGGAGGATGCTGTACGCCATGCGCGACGCGTCGGCCGTGAGGCTGACTGAGTACGCGCCGAGTCCGGTGCTGAGCCGCGTCGGTTCGCCTTGCGGCGTGAGGTCCGGAGTGAGCGCGAGCTGGTAGATGTCCCGCACGCCGCCGAGGTCGGCCACCAACAGGAGGCTGCGCCCGTCGGGAGTCCAGCGCGGACTCGCATGCATGTGCGTCGCCGCCGTCAGCTGACGCGATTCACCGCCCGCCGCCGGCACGATGGCAATCGCGCTCGGTGCGATGTTGCCGACGTCGCCGATGTACGTGGCATTCTCGTCCACGTATGCTACCCAGCGCCCGTCCGGCGAGAACACCGGCGAGTGCGCGGCGCGCGCGGCCACCAACTGCTGAGGCTCGCCGCCGGATACGGCACGCGTCCAGATGCCGCGCTCGTCGGCGTAGACCAGCGCATTGCCGTCCGGTGACCACGCCGGCGTGATCAGCGTACGGCCCGGCTCGGCGACCGCCCGATCGATCGCGCCACCGAGCGCGGACACGACGTAGATGCCGTCGGGGCCCGTGAACGCGAGGCGCGCGCCGTCCGGCGACCACGCCGGCCCGCGATGGCTGCCCGGCAGCGCGTCGGACAGCGCCACGCGTCCACCGCCTTCCACTTGGCGCACATAGATGCGCAGGCGCCCGAACACCCCCGCGGCATACGCCACGAAGCGCCCATCCGGCGAGATCGCCGCATCGAGCTCAAGCTCCGGCTCGGCGCTGACCTGCACCGTGGCACCCAAGACGAAGGGGGCCGTTCCGCCGTCCGCGCCTTTCGTGAGTGCGTATACCGCACCGACGGCGGCGAGCGCAGCGATCGCGCCCACCCACAGCCATCGCCGACCGCTCGATGCGGGGCGGAGCACGGGCATCGCGCCCGTCGGCGTGGTCATCTCATCGAGCGCCGCGAGCACCTCGTCGGCGTTCTGCGGCCGATCCGCCGGCTTCTTCTCCAGGCAGCGCATCACCAGCTCGGCGAGTGCGGCCGGCACGTCCTCGCGCAGCGTTTCGATCGGCACCGGCGGCTGGTGGACATGTGCCTCGAGCACCTTCTGCAGGTTGTTCGGCGCGAACGGGACGTGCCCGCTGAGCAGCTCGTAGGCCATGCAACCGAACGAGTAGAGATCGGCGCGATGGTCGAGGTCCGGTGCCCCGGTGGCCTGCTCGGGACTCATGTACGCGAAGGTGCCCAGCGCCATGCCAACCGACGTCACCCACGCAGGCCCTTGATCGCCGTTCGAAGGCACCGCGGCGTTATCGCGGGCCTTCGCGACGCCGAAGTCCGTCACGACGGCGACGCCGCCCGAGACGATGACGTTGTCGGGCTTGATGTCCCGATGCACCACGCCTTCGGCGTGCGCGTGGGCGAGTGCGGCAGCGACGTCGCGTAGCACCCGCACCGTGTCGCTGAACGGCAGTCGCTTCTCGCGGGTCAGCGTGGCACGCAGCGATTCGCCCTTGACGAAGGGCATCGTGTAGAACGGCAGGCCGTCGACCTCGCCGACGCTGAGCAGCGGCACGATGTGTGGATGCGCCAGCCGCGCTGCGAACTGGATCTCGCGGCGGAAGCGCTCCACGGAGACCGGCGTGCCCATCCACGACGGCAGCAGCTTGACCACGATCCGTCGCCCGAGCGCCGTCTCGAGCGCCACGAAGGTGTGCGACATGCCGCCGCCGCCGAGTTCGCGCTCGACCTCAAAACCGGGGCCGAGGGCGTCCTGCAGGCGGGTAAGGAGGGAACTCATCGCGACAAACATCCCACGGGGCCTGCGGGGACGCTAGGCGGATCCCCTTTCGCCGAGGGCGGGGTCGACGCCACATTGCCTCCATCCCTCAAGACCACTCTTGGAGCCTCGATGAACCTGCGTCTCCCCCTGTTCGCCCTGCTGGTTGCGTCCCCGCTTGCCGTTGCCGAGGCGCAGAACTGCGTCGGTTCATTCGCTCTGCCGCCGGCCGGCAAGGGCAACTTCTACGTGGCTGCCCAAGTCGACCAGGCGGACTTCGCCGACGCGGTCGGCGGGCGCGTGGGATACGTGCTGAGCAACAAGAAGACCGGCGCCTTCGGTCTCCATCTGGGCGCCCGCACGTGGACCAACGACATCGACGTCGAGTCGCAGTACATCGACCTGCAGTTCTTCACGGGATTCCCTGGCAAGAGCGCGTTCTCCCGCTCGACCTGCCTGGTGTTCGGCCTCGACGGCGACGTCTCCGAGGACGGCAACAGCGCCATCGACACATACTACGCGCTGTCGTTCGGCCACGACTTCGTCCTGGGCTCTGTGGCCGTCGTGCCGTTCGCGACGCTCGGCTTCAACGGCTACACCGACGACTTCATGGATGACTACGAGTACTCGGGTCTCTCGGAGCTGGGGCTGGGCCTCCGGATCGGCAGCCGCCTGACCGCGACGCTCAGCTCGCGCACGATCTACTCGGACTTCGAACGGACACTCACGCGGTTGGTCGTCTCGTATCCGTTCGGCGCGCGATAGACGCAACTGTACTGCCGAGGAAGTGGAAACGGGCCCGGCGATTTCGCCGGGCCCGTTTGCGTCATCAGGCGCTGTCACCTCCTGCACCGACGCACTAGTACGGGCACGAGATCCGGCGGAAGTTGAATCCCGCGAATCCAGAACCCGTCCACGTGAGCAGCGCGATCTGCGCGTCGCTCGACCCGGTGTAGACGTAGTAGTTGCTGCTGTTCGGCTGCAGGGCACCGGTCGAGCTCACGAGCGCACCCCAGCGACGGTTCGACTCAGTGCTGCCGCGATACCGGAAGCTCGACGTGCCGGAGCTGTTGAGCGTCATGCAGACTTCGAAGCTGGTGTCCACCCACGTGCCGTGTAGCGTCGGGAGGTTGAATCGGACGGGGGCCTGCACTCCGTTTCGCGACACGCACTGGTAGCCAGACGGCAGCGTGCCCGGGCACACGAAGCTGCCCGACGGGCTCGTCGGGCTGGTTGGGCTTCCACTGGTACTCCCGGACGACGCGGACAGCGTCACGCCGCTGTACGCGCTGTAGCCGTAGATCAAGACATGAACCGTGCCGCTCCCGACCGTGCAGCTTTCGGTCGTGCTCGAACCCCGCGACGCGCAATCATAGGTGGATTGGCTCGGCTGCGATCCGACGCGCACGAAGAGATCGGGATCGCCGGAGCCGCCGCTGAGACGCACGGTGACGGGGCCGGACGAAGAGAACGAGTACCGACGGCTTTGGCCCGAAGATCCGCTTAGCCCGGAAATCGAGCCGCCGACCGAAAGCGAGCCGGACGAGCTTGTCGATCCGGAACCTCCGGAGTCCGGGTCCGTGATTTCCTCGCACGCGGCAGCGGTGAGTGCAAGGACAGCGACCAACGTGCGGGTGCGAAGACGGGTCAACACGAGTACCTCGGGTAGCAGATGCGACTGGCCGCCGTGACGCTGGCGGCAGCGGACTGCAGAGAGGTACGAGCGGGGCGTCAGCGCTTCATCAACTGCGCCGCCCCGCCGGCATCAGCTCGTGATCAAAACGACCGCCCGAACGCGCAAAGGGGCGTCCTGTTCTGGACGCCCCTTGGACTCGTTCAGCCGCTGCGGATGATTCGTTACTGCGTCCGCAGCTCGCGGAACCCGATCAGGCGCCCACGCTCCTCGTCCCACAGCGCCAGGCGCAGCGAGCGCCACGCGGTCTTCAGCGTGATCACCGGCGCCTCCTGGAACACGGGGTTCTCCTCGTGCGCCTTCTTCAGCTTGTAGTTCGGGATCTTCGGGCCCAGATGGTGCACGTGGTGCAGGCCGATGTTGCCCGTGAACCAGTTCAGCACGGCGGGCAGCTTGAGGTACGAGCTGCCGGTGATCGCAGCCGTGGCGTAATCCCAGGTCTGGTTGCGCTCCCAGTACGCTTCCTCGAACTGGTGCTGCACGTAGAACAGCCAGATGCCCACCGCGCCCGCGACGTAGAAGGCCGGAACGTAGAGCAGCCACACCGAGCGCCAATCGAACACCATGTAGCCGATGATGGCGATCGCCACCAGCGCGATGTTCGTAAACCACACGTTCCACACCTGCTTCGCGCTGCCTTCACCGGTCATCATGAAGTGGAAGCGCTGGAAGAGGATGAGGTGCAAGGGCCCGAGGCCGAAGAGCACCAGCGGATTGCGATAGAGCCGGTACTTGAGCTTGCCCCAGGTCGACAGCGCCCGGTACTCGGCCACCGTCAACGTGGTCACGTCGCCATAACCGCGGTGATCGAGGTCGCCGGAGGACGCGTGGTGGATTGCATGCTCGCGCCGCCACTGCTGGTACGGCGTGAAGGTCAGCACGCCGGTGATGAAGCCGACGGCGTCGTTCCATTTCTGCGACGGGAAGAACGACCCGTGCGCGCAGTCGTGCATGATGATGAACGTGCGCGTCTGCAGGCCGGCGATCGGCAGGATCATCAGCAGGCTGGCCCACAGCGCGTAGTCCATCAGCCAGTAGGCGATGACGACGGCGGAACCTAGCATGAACAACGTGCTGAAGAGCTGCCAGAGCGAGAGGCGGACGTCGGGACCGGCGTAGCGCGACACGGTCTCGCGCCAGTTGGATTCCTTCACGACGGGATTGGCGTTCTTCACGGGCTCGGGGGGGCGGGGGTGGAATCGGAGTCGTACAGGAACTGGAGCGTCACGTCAAACACGATGATGCTGTTGGACGGAATCGCGGCAGAGCCTTGACTCCCATATCCGAGCCCCGGGGGGATGATCAGCTGGCGGCGACCGCCGACCCGCATCCCGCGCACGCCTTCGTCGAATCCGTCGACGACCGCGTTGCTGCCCGTTCTGAAGCGCAGCGGCAACGCCGCTGTGGTGTTCGAATCGAACGGGACGCCGTTCCGCAGGTAGCCGCGGTAGCGCACGCCGACCGAATCACCGTCCACCATCAACACCTGGGTGCCGGCACCCACGGTGATGTCCCTATAGTACAACCCAGACGCGGTTTTCGTTGACGCCGCGAGGTTTACGCCCAACGACGGCTCGAAGTACACGTTCTCGATGTCCGGCACGAACAACTTGCCTTCGAGGCAGCTGCTCGCCAGCAAGGCGACGGCGAGGACAGCGAGGAAAGTGCGCAGCTTCTGCATCGAGTGCTTGGGTCGGTCTGGGAGGCCCACGGACCTTCCGGGGGCGCCTTGCAATCTACCCTGCAAGAGGCCGTCCGGGACCCCTGTCCATCTATAGATAACGCCGCGGCGGGACCAACAGGGACCCGAACAAGAGACCTGCGACCAATGCCAGAATGGCACTGAGCACGGCGACCAGCGTGTCGAATCCCAGCGTGTAGTCACGCTCCATCACGAAGCTCAGCGCGCGGAAACCGACGCTGCCCGGCACGAGCAGCATGATGCCTGGGACGCGCACCAACTGCCCCGGCCGGCGCTTCCAGCGTCCGTACACGTTCGAGAGCGCCGTCATCACGAGGCTGGAAAAGAATACCGATCCGGCAAAGGTCCCGGTGGCGACGGGGCCGAGCCACCCGGAGCCGAGGCGCGTGAGGACGTAGCCGAGGATGGCCGCGCCCATCACGAGCGGGATGTCGCGGCGAGACGCCCGGAACAGCACCGCGAACGACGCGGCCGCCGCGACCATCGCAATCAGCTCGACCCACGGCGGCAAGGCCTCCGGCGTACCGGGCATCGGCGTCCAGCCGATAGCGAGCATCAGCTGCGCGGCCGCCACCGAGCCGAAGGTGAGCTTGAGCAAGACCGTCATCGCGCCGGCGAAGCGCGTCGTGCCCGTCACGAGCTGGTTCGATGCCAACTCCGAAACCGCCGTCGTCAACGAGAGGCCCGGCATCAAGACGATCAGCGCTGCGACAATCACCGTCTGCAACGACAGCGGCGCCACGAAGTGCGCAAACGCCGTCGCCAACGCCGTTGCGACCAGCGCCGCGACGGCCTCGAACGCCGCCGCGAGATGCGGACGCGTGCCACTGAGGATCGCCAGCCACCCGATGAGCAGGCCAATCACCGCCGCCACGGACACATCGATCCACGCCGTGCGCAGCAACCCGGCCACTGCGGCGGCGGCGAGACCGAACGCGCCCACCGTCATCAGCTGCTGCCGCGTGTCGAACGGCCGGTCCAGCGCGTGCATCGCCGCCCAGGCCTCGTCCAGCGACATCGTCCCCGCGACCACCTGCTCGGCGATTGCGTCGAGTTTCGCCAGCGCCCCGAGCTGGATGTCGCCGAGCTCGAGGCGCAGCACCCGCGTCTCTTGCGTGGCGTTCGCGCGCGCGCCGTCGCTCAGCGAGAGCAGCAGGCCGGTGGGCGTGGACCAGATCTCCGCGCGCACGCCGATGCTCGTGGCGACGGATCGCACCGCGCCCTCGAGGCGCGAGGCAGACACGCCCACGAGATGCAGCCGTCGCGCCAGCTCCGTGAGGAAGCGGACGCGGTCGTCGAAGCTCGCGCGGTGCTCGGCGGTGTGCGTGCTCACGCGCTCAGGGCTTCAGCCACTTCTCGAAGAACGCCCAGACGAGGTTCCACGAGTCGATCTGCTCGGGCGAGTCCTCGCGCTCGAGCGTCTGGCGGTTCACGCGGCGGCTGAACGTGTGCCCGACGCTCGTCGGACCCGGCGTCGGGTTCACGTAGACCTTGGTCTCCGCGAGGTCCGGCTTGCGGGCGCGCAGCGCATCGATGTACGGCTGCGACTCCACGAAGTCGGCGTCGGTGTCGTTCGTGGCGACATGCACGAGGATCGGCCGCGCGAGCGAATCGACCGAGTAGTACGGTGAGCGCTTGATGTACTCATCGCGGCGCTCGAAGGGCAGGCCGCGTAGGCCATCCTGCGTGCTGAACGAACGTTGGTAGCCGGGCCCCTTATACGAGAGGCGGAAGACCAGGTTGGTCGTGGGCACCATCGCGACGCCGGCCACGAACTTGGTCTGCGCGCCGCGCTGCAGCAGGTGGGCCGTGATGAACCCCCCGTGGCTCCAGCCCATGATGCCGATGCGCGACGGGTCGACCTCGGGCCGCGCCTGCAGCACGGCGTACGCCGTCTCCACGTCATCGAGTTCCTTGCCGCCGTAGTCGATGGCGCGATGGAACGCTTCACCGTAGCCGGTGGAGCCGCGGTACTCCGGCGCGAGGATCACGTAACCGCGCTGCACCGCCTCGATGATGAACGGCAGGTAGTTCTGGTCCCAGTTGCCGTGCACGCCGCCGTGCACCCACACCATCGCGGCATGTCCCTTGGCGCGCGGCGTGAGGGGCGAGAACACGTACGCCGGGATCTCGAGCCCGTCGACCTGCGAGCGATACGTGATCTTTTCGTAGCGCATGACGCCGCGGCTGCGTGCGGCGAAGATGCTGTCCGTGCGGGCCTTTGCGGCCATGTGCTCGGCGTAGTCGGCGACCGGATGGTCCTCCGGCCGGTTGCTGACGTAGAGCTGGCGGGCGCGCGCCGAGTCCATCGGCACGGTGCGACGCGCCGGGGCGGGCGTGGAGGCGGCGGCCGGAGCCGGTGTGCTCGGAGCGGGGGCCGATCCGCCGGGCATGCACCCGGCGAGGCCAAGGACGGCGAGAAGGATTGTGCGCATCTTCGTATTATATCCGCATATGATCGCCTACGACCCGAAGAAGTGGCTACGGGTGCTGTTCGACTTCCCGCGCAGCCCGGTGTTCAAGACCCTGTTCCTCGACGTGCTGGGCGCCGGCGCCTGGGCGGCGCTGGTCGTCTGGGTCGAAACCGAATGGCTGCGCGTCGCGGTGCCGCTCGGCCCCGCCTTTCTCTCGATCCTGGGCATCATCCTTGGCTTGCTGCTCGTCTTCCGGACGAACACCGCCTACGACCGGTGGTGGGAAGGTCGGCGGCTCTGGGGCCAGCTGGTGAACGTCTCGCGCGGCTTCGCGCGGCAGCTGGCGGCGGCCCCCTTGGAGCGACGCGCGCAGTACGCGACGCTGCTCGCCGACTTCCCGGGCGCGTTGACCGCGCACTTGCGGCGCGAACGCGGGGTCGGCGGGCCGCATGTGCCGAACCAGATCCTCAGCGACCTGCACCGGGAAATCCGCGCCGATGCGGCGTCCGGGGCACTCGGCCCCGATGCCCTGCTCCGCCTCGCCCCACCGCTCCAGCAGTTCGACGATGTGCTCGGGGCCTGCGAACGCATTCGCAACACGCCAATCCCGTTCTCGTACTCGAGCTACGTCAAGCAATTCGTCGTGCTCTATGCCTTCATCATGCCGTTCGGGCTCGTGAAGGAGTTCGGCTACGGCACGGTAATCGCGTCCATGTTCACGTTCTTCGCGACGATGGGCCTGGAGCTCCTCGCGGGCGAGATCGAGGAGCCCTTCGGCACGGACATCAACGACCTGCCGCTCGAGGACATCACCGGCGTGATCGCCCGCGACGTGCGGGCGATCCTCGTCGCCGACTAGCGCAGGACGAGCTGCGGTTCGACGAGCACGGGGAAGTTCACCGAGTTCGCGATGTAGCACTCCTCGTGCGCATCGTGATGGATCTTGGCGAAGGACTCGGCATCGGGGGCGTTGGCACTCACGGTGATCACCGGTCGGAGCGTGACGCGCGTCAGCGCCGTCTTTCCGTCGGCGCGCTTCTCCATCACGCCCTCGGCGGCGTCCTCATACGACTCGACCACCGCACCGAGCTTGGAGAGCAGTGACAGCGCAAAGAGCATGTGGCAGCTGCTGAGCGCGGCGACCAACGCCTCCTCGGGGTCCACCGCCGCCGCCACGGACAGCGGCGCGCGCATCACCAGCGGCGATGCCGAGGCGGGCACCGTGATGCCCTCATCGAAATGCCAGGTATGGCCGCGCGAGTACTTCTGCCTGAGGAACTCGTCGCTGCCGCGGTTCCACTTGATGGTGGCGTAGTACGTGCCCATCGATCCGCCTTGTGAGTGTAATGCTATTTAATCATTCATCGAGAAGCCGGCGCACCGCCGGCTCGAGGCTCACCGGCGCCACCGGCCCGATGACCGTGTGCCGGATCTTCCCGCTGCGGTCGAGCAGGAACGACGTCGGATAGCCCCGCACGCCGCCGAACAGCACCTCGGCCTCGCCCCCGACATGGGCGATCGGGTAGGTCACCCCGCGCTCCTGCACGAAGGCGCGCACTGCGTCTGTGCTCGCCCGATCCACCGCCAGGCCGACCACCACGAAGCCATCGGGCGCGTGTCGATCGTGCATGCGTTGCAGCGCGGGCATCTCCACCCGGCACGGGGTGCACCACGTGGCCCAGAAGTTCACGAGCACGACCTTGCCTCGCAGCGTCTCTGCACTCAGCTCGCGACCGTCGAGAGCCACGAAGCGATAGGCCGGCGTGGTCGCCGGTCCGGACTCCACCCCCACCACGGCGCCGAGGTGCGGCAGCAGCCGTGGCGCGGCCCAGAGCAGGATTGCCACGGTGAGCACGTTCGCGACCGTGAGATGCTTGCGCAGTCGCTGCACGCTCGAGGGGACGGGAGGTTGGCTGAGGTCGCTCACGAGTGGACAATCCGGCGTCGGGGAGAGAAGTTCTCTGCCGCGCCGCGTCCCGCACTCGGCGCCAGGCACACATCCTATTGGAGCGCTCGTCATGCGTGTTCCCGCTTTTGTTCGTATCTGCGTCTTCACTGCACTCGCGCTGTTGCCCCTGAGTCTCGCCGCACAGGACAGCAGCGGCACACGCCCGGCTCGTCGCACGGGCCTGCCGCTCGAGGCCACCCGTTCGTGGTCGCTCTCGACCACGGAAGCCTCGTGGATGTCGGTCGATGTGTCGCCCGACGGGCAGACCATCGTCTTCGACATGCTCGGCGACCTCTACAGCATGCCGATCGCCGGCGGCGCGGCGCGGGCGCTGACGAGTGGCATGCCCTTCGACGCCCAACCGCGCTTCTCGCCCGACGGCCGACACATCGTGTACGTGAGCGACGAGGACGGCGGCGACAACCTCTGGCTCCTCGAAGTCGCCTCAGGCAAGAAGACGCAGCTCACGCGCGGCAAGACGAATCGCTACGTATCGCCCACCTGGACGCCCGACGGCCAGTACCTCGTCGCGGCGCGGGCGCCGTTCCGCGGCGGCACGACCAAGCTCTGGATCTATCACCGCGATGGCGGCAACGGTACGCAGCTGATCGCGACACCCGGCACGGCCTCCACGCAGGCACACGCGGGTCCCGTCGTCAGCCGCGACGGCCGCTACGTGTGGTTCGCCGAGCGCAACGGCGCCTGGCACTACAACGCGAACTTCCCGCAGTATCAGCTGGTGCGCTATGACCGCGAGACCGGGCGCAGCGTGACGCAGACCTTCGCCTACGGGTCCGCCGCGCGCCCGACGCTCTCGCCCGACAATCGCTATGTGGTCTACGGCTCGCGCTTCGAGGCGCAGACCGGCCTGCGCATCCGCGATCTGAGCACGGGTGACGATCGCTGGCTCGCCTTCCCCACGCAGCGCGATGACATGGAGTCGCGTGCCGCGCTCGATGCCCTGCCGGGCATGGCGTTCACGCCGGACGGGCGGCACCTGCTCGCGTCGTACGGTGGCAAGCTCTGGCGCATCGCCGTAGACGGCTCCGGCCAGGCGGAGATTCCGTTCCGCGTTGAGGCAACGGTCGCGGCGGGTCCGCGCGTGCAGTTCGAGTACGCCGTGTCGGATTCCTCGACCTTCGTCGCGCGGCAGCTGCGCGATCCCGTGCTGTCGCCGGATGGGCGTCGACTTGCCTTCACCGTGCTGGACCGCCTGTACGTGATGGATTGGCCGGCCGGCACGCCGCGTCGCGTCACCAATGCCGATGTGGTCGAAGCGCAGCCGGCGTGGTCGCCCGATGGCCGTCAGCTTGCGTATGTCACTTGGGAAGGAAGCGTCGGTCGCCTGATGCGCATCGCACTCGACCAGCGCACGGCGTCACCCGCTGCACTCACGCCCGAGCCCGCGTTCTACCAGCAGCCAGCGTGGTCGCCCGACGGTCGCCGCATCGTCGCCATCCGCGGACCGGCACGCGCCTTCGCCGACGCGACCGCGCAGGGCGCGCCTGGCGCTGCGACAGAGTTTGTGTGGGTCCCCGCTACGGGCGGCGCGGCGACGGTGATCGCCGAGACGCAGGGCCGCACGCGTCCGCACTTCACGCAGGACAACGACCGCATCTTACTCTCCAGCGGCCAGGGGCTGTCGTCAATCCGTTGGGACGGCACCGACGAGCGGCGCATCGTGCGGGTGACGGGTCCCGTCGCGCCGGGCTCGAGCATCGAGTGCATCGAGTCGCACGTGTACTGCGAGGCGGAGAGCGACGATCCGCGCGAGGACAATCCGCCGCCGCCCGCCGCGCTGACCGTGATGGCGCCGCGCGGCGACCAGGCGTTGGCCGCGGTCGGCAACCATCTCTACGTGGTCACCGTGCCGAAGGTGAGCGGTGAGGCCGTCACGATCTCCGTGGCGAACGCCGACAACGCCGCGTTCCCCTCGCGTAAGCTCACCGACATCGGCGGGCAGTTCCCCTCGTGGGTGGCCAGCGGCCGCGCCGTGCTCTGGGGCATCGGCAACGCCGTCGTGCAGTTCGACCTCGACTCCGCACGCACGCGCGAACTCGCGCTGCGCGACACGGCCTCGTGGCGCAACGATACCACGCTCAAGCCCAAGCCCTACACGCCCGACGAACGGCGAGTGACCGTGCGCATCGCCCGCGACGTTCCGCAAGGCGCCATCGTGCTGCGCGGCGGCCGCGCCGTCACGATGCGCGGTACGGAGATCATCGAGAACGCCGACATCGTCATCGTCAACAACCGCATCCGCTCCATCGGCGCGCGCGGTAGCGTCGAGGTTCCGGCAGGCGCGACGATCCGCGACATCTCCGGTCGCACCGTGGTGCCCGGGTTCGTCGACACGCACGCGCACATGTGGCCCTCGTGGGGCATCCACAAGGCACAGCCGTGGATGTATCTCGCCAACCTGGCGTACGGCGTGACCACCACGCGCGACCCGCAGACGGCGACCACCGACGTGCTGACCTACGGCGACATGGTCGAGAGCGGCCTCTCGATGGGTCCGCGCGTGTACAGCACCGGCCCCGGCGTGTTCTGGGAAGAGAACGTCCGCAACCTCGAGGACGCGCGCCGCGTGCTGCGCCGCTACAGCAGCTACTACGACACCAAGACCATCAAGATGTACGTGGCCGGCAATCGCGAGCAGCGGCAGTGGATCATCCAGGCCGCGCGCGAGCAGGAGATCATGCCGACCACCGAAGGCTCGCTCGACATCCGCCTCAACCTCTCGATGGCGCAGGACGGCTACAGCGGCCAGGAGCACAACATTCCCGTGACGCCGCTCTACCGCGATGTCACGGGCTTCTTTGCGTGGACCGGCATCGCCTACACGCCGACGCTGGTCGTGAACTACGGCGGCCCCTGGGGCGAGAACTGGTTCTACACGCGCGAGAAGCCGTATGAGGATCCCAAGGTGCGGCGCTGGATGCCGTACCAGGAACTCGCCGCGAACACGCGCCGCCGCGTCGCGCGGCGCCCGACCGACGGCACGCCGGGCGGTTGGTTCTCCGACGATGAGTACGCCTTCCCCAAGCATGCCGCCGACGCCTACGAAATCTTCAAGGCAGGCGGTCGCGTCGGCATCGGCAGCCACGGCCAGTTCCAGGGGCTCGGCTACCACTGGGAGATGTGGCTGCTCAAGGAAGGCGGCTGGTCCAATCACGACGTGCTGCGCGCCGCCACCATCGTCGGCGCGGATGCCATCGGACTCGGCCGTCAGCTGGGCTCGCTCGAGCCGGGCAAGCTCGCGGATCTGGTCATTCTCGATCGCGATCCGATCGCCGACCTGCGCAACACCAACAGCATCAGCGGCGTGATGAAGAACGGCCGTCTCTATGACGGCATGACCTTGGCCGAGCAGTGGCCGCGACAGCGGCCGGGGCCGACGGTGGACGGCCTGCGGACCGTGCCCGACGTGAGGGCCGGCATGCGCTAATCAAATCGCACGCGACTATTCCGCCGTTCGCGCGTGCGGTTCGCACTGCATCACGCAGATCATGGGGAGACGTGATGAAGGTGCGGCTACGGATCAGTATTGTCACCGGCACGTGACAAACCACTCGATTATTGTTTGCTTCGTTACGTCCCCCACTTGACAGGTCTCCGCACCTCGTCTTAACCGTAGCCGGTGAGGTGCTGGCTCGAACCTTTCACAATCGGGGACAAGAGCTCATGAAGTCTCATTCTCGCGCCGGCACCGTTTTCTTTCTCGCACTGGCGGTCGGCGGCTGTGTCGATCTCAATGCCCCCCCCCCCCGCCGGCTCGGCTAGCGGAGGGACCGCAGCTCGCGGAGTTGCGGCTAGCCGACCGTGAAGCCGGCATTCCAGGCGAGTTCATTGTCCGGCTGCGGGACGGTGCCGAAGACGAAACAGTCGTCGAGCGCGAAATTTTGAGGGACTCTCACGGCCGGGTCATCGCAAGCTTGGGCGGCAACAGGGGGTTCGTCGCTCGATTGGACTCCGTGGCACTTGGACGTGCGCTTCGGAACGCTTCGGTCCGCTATGTCGAGCAAAGCGTTCGCTTACTACCCGATGCCGCTGTCCAGCATCAGAACGTGCCAGCCAACGCATGGCACTTAGATCGCATCGACCAGCAGCAGCAAAGTCCCAATGGAGTGTACTCTTATCGATACACCGGGGCCGGTGTGCGCATCTGGATTGTTGACACCGGTGTGGACCCTTCGCATCCGGACTTGGTCGGTCGCGTGGACCAACTCTACTACTTCACCTACAACTGGACAGATCCGTTCGCGCCGTGCTTCTGGCACGGGACCCCAGCGGCTGTTGTCGCCGCTGGCACCACATATGGTGTAGCAAAAGGTGCGACTATCAATGTTGCCCGCGTATCGGACGACTGTAACTCCGGCGCGATGAGCAGCGCAGCTGCCGCCAGTGCCATTTACTTCATTGCGGACTACTCACCGAAGCCAGCCATTATCAATGCTAGCTTCGGTGGCCAGTGTCCTTGGTACTATCCGTGGTGTGCCTCTTCGCTGCAGGACGCGGTAAATTACGCGAAGAGTCGCGGAGTGCCGGTGATCGCTTCGGCCGGCAACGACGGATCTGACGCTTGCGATCACTACCCGGCGAGTTTCGCATCGCTCGCCGTCGGTGCTTCAGACCCAAACGACTCACGAGTGAGTAATTCTTTGTGGGCGAGCAGCTACGGCGGCTGCGTGGACCTCTTTGCGCCTGGCATCTCAATCGGCGTTGGCCAGGATCAGTATTTCGGAGAACAATCCGCCTGGTGACGCCGCAGCGGCGCTCGTCGTCAATGCCACGCCGAATGTACTGACGAACATTGGCGCGGGCTCCCCCAATCGCTTACTGCACTCATTCTTCGTGCCGCGCGTGAGCATTGTTGGGCCTGACCTGGTTCACGAAAACGTCTCTTGCTCATGGAGCCACACTGCATCGGGATGGACTCAGCCGATCTCACTCAACTGGGCGGTCAACGGCATTCCGGTTTCGTCCGGCGCGAACTATTCGACTTTCGATACGGGCACGGCAGGCTTTTCTCTCGAGCTGACACTGACCGATGCGGATGGGCGGGTCGGCTTCGCTGTGCTTCCCGTTACAGTCAGTGGCAGCGGAACATTTAGCTGCTGAACTAGGTGTCCCTCGCTCGTCGACACCAGCATTCTTCCTACCGAGGGGTCAGTCCAATGCGCGCTTCTATCGTTTCCCTCACGGCCTCCCTCGCACTGGCCACGGGATGCTCGCTACTTGAGGTGGGTAACGGCGACTCGCGAGTAGGTATTATCGCGTTCGTGGACAGCCCTTTGCCGATCGCTAGCGTTTCGCACCAGCTACCCGAAGTCGGCACATCGGTTGACGGGTGTTGCGGGAGTTCGCCGGTTCTCGAGGTGCCCGATACCGTCACAGCGGGAGTTGCTTTTGATGCGATCGTCCGAACATTTGGCAACAACGGCTGCTGGCGCGCAGCCGGGTATCGCGAATCAACGAGCGGTATGACAATTGAGATTACACCCTATGATGAGTCGGGTGATGATGGTGGCCGCGTGTGCACTATGGCCATAGTCCGCCTTCCGCGCACCGCACGTGTCTCATTCGCTAATGCTGGGATTGGCACTATTGTCGTTCGAGGCCGCGTCAGCTCAATCGGTGGCAGTGTGGTATCAGCCGATTCGATGACGACGGTGTCGACTACCGTGGTCGTGCGCTAGTACTCAGCTTAGCGCTGATTCGACTTCGCCGCGAATCTCTTCCGGCGTGTCGTTGGGTGCGAAGCGCTTGAGCACGGTGCCGTCCCGCGCAACCAGGAACTTGGTGAAGTTCCACTTGATGGCCTCGGTGCCGAGGACGCCGCGCTTCTCCTTCTTGAGATGCGCCCACAGCGGGTGCGAGTGCAGGCCATTCACCTCGACCTTCGCGTAGAGCGGGAAGGTCACGTCGTAGGTGAGTGAGCAGAACTGCTTGATCTCGTCGGCGTCGCCGGGCTCCTGCGCGCCGAATTGGTTGCAGGGGAATCCCAGCACGGCGAACCCTTTCGGACCGAGCTCGCGGTGCAGCGCTTCCAGTCCCTTGTACTGCGGCGTGAACCCGCACTGGCTCGCCGTGTTCACGATGAGCATCACCTGACCGCGGTAGGCGGCCAGCGTTTCCTCGCGGCCGTCCATGGTCGGGACGGGAATCTCGTAGATCGTGCTCATGTCGAATGCTGTCAGGTTACCCCGCAGTCTGCCAGTGGCAGCTTCACGGCCCGATCGGCGTGAGCGCTGGACGCTTAGCGGTGACGTCGTCGCCGGAGGAACGGCGCGTCAGCCGCCGCCACAGCCAGGGCGTGAGATACGTCGCGATCCAGTGTGCCTCGGTGCGTGCGCGTTCCCACAGCGTCGGTGCCGGCCGCGGCGGCAGTGGCGCAGCCCACGAATCATCGAAACCCGGCAACCCGAGCCGAGACGCCAGCCCCGCCGCGATGCGCCGATGTCCCTCGGCGTTCGCGTGCAGGCGGTCTTCGTGCCACAGGCGCGGGTCGCAGGCCGCCGGAAACTGCGCGACGTCGAGCAACACGCTACCGGTCTCGCGGCAGAGCGCACGCACGGATTCGTTGAATGCGAGCAGGCGCGGCCGTGCGCGTGCGGCAAACGGTGCGACTTCACTCAGGTCGGGCATGGTGATCGTCACGACCGTCGCGCCTGCCGATCGCAAGGCTACGTGCATGGCGCGGAGGTCGTCCATCACCTGCCCCGCGTCGTACTTGCTGCGGATGATGTCGTTGGTGCCGGCAAAGACCGACGCGAGGTCCGGCTGCATGGCGAGAGCTGGCGCGAGCTGCTCCTCGCGGACCTGACGGGTCTTGCGACCGCGAATCGCGAGATTGGCATACAGCAACGGCGCGCCCTGCGCCTGCGCCACGTGCAGCGCCAGCCGATCCGCCCAGCCGCGGTGCCGGCCGCCTTCGCCGGGATCCTCCAGCCCTTCGGTGGATGAGTCGCCGATGGCGACGTACCGCGTGAAGCTCAAGGCAGCTTCGACAGCGAATCGAGCTCGCGGTTGCGCGCGGCCGCCGAGTCGGCGGCCTTCATGGCCCCCTGCACGCCGCGGGCACCAGCGAGCGCGGACGCGCCGACGGTGCTATCGACCGCCCGCTGCTGCTCCTTGGTGCGCGTGGGCGCGGGTTCTTCGGATTTGCCGCCGCAGGCGGCGACCAACAGGACACTCGCGATGACGATCAGGCGGCGCACAGGATGGCTCCCCGAGGGTGATATCGCGAAGTTAGTGGCATCGTGTCGCGCTCGCACCCACGTCCACCGGTCGATCCCACCCTGCTCAACGCAGGGGCGACCGATGCGATGTGGACGAACCTTGGCGATTGGCAGGCGTCCCGCGACTACGGCAGCGCGGCACGTGCCCTGGCCACGCACGTTGGCGCCGCGGCGGCCCTGCGCGCCGGCGATGTGGTGGTGGACTATGCCTGCGGCTTCGGGGATTCGCTGCGCCTTTGGGTTGACCACTTCGGCGTGCGGCGGGTAGTCGGCGTCGAACCCGATCCCGCCGTGTGCGAGACTGTCCGCGCGCGCGTTGCCCGCTGGGGTCTGCAGGACCGCGTGTCCGTGGTGAGCTCGCGCGCCGAGGCGCTGCCGCCGCGTGCGGCTGCTGCCGACGTCACCGCCGTGGTCTCCGTGGATGCGGCGTATCACTTCCGCTCGCGCCTTGCATGGTGGCGCATGCTGGGCGCCGACCTGCCACCGGGCGCGCGCATCGCCTGCAGTGACCTCTGCATCGCCAATGGCCGTCATGTGGGAGTGCTTGGCCGTTCGCTCGCGCGGATGATGGGCATTCCAACCGAGAATCTCGTGCCGACGTCTGTGCTGCAGCAGGCGCTGCGTGAGGTGATGCGCTCGGATGTTCGGCTGGAACCGTGCGGCCGGTCCGTCCTCGACGGCTTCGCCGCGCACGCGCCAGCGCGCGGGCTGCAGCTGCGCATCGCCAAGGCAAGCATCAGGGCACTGCGCCGCCGCGGACTGCTCGAGTACGCCATTCTCTCGGCGACCGTCGCCGCTACCTGAAGCTCAGACGGCGACGATCCACCCCATCGCGCCGCGCTCCGCCAGCCGCGGCTGGTGCGGATGGAACATGTACCGCCCCGGCGCATCGAAGCGCATCTCGAGCATCGCGCGCTCGCCAAGCGTGAGCGGCACGACGTCCGAGTGTTCATCCGGAACGCGCCGCGTGCCCGAGCGGAACACATCGAAGGTCTGCGCGTGCAGGTGGAAGGTCGCAACCGGCTCGTCGGGGACGAGATTCAGCACGTGCAGTCGCACGAGCGCTCCGACCGGCACCTTGAGTGGATGGCGCGCGAAGAATCCCGCGACGCCGTTCCATCCATAGAGGTCGGAGCGACCGTCGTCATCAGTGTCGAAGCCGCCGAGGATGAGGACGCGCTCCTCGGCGCTCGGGCGCGGCAGCACGGGATCGACGATCAGCGCTCCGTAGAGCCCGCGCCCGAGATGCTGGGCGCTGGGCAGCAGATCGCAATGATACGGATACAGACCCGCAGGCCGCGGCGCGAACTCGTACGTGCGCGTTTCGCCGGGCGGAATCGGCTCCCAGCCGTCCTGCGTCGGCGCGTGCGCGCCATGCGTGTGCAGGTTGTGCGGATGCGGCGTGAGATTGCGCACGGTGAGCGCGAGGGTGTCGCCCTCTCGCACGCGGAGGATCTGTCCGGGTATGCGCCCGTCGAAGGTCCACGCGTCCATTTCGCGGCCGGCACCCACCTGCACACGCTGCTGCGTGATGGTGATCGTGCGCGCGACGCGGCCGGCGCGCGCGAGCGGCGGAATCGTGAGGTCATCGAGCGCGGTCGGTCCGAGCGTCGCAGGAGGTTCGACGCTGTGGCCGTACGGCCCGTGCAGCATGGTTGCGTCGTCGAGCGACGCGTCGTGACGTGCGGCGTTCCGGGAGCTCCGACGCGAGAGCATTGCGCTGACCGCGAGTGCGCCCGCGGCCCCGCCCACGCCGAACAACCACTCCCGCCGCGTCGGCATCAGATGCCGCTGTAGAGACTCGCAATCGTGACGGCGAGACCTACCCAGAGCGCCGCGACCGCCAGCAGGCTGCGCAGCGCCAGCCGCGCGCGTGCGGTGGGAGCGTTCGTGCGGCGCGCGCGCCGCAACGTCAGCGCGGCCGCCAGCACGAGCACTGCGAATGCCAGCAGGCGCAGCGGCGAGAGCGGCAGCAGCGCTTGCACGCGCGCCAATCGCGGCGCGGGGCCCGGCAGCGGCAGCGCCTGCGCGGCGGCGAACAGCGAATCCCACGCGGCGGGCATCGGCACGCCGGCCGTGTCGGCGCGTACGCGATCGAACTCGCCGACGGCCGGTACCGCTGGAGCCGACTCAGGCGCCGGCATGGTCGGCTGCGGCGGGGGAATCGGCTGCGTCTTCCAGTCCGGATACGTCACACTGTTGAGGCGCCAGATACGCAACGCGAGCGCGAGCGTCGGGGTCAGGTCGTTCTCCTCACCACCAGCGCGCCCGCTTGTGCAGCGCAGCGACGCTGGCGCCAGTGACACGTCACCGCGCTGAGCGGCGATGCAGTTGCCTTCGCTCATCGGCCCGCCGACGGACACGTCCGCCCGCCCGCTCGCCGTGATGCGGTTGTCGGCGACGCGATTCCCTTTCGCAGGCCAGAAGTTCGCGTCGGCCAACGGCGCGACGATGACACCGTGACCCGCGTGGTGAAAGATGATGTTGTCCTCGACCACGTTCTCGCGCCCGCCGCCGAGCACGATTCCGTTGCCCCAGGCGAGCGGCGAGAGGCCCTTGCCCGGTCCGCTGCGGCTCGAGTTGTCGTGAATGAGGTTGCGGCGGATGGTCGTCGCGCGCTGCGGCGGATACAACTCGGTGTCGAGGGTGTTCGGCACGAGTCCACCGCGGTTGTTGCGCCAGATCGAGTTCACGATGTACAGCTCGTCGCCTGCGTTGGTGCCCGAGTAACCCACGGCGTTGTGCTCGCTGATGACGCGGCGCACCAGCGCGCGGCAGGGAAAGCACTGGCCGATGTAGAACCCGGCGTCGGGCGATCCGCTGGCGTAGGAGTCCTCGAACAATCCGTCCTTCGAATCGAAGGCGTAGATGCCGTAGTCACCGTTGTTGTAGGCGGTGAGGAAGCGGCCGCGGTAGCCCGTGACGCCCGTCCAGAAGAACCCATTGAGCGTCGCGTTGCGCGCGGTGAGGTTCTCGAGTGCCACGCCATCGGCCAAGACGTTGAACCCGTTGGGCCGGATGAACTCGCCGTCGACGATCGTCGTGTTGCGGTCGAGGCCCCGGATCACCAGCGACGGCGTGGTGACGGTGACCTCTTCTCTGTAGATGCCGGGCGCGATGAGGATGAGATCCCCGGGAACCGCCGCATCCACGGCGGCCTGAATGCTCGCGTGTTGCTCCGGCACGCGGCGCACCGTTCCGCTGGCCTGTGCCACCGCCTGCAGCTGGCCCCGCTTGCCTCCCGTGTACTCCGCGTCTCCCACGACCACGGCACCGGCCATGCCGAACCCATCCTTGGTGCCGTGGTACGAGCAGTAGAATTCGTAGACGCCGGCCGCGGCGAGCGTCACGGCCAGCTTGCTGCCCGGCGCGACGGCGGAGGTATCGATCGCCGGCCACTTCGTGGCATCGATCGGCACGATGTTGTGCGGATTGCGCCCGGCGTTCGTGAACGCGACGCCGGCCCCCACCGGAATCCGCACGACTGGTGCGTTGTAGGCGTTGTCGAGCATCTTGACCTGCGTCGCGCCCTGGGTCACAGGATCCGAGCACGCGACGGCACTGAACACCAAGGGAGCAAGGAAGCGGCGCATGCGCGCGAATCTCGCGGATTCTCTTTGCCTTGTCCATCGCCTCGCCTGCGCGGCGCTGCTCGGGATTCCTGGACTCGCAGCGGCGCAGGAAGACTGGCAGGTCGTGCAGCAGTCGGCCCTGTGGGTGAACACCTTCGTCGACCACGCCGTCAGCGATCGGGCCGCCCTCTGGTTCGATGGGCACTGGCGGCGCATGGATCTCGGGGGGCCACCGCAGCAAGTCCTGCTCCGGCCCGGCGTGCAGGTCACGCTCTCGCCGCGCGTCCGGGCGGGCGGTGGTTATGCCTATATCGCCACCGCGCCCTACGGCGAGTCGCCCAACCCGCGGCCCGTGCGCGAGCACCGCCTCTGGCAGCAGGTCTCCGCGTCACACACGTTGCTCAACCTTTCGCTGTCGCACCGCCTCCGAGTGGAACAGCGGTGGAGCGCACCTGTTCTCGCCGACGACGACCTCGGCCCCCTTCGCTACCAGCAGCGCCTCCGCTACGCCGTGCGGGCGCAGCGGCCGGTTGGCGTGCGAACCTATGGCTTTGCGGCCAATGAGTTCTTCCTGCCCGTCGGCCACTCCGAAGGCGCGCAGCGCCGCCTGCAGAATCGCGCGCAACTCGGGCTTGGCCTGCCGCTCGATGACCGGCAACGCATCGAGTTCGGCTATCTGCACCAATGGAATCGCATCACGCCGCGCGAGACGCACGAGTTCAATCACACGCTTGTGCTCTCGTGGGTGTGGACGCAGCGGCCCTAGCGCGTCAGTGCACCTCGAGGTCGCGCGCCGACCGCGCGCGGCCGGCATAGCCCGCCTGCCGCAACTCGGCGAGTAGCCCCACATCATCCGTGCCCCAGTAGAGCTGGTGGTAAAGCAGCAACTGCGTCGGTCGCGCCCGCGTCGCGAGCAGCGCCAGCTCTTCCGTCGACGTGTGTGCGTTCCGGTGGTACCGCTGCCACTCAGGCGGCCGCGTGCGGAGCCGTTCGGCGGAGTACACCTCGTGCACGAGCAGGTCGCAGCCGTTACAGGCGGTCACCACCGCATCGCTCGCGCGCGTGTCGCCGGAGATGACGATGGACCGATCCGGGGCATCGAAGCGATAGCCGAACGCCACCTCCCAATCGCCATGCGGCACGGCGAACGCCGTCACGCGCAGGTTGCCATCATCCAACACGAGCCCCGGCGCGATCTCATGCACCGTGACCTTCCAACCCTCGGTGTTCGCCGGCTCCAGCCCATCGATGCGATTGCGGATGTCTGCCGCATACGCCGCCTGGAGGTGCTCGACCATCGCCTTCGTCCCCGGCGGTCCGTACACGACGAGCGGCACGTTGCGCTCCAGCGTCCACGCGCTCAGGATCACATCGGGCAGTCCCACGGTGTGATCTGAGTGCAGGTGCGTCAGAAACAGCGTGCGTAGCTGCGGCGGTTCTAGGGCCGAAAGTCCGTGGCGCGCGGCGGCAGCGCTCGCGCGACGCACGATACCTGGACCCGCATCGATCAGATACGAGCGCGTCCCTCGCACCACGGCCAGCGCGGGCCCGCTGCGTTCCGGATCGGCGTTCGGCGTGCCGGTGCCGAGGACGACGAGCTTGGTGTCTTGCGCGCCGATGGCAGAGACGCAGAGTCCGAGAAGGCCGAAGGCCCGAGCGACGATTCGCATGCAGCGAATGTCGCTCGGGCCTCCGGCGATGTCGAGCGCTCAGCGCGAGCCGAGTTCGCTGGTGGCGCCGCTGCCGTGGGCGATGAGACGCATGCGGAAGCCGTCCTCCTTGTCCTCGGCGTTCACCGTGTACTGCACCCAGCCACCCGGAACGGTTGGGCTCAGCCACCACTCTTGGCGCCCGCCCGTGCTGCCGAAGTGCACGCGCTTGGCGCTGAACGTCCCGGCAGGCGTCGTCACGTTCTCGGTGCCGACCGTCGCGCCGTCCACGCTCTCCTTCGTCGGGCGCGAGCGGAACATGCCCCAGGCCTGCAGCATCGTCATGTTCTCGGGCACCATCATCTCGTTGGGTTCCTTCTCGCCGGGCATGCGGCCACGCATGCGGACCAGTTCCTGCAGGCCGTCGCCGGCATCCTTGAAGAGGCCTTCGAGCACGATCGTATCGCCGCCCATCACCGACTTGTAGCGCCACCACTCCTTCCCTTCCTCGTCCTTGCTGAGGAAGGCGCGCTCGACGATCGCCTTGTCGTCATCGTCGTTGCCGCCGAGCTCCCAGCGCGTCCACTGGCCGGGCTGGTAGTCTTCGTCGAAGACGTTGGCGCCGGTGCCATACATCATGCCCCAGAGCTGGCCGATGTAGAGCCAGGTGTAGTCGGCCGTCCACTGCCCGGCGGCGGGGACGCCGCCGGTACCGCGCCCAAGGCCGCCGAGCGCGGCTTCGAGCGCCGCGGCATTCACGCCGTAGATGCTGCCGAAGCGTTCGCGACGCGCGTTCACGGCTTCGACCTCCGGTGCCGAGAGGCCCGCGCGGTCGCCGTAGGCGTAGATGCGCTCGAGCCGGATGCCGAGGCGCTGGAACTGCGGCACGGTGAAGTTGCCGGCCTGCGCCGCGGTGCGCGTGGCCTGCTCGCGCAGCGCGGTCTTCTCGCGTTCGATGTCCGATTCGTTATTGGCGCCGCAGCGCGCGCGGATGCCGGCGCGGGCGGCGAGTGCACCGAGGCGGCTACGCGTCGCGGAACCGGCGGCTTCGAACGCGATCTTGCACTCGCGGAAGCGGCGGATGCGCTGGTCGATCTCGCGGAGCTTGGGGTCGAGCGCGGCGATCTCCTCGCGCTCCTTGTCGTACGACGTCACGTAGCGATCGAGGACGTCGGTGGTGAGCGTGATCTCCTGCGCGACCGAAGCGGTGGCGGTCAGCAGCAAGGAAGCGACGACGACAGCGGTACGGCGGAACATGTGCGTCAGGTCCGTTGGGGTGGGGGTGCTAAGTTGCACCATGCGGCGTGCTGGCGACAGCACCCGGCGAATCCCCTACGGAGAGTTCCATGCGTCGTTTCGCGGTCCTTGCGGTTCTCCCGGTTCTCGCGCTGTTGGCGCCCAATCTCGCGGCCCAGGATCACCAGCACACGCCCGGGATGCAGCATCCGGCGGCGGGTCCGCAGCCCAAGGAGGGCGGTCAGGCGGCGTTCGCCGCCATCGCCGAAATCGTGAGGCTGCTCGACGCCGATCCGCGTACCGACTGGAGCAAGGTGAACGTCGAGGCGCTGCGGCAGCATCTCATCGACATGGATGAGGTGACGATGCGGGCAGACGTGCGCGCCGAGGAGGTCCAGGGCGGCGCGGCATTCATTGTCACGGGCAGCGGGCGCACATTGGAGGCCATCCGCCGCATGACGCGCTCGCGCGCGGCGACCGGCACGGCGGACGGCTCGGTGCGAATGAGCGTGAGCGACGTGGACGGCGGTGTGCGCTTCGTCGCGCTAGCCGGCAACCCGACGGATGCGCGCGCGGTCGCGCGCATCCGTGGGCTGGGGTTCATCGGGGTCGTGGCGCTCGGCGACCACCACGCGCCGCATCACCTGGGCATCGCCAACGGCACGATGACCGGGATGCACGGGCACTAGCTCAACGCACCAACGGCTTGTACTTGAGCCGATGCGGCTGGTCCGCATCCGGCCCCTTCCGACGCTTGAGATCCTCGATGTAGCTCTGGTAGTTGCCCTCGTACCACACCACTTCCGAGTCGCCCTCGAAGGCGAGGATGTGCGTGGCCACGCGGTCGAGGAACCAGCGGTCGTGCGAGATGATCACCGCGCAGCCGGAGAAATCGAGCAGCGCTTCCTCCAGCGCACGCAGCGTATCGACGTCGAGGTCGTTGGTGGGTTCGTCGAGCAGGAGCAGGTTGCCGCCCTGCATCACCGTCTTGGCGAGGTGCAGGCGATTCCGCTCGCCGCCCGAGAGGTTCGCGACGAGCTTCTGCTGGTCGGCGCCCTTGAAGTTGAAGCTCGACGCATAGGCGCGGCTGTTGAGCTCCTTCTTGCCGACCGTGATCAACTCGCGGCCGCCGGAGATCTCTTCCCACAGCGTGCGCTTGCCTTCCAACGTGCGGTGCTGGTCCTGGTACGAGATCACCACCGTCTCGCCGATCGTGAGCTCGCCGCCGTCGGGCTTCTCGAGGCCGTTGATCATGCGGAACAGCGTCGTCTTGCCGGCACCGTTGGGGCCGATGATGCCGACGATGCCCGCGCGCGGCAAGTCGAAGTTCAGGTTGTCGAACAGCAGCTTGTCGCCGAAGGCCTTCTTGAGGCCCTTGGCGCGCACCACGTCGTTGCCGAGGCGCGGTGCCGGTGGAATCACGATCTCGTTCTGCATCACGCGATCGTTCTGCGCCTCGCTGGCCAGCTGCTCATAGGCCTGCAAACGCGCCTTGCTCTTGGCCTGCCGTGCCTTCGGCGACATGCGCACCCACTCGAGCTCCTTCTGCAGCGTCTTCTGCCGCGCGCTGGCCTGCTTCTCCTCCAGCGCCAGCCGCTGCTGCTTCTGCTCAAGCCAGCCGGAATAGTTGCCCTCGTAGGGCACGCCCTTGCCGCGGTCGAGCTCGAGGATCCACTTCGCGACGTTATCCAGGAAGTAGCGATCGTGCGTGATCGCCACGACCGTGCCCGGGAACGTCTCGAGGAAGTGCTCCAGCCACGCCACGCTCTCCGCATCGAGGTGGTTCGTCGGCTCGTCCAGCAGCAGCATATCGGGCTCTTCGAGCAGCACCTTGCAGAGGGCCACGCGACGCTTCTCGCCGCCCGAGAGGTTCGTCACGGGCGAATCGGACGGCGGCAGGCGCAGCGCGTCCATGGCCACGTCGATCTTGTTGTCGAGATTCCAGAGGTCGTGCTGGTCGATGTACTCCTGCAGCTTCGCCTGCCGGTCCATCAACTTGTCGAAGTCCGCATCGGGCTCGGCAAACTTCGCGGAGATCTCATTGAACTCGTTCAGCGCGTCGCGCTGCGCCTTCACGGCGAGCTCCACGTTGCCGCGCACGTCGAGCTTGGGGTCCAGCTCAGGCTCCTGCGGCAGGTACCCGATGCGCGTGCCCTTGTGCGCCCAGGCTTCGCCTTGGAATTCCGTGTCGACCCCGGCCATGATGCGCAGCAGCGAGGACTTACCCGCGCCGTTGGGGCCGAGGACGCCGATCTTGGCGCCGGGATAGAACGAAAGCCAGATATCGTCGAGGATGATGCGCGAAGGCGGGATCACCTTCTTCAGCGCCTTCATCACATAGATGAACTGCGGGGCCACGCGGAGCGTCTCCTGATCGGGAAAAACCAAACGGCTGGATGCGCACCCGCGCATCCAGCCGTGAAAGATAGTGCCCTCCCGCGGGTCGCCGAGGGCGGCGACCCGTGCCCCCGTCAGACCACGCGTGCCAGGAGAACGATGGCCGCGAGCCCAACCGCGAGCGGCATCCAGGCCGCTTCGAGGGTGCTGGTCAACGCGTCATAGATTCCACGGATGCGGCTGAACACGGGTCGGCTCCTGAGAAGGGACGTGACGACGTACATGGCAAAGACGCGCAGGGGGCGCCTTTGGTTTCCTTGTGCTACCCCACTGCTCGCCCTCTCGGTCACGCTCGGGCTGCCCGCCGGCGCCCAGGCGCGCCAAGACAGTGCAGCGTACCGCTTCCAACCGACGTTGGCTGTGTCCGAGGTCACATCCGCGACGCCGGGCGCGACGGTGGCCCTGGTCGCCGGTGTGCACGGCGGCAAGGTGGCCGCCATCCACGCGCTCGACGTGCTGCGCGGGGAGCTGACCGGCCGCCTCCTCCGCGGCCGCGTGCTGCTGGTCGGCCCGGCGAACATGGCGGGGTACCTCGCGGGCCTCGCGCAGATCTCCCCGCACGACTCGCTGAACCTGAATCGCGTGTTCCCCGGCCGTGCCGACGGCCGCCCGACGGAGGCGCTGGCCGCGAAGATCATGCGCGATATAGTATCGCGAAGCGACTATCTCGTGGACCTGCACGGATCGGACGGCGACGAGGCGGTCGGACGCTTCGCCTATGCGGCGCGGCCAGGCGTGGATCCACGGGTCGACAGCGCGGCCAAGGCGTTGGCCGAGGCCTGGGGCACGCCAGTCATCGTCTGGGACGACGCCGGCCCGCGGACCTTGGCCGAAGCCCGGTTCCTGCAGACCGCGGCACACCTGAGCGGCGTACCGGCCATCACCGTGTTCGAGGCGGGCGCCACGCGCGAAGACAGCGCCGCCACGGCGGCTTTCGTGCGCGGTTCCCTCGCCACCCTCCGCAGCCTCGGCGTCCTCGGCGCCGACAGCGGCGTGGGGGCCGTGGTCGGCCCGCCGGCCCCCGCCACCGCCGCGCCCTCCCGGCTCTTCGCCCGGCGTGCCGTCAGCATCGCGCCCGCGGCCGGGCGCTGGGAACCGGCCGTCGCGCCGGGGGCCGGCGTCGCCGCCGACGAACTCTTGGGCCAGTTCACGAGTTCTACTGGCGAGCGTCAGCCGATCCGTGCCGCCGAGGCCGGGTTAGTGTTACATCAGCGGAAGGCGGGCGACGTGACAGCCGGCACCGCGCTCATCATTGCTGCCGTCGCACCACATCCCGTCCCGCCACCTCGTCCTTGATGGACTTCACCGGCCTCTCCGCCCAGCTGTCCTCGAGCCCGCTCACTGCGGTCGGGCTCGTGTTCCTGGCCGGCGTGTTGACGAGCCTGAATCCCTGCATCTATCCGATGATCCCGATCACGGCGGCGATCGTCGGGGGGCAGACATTGGGCGAGACGAAGCCGCCGCGCTTCCGCACGCTGCTGCTGACGATGGCGTATGTGGTCGGGCTCGCGGCGGTGTACTCCACGCTCGGCATCATCGCGGGCGTGACCGGCACGATGTTCGGCACGATCAGCACGAACCCGTGGCTGTACTTCGCCATGGCCAACGTGCTGATCCTCTCGGCCTTGATGATGTTCGACGTGCTGCCCGTGCCGATTCCCGCATCGCTGCAGGCGCGAGCGGCGACGGCGGGCACGGCGGGCCGCGTGGGAGGCGCGCTCATCATGGGCGCCATGTCGGGCTTGGTGGCGGCACCCTGCGGCGCGCCGGTGATGGCGGCCATTCTCACCTGGGTCGGCAGCCAAGGGAGCCCGGCGCTCGGTTTCGTGTATCTCTTGGTGTTCTCGCTCGGGATGTGCACGCTGCTCGTGGTCGTGGGTCTCTCGAGCGGTGCGCTGGCGCGCCTCCCGCGCGCGGGCAACTGGATGAATTGGATCAAGAAGGGGTTCGGCGTCGTGATGATCGCGGTGGCCGAGTACTATCTCATCGAAATGGGGAAATTGGTGTTCTGATGCGTACGCTCTCGATGTTCCGTCGCGCCCTCGGCGCGCTTCTGCTGCTTGGCGCGTCGTCCGTCGCCGCGCAGGACACCGGCCTTCCGATCGGCACGGTCGGCCCGGCCGCCGCGCTGGAGACGCTGGACGGCACCGCCGCCAACCTCAGCAGCGTGGTCGGCGGCGGCAAGCCGACGCTGATCGAGTTCTGGGCCACGTGGTGCCCGAACTGCCGCCAGCTCGAACCGGCGCTCGATGCCGCGCAGCGGCGCTACGGCAACCAAGTGCGCTTCGTCGGCGTCGCGGTCAGCGTGAACCAGTCGTCGGAGCGCGTGAAGCGCTACGTGACCGAGCATCTGCGCGGCTTCACGCATTTCTACGACCGGCGCGGCCAGGCGGTGACCAACTACGACGTGCCGGCGACGAGCTACGTGGTCATCCTCGACAAGGACGGCAAGGTCGTCTACGGCGGCGTGGGCGGCGATCAGGACATCGCGCGGGCGCTGGCATCGGTGGTTCGGTAAGCCGTCGAACTACCTTGCCACAGAGGCACAGAGGCACAGAGTTCTTCACAGAGAACAGCACCGTAAGAACAGGGGGTCCGCACCGAGCCATCGGCGCGGCCCCCTGAAGCTTTTCAGTCGCGTTTCCTGTCTCCGCGATGAGGAGTAGTTGCCGTTCTCCGTGCAACCTCTGTGTCTCCGTGCCTCTGTGGCAGCCGTTGCCCGTGCCGTCAGCCGCGCAGGAGCAGCTGGAACAGTAGCGTCGGCGGCTGCGGCTCCCGCGTGTGATACACCTTGAGCGTGCGCACCGTGAATGGCTCGTCGATCCGCACGGCCATCATCTTGCGCAACTTCTCCTGCGTCAGCTCGGGATACAGGTTCAGCGTGCAGTGCGGCGTGAACGGCCAGCGCGCCGGTTGGAACGGCAACCCGCACTGCTTGATGGCCTCGTGCAGCGCCCGCAGCGGGCCGTGCGGATCGAGGCGCAGCGACACGATGTTGCGCCCGATGAAGCGCTCCGGCGGCCCGAAGCTCAGCGTGATCGGCGCGGTGCGCGCGGCCACCGGCTCGAGCTTCTCGCGCATCAGCGCCACCGGCGTATCCGGCGGCAACGGCCCGGCTCCTGAGGATCCTGTGAGCGTGATGTGCGGCGGCAACGCCCGCGCCATCTTCGGGTCGAATTCCATTTGCAGCGCGTGCACGCGCTCGGCGAGCGCGCCTTCCAGCTCCGTCGTGATGAAGATCCCGTTCACCGGAAGCTGGCCGAGAACCCCACGCCGACGCCGCCCTGCCGCGACGAGAGCACGGGCTTGAGAAAGAACCCGTCGATGGGATCCGCCGCGCGCGTCGCATGCCAGCGATGGATTGCCGCGGCCGTCACGCTGCCGATGCCGGCCCCCGTGACGACGTCGCTGAGCCAGTGCCGGTCGTCGTGCATGCGGCCGTACGCGGTCGCCACGGCGCCGCTGTAGACCAAGATGCCGACGAGGCGCGCGTGCTGCGGGGCGCGACGCCTCACTTCGAGGTGCACAGCCGTGGCGAACGCGAACGCCGCCGTCGCGTGCCCCGACGGTACGGACTGATAGTCCCCACCCTCCCGCATGCCGCGCAGCCATGCGAAGCTCGCCGGGTCGTCCGGCGAGATCTCCGGACGCTTGCGGCCCGCGAGGCCCTTGATCGTGGCCGTCACGAGGCCGCTCACGCCGATGGCCTCGAGCCCGCGGAAACCGCTCGCCGCGATCACGGGACGCTTTGCCAGCAACCCGCCGCCGTAGAGCGCGGCGCTCAATGCCATCACGCCCGGCGAGCCATAGGGATTCCCGAAGCCGGCGATGCCGTCGAGCACAGCGGACCCCTGCGGTCCGCTGCCGCGCACCGCGTCGCGCGCCGATTGGTCGGCGAAGTACGCCAGCCCGCCCGCGGCGAACGCCACCGCAAAGCCACGGAGCTCCGGCGCCCCGAACGCCGGTGAAGGGCGCGGCGCGGAATCCGCAGGAGCGGCTTGGGCACCGAGGGCAGCGGCACTCAGCGGCCAGACGAGGGCGAGCAGGAGGCGGAGGCGATTCACGTTGCCTAGTTTAGCTATGTGCCATCCCCGTACACCATCCGTCCGTTCGCATCGCACACCGACCGCGCCCAGTGCGTGGCGTTGCAGGAACTCACCTGGGGCCAGGGCTTCACCGAGAAGATTCCCGCCGCCATGCTGCTCGTCGCGCAGAAGACGGGCGGCGTCTGCGCCGGCGCCTTCGACGCCGACGGACGCATGCTCGGCTTCGTGTTCGGCGTCACCGGTGTGCAGGACGGGGAGCTCATGCATTGGTCCGACATGCTGGCGGTGCATCCCGACGCCCGCGGCCAGCACCTCGGCGAGCAGCTTAAGGCCTTCCAGCGCGACCACTGCCGCGCGCTGGGCATCAAGCACATCTATTGGACGTATGATCCGCTCGTCGCACGCAACGCGCACCTGAACCTCGCGCGCATGGGCGCACGCGTGCGCGAGTTCGTGCCGGCCATGTATGGCGAAGGCACGAACTCGCCGCTGCAGGGCGACATGCCGACCGACCGTTTCGTGGTGGCTTGGGCAGTGGATCCCGTCGATGCGGCGGCGCCGCTCCATGGCCTGCCTGCGGAGGCCGTGCAAGCCGTCGATGCCGCCGGCAATCCCGCCGCCGCGTGGCCGGACGCAACGCACGTCGTCGTGCGCGCCCCGCGCGACATCACCGCACTCGCCGCCACCGATCTCGACGCCGCGCGGCGTTGGCGCTTCGGCACGCGCGCTGCCTTTCAGCACTACCTCGGCCACGGCTATCACGTGGCCGGCTTCGTCGCCGATGATGACGGCGGCAGTTACCTGATTTCCCGGACGGCCCCGTGATCCGACTCGACCGCATCGTCCTCCGCGAAATCCGGCTGCCGCTGCGCGAGCCGTTCCGCATCTCGTCCGGCGAGATGCGCGAGCGTCGGATCTTGCTGCTCGAACTCTTTGACGCTGCCGGTGCACATGCATGGGCCGAATGCGTCGTGGATGACGCGCCCAACTACTCGTCGGAAACCATCGACACCGCGTGGCCGACGATCGTGCGCTGGCTCGCGCCGCGGCTCCTCGGCGCATCGGTCGCGCACACCGACGTGCACGCGCTGCTCGAGCGCGACGTGCGTGGGCACAACATGGCCAAGGCCGCCCTCGAGATGGGCTGTTGGAATCTCGCGGCGCTGGAGGCCGGCCTGCCACTCGCGCGCCTCCTCGGCGGCACGCGCACGGAGATCGCCACCGGCATTTCGCTCGGCATCCAGCGCGACATCCACACGCTCGTGGCCAAGGCGACCGAATCGCTGGCTGCGGGGTACCAGAAGGTGAAGATCAAGATTGCGCCCGGCCGCGACGTCGAGTGGGTGGCCGCGGTGCGCCACGCCGTCGGTGACGATGCGCATCTCATGGCCGACGCCAACAACGCCTACACGCTCGCCGATGCCGACCGGCTCGCGCAGCTGGATGCGCTGCACCTGATGATGATCGAACAACCGCTGGCCCACGACGACCTCGTGCGGCATGCGGAGCTGCAGCGCCGGCTCCGCACGCCGCTCTGCCTCGACGAATCCATCACCTCGCTCGAGCGTGCGCAGGACATGCACACGCTGCGGGCGGGGCGCATCGTGAACATCAAGCCGGGCCGCGTCGGCGGCTTCGCGCAGAGCGTCGCCATCCATGATTTCTGCGAGGAACACGGCATCCCCGTGTGGTGCGGCGGCATGCTCGAGAGCGGCATCGGCCGCGCGTACAACGTTGCGCTGGCCTCACTGCCCAACTTCACCCTGCCGGGCGATCTCTCACCCAGCGCTCGCTACTGGACGCAGGACGTCGTCACACCCGAATGGACCATGGACGCCCACGGAATGGTGCGTGTCCCGCTTGACGCCCCGGGACTCGGTGTCGCCGTGGACGACGCCCGCATCCGCGCACTGACCGTGCGCACGGAGGAGCTTCGCGCGTGACCCCTGCCCTGCCGGAATCCATCACCTCGCAGTTCACCGATGCCGAGCGAACGCTGCTGATCGAACTGCGCCGCTCGCTGCACCGCCGACCCGAACTCTCCTGGAAGGAGTCGCAGACGCAGGCGCGCCTGCGCGAAGCGCTGCTCGACATCGGCATCACGGACATCCGTGAGACGGCAAGCACCGGGCTCGTCGCGCACATCCCCGGTCGCTCGGTATCCGGCCCGGCGGTCGCCATCCGCGGGGACATCGATGCCCTGCCGATCCAGGAAGAGACCGGACTGCCGTTCACGTCGATGCACGCCGGCGTGATGCACGCCTGCGGACACGACATGCACGCGGCGTGGGCCGTGGGCGCGGGCCTGTTGATCGCCAAGCAGCCCGCGGTGGGCGAGGTCCGGGTTCTGCTTCAGCCCGCCGAGGAGCTGGGGGAAGGCGCACCGCGCGTACTCACTGACGGCGCACTCGAGGGCGTCGGGGCGATCTTCGGCGGCCACGTCGACTGGCGCTTCGAGGTCGGCCAGGTGGTCGCAACGCCCGGGCCGCTCGCGGCGAGCACGGACACCTTCGAGATCACGTTCCACGGCAAGGGTGGCCACGGCGCGCGCCCGCAGGACACGCACGACCCCATCGTCGGCATGGCGGCCTTCGTCAGCGACGTCCAAACCATCGTTTCGCGCCGGCTCGATCCGGCGCTGCCCGGCGTCGTCACGGTCGGCATGTTGCACGCAGGCTCGGCGCCGAACGTCATTCCGGAAACCGCGACGTGCGGCGGGACCATCCGCGCCACGACACCGGAGTCGCGCGCGCTGCTCGTTGCCGAGATCGAACGCCTCGCGCATGCCGTCGCCGCGGCGCATCGCCTGACGGCGACCGTGCAGGTCACGCAGGGTACGCCGCCGTTGATGAACAGCCCGCGCGCCGCCGAGTGGGCGCAGGACGCGGTACGCGAGCTCCTCGGGGACGACGCGCTGCGGAAGCTGCCGCTGGCCAACATGGGCGGCGAGGATTTTGCGTTCTACACGGAGCGCATCGAAGGCTGCTTCATGCGCATCGGCACCTGGCGAGAGGGCCGTGAGCGGCATGGCGTGCACACGCCGCGCTTCAATCCCGACGAGGACTCGTTGCTGCTCGCGTCGGCGGTGCTGGCAGAGAGCGCGCGCCGCGCCAGCGCAGCCCTGCATTCCGCAGCATGATCGTCGCCGCGTCGCCGGAAGCCATCGCGAGCGCAGCGGCCATCATCCGCGCCGGTGGCTTGGTCGCCATGCCGACGGAGACCGTCTATGGCCTCGCGGGTAACGCACTCGATCCCGCAAGCATCGCGCGCATCTATGCGGCGAAGGGGCGTCCCGCGTACAATCCGCTGATCGCCCATGTGGCCGACGCCGCACAGGCCCAGACGCTGGCCGCGGAGTGGCCCGAGATGGCGCGCGCGTTGGCCGCGAAGTTCTGGCCGGGCCCCCTCACGTTGGTGGTGCGTCGAAAGGCCATCGTCCCGTCGGAGCTAACGGCCGGGCTCGACACCTTCGGCGTGCGCGTGCCGGATCACCCGGTCGCGTTGGCCCTGATCCGTGCCGCTGGCGTGCCGCTCGCGGCGCCGAGTGCGAATCGCTTCACGGAAGTCTCGCCCGTCACGGCCGCACAGGTCGCGCGGGGACTCAGCTCCGCGGTAGACATGATCCTCGACGCCGGACACACGCGCGTGGGCATCGAGAGCACGGTCGTCGATGTGAGCGGTGGTCGGCCCGTGTTGCTGCGCCCCGGGATGATCACGCAGCAGGAGATCGAGGCCATCGTCGGTCCGGTGTCGCGCCACCGCGGCGGCGGTCGCGACGATGCGGCACGCCCGGCGCCGGGCATGATTGCACGGCACTACGCGCCGCGCGCGCGCGTCGAACGCGTGGCCATCGGTCGTATGCAGGCCGCGCTTGATGCAGCGCGGCAGGCCGGCGGCGCGGCAGCGATTGGTTGCCTCGTGCACTCGCATGCCGTGCCGGCGGGTCTCGCCTTCGCACGACGCATGCCAGACGCGCCCGAGGGCTATGCGGCGGCATTGTACGACGCCCTGCACGACGCCGACGCCGCGGGCTGCACGCTGTTGCTGGTCGAAGACCTGCCGGACGAGCCCGCGTGGGAGGCCCTCCGCGATCGCCTCACACGCGCGGCCCATCCCATGTAGTTTCTAGGGTATGCTGACTCTCGATCTCACGGGCAAGCGTGCCCTCGTCGCCGGGGTCGCCGATGACGGCGGCTTCGGCTTTGCCATCGCCAAGGCGCTCATCGAAGCGGGCGCGACCGTCTGCGTCGCCACCTGGCCGCCGGCGCTCAACATCTTCCTCAACCTGCTCGAGCGCGGGAAGATGGATGAGTCGCGCAAGCTCAAGGACGGCACGCTGCTCAACTTCGAGAAGATCTATCCGCTCGACGCCGTCTTCGACACGCTCGAGGACGCACCGCAGGAGCTGCGCGAGAGCAAGCGCTACAAGGACGTCGGGGACTTCTCCATCGCCGGACTCGCCGCACGCGTGCAGGCGGACTTCGGGGCGCAGCCGCTCGACATCCTCGTGCATTCGCTGGCCAACGGCCCGGAAGTGAAGAAGCCGCTCATGGAGACCTCGCGCGCGGGCTACCTCGCGGCGGTCAGCGCCAGCGCCTACTCGCTGGTCTCGATGGTGCGGCACTTCGGGCCACTGATGCGCCGCGGGGGCAGCGTCGCGTCGCTCACGTACATGGCCAGCGAGCGCGCGATTCCCGGCTACGGCGGCGGCATGAGCTCGGCGAAGGCCGCGCTCGAGAGCGACACGCGCGTGCTCGCGTTCGAAGCGGGGCGCAAGTACGGCATCCGCATCAACACCGTCTCGGCGGGCCCCTACGCGTCGCGCGCCGCGAGCGCGATCGGCATCATCGACAACATGGTGAAGTACTGCCAGACGAACACGCCGTTGCCCGAGGTGTTGGAAGCCGTCGAGGTGGGCCACGCGACGGCCTTCCTGTGCTCACCGCTCGCGAGCGGCATCACCGGCGCGACGGTGTATGTCGACAAGGGCTACCACTCCATGGGCATGGCGGTGGATGGCGCCACCGTACCGACATTCGGCGCCTAACGCAGATCAATCGCCGAGGCGACGGGCCGGCATCCAGTTCCGCACGATGCCCGTCGCCACGGCCACGCCGCCGAGGATGAACCCGCAGCCTACGAGCATGGTCGCGGTCGCGGATTCGTCGAGGAAGAGCCAGCCCCAGATCATCCCGAACAGCGGGATCAGGTAGGTCACGGCCATCGCGCTCGTCGGCCCGGCATTGGCGAGGAGGCGAAAGTACAGCACGTAGCCCAGCGCCGTGCCGCCCACCGCCAGCGCGAGGACGCTGCCCCACGCCGCTGCACTCGGCATCGTCGTCGGACGCAACATGAGCGTCGGGATGGCAAGCAAGACCACCGACGCGAGCAACGACCCGCCCGAGATCGCCAGCGAACTCATGCCCGGCAGCAGGCGCCGCGTGAGATGCGCCGAGAGCGCGTAGAGGGTTGAGCCGGTCAAGGCAGCGGCGATGGCGAGCGTCTCGCCGCCGACACTGAGCTTCGGCGCCACAAGGATGACGACGCCGACGAATCCGACGAAGAGCCCCACGCCGCGATCGATGCCCAGCTTCTCGCCGAACACGACCCGCCCGATCAACGCGCCCCAGAGCGGCACCGTGGCGTTAAGCACCGCCGCGAATCCCGCGGGCACCGTGCGCGTCGCATAGGCGAACAGCGCGAACGGCACGGCCGTGTTGATGGCGCCGATCATGAACAGCTGCCGCCAGCGCCCGCGGAAGGCGCTGAGCTCGCCGCGTGCCGCCATCCAGCCAAGCAACAGCGCCGCGGCGATGAGCACGCGCACCTCCACCAGCGCAATCGGTCCGAACTCCGGGACCGCGATGCGGATGAAGAGGAACGCGGCACCCCACAGGGCACCGAGCAGGACAAGGTCCAGTCCGTCGCGACGCTGCACGCCGAAGTGTAATCCGAAGCCGTGACATCCGCGTGTCCGCGGTGTAGCCTATGTCGGGAGGTGACGATGCGACTCCACCCGATGCTGGCGATGCTGCTTGGCGTGCTTTCCCTCACGCCTGCACCGACGGTCTCTGCGCAGAGCTCCGTCCGCATCGTGCCGCGCCTCGGAAGCGTCGCCGGATACGTGGTCGACACCGATGGGCGCCCGCTCGAGGGCGTCCCCGTCGTCATCCCCACCGCCGCCGCGCGCGCCACGACGGACGCCGAGGGGTTCTTCCTCCTGCGCGGCATCGCCTCCGGCCGGCACCAGCTCTTCGTGCGGCAGATCGGTTTCCGCCCCGCGGTCACCGACATCGACGTCGAGGCCGATCGCACGTTGAACCTGCGCATCGACCTCCGCCGCCTGGCCGTCGAGCTCGACCCTGTCGTGGTGCAGGCTTACGTGCTCAACGAACTCTCGGGACTGGTCACGGACGTCTATGAACGCCCGATTCCCGGCGCAGTCATCGAAATCGTCGGATTGGGCGTGAAGACCGAGACGCAGGACCAAGGCCGTTTTCTCCTGGTGGACCTCGCGCCGGGCAACTATGTGCTCCAGATTCGCGCGCTCGGGTACCGCGTGGCGCAGTTCGGCCTCCGCATGCTGCCGCAGATGGAGCGCGACCTCACGTTCCGGTTGCGTACCGCGTCCCTCGAGGACGAACTGCAGATTCCGCGCGCGGTCGAAGTCGCGAACGAGGCGAATCGGCGGCTCGGACTTCGCGGAGGGCGCGCCGTGATCATCGGGCGCGAGCAGCTGGAGCGCCACGGTAGCGCACCGCTCGGCGTCGCGCTGGCGGGAACCGAAGCCGCGCTCGTCTTCAATCAAGTCGGCGGAAGCTGCATCCTCTTGAATGGCTCGGAACCGCTGACCATCGGCAGTGCGAGTCGACAGTCGTCGCGGCAATCGCCCGGGTCCGGCAACCTCTTCAATGCAGGTGGCTGGCTCGGCTTCTTTCGCGCCGACGAGGTCGCGCTGATCGAGCTGTACCCGGAAGGCAGTGAGAACTCGCGGACGCTCTGCGGACGCTTCCCGCCGAGCTCCGGCTGCTCGTGTCCGCCGGAGCCGTCCGGCATCGTGCTGTGGCTGCAACGCTGACGCAAACCCTTCCGTGACATTCCGTGCCCTACGGGGTATCGTCAGCATCTGGAGACTCACGCATGACACTCGGTGAACTGCAGCGCTTGCTGTTCCCTCTCGCGCTCCTCGCGGTCTCGGCCGTCGCCGAGGCGCAGGAGACGCCTGCCCCGCGCGATTCCATACCGCGCGGGGCCATCGCCGGCGTTGTGCGCGACGAACGTGGCCAGCCGATCGCCGACGCCCGCGTCGGCATCGAAGCGCTGGCCATACAGACGCGCACGGACTCGGCCGGACGCTTCGTGCTCGCGGGCCTCCCGGCGCGCAGCGTCGACGTCGTCGTGCGCTTTCTCGGCTACCGCCCCGCCATCGCCACGGTCACGGTACCGGCCGAGCGCACGCTCAACCTCGGCATCGCACTCGTGCCCACGGCGGAGCGCCTGGATGCCGTGGTCATTCGGGAGGCCATCCTGAACCAAGTGGCCGGCCTCGTCACCACCGACGCGGGACAGCCGATTCCCGGCGTGCTCGTGGACGTCCTCGGATTGAATCGCCGCATCACGACGAATGAGGACGGACGTTTCCTGCTCACGGACCTCAATCCGGGTTCGTACATCCTGCAGTTCCGCCTGAGCGGCTACCGCGTCTCGCAGTACGCCCTGCGCATGGTGCCGCAGATCGACCGCGACATCACCATCAAGCTACGTCCTCTCGAACGTGGCGATCGGTTCTCGCCCGAAGTCGCGGCGCAGGTCGCGCTGGAGACGAACCAGCGCATCGGGTTTCGCGGTGCGCTCTCGATGGTCATCGGCCGCGACGAGCTCGAGCGCTGGGATACCGCGCCGCTCGGGGTCGCCTTGGGCGGCAGCCGCGCGGCCCTCATGCTCCAGAACCTACCGACGGCCTGCCTGCTCTTGAACGGCTACGAGCCACTTGTCACGCAGACCGCCGGTTCGGGGTTCGTGAGTGCGCAGTCGATGAGCCGGACGCCGACGTCGATCGAACCAGCGGGCGTTTCCGGGGGAGGGGCCGCCGGCCTGCCAACGTCACGTGCCGGCGGATGGCTGAACCACTTCCGGGCCAACGAGGTCGAGATGGTCGAGCTCTACGAGCCCGGCAGCGAGAACTCCCGCACCATGTGCCAGCGCTTCCCCCCGAGCACGGGCTGCTCCTGCCCGCCGGAACCAGGGGGCATCATCATCTGGCTCAAGCGGTAGTCGAGCGAGCGCCCGTCGATCAGCGCGGCACCTCGCGCGCGCGCAGCGCCTCGATCTCCCGCAGCATGCCAGCCACGCTGGCCTCGACGATCACCCGCCCCTTCTCGACCGTCGCGAGCGTCGCGTCGCCCCACACGCCGCTCGCGGAATAGGTGCCGCGTCCGCTCGGATTGCGCGTCAATCCGCCTTCACCGCGCGGCGAGTCATCCTTCACGGCCTTCCGCATGTCCACCCGTTCCGGCGCCATGTATAGGATCGCCGACGTCTCCGACTCGTCGGCATGCGTCCCGCGCAGCTGCTGGCTCACGCGTGCCTCGGCTTCCCCCGCGACCTCGATGATGTTCGTGTACTCGAACAGGATGCCCTCGGCCCGCAGGATCTCCGCCGAGGCGGCGAGCGGACGCAGCGTCGAGACCCCGGTGTTGAGCACGTAGAACTTGCGCGGGCCGTACGCGGCGAGGCTGCGCACGATATCGACGATGACATCGCGCGCCGTTTCGAAGCGCAGCGTCGTCGATCCCGGATACTCCACGAACGATGGATAGAAGTGGTAGTTCACGGTCGGCGCGACGATCACGTCTGCGGCGGCGAGGACGCGCCGGCGATAGTACTCTGCCAACGTCCGGTCGTTGTCCAGCCGCAGGTGCGGACCGTGCTCCTTGGCCTCGGCGCCAAGCGGGATCACGACGATCGCGTCGCGCGTGAGCACCTGCTCGGCTTCCAGCCACGTGAGGTCGCCAAGCACGAGTCCGCGCTGACCGGCCGCCGGCTGCGGCCGCTGGGCCGCGAGTGCTGTCGAGACGCCCAACACGAGCAGCCACGCAACCACGGACGGACGCAGCATCGGACGACCCCCGCTACGGAGTGACGGTCACCTGCACGGAATCGACGGCCCGGTCGGAGCGGATCACCAGCCACGTGCTGCCCGCGGCGACCGCTGCAAAGGTATACGTGCCCGTCGTGTTCGGCGTGAAGGTGCTGCTCAGCACACCCGGCGTTCGAAGCGTGACTGTGGCGCGGGCCATCGCATGCTGCAGGCCCTGCACGGCGAACCCGCGCGCATCGCGCGACGCGCTCCGCACATTGAGGGTTGCGCCGACCGCCAGCGGCACCGCGCTGCAGGCCACCGGCGCCGCAACACTGCCGCAGGAGAGGCGCAGCGTGTCCACGAGCTGCCCCACCACGATGCTGCGGCCAACGACGACTTCCTCGTTGAAGCGCGCGCCGACGGCGAGGGTCTTGAGCTCCGCCGACATCGCGTTGGTCGCGAGGAACTCGCCGTTGAAGAGGTGTTGGAGCTGCGTGGCGGGCGCGAGAATGTCGTTGGGGTCCGTCACGCGCCATTGGATCGACAGCGTGGATTGGTCGATCGGCGGATCGCGCTCAATGGTGGCCTGGAACCGCTGGCCGATGGCGAAGACGGTGTCCGGGACGCCGACCAGCCGCATCGGGTACGGCGATCCCGGATCGAAGGGATTGCTGCGCTCGAACGGCGGTTCGAGCGTGCAGGCCGAGAGGACGACCAGCAACGCAAGACGTCGCAGCATCGGGCGCATCACCGCGACCTCCGACGCGCGCCGACGTCCTGGACGTCCGCGATGCGACGCTTGTGGCGCCATTCCATGAACACGCCTTCAATGGCCGCGTAGCTCCAGACCGAGATGGCGCCGATCGTCATGGCGTTGCCGATGTTGCGCGTGAGGTCTGCCCGGCGGTAGTCGGCCGCGGCCGGGGTGCTCGTCGAGCCGGTGTTCGCGAGGTAGTCGTCGTAGGCGCTGCGCGAGTACGCATGCAGGCCCTGCGCTGCCGCGAACGCGCCGACCGTCGCCAGCAGCAAGGTCTGCCCGAAGGCGCGGCGACCGGGCGTGATGATCTGGCCGCCGCCCGGCACCAGACCCGCGGCGGCAACAAGCGGCAAGCGCAGCGACGTGCAGCGCGCCTGCGGCCGTACGCGATCGAGGATGCGGTGCATCTCGTCCGGCGCACCGGCCGTCATGCGGAGGCAGGGATAGAACGCGGCCACATCCGTCAACAAGGCCGTGGCGTCTTCGTCGTAGCCGTAGGCCACGAAGGTCGCGGCGCCGAGCACCATGCCATCCCGCACCTCCGGCGCGCGCGGCAGCGGCGTGCGCGCGAGTCGACCGAGCACGGTTGACGTCGCGAGCCCCCACGCGCCCGCGCGAAACTCCGCGTGCGCACGACGCAGCACGGTATCGCGCGGCTCGGGGAACTCGAGCGTCAGCGCATCGAGCGGCCGCGCGCCGTCATGTCCGAGCTGACGCGCACGCCACGGTTGGAACTGTGCCCATACCGCGCGGGCGAGTTCCGGCGGGACGCGCAGGATATCCGGGGCATCGTCCACGGGACTCGACACGAACAGCGAGAGATCGGCCGTGCGACCGTCATCGTACGGCGCGAATGCGTCGACCGGCACATACAGCCGAACCTGGCGCGTGTCGTCCTCAACCACGGCACCGATGGCGTGCTTCCGGACCGGCGCGCTGCCCAGAAGTACCTCGGGAATCAGCTCGCCGTCGCGCCGGAGTTCCGCGCGCGTGGCATCGTAGACCGGATTGTACGCCGGCGGCACGCCGAACACCGCACCGCGCGTGATGGCCGCGAAGCGCGCGAGCTGCCCGCGCGCGCAGTCGATGCGCACCGGATCGGCGGGGAGGATCGTGAAAGCGACCGTGGGTCGCGCGGCGGCGGCGGAGTCGAACGCTGCCCATGGGCGCATTGCCGCCGCCGAATCGATGACCGCATCGGGGTACTGCAGCACGGGTTGGCATCCGCGCGCATGCCGCACCACCAAGCTGTCCGGCGCCAGCACGTCCAAGGCCATCGGGGTCACGACGAGCACTTGATACCGCTGTCCCATCAACAGGAACGACGAGCCGAAGCGCCCATGCTCACGTACCTCGGCGCGCCACTGCGTGAACGCCGTGTCGCGCGGCCCCGCCGTCAGCACCGAGTCAGGTGCCGTCGGCGCGCGCTGCGACGTCGCAACGCGCGGCTGCGCGGCCGAGAGCGCACAGGCCAGCGCCAGCAGCAGCGCGGACGACGGGAGCGCCCGGCGCCCGCCCTTGCCGTCAGGGCTCGTCGCCACTCGGGCCATAGATCTGCGGCACCGTCGATCCCATCGGCCGCAAGTACGTCGTGATCTGCCCGCGGTGATGCACGAGGTCGAACAGGAAGCTCCAGGCCATCGGCGACGCCGGGCGCTTGCGACCGAAAAAATCGATCTCGCCGTTCCAGCGATCCGCCGGCACCTGCGCCCAGCGCGTGGGCAAGGTGTTCGCCAGCTCCTCGTACGCAGCAATCACCTCGCGCATCGTTGCCGGGACGGCCGGCGCGCTTGGCGGCTTCATCACGCCGGTCTCGACACCGTCGATGATCATCCGCTCCTCGTTCACGATCTGCCACGCGATCTCCTGCGCGGTACGCGACTTCGGATCGGGCCGGTACGTCGAGCCCTCCGGGATCCGCGAGATGACGCGCAACGTGGTCTTGGTCTCGTGCGTCCAGAACCTCGTGAACAACTCCTGCTCGGTCATCGCAGCTCCTTGGTGAACATCTCGACGGCGTTGTCGCCGTCGTTGTACTCGCGCAGCCCAACTCCGCTGTACCCCATGGCGGCGTGAAATGCCACGGACCCGGGATTCGGCGGCCGGAGATTCACCTCCAGGGCGATGCGCGGCCATCGTTCTGCCGCCCGGGCGTGCAGGTCATCATACAGCGCCCGCCCGATCCCGCGCCGCTGCGCGCGCGCGGCCACCGCCACCCGGTCCAGATACAGGAACGCGTCGAAGCGTTCGCCGAACCAGTTGTAATTGTCGCTCCAATACGAGCGGCCGGAGGGGATGCAAATCACGAAGCCGAGGATGCCCTCGGCATCCTCGGCCACCGTGTAGTGCGCACTCATCGCGACGATCTGCGCCAGCGTGTCGGCGCTGAGTTCGTTGACGTGCGGCACGCTCGCGTTGTTGAGGGCCAGCACCGCCGCCGCATCGGCGGCGGTGCCAGGTCTCAGCGCGAACCCGCTCACGCGGCCGCCGCCTCCGCATGGTCGTCGTCCATCACGATGTCATCGTCCGCCACCGGTCCGCGCGCCGGCTCCGGCAAGTCCGTGCTCGGGACAATCGGCTCCTGGCGCGCCGAACGCAGCTGGCGGTTGAAGCGCTCGAGATCCTCGCGCAGGACCTTGTCGAGCCGGTCCGTCTGCACCTTGAGCATCGCCGAGACTTCGTTGTAGACGGCGATGGTCTGGTCCGTCGGGCGGTACGGGCCGGAGCCCGCGACGCCGGCGAGGGCCGCGATCTTGTTGTTGATGCGGATCGGGAAGTTGAGCGGATCCTGCGAGCTCTGGTTCCGGACCTGGTAGATCTCCTCTTCGATCGCCGCGAGCGAGCGCAGCAGCTCGTCGGCGTTGCGCCGCAGGCGCGGCACGGCCGCGACGCGCGCCTCGATCTGCGCGCGTACGTTACGGATCGTGCGCACGGCGTTGTTCGCCTCGGAGGTCTTGTCGCGCACCTGGATGAGGAAGTCGAACTGCGCCTGCAGGTCGGCCGCCGTCGCCGTGGTGCGCGGATCGTTGAGCAAGTTCACGCGCGCCGTCTGCGTCTCGCTGCCGACGGTGAGGCGCACCGTGTACGTGCCCGCCGGAGCCACCGGCCCCGTCGTGCTGCCCGCCCACATGATCATGCCCGGGAAGGTCACGGCATCGGGGTAGCGCATGTTCCAGACGAACTGGTTGAGGCCCACGGCATTGCCCGGGCGCTGCGCCGCGGCGGGCCCGCCGCGACCACCGCCCGGTCCGGCAGGCGCACCCTCGGCGGGACGCACGGGCTGGCCGTCGTTCTCGTAGCTCTTGATCACGCTGCCATTCGCCGCGAGGAACTCCAGCTTCACTGGCTGGTTCGCGTCCTTGATGTGGTAATAGACCACGACGCCGCTCGGCGGATTCTGCCCGGGCCGGCTCGCCGCCGCCTGCTGGTTGCCGCCGCCGCCGAAGCCCCCGCCGCCCCAGTTGATGCGGTAGGCATCGCGCGGCTGGAACAGATGCGCCGGCTTCGCCGCGATCTGCGGCGTGTACTGCCGGATCGCCGACAGGTCGTCGAGGATCCAGAACGAGCGGCCGTGCGTGCCCGCCACGAGATCGCCTTCCTTCACGACGAGGTCGTGCACGGGCACCGGCGGCAGGTTGAGCTGCAGCGGCTGCCAGATCGCGCCGTCATTGAAGCTCACGTACACGCCGCGCTCCGTGCCGGCGTAGAGCAAGCCGCGGCGCTCGGGGTCGTGGCGGATGACGCGCGTGAAGTGCTCGGCGTCGATGCCCGTGACGATCTTCGTCCACGTCGCGCCGAAGTCCGTGGTCTTCCAGAGCGACGGGCGGAAGTCGTCGAGCTGGAATCGGTTCGCCGCGACGTAGGCCGTGCCTTCGTCGAACGACGACGCATCGATGATGCTCACGCGCGCGAAGTCGCCGATGTCGCGCGGCGTGATGTTCGTCCAGTTGGCGCCGGCGTCGCGGGTGATCCAAATGTATCCATCATCGGTGCCGGCCCAGAGGATGCTCCGGTTCTTCGGCGACTCGGCCAGTGTGAAGATCGTACCGTAGGTCTCGACACCCGTCTGGTCCTTCGTGATCGGACCGCCCGACGCACCCATCGTACGCGGATCGCGACGCGCGAGCTCCGGCGAGATCATCGTGAAGCTCTGGCCTTCGTTCGTGCTCTTGAAGAGCCGGCTGCCGCCGACGTAGAGCACCGACGGGTCGTGCTGCGAGACCACGATCGGGAAAGTCCACTGGAAGCGGTACTGGATGTCTTCCGAGCTGTGGCCCATCGGATTGAGCGGCCAGGCATTGATGTTTCGCTCGAGGCCCGTGCGCATGTCCTTGCGCGTCAGATAGCCCGAGTACGAGCCCGCGAAGATGATGTCCGGATTCGCCGGGTTCGCCGTCACGTAGCCCGACTCGCCACCGCCCGCATCCTGCCAGTCGGCGATCGTGATGTTGCCTTCCTTCCGGCTCGGTCCGCAGAGCGTCGAGTTGTCCTGCTGCGCGCCGCAGACCCAGTACGGGAAGTGGTTCGTCGTCGACACGTGGTACATCTGCGCCGTGGCGAACTCCTGGTCGGTCCACGTGCGGCCGCCCGTGAAGCTCACGTTCGCGCCGCCGTCGTTCGCCTGCACCATGCGCATCGGATCGTTCGGCGCGATCCACATGTCGTGGTTGTCACCATGCGGCACCTGGATCTGCTGCCGGAACGTGCGGCCACCGTCGGTGCTGCGGAAGAACTGCACGTTCAAGCCGTAGACGACGTTCGTGTCCTTGGGATCCGCGTAGATCTTGCTGTAGTACCACGCGCGCTGCCGCAGCGAGCGGTCGCGGTTCAGCCATTCCCACGTTTGGCCACCGTCGTCGGAGCGGTACACGCCACCCGAGTCGTTCTCGATGATGGCCCACACGCGCCGCGAGTTGGCCGGCGACACCGCGAGCCCGACCTTGCCCCACACGCCGCGCGGCAGGCCGCGGTTCGCCGTGAGCTCGGTCCACGTCGCGCCGCCATCGGTGGTCTTCATGATGCCGCCGCCCGGGCCGCCCGAATTGAGCATCCACGGCCGCCGATACGCGTGCCAGAACGCCGCATACAGCGTGTTCGGGTCATTCGGATCCATGATCAGGTCGCTGATGCCCGTCGAGTCGTTGCGGTAAAGAATGCGCTGCCAGTTCTTGCCGCCGTCCACGCTCTTGTAGACGCCGCGCTCCGGATTGTTGCCGAACGCATGGCCCAGCGCGCCGACGTAGACGATGTCCGGATTGGTCGGATGCACGCGCACGCGGGCGATGTGCCGCGTCTCGCGCAGCCCCATCAGCTGCCAGGTGCGGCCGCCGTCGGTGGTCTTCCAAAGGCCGTCCCCGTGCGAGGTGTTGCCGCGGATGTGCGTCTCGCCGCCGCCTACGTACACGATGTCCGGATTCGACTCCGCCACGGCGATGGCGCCGATCGTCCCGCCGAAGGCGTTGTCGGTCGACGGCTGCCAGTTCATGCCGCCGTCGGTGGTCTTCCACACGCCGCCGCCCGTGGTGCCCATCCAGTACTCGAGGGGCCGAGACGAAGAGCCGGCCACGGCGACGGATCGACCGCCGCGGGCGGGGCCGAGTTCGCGCCAGCGCAGGGCGCGGAAGGCGGTGGAGTCCGCGGACTGCGCGGCCAGCGCATCCGGGAGGGCGAGGGCGACCGCGCCAAGCAGCGCGAGCGAACGGGGCAACCACTTCCGGACTGACACGTGCGAGACCTCCGACAGGGTGGGGAACCTCGGGACCCAGCAGCATGATTGTAGCAGTGCAAGCCGCCGGCGACGAGTAGATTCCGCTCGCAGCGTCGACACCGCCTCCGCCATCTGCCTTCTGTCCCTATGCGCATCACTACGCTCGCCCTCCTCGCTCCGTTCGCGCTCGTCGCCTGTGGCGGCGAGAACGCCTCCCAAGCCGCCGACGCCAACGCCCCGCTGGCGGTCGTCTCCGAAGGGCTCAGCACCCCTGAGTCCGTCCTCTGGGACGCCACGCGCAACGTGTGGTATGTGAGCAACATCAATGGCTCGCCGCTGGGCAAGGACGACAACGGCTACATCGTCCGCCTCTCGGCGGATGGCGCCAAGCTCGACAGTGTGCCGTTCATCAACGGCGCAGATGCCGACATCACGCTGAACGCCCCCAAGGGCATGGCCCTCGTCGGCGACACGCTCTGGGTGGCCGACATCGACGCCGTGCGTGCGTTCGACGTCAACACGGGGAACGCCGTCACCTCGCTCGAGCTCGGCGCGCAGAACGCGACCTTCCTCAACGACGTCGCCGTCGCGGGCGACGGCACGATCTACATCACGGATTCCGGCATCAGCTTCAACGCCGATGGCTCCGTCTCGCACCCGGGCAAGAGCCGGGTGTTCGCGCTCGTCGGGCGCAACGCCCGCGAGGCCGTCGTCCTCCCCGCGCAGTCGGCGGCCAACGGCATCGCGTTCGACGCCGGCAACAACCGCTGGCTCATCGTCGGCTTCAACTCGCCGAGCGTCTTTGGCTGGACCGCCGGCACCGACAGCGTCACCGTGCTCGGCAGCGGCCCCGGCGGCGGCGACGGCATCGTCATCCTCAAGGACGGCCGCGCGCTGTACTCGAGCTGGGCGGATTCGTCGCTGTATGTCTTCGAGAACGGCACCTCGACCAAGCTCCGTGGCGGCCTCAACGCCCCCGCCGACATCGGCTACGACCCGCGCCGCCACATCGTGGCCGTGCCGTTGTTCACCGAGAATCGCGTCGAACTCTGGCAGCTCAAGTAAGCCCCGTGCCGAATCGTCCCTTCACGGCGGCATGGGCGGAGGCATTCCAGTCGGCCATCGAGGCCGATGACGCCTATCGCAGCGCCGCCGCGAAGTGGACCTGGCCCGTCGCGCTGATCCTCAGCCCCGCGCCAGAGCTCGGATTTCCCGACGCCGTCGCCGTCGAGCTGCAGCTCGATCGGGGACGCTGCGGCGGCGCGCAGGTCGTGCCCGCCGACGCCGTGACGGCGCCCATCGCACTCACGGCGCCGTACGCCGTGTGGAAGTCCGTCGTGCGCGGCGAACTCGATCCCATTGTCGGCGTCACGCGCGGCAAGATTGCGGTCCGCGGATCCCTCGCCACATTGATGATGCACGCCCGCGCCGCCACCGCCCTGGTCGCCTGCGCGAAGGCGGTGCCGACGGAGTTTCCCGACGAGGAGTGAGCGATGCCCCTGGTGCAGCGTGAAGCCGAGAGCGCGTACTTCGAGCTCTATCGCAAGGCCAAGCAACTGCACTGGGATCCGGCCACGATCGACCTCCGGGCCGATCGCGCGCAATGGGAGCACATCCGCCGCGACTTCGCCGCCGAGCAGTTCCCCGAGCAGATTCTCCGCCTGACGTCGCTGTTCTATGAAGGCGAGGAGTCCGTCACCAAGACGCTCGCGCCCTTCTGTTCCGCCGTCTCGCGCCTCGGACTCGGCATCGACAAGGAGCTCTTCCTCACGACGCAACTCTACGAGGAAGCCAAGCACTTCGAGTTCTTCGCCCGCTACTTCCGCGAGGTCTTCGAGGAAGACGGCAGCATCACGCGGCAGTACATGACGCCGGCCCCGCAGGCGGTGCTCGTCGCCGATCTCGAGGAGGTCACCGAGCGATTGCGGCGCGAGGACGATCCCGTGCAGTTGCGCGCGACCTTCGCCGAGGCGGTCACGCACTATATGGGCGTCGTCGAGGCGATGCTCGCTCGCACCGGATACGTGGGTGCGCACGATGCGCTCGCCGCCCGTGGCTGGCTGCCGGGCCTGCAGGAGGGCTATCGGCTCATCAAGCGCGACGAGGGCCGCCATGTGAGTTTCGGCATGCGCTGCATCGCCGAGCTGACGTCGGCCCATCCGGAACTGAAGCCGGTCGTCCAAGGCGTGTTCGAGCGGCACCTGCCCAACGTGCTCGCCACGGTGCAGGAGTTCGATTATCCGACGCCGCTCGTGGATCTCGACAAGCTCACGGCGTACGCGCTCGCGCAATACGAGCGCTTTGCGGCCGCCGCGGGGCTCGACGGCAGCACCGCCGACCTCGACGCACTCAGCGCCGAGGACTGAGCGGCCTCACGGCGTGCGACAGGGCTCCTGCTTCGCCTCGAGCCCGCCGTGCAGCACGTCCCCCGCACGCACGACCGTGATGTCTCCGCTCGCAGTGATCAGCACGAGCGTGTCACCGGCGGCACGGCGAATCGCCGGCGTGGCCAACACGCCCACGAGCTCCGGTGGAGCGGACACGCGCCAGCATCCGTCGAGGACGGGCAGTACCATCGGCGCGGCCACCATCGGGGCCGCCATAGGCGCCGCCGCGCGGGCGGGCGCCTGACGTGCGGACGCCCGCGACTCATCGGACACCGCCGCCGCGCGTGTCGCGCGCGCCGCGCGGGCGCGCTCCTGCTCTGCGGCGAGTTCGGCACTGCGTCGCGCCGCCACATCCTCTTCGGCTCGTTGCGCCACGGGGGGCGGCGCGGCAGGCGGTGCTGCCGGCGGAGCCGCTTCGGACGCCACTCCTGCGGCACCCGCACCTGACGGCAGCGTATTGATTGACTGAGCGGCTGCCTCGGCCGCCGGGCGCGCCACGCCGATCGGTGGCACCTCACTCGGCGGCTGTACGCGATCGCCAGCCCGACCGACTTGCACGCCCGGTGCGGTGTCCGTGATCGTCGGTGACGGCGACGGTGACGAGACCACACCGAACGGCGCCGTGCTCTGCTCGCGCAGCACGTACGCGGTACCCGCGACCAACACAAGTCCCGCCGCCACGCCCATCCAGGACGCAACACGGAAGCCACGGCGCGCCACGGCAGGCGCTGCCTTCCCACCCGCCGGCTTCGCGTGGGGCACGGCATCCAGCGCGCCGAGAATCCGCGAGCTCGCCGCAATCAGGCCGCGTGCCTCGGCCACCGCCGCCGCCCACTCCGCGTCCGTCGCCACCAGCCGCTCGAGGCGCGCCGACTCTTCCGGCGTGCACTCACCGTCCAGCCACTGGTGGATCAACCCTTCGTCAGGACGCGACATCCGCGCCTCCCCGGCCACCGGCCGCCAAGTCTTCGTATGACTCTGCCAGACGACGCCGCGCACGCGAGAGCGTCGTGCCGACGGAGCTCTTCTCGATGCCGAGCACGTCGGCAATCTCTTGGTAGTCCAACCCTTCTTCCTTGAGCAGCAACGCCTGGCGGTCCCGCTCGGTCAGTGATGCCAACGCTTGGCGCGCCATCCGCAGCTGCTCCGCGCGATCCGCGGTCTGCTCCGCCTCTGGCTCTTGCGCCTCGCGCTGCTCGGCAGCCATCAGTTCGAGGTGCCGGCGGTTGCGCGCATCGCGCCGCGCTCCGTCACGCACCAGGTTGTGCGCCACCGCGAAGACCCATGCGCGTTCGTTCACGATCGTCTCCTGCCGCAGGGCACGGACGAACGTCTCCTGCGCCACCTCTTCCGCCCAATCGCGGTCGCCAAGCCGGCGCGTGAGATACCGCACCAGCGTTGCGTGGTAGGTGACGAAGAGCCGTTCGGCCGTGTCCATCGGCGCCCTACCAGTCCCGCGCCACCGCGGCGAGCTCCGCGGCGCTCAGCCGTTCCGCGCCATCCGCCGCCAACACGACGGTCACGGCGCGCCCGCGCACCTCGACGTTGTCGCCGAGCGCAAAGGCCTCTCGCAGGTCAGGCGTGCGGTCCATGAGGGCGAAGTATGCATCCGAATAGGGACGCACGCGCAGCGTGCGGGCCTGCGCGGCCTCGGCGCGCGCATCCACCCAGGTGCTGTCGCGGAGCACGAACAGGCGATTCGCCGCGCGCCGCGTCCGCGCGCCATCCATCGACCGATCCGCCTCGGCCATCGAGCGCGCGCTGCGCTGCGCGGCGGCGGCACGCGCTTCCTCGAAGGCCGTCGGCGCCGGCGGTGCGGCCGGCGCTGCGCCCGCGCCCATGGTCGCCATCGGCATCGCACGTGGTTGCCCACGCCCAGGCCGCGGCGCGTTATCCACGACCATGCCGGGTTCCAGCACGAGGTACGACGTGAGGACCGTCGGAATGCCCCAGCGCTCGCCGAGCGTCTTGAGTTCCTCATCCACCTCGGCCGATGGCCCGCTCTTGCGCCGCTCGGCGCTCAACCAGCCCACGCGTTGCGTCGCCCAGAGGCGTCCGACGAACGCGTCCTGCGTGCGCTGCGCGGGAAATCGCGCCACGGTCGACCACTGCACCGGCCCCTGGGCGCCCCGCCCCGCAACCGTCAGGCGCACCGCATCGGCATCGCCGCGATACTTCGCGAGAATCGTCAGCTCCTGCCCGGCAAAGAGGTCGATCCGACCCGCCGGCATCACCTGCGTCAGCGTCACGCCCTCGGCGCGCACGCGCAGGTCCGTGGCGACGGGCCGCGTGATGCGCTGCGCGACGACCCCGACGATCCGCTCCACGTCCTCCTGCGGCCGCACGAAGTGCGCCGTGCCGGCGCCATCGAGCGCGAGCCGCTCGAGCAATGACGCGTTCACGTCTGCGCCGAGCCCGAAGGTGAACACGCGACGCTCGCCGCGCTCCCGCGACGCATAGGCCGCGAGGCGATCGGCGTTCTGCTCACCGACCGTCGGCTCGCCATCCGTGAGGAAGAGGAGCAGGCCGAGGCGGCCGGCGGGTGTGTCCGCTTCGAGCCCGCGCGCGAGCGCCGCACCGATGTTCGTGCCGCCCACGGCGGCGAGACCGTCGAGCCATTCCTCAGCTGCCCGCAGGTTCGCGGGCGTCGCGGCGCTCCACGCATCGGCGAAGTCCGTCACGTCACTCGAGAAGGCCACGAGCCGGAACCGATCGCTGCGGCCGAGGCTGTTGAGCAACTGCCGACCCGCCGCCTTGGCCTGGCGCAGCTTCTCGCCGCTCATCGAACCCGACACATCGATCACGAAGGTGATGTCGCGGGGCGTGGCGGGGCCCGTCTGTGCGGGCGGCGCCAAGGTGATGAGCACGTAGCCGTCATCGCGGCGCGGCGCATGCGTGAGTACGGTCATCGCCGCACCGCTGCCGCGCACCGGCAGCAACAGCGTGACGGTGCCGACGGCATCCTCCACGCGGGCCACACGCCGGCGCTCCACCGCCGACGCAGCCCGCACGTCGTGCGTGGGCGACCAGGCATCGCCGAAACCGTCGCCCTGCGGCCACTCGAAGGCGAGCGTCGTACCGCCTCCCTGCGTGCCTTGGCCACGCGGGGCCGGCACGTCGATCCGCAGCGCGTCGCCTTCACGCTCGGCAACGGCGCGGAACCGTACGGTCACCGTGCGCGTCTCTCCGGGCTGGATCGGGAAGATGCGCGTGCGCAGCACGCCGTGATCCATCCACTCGACCAGTGCGGGATCGCGCTGCCGGCGCACGATCTCTTCGTAGATGCGCCGCGCCTCGCCGGCGCCGCGGATCTCGCCTGTCACCATCTCGCCGTCGATCATCAACGCGAGATCTTCGAAGGCCGCGCCTCGCGGCAGCGGTAGCACGTAGTCGGCCTCGCCGATCGTGCGCCCGCGGTTGGTCCAGCGCTCGGTCACCTCGTAGGCGAGCACGCGCCCCTCGAGCACTACGCGCACGTCGCGCCCCGTACGCACGACGCGTCCGTCCACGGGACATGGAGGCTGCGGGCAGGGTGCCGCGACACAGGTACGTGTCTCGCAGGGCACAGGCCGCGCCTGCGCGCTCGTCGCGCGGGCGGTCAACATCAGCGGTAACACCATCAAGGCGGCGCGGACTGCGCCAGTCATTCGGCCGATCACGGGAGTCTCCCGGCTGGAGTTGCCAAGGAGACGCCGGCGGCCGGGAAACTTGCACACCTAGCTGGCGGCGGGGTCCTCTCCCTTGCCTGGCACGCGGGTGGGTGTGCGCTCGATCACACGCACCGCCAGCAGGTTCTGGTCGGCGCGGTTCACCGTCGACGTGAGGCTCTCCCCCGGCTCGCGCACGGCCCAGCCGAGGCTGAACGGCACCGGCGCCGTCCGAAGCGCGGCGATGCGCATGCGCTCGGCCACCATTCCCACCTGGGCCTGGCGCGCCCCGCGCAGCACGATCACGAACTCGTCGCCGCCGACGCGCACCACCGGCTCCTCCGCGCGCACCTGCCGCATCAGGAAGCGGCTCATGCGGATGAGCGTGTTGTCGCCCATCTGGTGCCCGTACTCGTCGTTGTACTGCTTGAAGTGGTCGATGTCGATGAACAGGCAGCCCCAGCTCTCGTCGCCGGGGCTGAGCACAGCGTCGAGATCGGCCAAGTGCCGCCGGTTGTAGCAGCCGGTGAGCGGGTCGCGCACGCTCTGCTGGCGGAGCTCCTCTTCCAGTTGCTTGCGCTGCGTGATGTCGACGAGGATGCCGTGGTAGATCGTCTCGCCCGATTCCGCTTCCTGCACGGCGTACATGGTGTCGAGCACGGTCAGCATCATGCCGTCCGGGCGCAGCAGTTGCAGTTCGAAGTCCCGCACGAAGCCATCGCGCTCCACCATGTCCATCTCCGCCAGGCGCCTCGACGGATCCACCACCATCTCGTTCGCGCCGTACGCCTTCAGGTCGTCGAGCCCGCGGACGCCGAGGAGCTGGAAGAACGCCGGGTTCGCATCGAGGACGTTGCCGCGCATGTCGGTGATGTAGATCGCCTCGCGCAGGTTCGCGACCAGCGAACGCAGCGCGTCGGGGTCCTGCAGCGAGCGGAAGCGGCGCGGGCTCATGCGACCACCGCCTCGCGCGCTTCCCACTGCTTCATCATGCCGATGAACGCGGTCGCGGCCTCGAGGTCGAAGTCCGGCCCCGCGCCCTGTTCGATCTGCTTCAGCACGCGCTCCGGCTCCCAGGCCTCGCGGTACGGGCGGTTGGTGCGCAATGCGTCGTACACGTCGCAGACGTGCACCAGCTTGCTCGCCGAGTGCACGCCGCGCTCGAAGTGCCGCCGCGGATAGCCCTGCCCGTTGATCATGATGTGGTGCTCGTAGGCCACCGCCGCCGCGAGATCGAGGTTGTGGTCGCTCTCGTAGATGATCTTCGCCCCGTCGATCGGGTGCTTGCGCATGATCACCCACTCCTCGTCCGTCAGCTTGCCCGGCTTGGTCAGCACTTCCTTGGGGATGCGGACCTTGCCAAGGTCGTGCAGCAGGCCGGCGACGCCGAACGCACGCACGTCGCTCGGGCCCATGCCCATCCACTCCGCCAGCGCCATCGTCAGCACGGAGACGTTCAGCGAGTGCGTCGTCGTGTACTGGTCGAATTCCTTGAGCTGCAGCAGCGGCATCACGATGTTGCGGTCGCCGTGCATCGCCAGCGAGAGCGACCGCACCACGGACTCGGCCTCGAACAGCGGCAGTTCGCCCGTCTCCTGCACTTCGCGGTGCATCCACTCCACCGTATCGGCTTCCTCGCCGAGCGTGTACGTGAAGTTGGTCGTCGGTACCGGCAGGACCAGCTTGGGATCCTCGCCGCCCTTCACGCCGATCGCGCCGAACTTGATCGTCGAACGCTTCTCGGGACTGCGCGTCGTGGAGTCGATGGCCTGCAGCGTGATGCGCGCCAGTACCTCATCGAGGAACAGCTCGAACTCCTCGCGTGTCGTGCCCTTCTGGAACTCCACGCGCTGCACGCCCGCGTTGGCGAGACGGGTGCCCCAGTCCCAGTCCCCGAGTTCGCGCAGCGACATCTCGCCGTACACGACGTCCTGCCCGAGAAACGAGAAGCGTGGCTTCGGGTCGGTCTCCTGCAGGACCTGCAGCCGCTCGAAGGCCTGCTCGATGCCGCGCGCGCGCGCCGGATGCCCCTCCGAGTAGAGGGACATCGTCGCCAAGGCCTGCGCGAACGTCGTGAGGAACTTCACGGCTTCGGTCACGCCATCTCCGCGTCGGTGTCGACGGCGATGAGCGGCTCGCCGGCGGACGGCGTCTCGCTGCGCGGCCGCGCCGTCATCGCGGCGGCCGCGACGATCTCGACGTCACCGCTCGCGGCCGCCAGCGCCAACGGCTGCTTCGCCGCCGGATGCGTGCGCCAGTGGATCGCCAGGCCCTCGAGTGCCGCCAGCATCTCCGGCGACTTCCCCACCAACGCCTCGCGCTTGATGAGCTTGCCGACCTTCACCACGCGGTTCGCCAGCCAGGTCGGCGTGTCCGTGGCGCGGTCGGAACTCAGCGCGCGAATGCCGAGGGCGCGCAGGTCCGGCGAGAGCAGCGCTTCGTCCGCGCGCGTGCGCAGCACCAGCGCCGCGTCGTGCGGGCAGTTCGTCATCGCCGCACCGAGGCCCAGGCGCACGTTGCCTTCGTCGGCGTCGGCCAGCGCGCGCACGATGGCCGCATCGCGCGTCTGCGGCGCGCGCAGCAGCTGCCGGAGCGTCTCGCGGCGCACCGCCGCATCCGGATGGTCCATCCACTGCGCCGCGTCGAAGCCGCAGGCCCACTCCGGATGCCGGCCGAGCAAGGCGAGCAGCGGACGCAGCAGCGTCCAGCGCATACCCGGCAATCGCGCGAGGATCTCCGGACCCGCCGCCGGCCCGATGCGTTCGAGCAGCTGCGCGAGCGACTGCTGGCGCCGCTCGTCCGTCGCCTCCTCGAAGGCGTCCAGCAGCGCGTCCGCCGCGGCGACGCCCATGCGCCGCACGATGCGCTCGAGGGTGGCGACTGGCAGCGGCTCGAGCGCGAGCTGGAGCCGCAATTGCTGCGGCGTCGCCACATGGCGCCACAGCGCATCGCGCATCCACAGCGACGGCGCGTTGTCCACGAGGTTGAGCAGCGGTGCCACATCGCTGCGCTGCGCCATCACATCCGCCGAACGCCAGACCTGGTCCCCGAGCGTCTCGATCTCGAGCCCCATCGCCAACAGGCGCTCGGGTTCGATGGGGAAGCTGTGTTCCACCGTTCGCTGCTGCGGCTCGGCGCGCGCCATCTTCTCCAGCGCCTCGCGGTACCCGTCCGGATTCGGATCGTCGAGCGCCCAGCCTTCCATCAGCTTCTTGACCTGATCACGCAACGCGCCGTCGGCCTGTGTGCGCGTCGTCGACGGTCCCGATTCGGCATGCGTCGCCAGCTTCGAGAGCATGCGGACCATCGAGTGCGAGACGTTCTGTCCCGAGCTCTCCGACGCGGCCCGCACCAGTTCGATCACCGCGTCCAGGGCCATGCCCTGCGCCGCATCGAGTACGAACTTCTGCTGCTGCTTGCGGTTGCCGCCCATGCGGACCAAGCGCTCGAGCGTCGCCGGCGAGAGCTGCGCGATGAGCTGCGAGATGCGTCGCTGCAGGGCCGCCGCCTCGCGACCCGACTTGTGCTTGAGTTCCTCGGCGATCTGCAGCAGGTAGCCGACGACGACCTGGTCGTACGCGGCGTCGCGCTTGTGCTCCTCGATCGCCTGCGCCACGACCGCCGGATCGACGCCCGCGGGATCGTCGGTGTCGAGCTTGTCGGCCTGCGCCACCAACGCCGCCCGTGCAAGGCCCACCCACAGCGCGGCCGCGCGGCTGCCGCTCGCCTTCTGCCCGTCGTCGTCCTCGTCGCCCGCGTTGGGATCCTCCTCCAACAGCTGCAACTGCGCGAACGTCAGCGGAAACAGCCGGATGTGCGGCCACTGCGTGAGCACCTCGGGACCCTCGAGCCCCAGCGGCCGCGGCAAGCGTCCCGCGTCCACCGACACGGTGGACAGCATGTCCGTGAGCTCATCCTCCGTCACGCCCACGCTGAACTTCACGGCGCCCAGATGATGCTTGTGCAGCCGGTTCGCGAGCTCGCGCAGCACCGGGTTGCCCTCGTCCGTCGCCACGCCCTCGATGATCAGCTGGTGCCGCGCCACGCCCAGCGAGAGCGCCGCGCGCTCGCGCAGCAACGCGGCGAGCCGCGCACTCAGATCCGTCGTCGTGTTCTCCAGCAACGGATGCCCGGCCGGGTAGATCGCGTTCTTGTGCAGCCCGATCGAAAACTCGATCAGGAAGTCGGTCAGCTCCTTCGAGAGCGTCGCGGACTCGCCAGCCGTCGCCAAACGGGACATTGGCCGGAATATGTGCGGGCGCCATGTAACGCGCCAATATCTAATAGGATGCGATCGCTGGCCTCCCACCCCAGGCCCGTCTATATATCTGCCGTGCGCAGCCCCGCCCCGCTTTCCGCCACGCAGCGCGAGGTCCTCCGGGCCATCGCCGAAGCCGTCGTTCCGCACGCCTTCGCCGATGCCGATCGCGGCCGGGCGCTCGTCGACGCCGTCCTCGCGCGCATCGCCCGATTGCATCCCCGCAAACGACGCGACCTCGGACTCGCCATCTCGCTGCTCGGGGCGCGGCCTGCGGCCGTTGTTGCGGGCCTCCCGCCGAGCCGCTTTGAACGCCAGTCCGTCCAGAACCGGACGCGCATCCTCGAGGCATGGGCGCAAAGTCGCATCCCGCTCATGCGCACGGTCCTGCAGTCCGTGCGCCGTCTCGTGTTGCTCGTCGAGTACGGCACTGAAGACGCGCAGCGCGAGGTCGGTTACCGCGGCGCGTACCACACGCGCGGTCCTGCCGTGCCGTGGGAAGGCGCGCTCGCCGGCACGCCATCGGACGATGAACCGGTGGCGCGCGCGCCGATCCCCGAGGCTGCGCATCGCCAACCCGTCTCTTCCACGCGCCTGACGCCCCTTACCCTCGACGGCAGCGTCCTGCGCTGTGACGCCGTGGTGATCGGCACGGGAGCGGGAGGCGCGACCGCGGCAGCGCGTCTCGCCGAGTCGGGGCTCGATGTCCTCGTCGCCGAGGGCGGCGAACTCGTGCAGCCGAGTGAGTTCGATGAGCGCGAAGGTCCGCTCTTCGAGCGACTCTACGCCGATGGCGGACTCCGCACCACCGACGACCTCGGCGTCGCCATGGTCCAAGGCGTCACGGTCGGCGGCAGCACGACCGTGAACTGGATGATCATGCTGCGGACACCCGACTGGGTGCTCGACGGCGCCGCCAAGCTCGGCTGGTCCGCACAGCACGCGGTGATCAACGCGCGCAACTGCATTCGCACGGGCTTCTGCGGCTACGGCTGTCGCAGCGGCGCCAAGCAGGGCACGCTGGAGACCTTTCTCCCGCGCGCCTTGGCCGCCGGTGCGCGCCTCATCGTGAACGCCGAGGCGCAGCGCATCGAGTTCGTCGAGCGCGGCGGGCCCTTCCCGAAGAAGCGCATCGTGCTGCAGCAGCGGCTCCCCGATGGCCGCGTCCGCGATGTCGGGGTCGAGGCGAAGGTGGTGGTGGTTGCAGGCGGCGCCGTCGGCACGCCGGTGCTGCTCCAACGCTCGGGTCTCGGGGGCGGCGCGGTCGGCAAGTACCTGCGCCTGCATCCGACCACCGGACTCAATGGCATCTACGACCGCGAGATCTACGCCGCGGGTGGCATCCCCATGACGTCCGTCTGCGACGAGTTCCACCGGCTCGACGCCAACGGATACGGCGTGTGGATCGAGACGCCACCGCTTCACCCCGCACTCGCCGCCACCGCCTGCCCCGGCATCGGCGAGCCGCACCGCGCCAAGATGCTGCAGTTCCGGAACACGGGCTCGCTGGTCATCCTCACCCGCGATGGCGCCGACCGCGAGCAATCCAACGGCGACGTCCGCCTGCGGCGCGATGGCTCGGTCTCGATTCGCTACGCCATGGGACGCACGGACCGCGCCCACGCCTTGACAGGGCTCGAAGCGGCCGCCCAGCTCCACTTCGCGATGGGGGCGCGTGAAGTCATCAGCGGCCACGCGCGCGGCCTCACCATGCGGCACCCCGACGACATCGCGCGGCTGCGCGAGCGTCCCATGGGCCCCAACGACCTGCCGTTCTTCTCCGCGCACGTGAACGGCACCTGCCGCTTCGGCACCGACCCCCGGTCCGCCGGCACCGATCCGCACGGTGAACGCTTTGGCGCGCCGGGCGTATTTGTCGCGGACGGTTCGCTCCTGCCCACCGCGCCCGGTGTGAACCCGCAGGAGACGATCTTCGCCCTCAGCACCATCGTCGCGGAACGCATCGCATCGAGAGTCCGGGGCGGATAGCTTTCTAGCTCGCACCACGCCTCCCTCGCCTCGATTCCGCCCGTGTCACAGCCCGACGCCTCGCTGCAATCGCTCGCCATCAACACCGTCCGCACCCTCTCCATGGATGCGGTCCAGGCAGCCGAGTCGGGGCATCCCGGCACCCCGATGGCCTTGGCGCCGCTGGCCTACGCGCTCTACACGCGGCACGTGCGCCACAATCCCGCCGATCCGCATTGGCCCGACCGCGATCGCGTGATCCTCTCCGCAGGCCATGCGTCGATGCTACTCTACTCGACGCTGTATCTCTCCGGCTACGATCTCTCGCTCGACGAGATCAAGAACTTCCGGCAGTGGGGCAGCAAGACACCCGGGCATCCGGAGTTCGGCCACACCGCCGGCGTCGAGACCACCACCGGCCCGCTCGGCCAAGGCGTCGGCAACGCCGTCGGCTTCGCCGTCGCCGAAGCGCACCTCGCCGCGCTGTTCAATCGCGATCGCCACAGCGTCATCGACCACTACACCTGGTTCATCGCCGGCGACGGCTGCCTGCAGGAAGGCATCTCGCACGAGGCTGCGTCCTTCGCCGGCCACCAGAAGCTCGGCAAGCTCATCGGCTTCTTCGACGACAATCGCATCACGATCGACGGCCGCACGGATCTCTCCTGCAGCGATGACGTCCAGAAGCGCTTCGAGAGCTACGGCTGGCAGGTGCTGCACATCAGCGACGTGAACGACCAGTCGCAGATCGACGCCGCCATCGCCGACGCCAAGCGCGACACCGAGCGTCCCACGCTCGTCATCACGCGCACCATCATCGGCTTCGGCTCGCCGAATCGTGCGGACACCGCCAAGGCCCACGGCGAACCGCTCGGCAAGGACGAGATCAAGCTCACCAAGGCCGCCTATGGTTGGCCCAGCGACGAACCCTTCCACGTGCCAACCGCGGCGCTCGAGCATTGGCGCCTCGCCAAGGAGCGCGGCGTCAACATGCAGGCCGAGTGGATGCGCCGTTTCGCCGAGTACGCGAAGGCGTTTCCCAGCGAAGCGAAGGAACTGGGCCGTCGTTGGCACGGCGACCTCCCCGCCGGCTGGGAGAAGTCGCTGCCCGAGTTCACGAGCGAGAACGGCAACGTCGCCAGCCGCGCCGCCAGCGGCAGCGTCATCAACGCCATCGGCCCCGCGGTGCCCGAACTCATCGGCGGTTCCGCCGACCTCACGGGCTCGAACCTCACGAACGTCAAGAACGGCGGCATCTTCTCCGCCACGCAGCGCAGCGGCCGCAACTTCCACTTCGGCATCCGCGAGCATGCCATGGGCGCCGTGATGAACGGCATGGCCCTGCACGGCGGCATCATCCCGTACGGCGGCACGTTCCTCGTGTTCGCCGACTACATGCGGCCGGCGATCCGCCTTGCCGCGCTGATGCGCCAGCAGGTCATCTACGTCTTCACGCACGATTCCATCGGACTCGGCGAGGACGGCCCCACGCATCAGCCCATCGAGCATCTCGGGGCGCTCCGCTGCATCCCGAACCTGCTCGTGCTGCGTCCCGCCGACGCGCAGGAGACGGCGGAGGCCTGGCGCACGGCCCTCAAGCATCGCACGGGGCCGAGCGCGCTGGTGCTCACGCGTCAGAAGCTCCCGTTGATCGATCGCAGCACGCACGGCGCGGCAAGCGGGCTCGCCAAGGGCGCGTACGTGCTCAAGGATGCACCAGAGGGTCAGTCACTCAAGGCGGTGATCCTCGCGACGGGCTCCGAGGTCGAGGTCGCGCTCAAGGCGCAGGCCGAGCTCGCCACGAAGGGCATCGCGACGCGCGTCGTGTCCATGCCGTCGATGGAACTCTTCGCGCAGCAGTCGAAGGAGTATCAGGCATCGGTGCTGCCCGAGGGTGTTCGCCGCGTGGCTGTCGAGGCTGCGCATCCGATGAGCTGGCATCGCTGGGTAGGCGTTGATGGCGCGATCGTCGGCATCGACGGCTTCGGTGCGTCGGCGCCGGCCCCCAAGCTCTTCCAGGAGTACGGCATCACCGCGCAGGCCGTCGTGGCGGCCGTCACGGCGCGCGCGTAGTTCGCGCATGCAGCTCCGCGCGGCCTCCCCACGGTGACCTTCGCCGCCCGATGGACCGCGCGAGCCCCCGGGCTCGCGCTTGTCATTCTCGTCGCCGTCGCCGCGCACGCCCTCGGCGCATGGGAGGTCCGCAGCCTCGGTCGGATGCTCGTCGATCCGCTCGTGCTCGCCATCCTCCTCGGCATGCTCGTGCGCGCCGTGCTCGGCGCGCGTGATCGCCTCGAGGATGGCATCGGCTTCGCAGCCAAAGACGTCCTCGAAGTCGCGGTCGTCCTGCTCGGCGCCTCCGTCAACCTCGCGATGCTCCGGAGCGCGGGCGTACCGCTCGCGCTCGGATTGCTCGGCTTCGTGGCGCTCGCCCTCGTCGGCGGCATCGTGATCGGCCGCGCGTTTGGGCTCACGCCGTCGCTCAGCGTGCTCATCGCCGCCGGCAACGCCATCTGCGGCAACTCGGCCATCGCCGCCGTGGCGCCGAGCATCGGCGCGCGCCGCGAGGACACCGCCTCGGCGGTGGCGTTCACCGCCTTGCTCGGCATGGTCGCCGTGCTCGCGTTGCCGCTGCTCATGCAACCCCTGGGCCTGAGCCACGAGCAGTTCGGCGTGCTGGCCGGTTCGACCGTGTACGCCGTGCCGCAGGTGCTGGCGGCTGCGTATCCCGTCAGCGACGCCGCCGGCGAGATGGCCACGCTCGTCAAGCTCACGCGCGTGCTGCTGCTCGGGCCCATGGTGCTGATCATCGCCGCGTGGTGGCGCCGCACGCACGCCGACGCCAGTGGCCTGAAGATGCCGCGCGTGGGACTGCCGTGGTTCATCGTCGGGTTCGCGCTCCTCGCCTTGCTCCGGGCAACGGGAGTCCTCTCGGTGGCCAACGCCGAACTCGCGGCGGACGGCGCGCATCGCCTCACGCTGGCGGCGATGGCCGGTCTCGGCCTGAGCGTGGACCTGCACGATGTTCGCCGCGTCGGGCTGCGCGCGGCGCTGACCGCCTCGGCCGGCTTGCTCCTGCTGGTCCTCCTCGGCCTCGGACTCGCCCGGCTCGTCTAGCGCGCGGTTCCGGGGCGGTAGGGCGGGCCTGCGCCCAGCACCCCAGCCCGCTGCGCCGTAGACCTTCGACAGCGTTTGCCATCTGGGTGCACAGGGGCCACATTCTCCCCCCGCGCCCGATCCCGCTCTCCGGAGATCTTCGCTTGACCTCACGCCGTGAGTTTCTCGCCTCCACCGGCCTCGCCGCGGGGGCCCTCGCCCTCGCGTCCCGACGCTTGGAGGCCGCTGAATCGGGATCCCCGATTCTCACCGCCACCACCGAGCCGGATCCGCAGGTCCGCGTGCTGCTCATGGAGGCGCTTAACGCCGCCAAGCTCGCCGGCGCCTCCTGGGCCGACGTGCGCGTGCAACGGCAGCGCCGCCAGAACCTCGGCACCCGCGAGCAGCAAGTCACCAACGTCCTCGACACCGATACGATCGGCTGCGGCGTGCGCGTGCTCGTGGACGGCACCTGGGGATTCTCCGCTACGCGCGCCCTCACCACCGACGGCGTCGCTCGTGCCGCGCGGCAGGCCGTAGCGCTCGCCCGCGCCAACCGCGTGGCGCGCGATCGTGAAGTGCGGCTTGCCGCTTCGCCTGCGCACCCGAATGCCACCTGGAAGTCGAGCTACACCGTCGACCCCTGGTCGATCCCGGTCGAAGAGAAGGTGCAGCTGCTGCTCCAGGCCAACGCCGCCGCGCAGCGCGTGCGCAACGTGCGCTTCGTGAACTCCTCGCTGCAGTTCGTGAAGGAAGAGCGTAGCTACGCCAACTCCGAGGGCTCGGTCATCAGCCAGGACGTCGTGCGCTCCTGGGTGACGATGTCGATCACCGCCATCTCCGACGACCGCCGCCAGGTCGCGACGCGCGGCCCAGAGGTCGTGCAGCCCGCCGGCCGCGGCTGGGAGTACGTGCTCGAAGCCGACATCGTCAACAACGCGACCGTGTGGGCCGAGCAGGCGCGCGAGAAGCTGACCGCGCGCTCGGTCGAAGTCGGCCGCTGGGACCTCATCCTGCATCCCTCGCAGCTCTTCCTCACCATCCACGAGTCCATCGGCCACCCGACCGAGCTCGACCGCGCGATGGGGTACGAGGCCAACTACGCCGGCACGAGCTTCATCGCGCCGCCCGACACCGTGCTCGGCAAGCTCAAGCTCGGACCCGAGCACCTCACCATTCGCGGCGATCGCTCGCAGCCCGGCGCGCTGGCCACCATCGGCTACGACGACGACGGCGTCCAGCCGGACGAGTTCGACATCATCAAGAACGGCATCTTCTGGGATTACCAGACCACGCGCGAGCAGGCCGAATGGCTGCGGCCCTGGTACGAGAAGAACAACATGCCCGTGCGCTCGCACGGCTGCGCGTATGCGCAGAGCTGGAGCGACGTGTCGTTCCAGCGCATGCCGAACGTGAGCATCGTGCCCGACCAGCGCGTGGATCGCAGCTGGAACGACCTCATCGCCGCCACCGACAAGGGCATCGCGATGATCGGTCGCGCGTCGTACTCGATCGACCAGCAACGCTACAACGCCCAGTTCGGCGCGCAGATCTGCTATGAAGTGCGCGGCGGCAAGATCGTCGGACAGCTCAAGGACGTCGCCTACGTGATGCGGACCCCGGAATTCTGGAACTCCATCGACCTCATCGGCGGCAAGTCGTCGTACGAGCTCGGCGGCACCTTCAACGACGGCAAGGGCCAGCCGGGGCAGGCCAACGCCGTCTCGCACGGATGCCCGCCCTGCCGCTTCAAGGACATCAACGTGATCAACACGGGGGTGACGCTGTGAGCGCGCATCCCTTTGCCCGTGAGCCCAAGCGGCTCATCGCCCAGCGTGAGGCTGCACGCCACGGCGTACTCGACGAGGCCGTGGTGCTCACGCGCGCCGAGTGCGAGGACATCATCCAACGCGCGCTGCGCGCGTCGAAGGCCGATGCCTGCCGCGTGTCGGTCAACAGCAGCTATGACACGAACGTCCGCTTCGCCGACAATCAGATGTCGACGTCCGGCATTACGGACGACGCCTCGGTGAGCATCACGTCGTTCGTCGGGAAGCGCAGTGCGACCGTCCTCACGAACGACCTCACCGCGCGCGGGCTCGAGACCGCGGTTGCGCAATCGGAAGCCCTCGCCCGGTTGGCACCGGAGGATCCGGAGTCGCTCCCCGAACTCGGGCCGCAGCGCTACGTGGAGATTCCCGCGTGGTTCGACTCCACCGCGCAGCTCAGCGCCGACGATCGTGCCCGCGCGGCGCTCACGGCGCTCGAAGTCTCGCGTCGCGCCAACGACCTCCAGGTCGCCGGCTTCATCGAGTGCAACGCCTCGGCCCGCGCCATCGGCAACAGTGCCGGCTTGTTCGCCTTCCACCGCGGCACGCGGGCGAACTATACGCTCACCGTGCGCACCGCTGACGGCACCGGCTCCTCGTGGAGCGGCGCCGACGAGAACGACTGGAGCAAGATCGACTTCCGCGCCATGGCCACCCGCACCATCGAACGCGCCCGCGCCTCGCGCGAACCGCGCGCCGTGGAGCCCGGCCGGTACACGGTCATCTTCGAGCCGCAGGCCTCCGCCGACTTCCTAGGCGCCATCCGTGGCACCCTCGGTGCCCGTGCCGCCGACGAAGGTCGCTCGGCCATGGCGAAGCCCGGTGGCGGCACCAAGCTCGGCGAGCGCATCCTCGATTCGCGTATCTCGCTGGTCAGTGACCCCGCGGATGCGCAGATCCTGAATGCGCCGTTTGACAACGATGGCCTGCCGCTGCAGCGCGAGACCTGGGTCGAGAACGGCATCCTGAAGCAGCTCTCCTACGACCGCTTCTGGGCCCAGAAGCAAGGGGTCCGTCCCACCGGCGGCGGCGGTGGATTCGGAGGTGGCGGCGGCGGCTTCAAGATGCTCGGCGGCGATTCGTCCATCGATGCCATGATCCGCGGCACCGAGCGCGGCGTGCTCGTGACCCGCCTCTGGTACCTGCGCGCGGTGGATCAGCGCACGCTGGTCTACACGGGCCTCACCCGCGACGGCACCTTCCTCATCGAGAACGGTCGCATCAGCCGATCGATCAAGAACTTCCGCTTCAACGATTCGCCGCTCCTGATGCTCAACAAGGTGGACGCCATCGGCCCCACCGTGCGCACGGATGGCGGCGTGTTCCCGGCCATCAAGGCGCGGGACTTCGCGTTCACCTCGCTTTCGGACGCGGTGTAATGGGCGGCATCGCTCGGCTCCTCGACACCGGACGGCGCTGAGCGATGCCCCATCGCTTTCCCTGGGCGCGCTGGTCCGACCAGCGACTGATGCTCCTCAAGCTCCGCGACCTCGGGCTGCGCATCGATGGCACCTGGGTCGGGAGCTGCGTCGACGAACTGTACGCCGAGCTGGACGCGCGCGACATCCGCCTCAAGCCCCACGTCTGGGTCAGCGACGAGTGGTTCTCGCCTGGGGGAGTGAGTGGCTTCGCCGTCCCCTTCTACCTGCTGCATCCGCGCCTGATGCGGCTCGAGAAGAGCCAACTCATCGAGGTCGAGGGCGGCTCGCATCACGAGTGCATGAAGATCATGCGCCACGAGTGCGGGCATGCCATCCAGCACGGCTACCAGCTCCACCGCCGGCGCGAGTGGCAGCGCCTGTTCGGCAAGTCGAGCGTCAAGTATCCGGAGGCCTATCGCCCGAATCCGGCGAGCAAGAAGTACGTCCAGCACCTGCGCCGCTGGTACGCGCAGAGCCATCCGGACGAAGACTTCGCCGAGACCTTCGCGGTGTGGCTCAAGCCGCGCAGCGACTGGAAGCGTCGCTATGCCGGCTGGCCCGCGTTGCAGAAGCTCGAGTATGTGGACCGCTTGATGGCCGAGATCGCCGGGACGGTGCCCAAGGCCCGCAACCGCGAGGTGGTCGATCCGCTGCGCTCGATCAAGACCACGCTCTTCGAGCATTACACCTACCGCCGCGCGGTATATTCGGTCGAGTATCCCCCGCACTATGACGAAGACTTGCTGCGGCTGTTCTCCAGCGACCCTCGTCACCGCCACAAGCCCACCGCCGCCGGTTTCCTGCGGACGCATCGCGCGGACATCCGCCGCATCGTCTCCCGCTGGACCGGCGAATACCAGTTCTCGCTCGACCAAGTGCTCACGGACATGATCGGCCGCGCTCGCGAACTCAAGCTCCGCGTCGTCGGCCCCGAACGGCAACTGCTCACCGACTTCATGGTACTGCTCACCGCGCGTACCATGAGTTTCCTCGTCGGACAGGGCCGGCGGGACTGGATCGCCGTATGAGGAAGCTGCGCATCCTCGTGCTCACGCACCCGGATCTCGCGCCGCCCGACGTGCTGAGCTCGCTCACCCCGAAGGAAGCGTTCGAGATCAAGACCGAGATCGACGTCATCTCGACGCTTCGCCGGCTCGGGCACGATGTCCATGTCCTGGGCGTGCAGTGGGAGCTGCGTCCCATCCGCGAGGCCGTCGACGTCCTCAAGCCCGACATCGTCTTCAACCTGCTCGAGGAGTTCCACGGCGAGACCACCAACGACCACAACGTCGTCGGGTTCCTCGAGCTCATGAAGGTGCCCTACACCGGATGCAACCCGCGCGGCCTCATGCTCTCGCGCGGCAAGGCGCTCTCCAAGAAGCTCTTGCACTACCATCGCATCCGGACCCCGGACTTCGCGGTCTTCCCGATCGGTCGCAAGGTGCGGCGCCCACGGCACCTCGCCTTCCCGCTCATCGTGAAGTCGCTCATCGAGCACTCCTCGACGGGCATCTCGCAGGCGTCAATCGTCGATTCCGACGAGAAGCTGGCGGAGCGCGTGCGCTTCATCCACGAACGCGTCGGCACGGATGCCATCGCCGAGCAGTTCATCGATGGCCGCGAGCTGTACGTCAGCGTCCTCGGCAACGATCGCCTGCGCGCCTTCACGCCCTGGGAGCTCGTCGCCGAGAAAGGCGACCCCAGCGAGCCGCTGATCGCGACGGCCAAGGCAAAACACGACCTGGATTACCAGACCAAGAAGGGCATCGTCATCCGGGCCGCGCAGGAGCTGCATCCGGGCGTCGAGGAGCGCCTGCTGCACGACAGCAAGCGCATCTATCGCATCCTCGAGCTCACGGGCTACGCGCGCATCGACTTCCGCCTCGACGCCGAGGACCGCCCGTATTTCCTCGAGGCGAACCCGAATCCCGACATCGCCGAGCACGAGGAGTTCGCGTCGGCGGCGAACTTCGACGGTGTCGCGTACCCTAAGCTGCTCGAGCGCATCATCCGCCTCGGACTCCGCGACGCCGAGTGAGCCGGCGGCGTACCGCCGGGTGTACGTCCGGTCGCCGTGACGAGACACCGCCAACGCCACGGGGCGCGAGTGCGTAGACACGGTACAATGTCCGCATTTCCCCGTCTGCTGCGCCTGGCACCCGCCGTGCTGGGCGTTCTGCTTCTGTTTGCCAGCCCCGCCGCCGCCCAGAGCGCCGCGGCGCCGCGGCCGGAGCCGGCCTCCGAACCCCGCCTCCGCGTCTTCCTCGACTGCCCGACGGGAGGCTGTGACCGCAATTACTTGGTCACCAACCTGCCGTTCGTCCTGTGGACGCAGGATCGGCTCGACGCCGATGTGCATGCGCTGATCACCGGCCTCGGCACCGCCGCCGGCGGCACTGAGTACACCATTGCGCTGCTCGGCCGCGCCGCCTTCGCCGCCCGCAGCGACACCCTGCGCGCCACGATCGCACCGAACAGCACCGACGAGATGCGCCGGCGTGAGATGGCGCGTGTGCTCACCATCGGCTTGCTGCCCTTCGCCGTGCGCGTCAGCGACACGGGCCCGTTCTCCGTGCGCTACGACGCACCCACCGTGCCCGACGGCGGCATCGGCAGCGTCATTCGTGATCCCTGGAATTTCTGGGTGTACCGCCTGCGCGCCAACGGCAGCGGCAACGCCGAGACCCTGAACTCCTCGTACAACATCAACGGCAGCGTCAACATCAGTCGCACGACGGAGCTCTGGAAGCTCTCGCTGAACCTGTACGAGGAATATCGCGCGAATACGTTCACGCTGTCCGATGGCACGGAACCCACCTACATCCTCCGCTCGTCGGATATGTCCGCCCGCGTCGTCCGCAGCGTCACCGAGCATTGGTCGGTCGGCACGCGCGGCACCGGCGGCCGCTCGGACTTCCGCAACCAGGATGCGTTCGCCGGCATCGACGTCTCCGCGGAATACAACGTGTATCCCTGGAAGGAAGCGACCTCGCGCCAGCTGATCGCCGCGCTCGCCCTCGGCGCGCGCCACTTCGACTACCGGGACACGACCATCTTCGACGAAGTGGCCGAGACGCGTCCCATCGCGCGCGCCATCCTCTCGGGCGAGTCACGCCAGCAGTGGGGCACGCTCGACGCGGCGCTGCGGTACACGCACTTCCTGCACGACGCCGCGCTCTACAACGTGAGCTTCAACGGGCGAGCCCAGGTGCGCCTCACGCGCGGCCTCGCCGTCGAGCTGCGCGGGGAAGCCGCGAAGGTCAACGACCAGCTCTACCTGCGGCGCGGCGGCGCCAGCGACGAGGAAGTGCTCACCCGCCAGCGCGCGCTGGCCACCAACTTCCGCATCGGCGGCTCGGTCGGCCTCAGCTTCACTTTCGGCTCGATCTACAACACCATCGTGAACCCGCGCCTCGACGAGCTCGGGACCTGACGCTCAGTCGCTGACGGCCATCGCGAACGTCACGACGTTCCCGCCGGGCTCACGCACGCAGATCTCCTCCATGCCGTAGAACGTCTTGCGGCGCGGAAAGACGATCGGGGCGCCTTCGACCGCCTCGATCGTCGCGTCGAGATCCATCACCTCGAGGAACAGGAACGTCCCGCCGCCCGGCGCGTCCGACAGCGCCGGGACGTCCGAGGCCACGCTCGCGCGCGTCTGGTACATGATCTCCAGGCCGCTCTTCTCGAGGATCGCGAACCCCAGCCGCCCCTCGTGCGGCACCTCGGCGGTCTTCTCGAACCCCAAGGCATCCCAGAATGCGAGGCAGGGTTCGATCTCGTCCACGAGCATGATCGGCGTGATGCGCTTCAGCCAGTTGGCCATCGTCAGTTCCCCTGCCGCGCCGCGGCGTGCTTGCGCCGGATGCGCTCCAGCCCCTCGGCGATCTCCGTCGCCGAGACCCAGCGCCCACGCACCATGACGCCGTGGCGCTGCGTGAGATTGGCCAGGTCGGCTGTCGGGTCGGCATCGAGCAGCACGAGGTCGGCCCATTGGCCCACGGCCACCGTGCCGAAGCTTCCGTCGCGCTTGAGGCTCTCGCGCACGTAGCGCCCGACGTTCCGCGTGCCGCTCTCCAGCACCTGCTGCGGCGAAAGCCCCGCCGCGCGCGCCACCTGCAGCTCGCGATGCAGCGCGTAGCCCGGCACGTTGAACATTTGCGGCGAGTCCGTCCCCATCAGCAACGGCGCACCCGCATCGGCCAGCGCCTTCAGCATCTCGCGACGCAGCGCCAGGTACCGCGCCCGGCGCGCCGGCGTCATGCGCTGGTTCTCGTCGGCCAGCGCGCGACCCCGCTTCTGGTTCATCCACGCCGTCACCTGCTGCGCCGACACGTACTGCATCTCCGGCAACGCCGCGAGCTCCTCCGGCGTGGCGTCGTTGTAGAAGTTCTCCCACAGGTACATGGTCGGCACGTTCCACACGCTGCGCTCGCGCGCCATCCGCGCGAGCTGCGGAAACTTCGCCGGGTCGACGGCATCGATGATGTCACCCAGCTGGTTGCCCGGCGCATAGACGGAGGAGTCACGCACCGCAGCCTCGAGATAGCCGTCGACGTGATCGATCGTCGCGATACCGCCCTGCATGGCGTGCACGATGCCCACGTCGAACGGGATGTGCCCGCCATACGTGAGCCCCTGCGCCCGCATCTCGGCCACGGCGGCGTCCCAGGTCGCGCGGCTCACGCCCGGATGGATCTTCACGAGGTCGTAGCCCGTCGCCTTCGCCTGCCGCACCAGCGCCACGGCCGCCTCGGGCGTCGGCGCGCTGTTGCCGTTCAGCGACGGCGCCGCCGGGAAGAACTGCGGCCCGAGCATGCTCCCGCGCGAAAGTTCGTCGCGCAGGGAGATCTGGTACGGGGCGCCCAGCATCCCGCGGATCGTCGTGATGCCGTTCGCGACGTAGAGGAACATGATGTCCTCCAGCTGCTCGCGGGTCGGGTTGCCCGGCGGCACATGCGCGTGCATCTCCGCGAGCCCCGGCATCAGGAACTTGCCGCGCGCGTCGATGCGCTGCGCACCCGCCGGCACCGGCGTCGACGCACTCGGCCCGAGCGCCGCGATCTTGCCGTCGCGTACGATGACGGTGTGGTTGGTCAGTCGGCGATCGCCGTCCATCGTCAGGACGGTGGCGTTTGTGAACGCGACGGGCGCCGACTGCGCGGCCAGCGGGGACGCGGCCATCAGCGCCGCCGCGAAGGTGACGAGCGCGGTCGCGATCGGCGTCGCGCGGCGGAAGGACGGGGAACGAGACATCGGCGGTCTCCAGACGTGGGACGGCACGCGGCGTGAGGATGGGGGCGCGCGCATCGTTCGGCATTAACTTACGCGACGATGGATTCCCCCGTTCACGCCGAGCCGCGCCGCGGCATCCTTGGGCTGTCGTGGCGCCAGTGCGTCGCGCTGCTCGCGCTGGTGAACGCCTTCGTGGCCACCTATCTGCATCTCTGGAAGATCGGAAAGGCCGGCGCGCTCGCCTGCGGCGGTGGCGGCGGCTGCCAGATCGTCCAATACAGCCCCTGGAGCTACTTCTTCGGGGTCGACGTCGCGCTCATCGGCGCCGTAGGCTACTCCACGCTGTTCCTGGTGGCCGCGATCGGCAGCCTTCCGCGCTTCGAGGACCTGCGGGCCTTCGCGCTGACGCAGATGGCCCTCGTCTACGCGGCATTCCTCTTCACCCTGCGGCTCAAGTGGGCGGAGTTCTACAAGCTCCGTACCTTCTGCCCCTGGTGCGCCATCAGCGCCGTCTCCATCACGATCTTGGTCGTGATCGTCACCCTGGAGTGGCGGCGGCAGCGGACGCCGCAGTAGGACCCCAAGACGAACGCGGGGGCCGGCAGCAGCCGGCCCCCGCGTTTCTTGGTCGATCCAGTGGCCAGAGTCGGAATCGAACCGACGACACGCGGATTTTCAGTCCGCTGCTCTACCAACTGAGCTATCTGGCCGTAAGTCCTGAAAGCTAAACACCTTGGGGCGCGCACTCAAGGACGCAACTCCTGAGCGCCCCCGCGCGTCTTATTACTCGGACGGGGCCGCGTGGCCCCCCTCACCTTGGCCCCGCCACCCCGCATGTTCCGACTCCTCGCCGCCCTGTGGACGGCGGCGCTGTTTGTCCCGCCCATCCTTGCTGCGCAGTCGCGCCGGGCGGCGCCGATGACCCCTGCGGCGCTCCGCACGAGACTCGAGGCCTTCGCGCACGATTCCATGCGGGGCCGCATGACAGGCACCGCGGACCACCGCCGCGCGACCGCCTACATCGCCGCCGAGCTCCGGCGCCTCGGCCTCGAACCCGCCGGCGACAGCGGCAGCTTCCTGCAACGCGTCCCGCTGCTGGGCACCGCGCTCGACACCGCCACCACCTTCAATGTCGTCGCAATCCTGCCCGGCAGCGATCCGGTGTTGCGCGCCGAATACGTGGCGCTGGGCGCACACAGCGACCACGTCGGCGTCGGACGGCCCGTCGACCGTGATTCGCTGCGAGCCTTCCACCTCGGGCTCCGCCGCGCCCAACTCGCGGCCGGCGGACGCGTCACGCCGGAGGTGTACGCCTCCGTCCGGGTCAACATGGACTCGATACGTCGTCGGCACCCGACGCCGCGGCTCGATTCCATCTACAACGGCGCCGACGACGATGGCAGCGGTGCCATGGGCCTGCTCGAGGTGGCGCGCGCGATGGCCACCGAACGCACCCGCCCGAGACGCTCCATCCTCTTCGTCTGGCACACGGGCGAGGAAGGCGGGCTGTTCGGCGCCGAGCACTTCACGGACCATCCGACGGTGCCGCGCGAGAGCATCGTCGCGCAGGTGAACCTCGACATGATCGGCCGCGGGGGGCGCGGCGAGGAACGCGGCGCTGGGCCGCGCTACCTGCAGTTGATCGGCGCCCGCCGCTTGTCGTCGCAACTCGGCGACGTGATCGATGAGGTCAACCGACGCGGGCGCTATCGCTGGGCCTTCGACTACCAGTACGACGCACCCGGACACCCTGAGCAGTTCTACTGCCGCTCCGACCACTACATGTACGCCCGCCACGGGATTCCCGTGGTGTTCATGACCACCGGCAGTCACGCCGACTACCACCAGGTCACCGACGAAGTGCAGTACATTGATTTCGAGAAGCTGGCCCGGGTGACGTCGTTCACGCGCGACCTCGCGCGGGCCATCGCCGATCGCCCCGCCCGCCTGGTAGTCGACAGACCTCGCCCCAATCCCCGCGGCACCTGCATCCAATGATGCCGCCTTCGCCTTCCCGTCCTCCGTCGCTGATGCGCCACCTCGCTTCCGCCATCGCCGCCTTGGCCCTGAGCTCCTCGCTCGCCGCCCAAGGCCCGCTCCGTGTGCCCGTCACGGTCGACACCCTGCCCAACGGCCTCACGCTCATCATCCACCGGGATCCGAGCGTACCGGTCGTCACCACCAACGTCTGGTACCACGTCGGCTCCGGCGACGAGAAGGTGGGCCGCACAGGCTTCGCCCATCTCTTCGAGCACCTCATGTTCATGGGTTCGAAGAACGCGCCGTATCCCCAGTTCGACCGCCTGCTGGAGGCGGCCGGCGCCAACAACAACGGGTCGACGAATCCCGACCGCACCAACTACTACGAGTCGGGCCCGGCCTCCGCGCTGCCGCTCATGCTCTGGCTCGAGGCGGATCGCCTCGGCTGGATGCTCGAGACCATGGACGCGCCCAAGGTCGATCTCCAGCGCGACGTGGTGAAGAACGAGCGGCGGCAGAGCTACGAGAACCAGCCCTACGGCCTCGCCTTCGAGCATCTCGTTGCGGCCATCTATCCCAAGGGCCATCCGTACTCGTGGAGCACCATCGGCTCCATGGCCGATCTCTCGGCGGCATCGCTCGAGGACGTCAAGGATTTCTTCCGCACCTATTACACGCCGAACAACGCCAGCATCGTCGTGGCCGGTGCGGTGAACGTGGACTCCGTGCGCGCCCTCGCGCGTCAGATGTTCGGTGAGATCCCGCGCGGACCGGCCATCGAACGCCCGCGCCCGGCGCCCTTCACGCTGCGCGACACGACCATCGTCCTCGAAGACCGCGTGCAGCTGCCGCGCGTCTACCTCGCCTGGCACGCCGTGCCGGAGTTCTCCGCCGACGATGCCGCGCTTGACGTCGCCGCGTACATCCTCGCCGGCGCGCGCAACTCGCGCCTGACCCAGGCATTGGTCTTCCAGCGCGAACTCGCGACCAACGCCAGCGCCTTCAACTCGTCGAAGCGCCTCGACGGTGATTTCCAGGTCGTCGCCACGGCGCGCCCCGGCATCGCGCTCGATTCCCTGACGCGCGTCATCGACGCCGAGCTGCGCCGCCTCGCCAGCGAGCCGCCCACCGCGCGCGAGCTCGAGCAGGCGAAGAACAGCATCGAGGCGTCATTCCTCAACGGCCTCGAGTTCGTCGATGCCAAGGCGGATCGCCTCAACGCGTACTACTACGCGACCGGCACGCCCGACTACTTCCAGCAGGATCTCGATCGCTATCGCCGCGTCACCGCCGCCGATGTCTCGCGCGTGGTCCGGCAGTATCTCCTCACCGGCCGCGTCACGCTCTCCGTCGTGCCGCAGGGCCGCACCAATCTCGCCGCCACGCCGAGGGTGACGCAGTGACCCGCGCCCGCCTCCTGATCCTCAGCGCGCTCGCGCTGCCGTTCGTCTCCGTCCACGCGCAGCAGCCGGCCTTCGACCGCACGCGCCCGCCCACGCTCGGCGCCGCGCCCACGCTGACCATTCCCAGCGTGCGCGCCAGCCGCCTCTCCAGTGGAGCCGCGCTCAAGGTGGTCGAGCAACGCGAGCTGCCGCTCGTCCACGTCACGCTGCAGTTCGCCGGCGGCGGCCGCCTCGACAACGACATGCCCGGCCTCGCGAGCTTCGTCGCCACGATGGTGCGCGAAGGCGCCGGCACGCGTGACGCCAACGCGTTGCAGAGCGAACTCGCCTACCTCGGCGCGACGCTCTCCGCCAACGCCGACTGGGACAACACCAGCATCACGCTGCGCGTCGCCAAGCGCAATCTCGACGCCGCGCTCGACCTGATGGCCGATGTCGTGCTGCGCCCGACCTTCGCCGCCGCCGATGTGCGCCGGCAGCGCGACCTCCGCCTCGCCGCCCTGCTGCAGCAGCGGGATCAGCCGCGCACGCTCGCGACGATGACGTTCAATCGCGCGCTCTTCCCGGCCGGCCACCCGTACCGGCAGTCCCTCGGCGGCGACTCCGCCTCCACCGCCGCGCTCGATTCCGCCGTCGTGCGCGCCTTCCATGACGGCGCCTACCGCCCGCTCCGCGCGACGTTCACCGTCGTCGGGGACATCGACGAGACCGAGGCGCGCAGTCAGTTGGACCGGCGCTTCGGCAACTGGGCCATCCGTGGAGCCGAGCGGCGGCCCGCGCCCGTCCTCGTCGCGGCGACGCGCAGCCCGGCGCGCCGCGTCATCCTCGTCGATAAGCCGGGAGCCGCGCAGTCCGTCATCATGATCGGGGCCCCCGGCCTCGAGCGCACGACGCCGGACTATGCGGCCATCCAGGTGATGAACACCATCCTCGGCGGGTCCTTCTCGTCGCGCCTCAACACCACGCTGCGCGAGACCAAGGGCTACACCTATGGCGCAAGCTCCGGCTTCCAGTGGCGACCGCTGCCCGGCGCCTTCGTCGCCAGCTCCGACGTGCGCACGGATGTCACGGACAGTTCGCTCGTCGAGTTCTTCCGGGAGATCCGCACGCTGCGCGACACGCTCGTGAGCGAGGGTGAGCTCGCGCGCGCCAAGGCGTTCATCGCGCTCGGCATCCCCGGTGACTTCGAGTCCACCGCGCAGATCGCCGGCCAAGTCACGGCGCTCGCGCTGTTCAACTTGCCGCTCGCTTGGCTGCAGGAGTACGTCGCCGCCGTGAACGCGGTGACCGCGGCCGACGTGCAGCGTGTGGCGCGTCGCTACGTGCCGGACGATGCGGCAACGGTCATCGTGGTCGGCGACCTCGCGAAGGTCCGCGCCGGCATCGAAGCCTTGAACCTCGGGCCCGTCACGGTCGTGCCGGTCGAGGAGCTCGCGCGCCCGTGAGCGACCGCGCGCGCTTGCGCATCGCCTTCCAGGGCGAGCTGGGCTCGTTCTCCGACGAGGCCATCCAGCAGCTCTATGGCGGCGATGTGCAGCGCCTCCCGTACCGTGACTTCGCCGACGTCACGGCGTCGGTCGCGTCGGGCGTGGCCGACCGCGGCGTGCTGCCCATCGAGAACACCATGGCCGGCTCCATCGCCGGTGCGCACGACGCGATCTCCGCGATGCCGGGCCTGCACGTGGTCGCCGAAACGGTGGTCGCCGTGCACCACTGCCTCCTCGGCCCACCGACGACGACCTTCGAGCAGGTGACCAGCGTGCTTTGTCACCCCGTCGCGCTCGCCCAGTGCCAGCAGTTCTTCGCCGAGAATCCGCAGCTTGAGGTGCATCCGTCGTACGACACGGCAGGTGCGGCGATGGACGTGTCGAAGATCGCCGATCCCGCATTTGCGGCGGTCGCCAGCCGACGCGCGGCGCTGCATTACGACCTCAAGGTGCTTCGCGCCGACATCGAGGACCGCGCCGATAACCAGACGCGCTTCCTCGCACTCTCGCGCGCGCCCCAGCCGCTGCCCAACGGCACGCCGGCTCGCACCATGGTGATGGTCACCACCGGCGACGCCCCAGGCTCGCTGCTCGCCGTGCTGACACCCCTCGCCACGCACGGCGTGAGCATCCGCCGCCTCGAGTCCCGGCCCACCGGCGAACCCTGGAGCTACCGCTTCTTCATCGAGTTCGACCATCAGGTCGGTGACGAGCGCGCCGAGGCGGTGATGCAGGAGATCGCCGCACGGAGTGCGTCGGCGCGCTTCTTCGGGACCTTCCCGCGATGGGGCGCGGGCCGGCGCGGCAGCATCGGCTGGAGCTCCGGGGCAATCTCACCCGTGTGAGCCGCGCTCCGGCGCAGCCTTAGCGCGGCTTCCGGTACTCCGCCGAGATGATGCTCTTGAGTCCGCCGCGCACGTTGAAGTCGCCGACGACCTTCATCGAGCGCGGCTGCGCCGCCGCCACGAGGTCGTCGAGGATGCGATTCACGACGCGCTCGTAGAAGATGCCGTCGTTGCGGAAGCTCCAGAGATAGAGCTTGAGGCTCTTCAGCTCGAGGCAGACGGCGTCGGGCACGTACGTGATGTTGATCGTCGCGAAATCCGGCGCGCCGCCCTTGAGCAGCGCCAGCTCCGCCGCATCGGATTCCACGCCGCCCAGCGGGCAGAGCGACGTGAACTCCGGCGTCGTCATGAAGATCTCGTAGTCCCGGTCCGCGTACGGGTTCGGGAAGGTCTCAAGCAGTTCCGGCTGTGGCATGGCAGGTCAGGAATCGCGCAGGCGGCGCGAGTGGTCATCGAGGATGCGACGTTCCTCGTCGGTGAGTCCGTCGAGGCCGTGCGTGAGGATCTTGTCGAGGATTGCGTCCACCGTCGGCGGCACGGCGGGCTCCCCCGCCGCGCGCGGCAACGCCGGGCGCTCGGGGTCGGCGCGACGGCGCGCCGCCGCGGCGTTGCTGCGGGCCACCACGTCGTCGATGGTCTCGCGCTGGCCGCGCGCGCGCGGCGAACTCTTCGGGATCGCCCGCGGCGGCTGATCCTCGGGCGGCTCGTCCGGCTGTGCCGACACGCCATCGCGGATCCGCTCCACGAGCAACACGTGCGTCGCGCGGGTGAAGAGCCACGCGGCGCCCAGGCCGCCCAGATGCGCCAACGCCGCGCCGCCGCCGCCGATCGGCTCCTGGAGTGCCGTCAACAGCAGCACCGCCGCCACGAAGGCCGCCGCCCAACGTACGCGCACCGTGAACCCGCCCGCGAGGATGCGTTCCTCCGCCCCCCAGCGCAGCGCATGCGCCGCCAACACGCCGAGGGCGACGCTTGTTGCGCCGAGCAGCGGTGCCGTGCCGCCGACGAACAGGTGCACCATCCATCCGCCCAGCGCGGCGAACGCTGCGAATCCCACGAATCGCCGCGGCCCCCAGATGCGCTCGAGGCGCGGACCGAACACGAGCAGCACGTACACCGCCAGCGCCAACAGCGTCGCGCTCGGCTGCACGAGGGAGTAGGTCGCCGCGGACCACCAGCGCCCCGCATCCAGGTCGCCGCGGTGGAAGGCCAGCGCCTCGACCAACACTTCGGGCCGGAGCACCGTCCACCGGAGGAAGTGCACGCCCACCAAGGTGGCCACCAGCGCGAACGTCGCCGGCGGCACCAGCGGTGCGCGCTCCATGGGACGCTCGGTGGGACGCTCCGCCACGCGCATCGCCTCAGCGCAGCCCGGACGGCGGCGCGATGCGCATCGCCAACCGCGTGTCGGCATGCACGGCCATCGCCTGCTCGAGCAACGACGCCCAGCGGCGATCCAACACCGCCGCGTTCTCGCCGACCGGCGGATGGATCACGATCTGCGTCGCCGCGCTGGCGGCATGCGCCTCCTCGACGAGCCGCAGCAGCATCGAGTCCGAGGTGTCCTCGCGCGGGATGAGCACGAGGGCATGCGCCACGCCGCCGGTGGCGGCGACCTTCAGCGTCTCGATCGCGCGATCCAACGCCGCTTCACCGCCGCCGAACTCCACGGTCACCTGCACCAAGGCGAGTTGCCCCAGCAGCGCCGGCAGTTCGGTCGGTCGCATGCCATCCGTGTCGAGCATCACCGGCACCGTCGGCTTGGCGCCGTCCAGTGCCGCCTTGAGGAACGCCACGCTGCCCAGCGGGTCGCGCCCGCTGATCGCCACCGAGTGGAACGCGGAGCGCTGCAGTTGCCGCTGCAGCTCGCGGATCAGCGCCGGCGCGAGATACATCGTCGCCGTCTCCGCCTCGCCGGCGAAGCGCACGAACAGCTGGCGGCGGCCGGCCCACGGCCCGAACGCCTGCACGCCCGCCGGGATTCCGGCGAGTGCGGCGGCCATCGGCATTCCTGCAGTCATGCCCTCTCCTCCTTACCCGCGCACGGCTTCGAGCGCGATGCGTTCACACAGTTCGGGAAACCCGATCCCCGCCGCCTGTGCGGCCTGTGGGACCAAGCTCGTGCCCGTCATCCCCGGCAACGTGTTCGCCTCGAGGCAGAACAGGCGGCCACTCGGGTCATAGCGAAAATCCACGCGCGCGCAGCCCCGAAGCTTCAACGCAGCGTAGGCCTGGAGCGCCAACCGCTGCACCTCGTCGCGAACCGCATCGGGAATCGGCGCCGGAAACAGCTCCTCCGCCATCCCCGGCGTGTACTTGCACTCGTAGTCGTAAATGTCGTGCTTGGGGATGATTTCGCCAACTGGCAGGGCCGTCCCCCCCAGCACCCCCACGGTCAGCTCCCGGCCCGGCACGAAGGCTTCCAGCATGACTTCATCGTCGTGCTCGAAGGCCAGCGCGATCGCCGCCGGCAGGGCCGACGGGTCCTCGATGATCGACAGACCCACCGTCGAGCCCTGCTTCGACGGCTTCACCACCACCTTCGGCCCCAGCGCGGCGAACGTCTCGGCGGCGTATGCAGGTTCCCGCCAGCGGACCTGCGTCGCCGCATCGAGCATCCGCCACTCCGCCGTCGGCACCCCGGCGGCGCGGAAGAGTCGCTTCGAGAGGTCCTTGTCCATCGCGAGCGCGCTGCCCAACACGCCGCTTCCCGTGTAGCGGATCCCGGCGAGGTCGAGCAGGGCCTGGATGGTCCCGTCCTCTCCGGCGCCGCCATGGAGGGCCAGCCACGTCACGTCCGCAGCCTTCGCCGCGGACAGCACCGCAAAGGGATCCGGATGCGGATCCGCCTCCGTCACCTGATGCCCGCGCTCCCGCAGTGCCGCGGCGACGCGCGTGCCGCTCGAAAGCGACACCTCGCGTTCCGCCGAACTCCCGCCGAGCAAGACCAGGATCTTCACGTCAGCGCGCCATCAGGAACTGCAGCAGGTCGCTGCGCGTGAGGATTCCCTGCACCGTGCCGTGGTCGCGCACGAGGACGGCCGGATTGTTCCGCCCGAGCATCTTCACGGCGGCATCGGCCGCCGTGGTCGCGTCCACCATCGGGAACGGCGCTTCCATCACGTCGCTCACCGTCTTGTCGAGCACCTTGGTATCCTCGAGGCCGCGCACGCTGAGCACCTGCTCGCTCACCGAACCCACGCAGGCCGCGCCGTCCATCACCGGCAACTGCGACACATCATGCAGGCGCATCAAGCCGAGCGCCTGCCGCACGAGCTGTCCGGGCTGCGCGCTCACGAGCGCGGGGATCTGTCCACCCTTCGCGGCGAGCAACTGGCCGAGCGTCACCTTCTCCGCATCGAGCAACTGGTTCTCGCGCATCCATTCGTCGTTGAACAGCTTCGAGAGATAGCGCTCGCCCGTGTCGCAGAGCACGGTGACCACGCAGGCATCGGGGTCGTTCACGCGCCGGGCCACGCTCAGCGCCGCGTGCGCGATCAGTCCCGCGCTACCACCGACGAACAGGCCCTCCTCGCGCGTGAGCCGCCGCGCCATCGTGAACGCATCGCGGTCGCTGACGGTGATGAAGTCATCGACGAGTGCGAGATCCAGCGTGCCTGGCACCTTGTCCTGCCCGATGCCTTCCACCTTGTACGGCGCACCCTGCGGCATCGTCTTGCCCCCGCTGCGCCACACCTCGGCGAGGATCGAGCCCACCGGATCCGCGCCCACGATCTGGATCTTCGGGTTCTTCTTCTTGAGGTAGCGCGCCACGCCGGTGATCGTGCCGCCCGTACCGGCGCCCGCCACGAAGTGCGTGATCTTCCCGTCCGTCTGCTCCCAGAGCTCCGGACCCGTCGTCGCCTCGTGCGCCTCGGGATTCGCCTGGTTGTAGAACTGGTCGGCCAGCACTGCGCCCGGCGTTTCCTTCGCGATGCGCTTCGCCATCGACGTGTAGCTGTCCGGATGTTCCGGCGGCACCGCCGTCGGCGTGATGATGACGTCCGCCCCGAAGGCCTTGAGGAGCCGCACTTTCTCCTGGCTCATCTTGTCAGGCATCGTGAAGATGCACTTGTAGCCCTTCAGCGCCGCGGCGATCGCCAGGCCCACGCCCGTGTTGCCGCTGGTGCCCTCGACGATCGTGCCGCCGGGCTTCAGCTTGCCCTCGGCCTCGAAGCGCTCGATCATCGGCAGGCCTATGCGGTCCTTCACCGATCCGCCGGGATTGAAGAACTCCGCCTTGCCGTAGACCGGCGTGCGGATGCCGGCGGTGACTTTGTTCAGGCGAATGAGCGGCGTCCACGCAATCGTGTCGAGCACGTGCGCGTACGGCGTCTTGTGGCGCGGATGTTGGTCGGACATGGCAGGCGGATGTTGGGGGGTGCGGTGCGCGGAAACGTGCCGCGCGCCGCATCCCTCGAATCTACGCCCGCCCCGACGGCGGCGGGACCTCACCGCGTGCAGCCGCCGAGAGCTCGGCGAGCAGGGCCAGCGCCTGCAGCGGCGTGAGCCCGTTCGCATCCACCTCGCGCAGGCGCTCCACCAACGGGTCCGGCCCGCTGAACAGGGCGAGCTGGTCGCCGGCCGGCGCCGCTGCGGCGGCGCGCCGCGCGCCACCCGCCAGCGCCGGCACCAGCTGCTCGCCCTCGAGCACCTTCAGCAGCGCCCGCGCCCGCGCGATCACCGGCGCCGGCAAGCCGGCGAGCCGACCGACTTCGATGCCGTACGAGCGGTCCGCGCCCCCCGGCCGCAGGCGATGCAGGAACAGGATGCGCTCCCCCGCCTCCTCCACCGCCACGTTATAGTTGCGCACCGATACGAATTCATCGGCCAACTGCGTCAGCTCATGATAGTGCGTCGCGAAGATCGTCTTGCAGCGCACCCGCTCGTGCAGGTGCTCGCTCACCGCCCACGCAATCGACAGGCCGTCCCAGGTCGCCGTGCCGCGGCCGATCTCGTCGAGCAGCACCAGCGACCGCGCCGTCGCGCTATGCAGGATCGCGCTCGTCTCGGCCATCTCCACCATGAACGTCGACTGGCCGCGCACGAGGTTGTCGCTCGCGCCCACGCGCGTGAACACGCGGTCGCACACGCCCACCCGCGCCGACGCCGCCGCCACGAAGCCGCCCATCTGCGCCATCAGCACGAGCAAGCCGACTTGCCGCAGGATCGTGCTCTTGCCCGCCATGTTCGGGCCCGTGAGGATGATCATCCGCGCATCGGGGGCGAGCGCCACGTCGTTCGGGATGAACTGGTCGCGCGGCATCATGCGCTCCACCACGGGATGCCGCCCGCCGACGATCTCCAACACGGCCTCGTCGTCCACCGCCGGCCGCACGTATCCCTCGCGCGCCGCGACTTCCGCCAGCGCCGCGAAGACATCCAGCGTGGCCACCCGCACCGCAATCGCCTGCAAGCCCGCGATCGCCTGCCCGACCTCGCGGCGCAGGGCCTCGAAGACCCGGCGCTCGATGGCCTCGATGCGTTCGGTCGCGCCCAGCACCTTCTCCTCGAAGTCCTTCAACGCCGGCGTGACGTAGCGTTCGGCGCCGGTGAGTGTCTGCCGCCGCTGGTACTCGGCGGGCACGCTGTCGCGATGCGCGTTCGTGATCTCGATGTAGTACCCGAACACGCGGTTGTAGCCGACCTTGAGCGACGTGATGCCCGTGCGCTCCCGCTCCTGCGCCTGGAGCGCGGCGATGGCATCCTTGCCGCCCGTCGCCACGGCGCGCAGGTCATCGAGCTCCGCGTCCTGGCCCGCCGCGATGGTCTCGCCCTCGCCGAACGAGAGCGGCGGACGCTCCATGAGCGTGTCGCGGATGCGCGCCGCCAACGGCGCCGCGTCGTCCCAGCCATCGACGAGTGTCGCCAGCACGCCGCCGCAGCGCGTGCGCCGCAGCGCGGCGAGCACGCCTGGCAGGCGCGCGAGCGAATCGCCGAGGGCGCGCAGCTCGCGCGGGGTCGCGCGCTGCGCCGCCGCCTTGCCGGCCAACCGCTCCACGTCACGCACCCCATCGAGCGTCTCGCGGAGTGCCGCGCGCGCCGGGCCATCGGCGTGCAGCGAGTCCACCGCATCGAGCCGTGCCGCGATCGCCGCCACATCGGTGAGCGGTGCGAGGATCCATTGCCGCAGCAATCGGGCGCCCATCGGCGTCTGCGTGCGGTCGAGCACCGACAGCAGCGTGCCCGCGGTGTCCTCGCCGCCGCGCAGCGACTCCACCAGCTCGAGGTTCCGCCGCGTCATCTCGTCCAGCGGCATGACGCCGCCCGGCCGCTCCACCACCGGACGCGCGAGATGCGGCACGCCGCTCGGCTGCACCTCGCGCAGGTAGCGCAACAGTGCGCCCGCGGCGCCGAGCGCAGGCGCGTCGTCGGGCTGCACGCCGAAGCCTTCCAACGACGCCACGGCAAACTGCTGCGTCAGCGCGTCGGCGGCTCGCTCGTGGTCGAACTCCCACGGCTGACGCGCCGTCACCAGGGCGCCGAGCGGCGCCAGCAAGGCGTCCAGCTCCGCCGCGCCCTGCGCCTCCGCGGACGGCACCACGACTTCGCGCGGCGCGAGGCGTGCCAGCACGGCATCGGCATCGGCGCGTGTCGTCGTGACGAGCCGGAACTCACCGGTCGAGAGATCCGCCGCGGCAATGCCGACGTACACGGCGTCCGCACGCGCACCCCGTCCGCCCGGCGCAGCGCCACCCGCCGACGCCGCGCGCAGCACGAGGGCGCAGAGGAAGTTGTTGCGGCCGCTGTCGAGCAGGTCGTCGCTGAATGCCGCGCCGGGCGTGATCGTCTCGATCACCTCGCGCTTGACGATGCCCTTCGCGAGCTTCGGGTCCTCCACCTGCTCGCAGATGGCCACGCGGAACCCCTGCGCGACGAAGCGCCGCAGGTACTCGTTCGCCGCCTTCACGGGGATGCCGGCCAGCGGCACCTCGGCGGCGCCGCCGTTGTTGCGGGACGTCAGCGTGAGCCCGAGGACGCGCGCGGCGACTTCTGCATCGTCGTAGAACATCTCGTAGAAGTCGCCCATCCGGAAGAACAGGATCGCGTCGGGATGCCGCGCCTTGATCTCCCGGTACTGCGCCATCAACGGCGTCTCGCCGCTGGCTTTCACGGGCGGGGCACCTGCGTGAGGAAGGCATCCGCGCGCGCGTTCGCCTTATAGGCTTCCATCGCGGCGGCCGCTGCACCGCGGGAGGCGTAGTAGCCGAAGCGCACCCGGAACGGCGCGGTCGTCCCATCGACGCGCGTCTCGTACCCACGCGCCCGCATCTCTGCGGCGAACGCCGCCGCCTCGCCCGCCGTCGGGAACGCCGCGATCTGCACCGACCACGCCATCGTGCCGGCGGCGGCACTCGGTGCGGGGGGCGCCGCGACAGGCGCCTGCACCGCTTGCCGCGCCGCCACGATGCGATCGCGCAGCGTCTTCGCGTCGGTGAACTCGGGCGCCTCCAGCACGCTGCGTTCCAGGTACCGCAACGCGGCCGCCGTGTCGGCGCGCATCAGTTCGCCTTGGGCGAGCCGCAGCATCGCCCGCGGCGCGAACGCCGAGCGCTCATGCTCGAGCATCACGCGCATGTAGTCGCGCTGGGCCTGATCCCAGTTCTCCGCCAGCGTCGCGCGCCAGAACAGCACCTCGGCCTCATCTGCCGAGCGCGGGGCCGTGGCGTTGAGCAGCGAGTCGACGAGGGCGCGCCCCTCGGTGCCGTAGCCGTCGTTCACCAGGCGCTGCGCGCGGCGATAGATCTCCGCGCGCGTGACGGTCGGCGTCCCCTGCGCGCGTACCGGCAGCGGCGAGAGCGCCGCATGCAACACGAGGCCGACCACACCGGGCCACAGTGCACGCCACATCCGCCGCGACGCTCCCCAACCAGCCGTAGCCATCACGCCGCGCGCTTTGCGCCGCTCGGCGGCGTGATCGCCAGCAGCAGGGAGACGATCACCTGCTCTTCGCTCGAGATGCGCGTGTCCTTGAGCGTCGCATCGGCGGCATGGAGGTGCGGCAGTGCGCGCACCACGTCCGCGACGCTCCACTTCGGCACGGCCCGCGCCCAGCACTTCACGGCGTCGCCCCACGAACGGCCGGTGTACACGCTGCCACCTTCCTTGAGCAACGTGAAGAACTCGCTCTCGAGACGGCTCGCCGACATCCCGCGCGCGCGCGCCGCGCAGCCCCAGCCGATGGCCAGCATCTGTGCCGTCAACGCGAGCACCGTCGTCACGCCGGATTGCTTCGGCTGCGCCAGCACATCGCGGACGATTGCGATCGCGCCTGTCGTATCGCGCTGCGCCGCGCGGTCCAGCAGGTCCGCGAGCGTGGCGCCGGGCCGCACGCCCGTCATCGCCTCGACGGCGGCTTCGTCGATCGTTCCGCCGTTCACGTAGGCCGCGAGCTTCCGCAGCTCGCCGGCGAGCATCGGGAGATCGCTCCCCGTGTAGCCCGCGAGGCGATCCACCGCAGCCGCCGTGATCGCTACGCCGCAGCGGTCCTTGGCTTCCTTCGCGATCCACTTGGCGAGTTCCTCGCCTTCGAGTTCCTTGAACTCGTAGACGCTGCCGGCCTTCGCGAGCCACGGATCCAACTTGGTCGCCGTGCTCGGCACGACGAGCAGCAGCACGACCTCGGGTGCCGGCTTGGCGAGATAGCGCTCCAATCGCTCGCGCAGCGGCTTCTTCATTGCGCCCGGGTCGCGGAGCACGACCAGCCGCCGCGCCGCCAGCATCGGCAGCGCCTCGAGCGCCGCGGACAGCCCACTCACCTCAAGCTCCGCACCGCGCAACACGTCGCAGTTGAAGTCGCGCGTGCTCTCGTCGACGGCGTGCGCCATGACGAGGCGCACCCATTCGTCCTTCAGGTGGTCATCCGCACCGTGGAAGACGTACACCGGGTCGAAGCCCCCGGTCTCGAGGGCCGTCCGAAGCGACTTGAAGCTGGTGGCGGCCATAGGCTGGCAATATAGCCGTCTCGGCGATGCCTCCGAGCGGCGTTTCCCCTCGCGGTGCCGAGGCGGATTCTGCGTGCAGTCGCGCATGCAGCCGCGTGGCGAAGTCCGACGACACCTGCAGCGGCGTCGCGTTGCGCGCCTGCAGGAGCCCGATGCGCAGCAGGCGGTCATAGCGGCGGCACCGTGCACAGCGATCCGTGTGCACGCGCATGGCCATCGCCTCGCTCCCCGGGAGTTCACCGGCAAGCCACGCGAGGTGCTGGGGACGGAAATCGGAGCAGCGCATGGGCAGGACCGGGCGGTGGCGGGGATGCACCGGGTGAAGGCCGGTACAAATGACGAGACGCCCTCCGATACCCTGGAGGGCGCCCCGCGTTCCGGACATGCATGGCCTTCGGAGGTCCCACCCCCCTTCCGTGCCTACTGCAGTGCCGGCCCGATGATCTCGGCGAAGCTCGCCCGCGCCCGGTTCAGGCGCGACTTCACGGTGCCGAGGTTGCAGTGCGTGATTTCCGCGATTTCCTCGTACGAGCGGCCCTCCAGTTCGCGGAGCACGAACACCTCGCGGTGATGCTCCGGCAGCTGGGCCACCGCCGCCTCCACCTGCTCGCGCACGTGGCGCTTCTTGTACAGCTCATCCGGCGCCATCGAGGTGTCCTCGAACTCCAGCGGACGCTCCTCGTCGTCCCAGCCCTGCGTCATGGTCTGGAAGAGCACCAGCGGATTCCGCGAGCGGTTCCGGAGCTCGTTCTTCGCCAGGTTCGACGCGATGGTATAGATCCACGTCGAGAACTTCTTCGCCCCGTCGAAGCGCGCGATGTGCCGGTGCACGCGGATGAAAGCCTCCTGCACCAGGTCTTCCGAGCGCTCGCGGTCCCCCACCGTGCGGTAGATGAAGTTGAGCAGGCGGTTCTGGTAGCGATCAACCAGGACGTCGAAGGCACGGCTCTGACCGCGAATGTATGCGGACACCAACGCGCCATCATCAAGCTTCTTGAGCTCGACCAGCGACGTATAGCCGGTGCCGATGTCCTGCAGCTTCAGCGCGACGCTTCCCATACTCTCCTCGTGGTGGAGATCTCGGTGGGTGCTTCCCCGCCGATAGGAAGTGCAGGGGGCGTGCCAAACCCCAAGCGCTAGCTAAGTCGTTATTTCACAACACTTAATGCGGGCTTAATGCGGGCGGTTCGTCCTCTTCCGCGCACACCGGTGTCACCCACGAAGGACACCGTCGAAGCCCGCTACATATAGAAGGGTCGCAATGGTCTTGGCGTCCGTAATCTCGCCGTCCCGAATCATGGTCAGCACGCGCGACATCGGCAGCGTGTGGACCTCCAGGAACTCATCGGCCTCGCGCGCCGACTCGCCCTGCGTCAGCCCGGTGGCTGCGAACAGATGGATCTTCTCGTTTGTGAACCCCGGCGCGGTCCAGATGGCGGTCAGCGGCACCAGACGTTCGCACCGACATCCGACTTCTTCGAGGAGCTCGCGTCGCGCGCAGTCTTCGGGACGTTCGTTGGGCTCGAGGCGGCCCGCGGGAATCTCCCACAGATAGCCGTCGGTCGCGTAGCGATACTGCTTGATCAGGAGCACCTGGGGATCCGGCCCATCGAAGTCGCTGAGCACCGGCAGGACGGCCGCCGCCCCCGGATGGTGAATGAGCACCTGCTCGCCGGCGCTGCCATCGGGATAGCGCACACGATCGACGTGTGCATCGAGGAAGCGATACTGCCACTGCCGCTCGCCGCCCAAGCGGCCGGGTTGCTCAGTCATGGCTGCTCCGATGGATCGTCCGTCGCCGACAGCACGGCGAAATCACCGTGCCCCAGCGCCTGCAGCGGCGCCGCGATCGCCGTGGGATCGCCGACCGCCAGTACCAGGAGGCGCGACGGGTCGAGCTGTTCGCGCGCCACGCGATGCACCTCGGCGTCCGTCACGGCCTGCACGCGGTCGCGATACGTGCGGAACCAGTCCGCCCCGAGCCCGTGCACCGTGGCGCCCGCCAGCGCGCCGGCGACGGCCGCCGTCGTCTCGAAACGAATGGGAAACACGCCGGCCAAGTACTCCGTCGCCAACGACAGCTCCGCGGCCGACGGCGGTGCCGCGCGCAGCGCGTCGATTTCGCGCAAGATCTCCTGCACCGCGCGATCCGTCACCTCGCTCTTCACCGCCGTGCTCACCACGAACGGTCCGGCGGCGCGGCGCGCGTCGAAGCCCGAGCTCGCGCCGTAGGTGAACGCGTGCCGCTCACGCAGGTTGAGGTTGATGCGTGACGAGAACAGGCCGCCAAGGATCGCGTTCATCACGACGATCGCGAGATAGTCGGGATGCCCGCGGGCAATGCCGACATGGCCCACGCGCAGCTCGGACTGGGGCGCATCCGCCTTCGTGATGATCCGCGTGCGACGCGTCTCGCGCGCCTGTGGCGCCGCAGACGCCGCACGCCGCGACGCGCGCGCGTCCGAGGCCCAATCACCCATCGCGCGCTCCGCTAACGCGACCGCGGCATCGAGCGTGATGTCGCCGACGAAGAACAGCGTCGTCGTGCGCGGTCCGTAGTGCGCGCGGTGGAACGCGCGCAGCATCTCGGCGTCGAGCCCCGGCACGCTGCGGGCGCTTCCGCCGATTGGCCGGCCGTATCGCGCCCCGGCGAACAGCGTGCCGGTGAAGCGCACGTCAGCCAGGCCGCGCGGCTCCGCCAGTAGCTGCGTGAGATCGTCCAGGCGCTCGTCACGCTTGCGCGCCACGTCCGCCGCCGGGAACGCCGGGGCCCGCAACACCTCGGCAAACAAGCCGAACGCCGCCTCGAGCCGCGACGGCGTCACCGTCACCCGGGCCACGGTGGAATCCCAGTCCACCGACGCATCGAAGCTGGTGCCCCAACCCTCGAAGCGATCCGCGATCGCCGCGCCATCCAGCGCGCCACTACCCTCCGCCAGCGCGCGGGCCGTGAGCGCCGCCAGGCCTTCGCGCCCCTCGGGATCATCCACAGCGCCGGCGTCGACCAACGCCAGTACGGTGACGATCGGCAGACGCGGCATCCGCGCCACGATCACCCGAAGGCCGTTGGGGAGCGTCGCTTCGTCGGTGTCGGGAAACCGATAGGAGCGCACCTGGCCCGGCGCAGGTCGCAACGCCACGCTCACGCCGCCTCCTGCGCCGCAGGCTTCGGCACGTAGCTCAGGCTCGCGCGGTTATCCTCGCCCAACCAGTCGCGCGCCGCCGCATGGAGCGCCGCCGCGTCGACGGCGCGATACCGACCCAGTTCGGTGTTGAGGCGGGCGGCGTCGCCATAATAAGTAGCGAACTGCGACAATTTGTCGGCCCGCTGCCCGGCCGACTGCAACTGCAGCAGCCAACTCGCCTCGAGGAGCGCCAACGCACGGTCGCGCTCCGCCGGGGTCACGCCCTCGGCGCGCAACCGGTCGATCTGCGCGACCAGCGCCTCGAGCGCCGTCGCCACCGGCACGCCGGGCCGCGCCGTCACGTCGCAGATGAGCAGGTCCGCGCCCTTCGTCAGGTCGAACGTGAACGCCCCCGCATCGCTCGCCAGACGCTGCTCGCGCACCAGCGCCCGCGGCAGGCGCGCGCCCTCGCCCGTCCCGAGCACGGCGGCGAGCACCGCCAGCGCATACCAGGCATCTGTCCCGCAGGCCGGGATCCGAAACGCGAGGAACGTGCGGGCCGCCGCCACCTCGTCTTCCACCACGGCGCGACGCCACTCGCCGAAGCGTGGCGGCAGCGTCATCGGCGGCAGCGCGGGGCGCCCGGCGCCGCGCGGAATCGCGCCGAAGTGCCGCTCGACCATCGCCAGCGCCGCCGCCGGCTCGAAGTCGCCCACGATGCTCAGCACGGCGTTGTCCGGCGTGTAGTACGTGCGGAAGAACTCCGCGACGTCATCCAGGCTCGCCGCCGAGAGGTCGTCCATCGACCCGATCAACGAGTGGTGAAACGGATGCGTCGGGGGAAAGCACAGTGCCGGCAGCCGCTCCCACCACGTGCCGTACGGTTGGTTGTCCACCGACCATCGCCGCTCGTTCTTCACCACGTCACGCTGCGTATCGAGCTTCTCCTGCGTCATCGCGGGCAGCAGGCGTCCCATGCGGTCGGCCTCGAGCCACAGCGCGAGTTCGAGTTGGTGCGCCGGCACGGTCTCGAAGTAGTTCGTGCGGTCGAGCCACGTCGAGCCGTTGAGCGTCCCGCCCGCGCGCTGCACCAGCTCGAAGTGCTCGTTGGCCCCCACGTTCGCACTGCCCTGGAACAGCATGTGCTCGAACAGGTGCGCGAACCCCGTGCGACCCTCGCGCTCGTTCGCCGACCCCACGTGGTACCAGAGGTTCACGGCTACGATCGGCGTCGCGTGGTCTTCGGAGAGCACCACCCGCAGGCCATTGGCCAGCGTGTGCGTCGCGATCGGCAGGTGCAGCGTCGGCTCAGCCACGCGCCACCGCCAGCAAGCTCTGTCCGAACGGCGGACGCAGCACGTGGCGCTCCCAGGCATGCACCCACGGGAAGATCGCGCGGTCGAACAACCGCACCGACGCCACCTTGAACCCCCGTTGCTTGAGCAGCACGAAGGAGGCCCACCACGCGAAGTAGCCGACGGCGTTGAAGTAGTCGAGCCGCACGATCTCGAAGCCCGCGTCCGTCAGCGCACGGCGAAGCCCCGGCTTGGTGTAGCGCCGGAAGTGCCCGAAGTCCTTGTCGATCGGCGCATACAGCTCCGGTCGCGCCGGCACGAAGAGGCAGAGGTGCCCGCGCGTCGGCGCGAGCAACGCACGCCAGCGGCGCAGCTCCTCGACATCCTCCCGGATGTGCTCCAGCACGTTCACGCTCACGATAGCGTTCCACCCGCCGTCCAGCGGCAGGTCTGCCGCCGTCCCATGGATGACCGTGCGCCCCGGCTGTTCGCGCCGCAGCCGCTCGGCGAACCGCTGCTCGGGCTCCACGGCCGTCAGCTGCGTGATGCCCGGGACCCGAGCAAGCTCCGCCGTCAGTTGCCCGATTCCCGCACCCACCTCGGCCACGCGACCACGCAGGAACGGCGTGAATTCCGCGATCAGCGCCTGGCGATAGTTGCGCGCCTCATTCAACGCCGCGAACTCGAAGTCCTCGGTGTCCGCGGCGGCGTTCGGTTGTTCCGTCTGCACTCGCTCTCCGTCCCTGCGGGGATTCACCACTGGACCACACGGGCCAGCGGGGCCTTCACCGTCTCGCCGAGGAAGTAGCCGGGCTGGCGCAGCAGCCGCGCCCAGGCATCGTCGGTCCGCGTCGGCGAGCTGAACGCCGTCAGTCCCTCTCGCCGCGCGACCACCTCGGCGCGCATCACATGAAAGGGATCGGAGACGACCACGACCGTATCCATGCGGCGCGCGCGCAGCAGCCGCGCCACGCCAGCGAGCGACTGGCCAGTCGTCCGGCCCTCGTTCTCCAGCAAGATCGCCGAGTCCGGCACACCGGCCGCGAGCGCGTAGAGTCGGCTCACCGCGGCTTCCGATGCGGTATCGCCCTCGGCGATGCCTCCGGTCAGCACGAGTCGCGGCGCAATGCCACGCTGGAACAGCGCGACTGCATGGTCGAGTCGCGCGCGCAGTACGGGCGACGGCTTGCCGCGATACTGCGCCGCTCCCAGCACGACGATCGCCTGCGCAGGCTGCGCTTCATCGTGCATGGCCGCGTACAGCACGGTCGCCGCTGACGTCAGCCAGAGGCCCGCAATCACCCCGAGGGCGAGAGCGACGCGACGACGCACGGACCAAGCGCGGAAAGCCATCCCGGAAAATACCCCGTCACCATGCCCGCAGGCATGGGCGCGTCAGCGACCGAGACCGAGCAGCGCGAGTGCCGACGCGTCCAGGTCGGCCGTCAACTCCGCGGTCGACGTGGGTGCCGTCGCCATGCCGTCCAATTGATGCAGGAGCACGCGTCCCACGAGCGCGGGCGCGATCCGCGGCCGCAGCGCCGCCGCGCGGAGCATGGCCGCCGCGAGTCGGCTGGCGGCGGCGGCCCGCGGCGCCGCGAGATTCCCGGCCTGCGGACGCAGCGCAGCGTCGTGCAGCAGGCCACTGAGCAGTACGCGGCGCGCGCGGCGTGTGGCATCGCCCGCCACGGCACGCCAGGCCTCGAGCGGGTCTGCCGCCCCGGCAGCGGCATCCAGCGACGCCGTGTCCTCGTCCACCAAGCGCTCCGCGAGCGCCGCCAACAACTGTTCCTTGCCCTTGAAGTGATACAGCACGAGTGCCTTGCTCACCCCCGCGGCACTGGCCACACCCTGCAGCGAGAGGGCCGCCACGCCCGCCGCCGCACCTAGCGTCGCCGCCGCCTCGAGAATCCGCGTCGCCGCGTCAGCGCGTGACATCGGCGCCGCGCAACGGGGCCTGCACGCGGTAACCCCGCTCCGCGAGCTGCGCCGAGAAGGCGTCCTGCGCATGCGGCTCGCCGTGTACCAGGAAGACATCGGCGAGGTTCGGGGACGTCTCCCGCACCGTATCCAACCAGCGCTGCAGCTCCATGCGGTCGGCGTGCGCGCTGTAACCGTTGATGACGGCGACCTTGGCGTGCAGCTCCACAGGTTCGCCGTAGATCTTGAGGATCGGCCGTCGCTCGACGATGCGTCGGCCCAGCGTATGCTCCGCCTGGAACCCGACGATCAGCACCGTCGACCGCGGATCCGACGCGCTGTACGCAAGGTGATGTAGGATGCGGCCGGACTCCGCCATGCCCGATGCGGCAATCACGATCATCGGCCCGCTGCGCCGCATCATCGCCTTTGAGTCCTCCACGTCCGGCGTGAACTGCACGAGGTCGAAGTCGAAGAGCGAGCCGCCGTTCCCGTTCGTGTGCCGCACCAGGGGCTCCGACGTGTCGAACTCCTGGCTGTTCTCGCGGAAGACCTGTGTCGCTTCGTTCGCGAGCGGACTGTCGATGATGATCGGAATCCGCGGGATACGGCCGGCCCGCGCGAGCGCGTGCAGGTCGTAGAGGATTTCCTGCGTGCGTCCCACCGCGAAGGCCGGGATCAGCACGCGCCCGCCGCGCTGCGCCGTGCCCGTCACGATGCGCGCCAGGTCGTCACGCGCGCCGGCGATGCTCTCGTGCTCGCGGTCCCCGTACGTGGACTCCATGATCACCCAATCGAGCCGCTCGAGCGGCTCCGGGTCCCGGATGATCGGCAGCCCGTGCCGTCCGATGTCCCCGCTGAACCCGAGGCGCCGGACGCGACCGTCCTCTTCCCACTCCAGTTCCACGGACGCGGACCCGAGGATGTGTCCGGCGTCCACGAAGCGCGCCTTCACGCCCGGCACCACCTCGAACGTCTCGTGATACCGATGCGGCCGGAACTGCGTGAGCGCGTCCGACACGTCCCCGAGCGCGTACAGCGGCTCCACGAACTCCCGCTTCCGTCGCGCCAGGAAGTCGGCGTCCTTCTCCTGGATGTGCGCGGAGTCGGCGAGCATCACTTCGCAGAGGTCGCGTGTCGCCACCGTGCTGTGGATCGGTCCGCGGAACCCTTGCTTCACGAGGTACGGCAGCCGACCGGCGTGGTCGATGTGCGCATGCGACAGGACCACCGCATCGATGCGAGTCGCGGCGAGCGGCAGCTCCCGGTTCTTCTCCCGCACCTCGAAGCGGCGGCCCTGGTACAGCCCGCAGTCGAGCAGGATCGAGTGCCCCTTCACCTGCAGCAGGTGCGACGACCCGGTGACCTCGCGCGCGGCCCCGCTGAAGTGCAGGCGCATCAGCGCTCCGGCGCTTCGCGCGCGAATACCAGCGTGAGCCGCTGGCCGTCTTGGGTCATCGTCGCGAGCGTCCACCCCCCGCGGCTGCGCTCGTTGAGCAGATCCGTCAGCGCGTCCTCGTCCTCGCGCTGGTGCCGCGTCAGCCGATGGATCACCGCCTGATATTCTTTCATGCGTCCGAAGCTACTACCTTCTCGCGTATGCCGACCACCCCCGCGCTCCCCGGCCTGACCGTCGTCTCGCATCCGCTCGTGCAGCACAAGCTGTCGCTGCTGCGCGACCAGGCCACGCCGAAGAAGATCTTCAAGGAACTCGTCGACGAGATCGCCATGCTCATGGCCTACGAAGCCACGGCCGATCTCGCGCTCGCGCCCGTCGAGGTAGACACGCCCCTCGAAACGACAACCTGCCAGCGCGTCGCCGGCAAGAAGCTCACGCTCGTGCCCATCCTGCGCGCCGGCCTCGGCATGGTCGAGGGCATCCTCAAGCTCGTGCCAAGCGCGCGCGTCGGACACATCGGCCTCTACCGCGACCACGACACCCTCGAGCCGGTCGACTACTACTTCAAGGTGCCGGGCGATGCGGCCGAGCGCGATTTCTTCCTGCTCGATCCCATGCTCGCCACCGGCGGCAGCGCGGCGAGTGCGGTGAGCTCCCTCAAGCGCGCGGGCGCGACGCGCATCAAGTTCCTCTGCCTCGTCGCCGCACCGGAGGGCGTCGAGCGGCTGCGCACGGCGCACCCCGACGTCCCGATCTTCGCCGCCGCGCTCGACCGCGAGCTCAACGCGAATGGCTACATCCTTCCCGGACTCGGCGACGCCGGCGACCGCTTGTTCGGCACGCGCTGAGCGACGGGCGCCGCCACGCGATGTGTGACGGCGCGCACGTTGCGCGATGATTGGCGTCGGCACATCGTTTGCTTCGACACACGTCCTCTTGTCTGGAATCACGAATAGTCGTATCGTTCGCGCGGGTTCGGTCCCCCCACGTTGCACGCATCTCGCCTCGCCCCCACCGAATGCTCATCAATCTGCTGCCGGATTTCTTCGCCGCGCTCCAAAGCGTCGATCCCGTCGCAGCGTACCATCGGTACTTCGAGGCCAACCGTCCCATCCTCGCGGCGTACTGGCACAACTACGTCATCGAGCCCGCAGGACCGCACTTCCAGGACGTCGTCCGCGAGACCGTCCGCGCCGACCGCAGCGATCTCCGCGCGATGCTCGAGCGCACCGACGTCGTTGCGCTCGCCAAGCAGGCCGAGGCCGCCTGCACCGAGCTCTTCAACATCGATTCCACCGTCGACGTCGTCCTCATGGCCGGCGTCGGCGCCGCCAACGCCGGCGAGCTCGTCGTCAACGGACGCGGCATCGCGTTCGTGTGCCTCGAACATTTCACGAGCATCGCGAACCCGCAGACGCGCGGCCTAGGCCTCGACCCCGAGCTCATTCCGATGTGGCTCGCGCACGAGATCGCCCACTGCGTGCGCTACACCTCGCCGCAGAGCCGCGCCGAGATGCGGCGCGCCGTCGCCGGCGCCAGCGGCTTCTACAGCTATTGGGAGACCGGTCGCGTCGCGACCCTTCGCGAGCACCTCGTCAACGAGGGACTCGCCGTGCAGGCCTCCAAGATGGTCAGCCCGGGGCACGCGCCCTGGGAGTACTATGGATTCCAGCGTCGCCAGTTCGCGCGGGTGCGTGAACTCGAAGCGGTGCTCTCGCGCGCGGTGGCCGACGACCTCGACCGGGCGGGTCTCGGCCTCCGCTTGCGCTGGCTCTCCGGTGGCATGAGCGACGAAGCACGCACGGTGCAACGTCACGTGCTGCCGGAGCGCGCCGGTTATTTCGTCGGCGCCCAGATGGTCGAAGCCGCGATCGCCGAACACGGCATCGCCTGGGCGCTGCGGGCCGAGGCCCGCGAACTTACCTCTTTCGCCGACGCGGCCGCTCGCACAGCATAATCGAACGGGCGAACCGCTGAGGTGAACGCGCGCGACCGGCTCCGGGGCCGGCCGCGCGTCGTTCTTTCCGTCACTTCCCGACGCAGAACGTGCGGAACACGCGCGTCAGCACGTCTTCGATGTCGATCGCGCCGGTCAGGTCCTCGAGCGCGGTGATGGCGGCGCGCAGATGCGTACCCGCCACCGGCGCCGGCAACGCGTCGGCCTCCCACGCCGCCACGAACGCCGCGACCTCTCCGCGGGCTGCCGCGATCGCGGCGGCGTGCCGTGCGCGGGTGACGATCGGCTGATCTTCCGGAGGTGCCGGATGCGTACTCGACACCGCCGCGCGTACCGCCGCGCGCAGCGCGTCGAGTCCACGGCCCTCGCGCGCGCTCACCGACACCACGTCGGAGCGTGTGCTGGGTGCCGCATCCGCCTTCGTGCGCACCAGCACCTGGCGCGCACGCGTCGCGGTGCCCACTGCGCTCGCCGTCGCGTCGAGCGCGGCATCCGTGTCCGCACACACCAGCACCACGCCGGCGCGTGCCAACCACCGCGCGCTCACCTCCACCCCCAGCCGCTCCAGCCGGTCGTCCGTGTCGCGCAATCCTGCCGTGTCCACCAGGCGCCACGGATACGGACGCTCGTCCACCAACGCCTCCAGCGCATCGCGCGTCGTCCCGGGAATCTCGCTCACGATGGCGCGCGCGTCGCCCAGCAGCGCGTTGAACAGCGACGACTTCCCGGCGTTCGGCGCGCCGGCCAGCACCACCGGCACGCCGTCGCGGCCCAGCTCCGCCATCGGCAGCGTTGCTCCGAGCGCATCGAGCGCCGAGAGCACGTGTTGCGCCGCGGCGGTCACGCGCGCTCGGGGCTGCGGCCCGTCGTCCTCGTCCGGAAAGTCGATGTCGTACGCGAGCAAGGCCTCGACCTGCACCAGCGCATCGCGCAACGCCTCGAGACGCTGCGACAGCGCCCCCGAGAGCTGCACCAGCGCGGCACGGTGCATCGCCTGCGACCGCGCGTCGATGAGATCCGCCACCGCCTCGGCTTGCAGCAGGTCCATCTTGCCGTGGCGCACGGCGCGTTCGCTGAACTCACCCGCGAGGGCCGGCACCGCGCCGGCGGCGACCAGCGCGGCCAGCACCTGCGTGCTCACGTAGTGGCCACCATGGAGCGAGAGCTCGAGCAGGTCCTCGCCCGTCGGCGAGGCGTCGGCCACGAACCATGTCGCGAGCGCGTCGTCGAGCATGCTGGCGGCATCGTCCACCGCGTGCAGGCGCACACGGGTCGCGCGCCGCGGCGTGAGCGCCGCGGGAACGCCGATGCGCGCGCCGATGGCGCCCGCCTCGGGCCCGCTTATCCGGAGGACGGCCAGCGCCGCCCGACCGGGCGGCGTGGCCAGCGCGACGATCGTGGCGTCGCGACGGTCAGCGCTTGCGCGCGCTGCCCCCACCCGACGCCACCGTGGTCGTCGCCGCCTTCGCGCGCTCGTTCGAGATCAGCCACTGCTGCGGCAGCGCGGCCAGGTTCTGCACCGTGTAGTACAGGTTCAGGCCCGACGCGAAGTTGATCAGCAGCACCGTCATCATCACGGGCATGAGGATCGACATCATCTTCGTCTGCGGGTTCGGCGGCACGTTGCGCATGCCCAGCCACGACAGCGCGTACATCGACGCGCCCATCGCCAGCGGCAGGATGTAGTACGGATCCTTCAGCGAGATGTCGCTCAGCCACAGGAAGCTCACGCCGCGGAACTCGATCGTGTTCTGGAACACGAAGAACAACGCGATGAGGATCGGCATCGGCAGCAGCATCGGGAGGCAGCCCGAGAGCGCCGCGAACGGGCTCACATTGTGGTCCTGGTAGACCTTCATCACGGCCAGCCGCTGCTTCTCGGGATCGCCCTTGTGCTTGTTCTGCGCCTCCTGGACCAGCGGCGCGATGCGCTGCATCTCGATCTGCGTGCGCATCATCCGGCTGTTGAGCGGCCACATGAGCAGGCGGATCGCCACGCCGAAGCCGACGAGGATCCAGCCGTACTCCAGCGCCGTCGTCTTCTTCAGCCACAGCAGCAGCCGCATGACGATCGTCGCGAACGGCTGCACCACGCCGCTGATCCACCCGCCGTACGGATTCGTCTTCTCGAACTCGCGCCCCATGCCCACCAGGCGCTCCCACTCCTGCGGACCGGCGTACAGCTCGAACGCGAGCGGCGCGTCACCGAGCGGCGAGACGACCACGCCTTGGGCGCGCGTCGCGACCTTGTTCTCGCGCACGGCGCCCGTCACCTGCAGTTCCGCGAATGCGCTCGCCTGGCCCTCGGGCGTCAGCAAGCCAACGAGGAAATACTTGTTCTTCGCGACGGCCCACGTGAAGGGCCCGGACTCCAGCAGGCGCTCGCCCGGATCGGGCTTCCGGAAGTCGATGCGCTCGGCACCGCCCGCCGTGGTCTTGAATGCGTACGCCAAGTGGTTGGCGTCCTCGCGCGGATCCGCTTCCTGCGAATCAAACCCGGTCGGTAGCTGCGTCAGCAGGAACGCCGGCTGCGGAAGCCCCGTCGCCTGGACACGTACGTTCGCGACGTAGTTGTCCGCCGCCAGCGTGTATTCGATGCGCAGGCTCCCCGCGCCCACCGCCGCGTCGAAGCGCAGCGCCTCGCCTGCGGCGGTTGCTTCGCGCGTGGCCGTGAACGTCAGCGTCGACAGCGGAATCGTGTCGCCACCGGCGAGGATGGTGTAGCGGAGCAGCGCGTCGCGGCCGTGCCCAAGCGCCACGCCGCCCGAGTCCGCCCCGAGGCGTCGGAACTTCGGCAGCTCCGCGCGCAGGAACTGCGCGCCTTGCGTCGAGAAGGCGAACGTCGCCAGCTCATTGCGGACCGTGAGCGTCTCGATCGGCGCCGCAGGCGCCGGCACCGCCGCGGCGACCGGCGCGGGAGCCGTGGCCGCCATGGTCGGCACTCCTCCCGTGGTCGGCGGCGCGCTCGGCGTCGTGCTGCCGGTCGCCGCGACGGCGGCGGCCATGCCGCTGTCTGCGACGGTGGCAGGCACCGGCACCTCCGGACGCGGGAACAGCACTGGCGTCAGGAGCACGACGCCGCCGGTCAGGAGAATCGCAAGGAAGAAACGCTTATCCATCACGTCGGGAAGAGTCGGGGGGAACGGGCTCCGGCACGGGATCGAATCCCCCGGGCCGGAAAGGATGGCAGCGCGCAATGCGCTTCACCGCGAGCCAACCGCCGCGCAGCGCGCCGTGCTTCTCGAGCGCTTCGATGGCGTAATGCGAACACGTCGGATGATAGCGGCACGCCGCCGGCAACAGCGGCGACAGCACGACCTGATACGCACGCACCACGAAGATGAAGACGTATCTCATGCCACCACCGGAAGCGCCGCGACCTTCGCGCCGAGCCGCGCGACATCCGTGCGCAGCGCGTCGAACGGCGCATCATACGCGCTCGGCAACGCATAGAGCGCCACATCGCGCGGCGGCATCGCATCGAACAGCGCGGGCCACTGCGCCCGCGTGAGTTCGCGCAGGCGGCGCTTGAGTCGGTTGCGCTCGACGACCGTGTGCCGATGCTTCGGCACCACGATGCCCACGCGGTGCGTGGCACCGGCGTGCAAAAGGGAAGCGAGTACCCGAACCTCGAGCAGCGCGGTTCGGACTCGCTTCCCTTCGCGGCGGACCAAGGTGAGGTCAGCCGTGCGCGTCAGCCGATCCGGCGACGCCACGTGCTGGCTCGCCTCAGACGCCTGCGTACTTCGACGGGAGCTTCACCGTCAGCCGCTTGCGCCCCTTCTTGCGGCGCCGGCTGAGCACTTCACGCCCCCACTTGGTCTCCATGCGCGCGCGGAAGCCATGCGTCTTGATTCGACGCTTGTTGCGCGGGCGATACGTCGGCTTTCCCATCGTTGCTCCAGGTAACTGAAATCACTTCGCGGACAGACCGCTAAACGTAGTCCGCTCTGGGGTTTACGTCAACGGGCGCGCTGTGTGTGTGCGCTTGTTCGGACACACGAGCGTTGACTTATCCACAGGCGCGGGGTAGGTTCGCCACCCCACCCGGATTTCCACATTTCGCACCCCCCGAACAGC